>NZ_JAHPJG010000001.1:0-622712 GCF_020515755.1 Pseudomonas sp. B20
GCTCCCACAAGGTCATCAGTGCCGCAGGGCATTCGCATGGCTCGAAACACAGCCGACCTGTGTGAGTAATCCACATAGCTCGAAAACACCCCGGCCCTGTGTGAGTGTTTCACATCGCCCGAAAACACCTCGCTCTCACGCGCTTCTGGCAGAAGCCCGGACACCTTTTATTCCCGGCGTCACAGATCCGCGCTGTACCGCACTTCCAGGTGCTGGCGTCACTCCGGTGCTGCGACGGGTGTCGGGGCGGGTGGTGGGCGTAGGCCGACTTCGGCGCTCAGGCGCATTTCCTTGCCGTTGCGCATTACGTCGATCGCAATCTTGTCCTTGGGTTTAGTGCGCGCCACCTGGTTCATCGAGCGACGCCCGTCGCCGGCAGGTTCGCCATTGATGCTCAGGATCACGTCACCCAGTTGCAGTCCGGCTTTCTGCGCCGGTCCGTCGCGGAAGATGCCCGCCACGACGATGCCTGGACGATCCTTCAGCCCGAAGGATTCGGCCAGTTCCTGGGTCAGGGGTTGAACTTCGATGCCCAGCCAGCCACGAATGACCTGACCGTGCTCGATGATCGACTTCATGACATCCATGGCCAGCTTGGTCGGAATGGCGAAGCCGATGCCCTGCGAGCCGCCGGACTTGGAAAAGATCGCGGTATTGATACCGATCAGATTGCCGCTGGCGTCTACCAGCGCACCGCCCGAGTTACCCGGGTTGATGGCCGCATCGGTCTGAATGAAGTCTTCGTAGGTGTTGAGGCCCAATTGATTGCGCCCGGTGGCACTGATGATGCCCATGGTCACGGTCTGGCCGACGCCGAACGGGTTGCCGATCGCCAGTGCCACGTCGCCTATGCGGATGCTGTCAGAGCGCGCGATGGTAATCGCCGGCAGGTTTTTCAGGTCGATCTTGAGCACCGCCAGGTCGGTTTCCGGGTCATTGCCGATGACCCGGGCAATGGTTTCGCGGCCGTCTTTGAGCGCGACCACGATCTGGTCCGCGCCGGTGGTGACGTGGTTGTTGGTCAGTATGTAGCCTTCGGGGCTCATCATGACGCCAGAACCCAGGCTCGATTCCATACGCTTCTGCTTGGGCGTGTTATCGCCGAAGAAACGTCGGAACTGCGGGTCTTCGAAAAGCGGGTTGTTGCCCTTGTTGACCATCTTGGTGGTATAGAGGTTGACCACCGCGGGCGCTGCGGCAATGACCGCGTCGGCATAGGAAGACGGACCTTGCATGACATTGGTGGTCTGTGGGGCCTGTTGCAGATTGACATCCAGGCTCGGCAGACCGACCCACTGCGGGTAGCGCTGAATAATCAGCATGGCGATAAGCACGCCAGCCAGCAATGGCCAGCCGAAAAAACGCAGTGCCTTGAACATTTAACAAGTCCTGATGGTTGCGGGCGCAGAAAGTTTTGCCACGGGTGCGCCATAATGGCGGGCATTATACGAGTACAACGCAGCTCTGAACTGCATATTTAGGAGTCTTTTATGGCTGTTGCCCTGAGCACCCTGGTCGAAGAAGCCGACCGCTATCTGAACAGTGCCCGGATTCAGGATTACTGCCCCAATGGCCTGCAGGTCGAAGGGCGGCCGCAAGTCATGCGCATCGTCAGTGGCGTGACGGCCAGTCAGGCCCTGCTGGACGCGGCCGTCGACGCTCAGGCTGATCTGGTTCTGGTCCATCACGGTTATTTCTGGAAGGGCGAAAACCCGTGTGTCGTCGGCATGAAGCAGCGTCGCCTGAAAACCTTGCTCAAGCATGACATCAGCCTGCTGGCCTACCACCTGCCGCTGGATGTGCATCCCGAGGTGGGCAACAACGTGCAACTGGCGCGTCAACTGGACATCACGGTCGAAGGTCCTCTGGACCCCGAAAACCCGCGCGTGGTCGGGCTGATCGGTTCGCTGTCCGAACCCATGACTGCGCGGGATTTCGCTCGTCGCGTGCAGGACGCGCTGGGGCGTGAGCCATTGCTCATCGAAGGCAGTCAGATGATTCGCCGTGTCGGCTGGTGCACGGGTGGCGGTCAGAACTACATCGATCAGGCGGTGCTTGAGGGCGTCGATCTGTTCCTCAGTGGTGAAGCGTCGGAGCAGACGTTTCATAGCGCACGAGAGAACGACATCAGCTTCATCGCCGCCGGCCATCATGCCACCGAGCGCTATGGCGTTCAGGCACTGGGCGACTACCTGGCGCGGCGCTTTGCGCTCGAACATATCTTTATCGACTGTCCGAACCCGATTTGAACGATCAAACAGCAGGGCATATGCATAGATCGTTTCGATCTAGTTGCATCGCTGATTAGCGATATCACGCATGTTAAAGTGCGCGGCTCGAATACGGCCCGCTGGCCGCCCCGGGGTTTCCCGGTCCATAACGAACGCAATCCGTGAGTAGCCATGGTTGACAAACTGACGCATCTGAAACAGCTGGAGGCGGAAAGCATCCACATCATCCGCGAGGTCGCCGCCGAGTTCGATAACCCGGTGATGCTGTACTCGATCGGCAAAGATTCGGCCGTGATGCTGCACCTGGCGCGCAAGGCATTCTTCCCCGGTAAACTGCCATTCCCGGTCATGCACGTCGATACCCGCTGGAAATTCCAGGAGATGTATCGCTTTCGCGACCAGATGGTCGAGGAAATGGGCCTGGACCTGATCACCCACATCAACCCCGATGGCGTGGCACAGGGCATCAACCCGTTCACCCATGGTAGCGCCAAACACACCGACATCATGAAGACCGAGGGCCTGAAGCAGGCGCTCGACAAGCATGGTTTCGACGCCGCCTTTGGCGGCGCCCGACGCGACGAAGAAAAGTCCAGGGCCAAGGAACGCGTCTACTCGTTCCGCGACAGCAAGCACCGCTGGGACCCGAAAAACCAGCGTCCCGAGCTGTGGAACGTCTACAACGGCAACGTCAACAAAGGTGAGTCGATCCGTGTGTTCCCGCTCTCCAACTGGACCGAGCTGGACATCTGGCAGTACATCTACCTTGAAGGCATCCCGATCGTGCCGCTGTATTTCGCCGCCGAGCGCGACGTTATCGAGAAGAACGGCACGCTGATCATGATCGACGACGAGCGCATCCTCGAGCATCTCACCGATGAAGAGAAGTCGCGCATCGTCAAGAAAAAGGTCCGTTTCCGCACCCTCGGCTGCTACCCGCTGACCGGTGCTGTCGAGTCCGAAGCGACCAGCCTGACCGACATCATTCAGGAAATGTTGCTGACGCGAACTTCCGAGCGCCAGGGCCGGGTCATTGACCATGACGGCGCTGGCTCGATGGAAGAAAAGAAACGTCAGGGTTATTTCTAAGGAGCAGCTTTTAGCTTCAAGCGGCAAGCTAGAAGAAAATTAAAAGCAGGGGATCGAAATGGACTTCGAGAGACTCTTGGTATGGCAAAGAGCAAAGGCGCTGGCGGTCATTCTCTACAGGCAAACGGCGTCTTGCCCTGATCTGGCTTTCAGAAGCCAGATCACACGCTCTGGTTTGTCGGTACCAAGCAATATTGCTGAGGGCATGGAGCGATTCACTGCCAAGGACAAGTGTCGCTTTTTGTATATTGCGAAAGCCTCGTGCGGCGAGCTGAGAACTCAGCTCATGATCGGCAGTGAAATCGGTTATATCCCTGAGGCAGTTGCAGCAGCATTGATTACTGAAACCCGCGAGCTCTCGAAAATGCTGTGCGGGCTGATCAACAAAATTTCTGAATAGCTGTACGCCGACAAGCTTGCCGCTTGAAGCTTACAGCTTGGAGCTCAACCGCTATGAGTCACCAATCTGATTTGATCAGCGAGGACATCCTCGCCTATCTGGGCCAGCACGAACGCAAGGAAATGCTGCGCTTTCTTACCTGTGGCAACGTCGATGACGGCAAGAGCACGCTGATCGGGCGTTTGCTGCACGACTCCAAGATGATCTACGAAGATCATCTGGAAGCCATCACCCGTGACTCGAAGAAGTCCGGTACCACGGGTGATGACGTCGATCTGGCGTTGCTGGTGGATGGCCTGCAGGCCGAGCGGGAGCAGGGCATCACCATCGATGTCGCTTATCGCTATTTCTCCACGGCCAAGCGCAAGTTCATCATCGCCGACACTCCGGGCCACGAGCAGTACACCCGCAACATGGCCACCGGTGCGTCGACCTGCGACCTGGCGATCATTCTGGTGGACGCGCGCTATGGCGTGCAGACCCAGACCCGTCGTCACAGCTATATCGCCTCGCTGCTGGGCATCAAGCATATCGTCGTCGCCATCAACAAGATGGACCTCAACGGCTTCGATGAAAGCGTTTTCGAGTCGATCAAGGCCGATTACCTGAAGTTTGCCGAGGGCATCGCGTTCAAGCCGACCACCATGGCTTTTGTGCCGATGTCGGCGCTCAAGGGCGACAACGTGGTGAACAAGAGCGAGCGTTCGCCGTGGTACACCGGCCAGTCGCTGATGGAAATTCTCGAAACGGTCGAAATCGCCAGCGACCGCAACTACGCGGACCTGCGTTTCCCGGTGCAGTACGTCAACCGCCCGAACCTGAACTTCCGTGGCTTCGCCGGTACGCTGGCCAGCGGCATCGTGCACAAGGGCGACGAGATCGTCGTGCTGCCGTCGGGCAAGAGCAGCCGTGTGAAGTCCATCGTCACCTTTGAAGGCGAGCTGGAGCAGGCGGGGCCGGGTCAGGCGGTGACACTGACCATGGAAGACGAGATCGACATTTCCCGTGGTGACCTGCTGGTACATGCCGACAACGTTCCGCAGGTCAGCGATGCGTTCGATGCCATGCTGGTGTGGATGGCCGAAGAGCCGATGTTGCCGGGCAAGAAGTACGACATCAAGCGCGCCACCAGCTATGTGCCAGGCTCGATTGCCAGCATCACCCATCGGGTCGATGTGAACACACTGGAGGAAGGCCCTGCCAGCTCGTTGCAGTTGAACGAGATCGGCCGCGTCAAGGTCAGCCTCGATGCGCCCATTGCGCTGGACGGCTACAGCAGCAACCGCACCACGGGTTCGTTCATCGTCATCGATCGTTTGACCAATGGCACCGTTGCGGCGGGCATGATCATCGCCAAGCCGGTTTCAGGTGGCGGCTCGCAGCACCATGGCGAACTGGCTCACGTCTCCACCGAAGAGCGCGCGCAGCGCTTCGGTCAGCAACCGGCCACCGTGTTGTTCAGCGGCCTGTCCGGCGCGGGCAAAAGCACGCTGGCCTATGCGGTCGAGCGCAAGCTGTTCGACATGGGCCGTGCGGTCTATGTGCTGGACGGTCAGAACCTGCGTCATGACCTGAACAAGGGCTTGCCACAGGATCGTGCAGGTCGTACCGAGAACTGGAGCCGTGCTGCTCATGTGGCGCGTCAGTTCAACGAAGCCGGCCTGCTGACCCTGGCCGCATTCGTTGCGCCGGATGCCGAAGGGCGTGAGCGCGCCAAGGCGCTGATCGGCAAGGATCGCCTGCTCACCGTCTATGTACAGGCGTCGCCAACGGTCTGCCGCGAGCGTGATCCACAGGGTCTGTATGCCGCCGACGGCGACAACATTCCTGGCGAGTCCTTCCCGTATGACGTGCCGCTGAATGCCGATCTGGTGATCGACACGCAGACACTCAACGTGGAAGAAAGCGTCAGGCAGGTGCTGGATCTGCTGCGCAGCCGCGGCGCGATCTGATACGCATGCAGGCGTGAATGACCAATGGTTTCCAGCGCCTGCACTAGCCTCTTCGCTTAGCTTGCTCGCGAAGGGGTAGGCCACAAAAAAGCCCGCCGCAGACAATCTCTGCGGCGGGCTTTTTGTGTGGCTGCGAAAGCTTACTTCTTCAAGCCGTAATGCTCGTCCAGCATGCCCGGGGTATTGGGCGACTTGGGGGCGTAATCCTTGGGTGTTTCAGTGTCGCGTGGCGGGGTCAGGCGGTCGCGATGATCGCGGTGCGCATGATTGGCCTCAGGGTGCAGGGCGGCCAGCAGGCGTTGGCGGGTCAGCTCGTCGAGAGCCAGACGGTTGGCGCCCTCGGCAAGGTGTTCCTGAACGTCCTGATAGCTCTGTGAAAGCTTTTGGACCAGATTGGCCGTGCTGTTGAAGTGCGTGACTACCTCGTTCTGATAGGCGTCGAAACGCTCCTGAATGTCATCCAGCTGGCGCTGGGTGCTGTTCGGAACGGTGTTGGGCAGCAGGCGTGCCACCAGAAAACCAATGACGACACCGGCCACCAGGGCGAGCGTCGGCAACAACCAGACTAAGAGCGAGTGTTCCACGAGTCCTTCCTCTATAAACGGCTTTGCTTTACGTTAACGGCTCGAACCTGCGCTGTATACCCGCGACGTATCGTTGATATGCATGCCGCAGACAATCAGCTAGACGAGTCGACCCATTTCGAGGTCACGGAGTTCTGTTTTGCTCATGCGTGAAACCCCATTATTTATCGATGGCCCTGAAGGCCAGCTCGAAGCGCTGTATCAGGACGTCCCCGACGCCCGAGGTGTTGCACTGATCTGCCATCCTAACCCGATACAGGGCGGAACGATGCTCAATAAAGTCGTCTCGACGTTGCAGCGTACCGCACGCGATCAGGGTTTGATCACGTTGCGCTTCAATTATCGCGGCGTCGGTGCCAGTGCCGGTACCTCGGTTGCCGGGCCGGGCGAGATCGATGATGCCCAGGCTGCCGCCCAATGGCTGCGGGCGCAACATCCTGATCTGCCGATGACCCTGTTCGGATTTTCCTTTGGCGGCTACGTTGCTGCAAACCTGGGTGGCAGGCTTGAAGCGCAGGGTGAAAAGCTCACGCACGTGTTTCTGATTGCGGCTGCGGCCTCGCGCCTCGAGGACCAGAGCGTACTGCCCAAGGCTTGCCCGCTGACGATCATTCAGCCCGAGAACGACGAAGTGATCGATCCCGAGACGGTCTATGCATGGTCCGCTGCGTTGCAACGTCCCCATGAGCTGCTGAAAGTGGCAGAATGCGGACACTTTTTTCACGGCAAGCTGACTGATCTGAAAGATCTGCTCCTGCCGCGACTTTCCAGCTGATTGCAGCCCGTATTGCATCCTATTGATAAGCGACCTGCCATGACCACTCGTATCCTGACCGGTATCACGACCACCGGCACTCCCCATCTGGGCAACTACGCGGGCGCCATTCGCCCGGCCATTGTCGCCAGCCGTCAGAGCGATTTCGACTCGTTCTATTTTCTGGCCGACTACCACGCGTTGATCAAATGCGATGACCCGCTGCGCATTCAGCGCTCGCGTCTGGAAATCGCCGCGACCTGGCTGGCAGCGGGGCTGGACGTTGATCGTGTGACCTTTTATCGCCAGTCGGACATTCCTGAAATCCCGGAACTGACCTGGTTGCTCACCTGCGTCGCGGCCAAGGGGCTGCTCAATCGCGCCCACGCCTACAAGGCGTCGGTGGACAAGAACGTGGAAGGTGGCGAAGACCCGGATGCAGGCATCACCATGGGGCTGTACAGCTACCCGGTGCTGATGGCTGCCGACATCCTGATGTTCAATGCGCATCAGGTTCCGGTAGGGCGTGATCAGATTCAGCACGTTGAAATGGCCCGCGACATCGGCCAGCGTTTCAATCACCTGTTCGGCAATGGCAAGGAATTCTTCGTCATGCCCGAGGCGCTGATCGAAGAGAGCGTGGCTACGCTGCCAGGTCTGGACGGTCGCAAGATGTCCAAGAGCTACGACAACACCATCCCGTTGTTCAGCGGTGCCAAGGACATGAAAAGCGCGATATCGCGCATCGTCACCGACTCGCGTGCGCCGGGCGAAGCGAAAGATCCGGACACCTCGCACCTGTTTACCCTGTACCAGGCTTTCTCGACGGCCGAGCAGTGCGCCGAATTCCGCGCTGACCTGTTGCAGGGCCTGGGTTGGGGTGAAGCCAAGAATCGTCTGTTCACGTTGCTGGATGCACAGCTGAGCGAGCCCCGTGAAAAGTATCTGGGGCTGATCGAGCGTCCTGCCGATCTCGAAGACATCCTGCTCGCTGGTGCGCAGAAAGCCCGACGTGTCGCCACCCCGTTCCTCGAGGAACTGCGCGAGGCGGTAGGCCTGCGGTCGTTCCGTACCGTGGTGCAGAACGCCGACACCGGCAAGAAAAAGGCCAGCAAGGGCGCTCGTTTCGTCAGCTTCCGTGAAGACGACGGCAGCTTCCGTTTCCGTCTGCTGGCAGCCGATGGCGAGCAGTTGCTGTTGTCGCGCAATTTTGCCGATGGCAAGGCGGCAGGCGTGGTCAGCAAGCAGTTGCAGCAGGGCGGCGAACTGGACCTGCGCAGCGAAGACGATCGCTTCACGCTGTGGCTGGACGGCGCCTGTGTGGCGGACAGTCCGGTATTCGCCGACGCTGCCGCGCGCGACAGTGCCATCGAAACACTCAAGCTGGCGCTCGCTCCTCAACAGGACTGATTGCCAATCCCCAGGGTCGTCGCTACAGTGACGACCCGTTTTTGTTGCCTTGCTAACGAATTATGACGCCCCTAGAACGATATCAAGCTGATCTGAAACGCCCGGACTTCTTTCACGATGCCGCGCAGGAAAACGCTGTGCGTCATCTGCAGCGCCTGTACGACGATCTGATCGCCGCTCACGACAGCAAGCCCGGCCTGTTCGGCAAACTGTTCGGCAAGAAAGAGCAGACGCTGGTCAAGGGGCTGTACTTCTGGGGTGGCGTAGGCCGCGGCAAGACGTATCTGGTCGATACGTTCTTTGACGCGCTGCCGTTCAAGGACAAGGTCCGTACGCACTTCCACCGCTTCATGAAGCGCGTGCACGAAGAGATGAAGACCCTCAAGGGCGAGAAAAACCCGCTGACGATCATCGCCAGGCGGTTTTCCGACGAGGCGCGGGTCATCTGTTTCGACGAGTTTTTCGTCTCCGATATCACCGATGCCATGATCCTCGGCACGCTGATGGAAGAGCTGTTCAAGAATGGCGTGACGCTGGTGGCCACTTCCAACATCGTTCCGGACGGCCTGTACAAGGACGGCCTGCAGCGGGCGCGTTTCCTGCCGGCCATCGCGCTGATCAAGCAGAACACCGACATCGTCAACGTCGACAGTGGCGTCGATTACCGTCTGCGTCACCTGGAGCAGGCTGAACTGTTCCATTTCCCGCTTAACGAAGTTGCACAGGAGAGCCTGCGTAAAAGCTTCAAGGCGCTGACTCCGGATTGCGCAGAAACCATCGAAAACGATGTGTTGATGATCGAAAACCGCGAGATCCGTGCGCTGCGTACCTGTGACGATGTGGCGTGGTTCGACTTCCGTGAGTTGTGCGACGGCCCGCGCAGTCAGAACGACTACATCGAGCTGGGCAAGATCTTCCATGCCGTGCTGATCAGCGGCGTCGAGCAGATGGACGTCGCCACTGACGACATCGCCCGACGCTTTATCAACATGGTCGACGAGTTCTACGATCGCAACGTCAAGCTGATCATCTCGGCCGAGGTCGAATTGAAGGACCTGTACACCGGCGGCCGGTTGATGTTCGAGTTCCAGCGCACCCTCAGCCGTCTGCTGGAAATGCAATCCCACGAGTTCCTCTCGCGGGCGCACAGGGCCTAGTCGCAGCGGCAAGTTTCAAGCTGCAAGCCGCAAGCTAAAAGCCCAGGCTCTTGCAGCTTGCAGCTTGCAGCTTGCAGCTTGCAGCTTATAGCTTATAGCTTATAGCTTCTCCCACTGACCCTCGAACTGTTGCCGATACTGATTGGGTGACAGCTCGGTGTGCTGGCGGAACAGTCGGGCAAAGAAGCTGGCGTCGTCGTAGCCCACTTCATAGCTGATGGTCTTGATGCTCTTGCGCGTCCCCGAGAGCAATCCCTTCGCCGTTTCGATCCGCAGCCGTTGCAGGTAATGCAGCGGTTTGTCGCCCGTGGCGGTCTGAAAGCGGCGCATGAAATTGCGAATGCTCATGCCGTGCTCGCGGGCCACGTCTTCAAAGCGGAACTTGTCGGCAAAGTGCTCTTCCAGCCAGTGCTGAATCTGCAGAATGACCACGTCCTGATGAAGCTTCTGACCGCCAAAACCGATTCGCCCCGGCGAGTAGGTGCGACGCACTTCATAGAGGATGTCGCGGGCGACGGCCTGGGCTACATTGGCGCCGCAGAAGCGCTCGATCAGATAAATGTACAGATCGCAGGCCGAGGTCGTGCCGCCCGCGCAATACACGTTGTCGGCGTCGGTCAGGTGCTTTTCCTGATTGAGCAGGACCTTGGGATAGCGCTCGGCGAATGCGCTGAAAAAGCGCCAGTAGGTCGTCGCTTCCTTGCCGTCCAGCAAGCCGGCTTCGGCAAGCCAGTAGACGCCGGTCGCTTCGGCGCAGAGTACCGCGCCATTGGCGTGCTGCTCGCGCAACCACGGCAGGATCTGTGGGTAACGCTGGCAGAGGGTTTCAAAATCGTCCCAGAAGGCCGGGATGACGATGATGTCGCTCTGGCACAGCGCGCCGTCGACCGGCAGGGTGACGTCGCTGAAGCTGCTGACCGAAAGCCCGTCCGGGCTGACCAGGCGCGTTTCGAAGGCGGGTACCAGGCCATGGCCCAGTTGCTTGCTGTAGCGCAGGCTCGCCAGATGGAAGAAATCCTTGGCCTGCATGACAGTGGAGGCAAACATCTTGTCCGTGGTCAGGATGCTTACGCGGCGCAGAAGAGTGGCGTGTCGGATCGGCATAATCGTTATTCTTATATGGGTAAATGGTCATGCTACGGCTGGATCGTCTTATTTTTTGCCAAAACTGTCCAGCCTCGTTACGTGTGTGCCCTTGGCAGGGCACCCATGATGGCTTTGTGCTAAGGGGGTCAATATCCGCCAATCCACGCCTCGCAGGCAATAAACAGAATGTGAACAAAAAATCCGGTTGAGGTTATTTTTACAGTCTGTATAATCCGCCAGCTCTTTGCAGTGGAAGTGATGCGCCGTCTGCCGAAGAATCTTGCCGTATAACGGACGCGCTGACCCGAGCCCCCGATAGCGTCTGTTTCCGGCTGCCTTTGACTTGTCAAAGTACGCACTATTCAGTAAGATCCGCCGTCTAATTTTCAGGGCGGCCCCTGAGGCTATAAAGAATGAAAACTTTTACTGCTAAACCGGAAACAGTTAAGCGCGACTGGTTCGTCGTCGACGCTGCTGGTCAGACCCTGGGTCGTCTGGCCACCGAAATCGCGAGCCGTCTGCGTGGCAAGCACAAACCGGAATACACTCCGCACGTTGATACCGGCGACTACATCGTCGTGATCAATGCCGAGCAGATCCGCGTTACTGGTGCCAAGACCACCGACAAGATCTACTACTCACACTCCGGTTTTCCGGGCGGGATCAAGTCGATCAACTTCGAAAAGCTGATCGCCAAAGCTCCTGAGCGCGTGATCGAGACCGCGGTCAAAGGCATGCTGCCTAAGAACCCGCTGGGTCGCGACATGTATCGTAAGCTGAAAGTCTATGCGGGCGCTGTACACCCTCATACTGCTCAGCAGCCCCAAGAACTGAAGTTTTAACGGAATAGTTCATTATGTCGGCGACTCAAAATTACGGCACTGGCCGTCGCAAGACCGCAACCGCTCGCGTTTTCCTGCGTCCGGGTACTGGTAACATCTCGATCAACAACCGCTCCCTGGACAATTTCTTCGGCCGCGAAACTGCCCGCATGGTAGTTCGTCAGCCGCTGGAACTGACCGAGACAGTTGAAAAGTTCGACATCTACGTCACCGTTATCGGTGGTGGTGTGAGTGGTCAGGCTGGCGCAATCCGCCACGGTATCACTCGCGCTCTGATGCAGTACGACGAGACACTGCGTGGCGCTCTGCGTAAAGCAGGCTTCGTGACTCGCGATGCTCGTGAAGTTGAACGTAAGAAAGTCGGTCTGCGTAAAGCGCGTAAGCGTCCGCAGTACTCGAAGCGTTAATACGCTCTTCGTTCGAAAAAGAACGTCCATCCCCTCGCGGGGCTGGGCGTTTTTTTATGGGCGTGCTTTTTACGGTCAGGATTTTTTCGCGGTGCTCGTTTTACGTCGATATTGTGAAATTTATCCGCCTGTCGACGAAGATTACGGAATTTACATCGCGTAAATGAGCTATCTTGTGGCCCGCGACGAACACCTGTCCTGTTGCGTTCATTATCGGATGCGCCCTTGAAGCGCGTTCGTTCGTCTGTCCGATAAATTTTAACAAGCGAGGAGGATCGCCATGGGCGTGACCAACCGGTTGGCCTGCTATTCCGACCCCGCCGACCACTATTCTCATCGCGTACGCATTGTGCTCGCCGAGAAGGGTGTCAGCGCCGAAATCATTGAAGTGGTGGCAGGTCGTCATCCGCCGCAGCTGATTGAAGTCAATCCATACGGCAGCGTGCCGACCCTCGTCGATCGTGACCTGGCGTTGTACGAGTCGACCGTGGTGATGGAGTATCTGGATGAGCGCTATCCACATCCGCCTCTGCTGCCCGTCTATCCGGTTGCCCGTGCCAATAGCCGTTTGCTGATCCATCGTATTCAGAGAGACTGGTGCGGCCTTGTCGACCTGATCCTGGATACGCGCAGCAAAGAGCCCGCTCGTGTTCAGGCGCGCAAGGAGCTTCGCGAGAGTCTGGCCGGGGTTTCCCCATTGTTCGCGGAAAAAGCTTTTTTCATGAGCGACGAGCTAAGTCTTGTTGACTGCTGTCTACTCCCCATACTCTGGCGTTTGCCAATTTTGGGTATTGAATTGCCACGGCCTGCCAAGCCGTTGCTTGATTACATGGAGCGCCAATTTGCGCGTGAGGCTTTTCAGACGAGTCTGTCTGCTGCCGAACGTGAAATGCGCTAAGGCTTAAGGAGCCGTTAATGAACTCCAGTCGCCCTTATCTTGTTCGTGCTCTTTACGAGTGGATCGTCGATAACGATTGCACCCCGCATGTGCTGGTCAATGCGGATTACCCGGCTGTGCAGGTCCCGCAGGGGTTTGCCAATGACGGGCAGATTGTCCTGAATGTTTCGCCGAGTGCCGTGCGTCATCTGCATATGGATAACGAAGCGGTGAGCTTTGAAGGCCGCTTCGGCGGTGTGCCGCATACGCTTTATGTACCTGTCGCTGCCATCCTGGGTATTTATGCCCGCGAGAACGGTCAGGGCATGGTTTTCGATCTGGAGCCTTCCATGGAAGAGGGTGAAGAAATCGAGATCGAGATCGAAGACGATACGCCTCCGCCAGACAGCGAACCGCCGCGTCCGAGTGGCAGGCCGAGTCTGAAGGTCGTGAAGTAAAAACGGGCAATAAAAAAGGCGATCTTCGGATCGCCTTTTTCATGCCTGCCGGTTACCCGTCAGTCGATGTACTCGAAGAGTTTGACGATCTTCTGTACGCCGGAGACGCCCTGCACCAGGTTGGTGGCGCGATTGGCTTCGTCCTGGGTCACCAGGCCCAGCAGGAATACGATGCCGTTCTCGGTCACCACCTTGATGCGTGAGCCGGGGATGGATGCGTCAGCGATCATCTGGCTTTTGACCTTGGTGGTCAGCCAGGCGTCGTTGTTGCGCGCCAGCAGTGAGGAGGGTGCCATCACCTGCAGTTCGTTGTTGACCTTCTTGACGCGCTGAACGGCGCTGGCGGCCTGTTCGGCCATAGCCTTGAGGTCGGCACGCGGCGTCTGGCCAGCCAGCAGCACGATGCCGTTGAAGCTGGTCACGACGATGTGCGAGCCCTCTGCGAGGTCAGGGCTGGCCTTGGAGATGTTGACGGCTGCCTTGGTCTCGATCAGCGAGTCATCGATCTTGCTGCCGAAGGTGCGCGTGCCGCGATCATCTTCGATCGGTTTTTCGCGAGTGGCCGTGATCACCGAACTGCATCCGGTGATGCTGAGGCACAGTGTCAGAACCAGTAGGCTGAGACGATTAGGGGTCATTCTTCACTCCCGAACAGTTGGCTGTCGATCAAATCGCAAAGGCAATGGATCGCCAGCAGATGGACTTCTTGTATGCGTGCCGTGACATTGGCGGGTACGCGGATCTCCACATCCTCGGGCAATAGCAGTGAGGCCATGCCGCCACCGTCGCGTCCCGTCAATGCTACGACAATCATTTCGCGATCATGTGCGGCCTGGATGGCCTGAATAATATTCGCCGAGTTGCCGCTGGTAGAAATAGCCAGCAATACATCGCCTGGCTGACCCAGCGCGCGGATCTGTTTGGAGAAGATTTCGTTGTAGCTGTAATCGTTGGCGATCGAGGTGATCGTCGAGCTGTCGGTGGTCAGTGCAATTGCCGGCAGGCTCGGCCGCTCACGTTCGAAGCGGTTGAGCAGTTCCGAGGAAAAGTGCTGTGCATCGCCAGCTGAACCGCCGTTGCCGCACGCGAGCATCTTGCCCTCGTTGAGCAGGGCATTGACCATGACCTGACTGGCTTGCTCGATAAAGGGTGCAAGGACTTCCATCGCCTGTTGCTTGGTTTCGATGCTGGCCTGGAACAGCCGGCGAATTCGGGATTGCATGTCCATCAATGTGACCTTAATTAGAGCGTACGGCGGCGGGACGGATGCGCCGGGTTCTCCCGGGAGCTATCCGGCACACAAGGTGTGCAGCCGGCAAAACAAATAGCGAAATCGGTGAGGGCTGTAGTGTATTGCAGGTCGTGACTCAAGTCGGATTGCTGCTTCACTGCGCCAGGTCAGCTGTCAAAAGCGCTCTTGATCCAGTTCAGTGGTGCAGCCTTGCCGGGCTCGCCTTCAATGGCGACCACGTCGAAACGGCAGGGGTAATTGGCCCAGGCCGTTGCGTGCTGCAGAAAAAGCTGTGCGGCCGTGACGAGTTTCTCCTGCTTGCGAAAATCGACGCTTTCCATGGCGCCGCCCCAGCCTGAATGGCGACGGTAGCGAACTTCGACGAATACTACTGTATCGCCGTCAAGCATGACTAGATCAAGCTCGCCGCGTTTGCATAACCAGTTTTGTTCAATCAGGCGCAGCCCCTGTTGTTGCAAAAACTGCAGGGCGAAGGCTTCGGCCTCGCGCCCTGCTTGCTGGCGGGTGCTGCGTTGCATCAAGGAGCGGTGTCCGGCAGGCGCTGGATCTTGCCGTCGACGAACTCGGCCCATGGCAGCTGGCGTTCGACGCGACGGCCAGGGTTCAGGCTGAGGCTGCCGGACAGCCCGTCAATGCGGCTGTCAGGCATCGCCTTGAGCTGGGCAAGGCGCGGTGCCAGGCGGTAGGCGTCGATACCCATCGCATACAGACGACCCAGGCTGCCTGCGGCCTGTGGCCATTGCGCGGTGACCTGCTGTCGCAGCGGGTCTTCGGCGTTCAGCAGCCATGGCGTTTCGCAGAAGCGCACGCCATTCAGGTCCATGTATTGCGCGTGATCGTTGCTGTTGGTGAACAGGTGCGAAGTGGCGTAGACCGGAACGTCACCTGCGTACTGGAAGACCATGGTGGGTTTGATCTGCTGCGCTTGCTGCGGGGTCGCGGCGAGGAACATGAAGTCGATGTCCTGGCGACGGCTTGGCTGAGCGGCGACCTGAGTGCCGGCCGTGCTTTGCAGGCGCTGCGCGCGGCCTTCGCTGTTGCGCAGCTGGAACAGATCGGCGACCTGCTGTGCCAGTTCTACAGGCTGATCAACGTGCTCTGCAGCGATCAGTGTGCCGCCCTTGGCCTGCCAGCTCTTGCGGAAGGCGTCCAGCACACGGTCGCCCCATTCACCTTTCGGAACCATCGCCACGGCGCTGCGCTTGCCGTCTGCCCAGGCGCGACGTGCAACCTCGCGGGCTTCGTCTTCTGCGGCCAGGCCGAACTGATACAGCTGGGCAGGGCCTTCATTGCTGGTGTCGCTGTAGTTCAGCGCCAGGGTAGTGATAGGCAGCTGCTGACGGCTGTTCAGCTGTTTGACGAGGTTCTTTTCCAGCGGACCGACGACCAGTTGCACGCCAGCGGCCTGAGCCTGACGGTAGAACTCGTCCATCGAGGTGATTCGCGAGCTGTCGAAGACCTGGATGGCCGGAGGATTCTCGCCTGCTTGCTGAGCCTGGAAGTGCGCGGCCATGAAGCCTTCGCGCAATGCCTTGGCAACTGCGGCCAACTGACCGTCCTGCGGCAGCAGCAGGGCGATTTTGGTGATCGGCTCGCTGGTCAGTGCACGCAACTGCGCGAGGGCGGTTGGCAGTTGCAGTGCAGCAGGGTGTTTAGGGTTCTGCGCTTTCCAGCTGTCGATGGCAGCCTGTTGTTGCTCAAGCGTGCCTGCGCCCTTGATCGAACGAGCCAGATTCAGCCAGCCGCCCATATCGTCGGTGGCTGTGCTCTGCAGTTGTTCGGCAGGCAGGGCGGAGACCAGTGTCCAGATCGCGTCATTGTTGGCGCTGGCGTCTGCGCCTTGCAGCAGCGGGCCGGCGTAAACACGTTCATTGGCGGCTGCGAGCGCCTGACCATCGGCTTCCAGGGCGCGTGCCTTGACCATGTGCGTACGAATCTGCTGCTCGACCGACAGCTCGCCCAGGCGCTGCATGCTTGGGTGGTTCAGGGCGGTCAGCGCTGCCTTGGGCTGATTACGGCCCATCGCCAGCTCGGCGGACAGTGTGCTGGCGAAAACCTGCAAGCCGGGCTTGAGTTGATCGATTTGCACTTGTCCGAGGATTTGCGCGGCGCGTCCTGCATCATTCTGGCGGCTGGCCAGATCGGCAGCACTCAAGCGCAGCGTTGCGGCTTGCTCGGGTGTTTTGGCGCTGGCGGCCTGCTCGAGCAATTGCTCGATGCTGGCATCAGGGGTTCGAGGCAGCTCGCCAAGACTGGACGAGGGCGAGCTGGCACAGGCTGCGAGGAGGGCAGCGAGGCAGAGGGCAGAGAGCAGCCGCAGACAAGCGATCATTGGTATGTTCCTGAAACTCGAGCGAATTAACGGGGGATTGTACCCAAGCGCTGGCCGGGGTGCGATGTCGATGGTATTTAAAGCCGTGATATCAGTCGCGTTAAGGTCATCTGGCGGCCAAATCGTTCAATTGGCGAGGTGCGCCGCGTTTCTGGCTCGGGTCTGAACATGTTTTCATTCCTTTTTTGTCGGCATCCTGAGGCGCGAACCGTTCCGCCGGGCCGCAGCCTGTACAATGCATTTTTTCCAAGCACCTGTTTTAACCTGCGAGGTTTGCGTTTTGACTGTTCCGGTTGTTTCGAATTCCACTCCGGGTTCGCTTTATGTAGTGGCGACTCCTATCGGCAATCTGGACGACATGAGTGTGCGAGCCTTGAAGGTGTTGCGTGACGTCGCGCTGATTGCAGCTGAAGACACGCGTCATTCCGCACGGCTGATGCAACACTTCGGCATCTCGACGCCATTGGCTGCCTGTCACGAACATAACGAACGTGATGAGGGTAGTCGTTTCATCACGCGTCTGCTGGCCGGTGATGATGTCGCACTGATTTCCGATGCGGGCACGCCACTGATCTCCGATCCCGGTTATCACCTGGTGCGCCAGGCGCGTGCCGCAGGTGTGCAGGTCGTACCTGTGCCGGGTGCGTGTGCCTTGATTGCGGCTTTGTCTGCGGCCGGGCTGCCGTCGGATCGATTTATTTTCGAGGGTTTTCTTCCTGCCAAGTCTGCGGGTCGCAAGGCCAGGCTCGAGCGTGTCAAAGAAGAACCGCGCACGTTGATCTACTATGAGGCGCCGCATCGCATCCTGGAGTGTCTGCAGGATATGGAACTGGTCTTCGGTGCTGACCGTCAGGCGTTGCTGGCGCGTGAAATAACCAAAACTTTCGAAACCCTCAAGGGTCTGCCTTTGGGTGAGCTGCGGGCATTCGTCGAATCCGACAGTAATCAGCAGCGTGGCGAGTGCGTAGTGCTGGTGGCTGGCTGGACGCCGCCGGATGACGAGGACGTCATTGGTGAGGAGGCTCGTCGGGTGCTGGATCTGTTGCTTGCAGAGATGCCGCTCAAGCGGGCCGCGGCGCTGGCTGCCGAAATAACCGGCGTGCGCAAGAACCTGTTGTATCAGGTGGCGCTGGAGAAGCAGAAGGAGTAGCGGCCTGCTTTTGAAAGGGGTAAGGGGGACACGCATGCTATTAAAGCTTGTTCTTGATGGCGTGTGCCGCTAACCTTGTCGGCGGAGAGTCGATTGGACAGTCGCTGCCTCTTGTTGTTCCGCAACAAGGGGGGGAGGAAAGTCCGGGCTCCATAGGGCGGAGTGCCAGGTAACGCCTGGGAGGCGTGAGCCTACGGAAAGTGCCACAGAAAATAACCGCCTAAGCACTTCGGTGCCGGTAAGGGTGAAAAGGTGCGGTAAGAGCGCACCGCACGTCTGGTAACAGTTCGTGGCAAGGTAAACCCCACTCGGAGCAAGACCAAATAGGGTTCCTAGGCGTGGCCCGCGCTGGAACCGGGTAGGTTGCTAAAGGCGTCCAGTGATGGCCGTCGTAGAGGAATGACTGTTCTCGACAGAACCCGGCTTACAGATCGACTCTCCACCTTTTTTCTTCCCCTTCGTTTCAAGCAGCAAAACCCCTCCGTAATACCAAAAAAATCTTACAGCTCATAAATTACATTAACTTCGAATCGCAACGATTTGAGTGGCGTGGGATTTATCCGTCGGATCCTTCGCAGAATTACCCTTTTATCCCCAATACCTCTCCTAAATCTCCGAAATGTAAGGGTTTTCCTTAAGACCGTGCCTTGACGGTGTGGTGGGCGCGTTCCTATAGTGTGCGCAAGTGGCAGAAAGTGGCACGAAGTGGGTTTTTTTAGCGCAAAAAGCTAATATTCGGAGAATGCGCCTGTGTTCCGTGGTGCCAATGCGATCAATCTCGATGCCAAGGGCCGTCTCGCTATGCCGAGCCGGTACCGTGACGAGTTGGATTCGCGTAGCGCCGGCCAACTTATCGTGACCATTGATGCTGTTGATCCATGCCTTTGCCTTTATCCGCTTTCCGAATGGGAGCTGATAGAAGCAAAACTTCGTGATCTGGCGACGTTTCGTGAAGAGAACCGCCGTCTGCAAAGGCTTCTGATTGGTAATGCTGTCGATCTGGAGCTCGACGGGAGTGGGCGTTTTCTGGTACCGCCGCGCCTGCGCGAGTACGCGAAGCTGGATAAGCGCGTAATGCTGGTGGGCCAGCTGAACAAGTTTCAACTGTGGGACGAGGACGCCTGGAATGCTCTTGCTGATGCTGACCTGGCTGCCATTCAAAAACCTGGCGCGATGCCCGACGAATTACGTGATTTGATCCTGTGACTAAGAATAGCGGCTTTACCCACATCACCGTGCTGCTCGAAGAAGCCGTGGAGGCTCTCGCGGTGCGCGCCGATGGCTGCTATCTGGACGGCACGTTCGGACGTGGCGGGCATAGTCGTCTGATACTCAGCCAGCTGGGCCCCGACGGTCGGCTTCTGGGCTTCGACAAGGACCCTCAAGCGATTGCCACCGGGCAAGCGCTAGCGGCCGAAGACGGCCGCTTTGTCATTGTGCAGCGCAGCTTTGCCGAATTGGGATCCGAGGCTCAGGAACGCGGTTTGGCGGGCAAGGTCAGTGGCATTCTGCTGGATCTGGGTGTGTCATCCCCGCAGCTGGATGATCCCGAGCGCGGTTTCAGCTTCATGAATGACGGTCCTCTGGACATGCGCATGGACCCTACCCGTGGCGTAAGTGCTGCCGAGTTCATTGCGACTGCCCCGGCTGAAGAAATTGCCCGCGTCTTCAAGGAATACGGCGAAGAGCGGTTTGCCAAGCGCATGGCCAACGCGGTCGTTGCGCGTCGCGAAGTCCAGCCTTTCGAGCGCACAGCCGATCTGGCAGAAGTACTCAAGGTTGCGAACCCTGCCTGGGAAAAGGGCAAGAATCCTGCAACGCGTGCCTTTCAGGGCCTGCGTATTCACGTAAACAACGAATTGGGCGATCTTGAAGCCGGCCTCGAAGCGGCAATGGATGCGCTGGAAGTGGGTGGCCGTCTGGTCGTCATCAGCTTTCACTCGCTGGAAGATCGCATCGTCAAGCTGTTCATGCGCAAGCTCGCCAAGGGCGAAGCCGACAACATGCCGCGCAATCTGCCGATCCAGTTCAAGCCGTTCGAACCGAAAATCAAAATTCACGGCAAGGCTCAATTCGCTTCGGATGTCGAAACCAAAGCAAACCCGCGCTCGCGCAGTGCTGTCATGCGTGTAGCGGAGAAGCTCAGGTGAGCCGTCTGTTTCTGAAACCTCTGCCCGGCGGCAGCTTTATTATGCTGCTGCTGTTCATTGCTGTCCTGATTTCGGCGATTGGCGTTTCCTATAGTGCACATTGGAATCGTCAACTGCTCAACTCGCTGTATTCGGAAATGAGCGTGCGCGACAAGGCGCAGGCAGAGTGGGGTCGGCTGATTCTTGAGCAGAGCACCTGGACTGCGCATAGCCGCATCGAAAACCTGGCCACCGAACAACTGAAGATGCGCATCCCGAGCGCAGCCGAAGTACGGATGGTGGCGCCATGATGAAACTCGATGGTGCTCTTTATCCGTGGCGCTTTCGCGTAGTCGTAGGGCTGCTGGTGTCCCTCGTGCTCGCCATTTGCTGGCGCATTGTCGACCTGCAGGTCATCGACCATACCTTTCTCAAGGAGCAGGGCGATGCACGCAGCCTTCGGCATATTCCTATTCCGGCGCACCGTGGCCTGATCACCGACCGTAACGGCGAGCCGCTGGCCGTCAGTACGCCGGTGACCACCCTGTGGGCCAACCCGCGTGAAATGCAGCAGGACAAGTCCAAGTGGCCGATGCTGGCCGCCGCGCTGGGTCAGGATCTCAAGGCATTGACCGAGCGCCTGGACTCACAGGCGAACAAGGAATTCATCTACCTGGTGCGTGGCCTGACGCCAGAACAGGGTCAGTCGGTCATCGACCTGAAAGTGCCGGGTGTCTATGGCATCGAAGAATTCCGCCGCTTTTATCCGGCCGGCGATGTTACTGCACACATGGTCGGCTTTACCGACCTTGACGACCATGGCCGGGAAGGCGTCGAGCTGGCGTATGACGACTGGCTCGCCGGTGTGCCCGGCAAGCGTCAGGTCATCAAGGACCGGCGTGGCCGACTGATCAAGGATGTTCAGGTGACCAAGAATGCCAAGGCCGGAAAGACCTTGGCTTTGTCTATTGACCTGCGCCTGCAGTACCTGGCGACCCGTGAACTGCGCAACGCCATCGTCGAGAACGAGGCCAAGGCCGGCAGCATGGTGATCATGGACGTCAAGACCGGTGAGGTACTGGCGATGGTCAACCAGCCGACCTACAACCCGAACAACCGCCGCACCATGGTGCCTGCCGCCATGCGCAACCGGGCCATCATCGACGTGTTCGAACCCGGTTCGACCATGAAACCGATCTCCATGACTGCAGCCCTGGACAGTGGCCGCTGGAAGCCGACCGACAAGGTCGAGGTTTATCCGGGCACCCTGCAGATCGGCAAATACACGATTCGTGACGTGACCAAGACCGAAGGCCCGATCCTCGATCTGACCGGCATTCTGATCAACTCCAGTAACGTCGGCATGAGCAAGGTCGCGTTCGATGTGGGCGGTGAGGCGATTTTCCGTGCCATGCAGCGCGTCGGGTTCGGTCAGTACACCGGCCTCGGCTTCCCTGGCGAGCGCGTCGGCAACCTGCCCAACTACCGCGAATGGCGCAAGGCCGAAACTGCCACGCTGTCCTATGGCTACGGTCTGTCGGTCACTGCCTTGCAGCTGGTGCATGCCTATGGCGCGCTGGCCAACAATGGCCGCATCGTGCCGTTGACCATCCTCAAAACAGACAAAGAGCCGGAGTCGACCCAGGCCATTCCGGAGAAAACCGCGAAGACCCTGCAAGGCATGTTGCAGCAGGTTATCGAGGACCCGCGCGGCGTCTATCGCGCCCGTGTGCCGTCCTACCACGTCGCTGGCAAGAGTGGTACGGCGCGCAAGACGTCCATCGGTACCAAGGGCTACGCGGAAAATTCCTATCGCTCGCTGTTCGCCGGTTTCGGCCCGATGAGTAACCCGCGCTACGCCATCGTGGTGGTCATCGACGAGCCGAGCAAGGGTGGTTACTACGGTGGTCTGGTTTCGGCCCCGGTATTCAGCAAGGTCATGTCCGGCACGTTGCGTTTGATGAACGTGACGCCGGACAACCTTGCGCCACCTGAACAAGTCAACGCCGCACCGGCAGCCAAAGGAGGGCGTGGTTGATGGCCTTTAATCTGAGCAAGCTTTTCGCTCACACCGACCGCGATGCGCTGATTCGCGAGTTGACTCTCGACAGCCGCAATGTGCGTCCGGGCGACCTGTTTCTGGCTGTGCCGGGCATCAAGGTCGATGGCCGCGCGCACATCGCCGACGCGCTCAAGCGTGGCGCAGCTGCCGTAGCCTATGAAGTCGAAGGGTCGATCGTTCTGCCGATCACTGACGTGCCGCTGATTCCGGTAAAAGGGCTTGCCGCGCAGTTGTCCGCGATCGCTGGTCGCTTCTATGGCGATTCGAGCCGCAGTCTGAATCTGGTGGGTGTTACCGGCACCAACGGCAAGACCAGCGTGACCCAGTTGGTGGCTCAGGCGCTTGATGCCCTCGGCCAACGCTGCGGGATCGTCGGTACACTGGGCACCGGTTTCTACGGTTCGCTGCAAAGCGGCCGCCACACCACGCCTGATCCGATTGCCGTGCAGGCAACGCTGACCGACCTGAGACAGGCCGGCGCGCGCGCAGTGGCGATGGAAGTCTCCTCCCACGGTCTTGATCAGGGACGCGCTGCGGCGCTGGCCTTTGATGTGGCGGTGCTGACCAATCTGTCCCGCGACCATCTGGATTACCACGGCACCATGGAGGCCTACGCTGCCGCCAAGGCGAAGCTGTTCGCATGGCCCGATCTGAAATGCCGGGTGATCAACCTGGATGACGATTTCGGTCGTGAACTGGCCGCTGTCAAACAAGAGTCGCGCCTGATCACCTACAGCCAGTTGGACAGCACGGCCTACCTGTATTGCCGCGATGCGAAGTTCGATGACGATGGCGTGCGTGCCACGCTGGTCACGCCTCAGGGCGAACACTTCCTGCGCAGCAGCCTGCTGGGCCGTTTCAACCTTAGCAATGTGCTGGCTGCGGTCGGTGCATTGCTGGGCCTGGATTACGCGCTGGACGAAATTCTCAAGGCGCTGCCGAAACTCGAAGGCCCGGTCGGACGCATGCAGCGTCTGGGTGGTGCCGACAAGCCCCTGGTCGTCGTGGATTACGCTCACACCCCGGACGCGCTGGAAAAAGTACTCGAAGCACTGCGCCCGCACGCCAAGGGCCGCTTGTTGTGCCTGTTCGGCTGCGGCGGTGATCGTGACCGTGGCAAGCGTCCGCTGATGGCTGAAGTGGTCGAGCGTCTGGCCGACGGCGTATGGGTCACTGATGACAATCCGCGCTCCGAATCGTCTGTCAGTATTTTTGACGATATACGCCCTGGCTTCGTTGCTGCGGACAAGGTGCGTTTCATCGAAGGTCGCGGTCAGGCCATTGCCGAGCTGATTGCCAGCGCCAATGCCGATGACGTCGTGGTGCTTGCCGGCAAGGGCCACGAGGACTACCAGGAAATCAACGGTCAGCGGCAGCCGTTCTCCGACCTGCAAGAAGCCGCCAGCGCGCTTGCTGTATGGGAGCCTGCGAATGCTTAAGCCAATGACCTTCAGCGAACTGGTTGTGCCACTCGACGCCCGTCTGGTCGGCGGCGACTGCAGCTTTGCCGGCGTCAGCACCGACAGCCGGGGCATCGAGCCTGGCCAGCTGTTCGTGGCCTTGACCGGTCCGCGTTTCGACGGTCATGAATACCTCGAACAAGTGGCTGCCAAAGGTGCGGTCGGTGCTCTGGTCGAGCGCGAAGTGCAGGGCACCGCCTTGTCGCAACTGGTCGTGCTGGATACCCGCAAGGCACTTGCCCAACTGGGTGCCATGAATCGCAATGCGTTCGTCGACCGGCCGGTTGCTGCCGTCACCGGGTCGAGTGGCAAAACCACGGTCAAGGAAATGCTCGCGAGCATCCTGCGCACGCGCGGGCCTGTGCTCGCGACCCGAGGCAACCTGAACAACGAATTGGGCGTTCCACTGACGCTGCTGGAACTGGCCCCTGAATACACGTCGGCTGTGATCGAACTGGGTGCTTCGCGGGTTGGCGAGATTGCCTACACCGTGAGCCTCGCCAAGCCGCACGTCGCCATGATCACCAACGCCGGGACCGCCCATGTTGGCGAGTTTGGCGGTCCCGACCGCATTGTCGAAGCCAAGGGCGAGATTCTGGAAGGTCTCGACGCGGGTGGTACGGCAGTCTTGAACCTGGAAGACAAGGCCTTCCCGATCTGGCGCAAGCGCGCTGGCAATCGTAATGTCCTGACCTTCGCACTGACCGACTCTGCGGCTGACGTGTACGCCAGCGAGCTTAGCCGTGATGCGCGGGGCTGCCCGGCTTTCACCCTCAACAGCCCGCTCGGCACTGCCCGGGTTCAGTTGAACCTGCTCGGCACGCACAATGTGTCCAATGCCCTGGCCGCTGCGGCTGCCGGCTGCGCAATGGGTGTGCCGCTGGAAGGGATCGTCACCGGACTGAACAACGTGCAGCCGGTCAAGGGCCGTGCCGTGGCGCAAATCGCCAGCAATGGCACGCGCGTCATCGATGACACCTACAACGCCAACCCTGCCTCGATCAACGCGGCCGTCGACATCCTCACCGGCTTCACAGGTCGTACCGTACTGGTGCTGGGCGATATCGGCGAGCTGGGCGACTGGGCCGAGCAGGGGCATCGCGAAGTCGGTGCCTATGCTGCTGGCAAGGTGTCGGCGCTGTATGCCGTCGGCCCATTGATGACTCACGCCGTCAGCGCCTTTGGCGAGCACGCTTACCACTTTGCCAGTCAGGCTGAACTGATTGCGGCGCTGGGCGCCGAGCAGGACCCTGATACCACTTTACTGATCAAGGGCTCGCGTAGCGCTGCGATGGAACACGTCGTGGCTGCCTTGTGCGGTTCTAGCCTGGAGAAACATTAATGCTGCTGCTGTTGGCCGAGTTTTTACAACAGTTCTACAAAGGCTTCGCGGTCTTTCAGTACCTGTCATTGCGCGGGATCCTTGGCGTGCTCACTGCACTGACGCTGTCGCTGTGCCTGGGGCCGTGGATGATCCGCACCCTGCAGATGCGTCAGATCGGTCAGTCGGTGCGTAACGACGGTCCGCAGTCGCACCTCTCCAAGTCGGGTACGCCGACCATGGGCGGCGCGTTGATCCTCTCGTCCATTGGTATCAGTACGCTGCTGTGGGCTGACCTGAGCAACCGTTACGTGTGGGTTGTGTTGCTGGTGACCTTCCTGTTCGGCGCCATCGGCTGGGTCGATGACTACCGCAAGGTGATCGAAAAGAATTCGCGTGGCCTGCCGAGCCGCTGGAAGTATTTCTGGCAGTCGGTGTTCGGCCTCTGTGCCGCGATCTTCCTTTATACGACTGCACCGTCGGCGACTGAAACCACGCTGATCGTGCCGATGCTCAAGGATGTGCGCATCCCGCTGGGTATCGGTTTCATCGTGCTGACCTATTTCGTGATCGTCGGCTCCAGCAACGCAGTCAACCTGACTGACGGGCTGGACGGTCTGGCGATCATGCCGACGGTGATGGTGGGCGGTGCCCTGGGCATCTTCTGCTACCTGTCGGGTAACGTGAAATTTGCTGAATACCTGCTGATTCCCTACGTACCGGGGGCGGGCGAGCTGATTGTGTTCTCAGGCGCGCTGATTGGTGCCGGGCTCGGGTTCCTCTGGTTCAACACGTATCCGGCGCAGGTGTTCATGGGCGACGTCGGTGCGCTGGCGCTCGGCGCGGCGCTGGGCACCATGGCGGTGATCGTTCGTCAGGAAATGGTCCTGTTCATCATGGGCGGCGTGTTCGTGATGGAAACCCTTTCAGTGGTCATTCAGGTTGCGTCTTTCAAACTTACCGGCCGCCGCGTATTCCGCATGGCGCCGATCCACCACCACTTTGAACTCAAAGGCTGGCCCGAGCCACGTGTGATCGTCCGTTTCTGGATCATCACCGTGATTCTGGTGCTCATTGGCCTTGCCACGCTGAAACTGAGGTAGAACGAGTGTCCCTGATCGTTTCCGACCGCTTCCGCATTGTCGTGGGTCTAGGCAAAAGCGGCATGTCCCTGGTTCGCTTCCTGGCGAACCAGGGCGTGTCCTTTGCCGTGGCCGACACGCGGGAGAATCCTCCTGAGCTGGCGACCTTGCGTCGCGACTATCCGCAGGTGGAAGTGCGTTGTGGCGAGCTGGACGTGGATTTCCTCTGCCGTGCCGATGAGCTGTATGTCAGCCCCGGTCTGGCCCTGGCGACCCCGGCCCTGCAGCAGGCGCACGCACGCGGCGTCAAACTGTCGGGCGACATCGAACTGTTCGCGCGTTACGCGAAGGTGCCGGTGATTGCCATTACCGGTTCGAATGCAAAAAGCACCGTGACCACGCTGGTCGGTGAGATGGCCGCTGCCGCTGGAAAGCGTGTGGCGGTGGGCGGCAATCTCGGCACTCCGGCGCTGGACCTGCTCAGCGACGATGTCGAGTTGTACGTGATGGAGCTTTCCAGCTTTCAGCTCGAAACCACCGACCAGCTCAATGCTGAAGTGGCGACCGTGCTGAATATCAGCGAAGACCACATGGACCGCTACAGCGGCCTGCCTGCCTACCACCTGGCCAAGCACCGGATTTTCCGTGGCGCGCGGCAAGTGGTGGTCAATCGTCAGGACGCGCTGTCCCGTCCGTTGATTGGCGAAGGTCTGCCGTGCTGGACATTCGGCCTCAACAAGCCCGATTTCCATGGTTTCGGCCTGCGTGAAGAGAACGGCGAAAAGTACCTGGCGTTCCAGTTTGAAAACCTCATGTCGGTGCGTGAGCTGAAAGTGCGCGGTGCGCACAATCAGGCCAACGCGCTCGCCGCCTTGGCGCTCGGGCATGCGGTCGGCCTGCCGTTCGACGCCATGCTCGCCAGCCTGCGTGAATTCACCGGCCTGGAGCATCGCTGCCAGTGGCTGCGCGAGCACGACGGCATTCATTACTACAACGATTCCAAAGCCACCAACGTGGGCGCCGCACTGGCTGCCATCGAAGGGCTGGGCTCGGATATCGACGGCAAGCTGGTGCTGATCGCCGGCGGCGATGGCAAAGGCGCTGACTTCAGCGGTTTGCGTGCGCCAGTCGCCAAGCATTGCCGCGCGGCGGTCTTGCTCGGTCGCGATGCCGAACTGATTGCCCAGGCATTGGGTGACGCCGTTCCGCTGCTGCGTGTCGACACCGTCCAGGCGGCTGTCGAGCACAGCGCAAAACTGGCGCAACGTGGCGATGCGGTATTGCTTTCTCCTGCATGCGCCAGTCTGGACATGTTCAAGAATTATGAAGAGCGCGGACGTGTGTTCGCGCAGGCAGTGGAGTGCTTGTCATGATCTTCGGTGTGATCAAGCCTTATCCATCGCCACTGATCAGTGGGCGCGGCATCGACCTGGACTTCCCGATGCTGGTCGGCTGCCTGGCGCTGCTCGGCCTTGGACTGGTGATGATTACCTCGGCCTCGTCGGAAGTGGCCGCAGTGCAGTCGGGCAACACGCTGTACATGATGACCCGTCACCTGGTTTATCTGCTGATCGGCCTGGGTGCCTGCGGCGTGACCATGATGATCCCGGTGGCCACCTGGCAGCGTCTGGGCTGGATGATGCTGCTCGGCGCGTTCGGCCTGTTGCTGCTGGTGCTGGTGCCGGGGATCGGGCGCGAGGTGAACGGTTCGATGCGCTGGATCGGCTTCGGCGCGTTCAACGTGCAGCCGTCGGAAATCGCCAAGGTGTTTGTGGTGATCTTCCTTGCCGGCTACCTGATTCGTCAGCAGCAGGAAGTTCGCGAAAGCTGGATGGGCTTCTTCAAGCCGTTCATCGTGCTGTTGCCGATGGCCGGTCTGCTGCTCATGGAGCCTGACTTCGGTGCGACCGTGGTAATGATGGGCGCCGCGGCGGCCATGTTGTTCCTCGGTGGTGTCGGCCTGTTCCGCTTCTCACTGATGGTGGTACTGGCGGTTGCCTCTGTTGTGGTGCTGGTTCAGGCCCAACCTTACCGGATGGCGCGTCTGACCAACTTTACCGACCCGTGGGCCGACCAGTTCGGCTCCGGCTACCAATTGACCCAGGCGCTGATCGCCTTCGGTCGCGGCGAGTGGTTCGGCGTCGGGCTGGGCAACAGCGTGCAGAAGCAGTTCTACCTGCCGGAAGCGCACACCGACTTCGTGTTTTCGGTACTTGCAGAAGAGCTGGGCGTCGTGGGTTCGCTGATCACCGTCGCGTTGTTCCTGTTCGTCAGTATTCGCGGCATGTACATCGGCATGTGGGCCGAGCGCGCCAAGCAGTTCTTCGGTGCCTACGTGGCCTACGGCCTGTCGTTCCTGTGGATCGGTCAGTTCCTGATCAACATCGGTGTGAACGTCGGTCTGCTGCCCACCAAAGGCCTGACCCTGCCGTTCCTCAGCTACGGCGGCAGCTCGCTGGTGATCTGCTGCGCGAGTCTCGGGCTGCTGCTGCGCATCGAGTGGGAATCGCGCAACAACATGGGCAGTGAAGAAGCCGAGTTCAAGGAAAGCGACTTCGCCGAGGACACGCCTCATGGACGCTAACGTGCTGATCATGGCGGGCGGGACCGGCGGGCATGTATTCCCGGCGCTGGCCTGCGCGCGCGAGTTCCAGGCACGCGGCTACAAGGTCCATTGGCTGGGCACGCCGCGCGGTATCGAAAACGAACTGGTGCCGCAGGCCGGTCTGACGCTGCACCTGATCAATGTCACCGGCCTGCGTGGCAAGGGCCGCTTGTCGCTGCTCAAGGCGCCTTTCATGTTGCTCAAGGCTCTGATGCAGGCACGCAAGGTCGTGCGTCAGGTGAAACCGGTCTGCGTGGTCGGCTTTGGTGGCTACGTCACCGGCCCCGGCGGTCTGGCGGCGAAGCTGGCAGGCGTACCGTTGATCATTCACGAGCAGAACGCCGTGGCCGGTACCGCCAACCGCAGTCTGGCGTCGTTTGCCAGCCGGGTATGCGAAGCGTTCCCGAACACCTTTGCGGAGTCGTCCAAGCGTCGCACCACCGGCAACCCGGTGCGTGTCGAGCTGTTTCTGGAAACACCGCGTCAGGCACTGGCCGGACGCAAGGCTCGTCTGCTGGTACTGGGCGGCAGCCTGGGCGCGGAGCCGCTGAACAAATTGTTGCCCGAGGCGCTGTCCCAGCTGCCTCAGGACATCCAGCCCGAAGTCTTTCATCAGTCGGGCAAGAATCATGACGCAGTCACCGCCGAGCGCTATCGCAACGTGGGCGTCGAGGCGCAGGTTGCGCCGTTCATCCAGAACATGGCCCAAGCCTATGGCTGGGCCGATCTGGTGGTCTGCCGCGCAGGCGCATTGACCATCAGCGAACTGGCCGCCGCCGGCCTGCCGTCGTTGCTGATACCGCTGCCCCACGCGATTGATGACCATCAGTCACGTAACGCTGACTATCTGGCTCGCGAAGGCGCAGCCTTCGTCATGCCGCAAGCGACAACTGGCGCCGCCGAGATGGCAGCACGCCTGAAAGAGGTTTTGATGCAACCCGAACAATTGAACAGCATGGCCCGCACTGCACGCAGCCTGGCCAGGCCTGATGCAACCAGCACCGTCGTCAACGTCTGTGTGGAGGTGGCCCATGGTTGAGAATCAACGCGCCATGCCACAACCTGAAATGCGCCGTATCCGTCGTATCCACTTCGTCGGTATCGGCGGTGTCGGCATGTGCGGGATTGCCGAGGTACTGTTGAACCTGGGCTACGAAGTGTCGGGCTCCGACCTGAAGGGCTCGGCCGTGACCGAACGCCTGGAATCGTTCGGCGCACAGATTTTCATTGGCCATCGTGCCGAGAACACCATCGGTGCCGACGTGCTGGTAGTGTCCAGTGCCGTCAACACCTCCAACCCGGAAGTGGCCACTGCGCTGGAGCGCCGCATCCCGGTCGTACCGCGTGCCGAGATGCTCGCCGAGCTGATGCGTTATCGCCACGGCATCGCCGTTGCCGGTACGCATGGCAAGACCACCACCACCAGCCTGATCGCTTCGGTATTCGCTGCCGGCGGCCTGGACCCGACCTTCGTGATTGGCGGTCGTCTTAACGCAGCGGGCACCAATGCGCAGTTGGGCACCAGCCGTTACCTGATCGCCGAAGCCGATGAAAGCGACGCCAGCTTCCTGCACCTGCAACCTCTGGTCGCAGTGGTCACCAATATCGACGCCGATCACATGGCGACCTACGAAGGCGACTTCAACAAACTGAAGAAGACCTTTGTCGAGTTCCTGCACAACCTGCCTTTCTACGGGCTGGCGGTAATGTGCATCGACGATCCGGTAGTGCGTGAAATTCTGCCGCTGGTCAAGCGCCCGACGCTGACCTATGGCTTCAGCGAGTCTGCCGATATACGCGCAATCAATGTGCGTCAGGACGGCATGCTGACCTTCTTCACCGTACTGCGCCGCGATCGCGAGCCGCTGGATGTGTCGGTGAACATGCCCGGCAATCACAACGTACTCAACTCGCTGGCGACCATCGCCATTGCTACCGATGAGGGCGTCAGCGACGAGGCCATCGTTCAGGGGCTTTCCGGCTTCCAGGGCGTTGGTCGGCGCTTCCAGGTCTACGGCGAGCTGCCGGTCGATGGCGGCAACGTGATGCTGGTCGATGACTACGGTCACCACCCGCGTGAAGTGGCAGCAGTGATCAGTGCGGTGCGTGGTGGCTGGCCTGATCGTCGTCTGGTCATGGTTTACCAGCCGCACCGGTTTAGCCGCACACGCGATCTGTACGATGACTTCGTGCAGGTTCTGGCGGACGCCAATGTGCTGCTGCTGATGGAAGTCTACCCGGCCGGTGAAGAGCCGGTTCCCGGTGCGGACAGTCGTAACCTGTGCCACAGCATTCGTCAGCGCGGCCAACTGGACCCGATCTACATCGAGCGCGGTGTCGAGCTGGCGCCGCTGGTCAAACCGTTGCTGCGCGCGGGCGACATTCTGCTCTGTCAGGGCGCTGGCGACATTGCCGGTCTGGCACCGCAACTGCTCAAGAGCCCGCTGTTCGCCGGTGCCAAAGTGGCCTCCACCGAAGGGAAGCTGAAATGACAGCGGTCGCCCAGTCTTCCCTGCGCTCGACACTCGAGCCGAAAAGCTTCGGCCGTGTCGCCGTGCTCTTCGGTGGCAAGAGTGCCGAGCGGGCAGTCTCGCTGAACTCGGGTAACGCCGTGCTCAGTGCGTTGCTCGAGGCAGGCGTGGATGCGTTCGGCATTGATGTGGGCGATGATTTCCTGCAGCGACTGGTCAGCGAGAAAATCGACCGTGCCTTTATCGTTCTGCACGGACGTGGTGGTGAAGACGGCACCATGCAAGGCCTGCTGGAATGCCTGGAAATCCCTTATACCGGCAGTGGCGTACTGGCTTCTGCACTGGCGATGGACAAGTTGCGCACCAAGCAGGTCTGGCAGAGTCTCGGTCTCGCCACACCGCTGCATGCCGTTCTTGAAAACGAGAGTGATTGTATTTGCGCCGCGACGGAACTGGGCTTGCCTTTGATCGTCAAACCGGCCCATGAAGGTTCAAGTATCGGTATGGCAAAGGTGAACAGCGTCGATGAATTGATCGCCGCATGGAAAGCCGCCAGTACCTACGATTCGCAAGTATTAGTCGAACAATGGATTCAGGGACCTGAGTTCACTGTGGCGTCTCTGCGTGGCCAGGTGTTGCCTCCCATCGGCCTGGGCACTCCTCACAGTTTTTATGATTACGATGCCAAGTACCTGGCGTCCGATACTCAGTATCGGATTCCGTGCGGACTTGGCGATGCACAGGAACAGGAACTCAAACAACTTGCAGCACGTGCTTGCGAAGCCATCGGCATTGCAGGGTGGGCGCGCACGGATGTCATGCAGGACGCACAAGGCAAGTTCTGGTTACTGGAAGTCAATACTGTACCGGGCATGACCGATCACAGTCTGGTGCCTATGGCGGCCCGTGCGGCAGGTCTGGATTTTCAACAACTGGTGTTGGCGATTCTGGCCGACAGCGTTCAGGCGAGGGGTTAAGGCATGTACGGCCCGTCGACACGTCCTCAGCCACCTGCACCCGGCCGCAACAAGCCGGTGCCGCGCGGCGCCAGCCGTATGGTGGCCAAGGAGCCCTTGTCGGCGCGCCTGCCCAAGGCCAACTTCAGTTTTCTGAAGCGTCTGCTCTGGCCTGTGCTGTTGGTGGTTCTGGGCTTCGGTACTTATGAGGCAGCACAGCGTCTGCTGCCGTACGCCGACCGCCCGATTACCCGCATCAACGTGCAGGGCGATTTGAGTTACATCAGCCAGCAGGCTGTACAGCAGCGGATTGCGCCTTATGTGGCGTCGAGCTTTTTCAAGATCGATCTGGCTGCCATGCGCACCGAGCTTGAGCAGATGCCATGGATCGCGCACGCCGAGGTCCGTCGTGTATGGCCGGATCAGGTAGTGATTCGTCTTGAAGAGCAGTTGCCGGTTGCCCGTTGGGGCGATGAAGCGCTGTTGAATAACCAGGGGCAGGCTTTCACACCGCGTGAACTGTCCAATTACGAACATCTTCCCCAGTTGTTCGGCCCGCAGCGGGCCCAGCAGCAGGTGATGCAGCAGTATCAGGTGTTGAGTCAGATGTTGCGCCCGCTGGGCTTCTCCATCGTGCGCCTGGAACTGCGCGAGCGTGGCAGCTGGTTCCTGACAACAGGTGCCGGTAGTGCTGGCCCGGGTATCGAATTGTTGCTTGGACGCGACCACCTTGTCGAAAAAATGCGCCGCTTCATCGCGATTTACGACAAAACGCTGAAAGACCAAATAACGAATATCGCGCGCGTCGACTTGCGTTACTCCAACGGCCTTGCGGTCGGTTGGCGCGAACAGGCAGCGCCGGCGACGGAAAAACCCGCCGTCGCGAAGAATTGATAAGAGGCAGGACCATGGCAAATGTGCAAAGCGGCAAAATGATCGTCGGGCTGGATATCGGTACCTCCAAGGTGGTGGCACTGGTAGGCGAAGTCGCGGCCGATGGCTCGCTGGAAATCGTGGGTATCGGTACCCATCCCTCCCGCGGCCTGAAAAAGGGCGTGGTGGTGAATATCGAATCGACCGTGCAGTCGATCCAGCGCGCGATCGAAGAAGCGCAGCTGATGGCCGGCTGCCGTATCCACTCGGCATTCGTGGGCGTTGCAGGCAGCCACATTCGCAGCCTGAACTCGCACGGCATCGTGGCGATTCGTGATCGCGAAGTCAGCTCTGCGGACCTGGAGCGTGTGCTCGATGCTGCTCAGGCGGTGGCCATTCCTGCCGACCAGCGTGTGTTGCACACCCTGCCTCAGGATTACGTGATCGATAACCAGGAAGGCGTGCGTGAGCCCCTGGGCATGTCCGGCGTACGTCTGGAAGCCAAGGTCCACGTGGTGACCTGTGCGGTGAACGCGGCGCAGAACATCGAAAAGTGCGTACGTCGCTGCGGTCTTGAAGTCGACGACATCATTCTCGAGCAACTGGCCTCGGCGTATTCCGTGCTGACCGATGACGAGAAAGAACTGGGTGTGTGCCTGGTGGACATCGGTGGCGGCACCACCGACATCGCGATCTTCACCGAAGGCGCCATTCGCCACACGGCGGTCATCCCGATTGCGGGTGATCAGGTGACTAACGACATCGCCATGGCGTTGCGCACTCCGACCCAGTACGCCGAAGAAATCAAGATTCGTTATGCCTGTGCGCTGGCCAAACTGGCCGGTGCGGGCGAAACCATCAAAGTGCCGAGCGTGGGCGACCGTCCACCTCGCGAGTTGTCGCGTCAGGCCCTGGCCGAAGTGGTAGAGCCTCGTTACGACGAGCTGTTCACCCTGATCCAGGCCGAACTGCGCCGCAGCGGCTACGAAGATCTGATCCCGGCCGGCATCGTGCTGACCGGGGGCACAGCGAAAATGGAAGGTGCGGTCGAACTGGCCGAGGAAATCTTCCACATGCCGGTCCGCCTGGGCGTACCGCACAGCGTCAAAGGGCTCGCTGATGTCGTGCGCAACCCGATCTACTCAACCGGCGTAGGCCTGTTGATGTACGGGCTGCAAAAACAATCGGATGGCATTTCGCTGTCCGGGATTGTCGGCAACAGCAGTTACAGCGACGAAACCAAGGCACCGGTGCTTGAGCGTATCAAGCGTTGGGTGCAGGGCAATTTCTAAGTTTCAACGTTCAACGGTTTCACAGCTTCAGATTCAGGGCTTCACCAGCAGTATCGGCAGGCAGTAGGCAAAACTAACTAGAAAGCGGAAGGAGAGAGAAAATGTTCGAACTCGTAGACAACGTCCCGCAAAGCCCGGTTATCAAGGTTATCGGCGTAGGCGGTGGTGGCGGCAACGCTGTCAATCACATGGTCAAGAGCAACATCGAAGGAGTGGAATTCATCTGCGCCAACACCGATGCTCAAGCGCTGAAAAACATCGGCGCGCGGACCATTCTGCAACTGGGCACCGGCGTGACCAAAGGCCTTGGCGCTGGCGCCAACCCTGAAGTCGGTCGTCAGGCCGCACTGGAAGATCGTGAGCGCATTGCAGAAGTTCTGCAGGGCACCAACATGGTTTTCATCACCACTGGCATGGGCGGCGGTACCGGTACCGGTGCAGCACCGATCATTGCTGAAGTGGCCAAGGAAATGGGCATTCTGACGGTCGCAGTCGTGACCCGTCCGTTCCCGTTCGAAGGTCGCAAGCGTATGCAGATCGCCGATGAAGGCATCCGCATGCTGTCCGAAAGCGTCGACTCGTTGATCACCATCCCCAACGAGAAGCTGCTGACCATCCTCGGTAAAGACGCCAGCCTGCTGTCGGCTTTCGCCAAGGCTGACGATGTACTGGCCGGTGCCGTTCGCGGTATCTCCGACATCATCAAGCGTCCGGGCATGATCAACGTCGACTTCGCCGACGTGCGTACCGTGATGAGCGAAATGGGCATGGCGATGATGGGCACTGGCTGCGCCAGCGGTCCTAACCGTGCACGTGAAGCGACCGAAGCGGCGATCCGCAACCCGTTGCTCGAAGACGTCAACCTGCAGGGCGCTCGCGGCATCCTGGTCAACATCACTGCCGGTCCTGACCTGTCTCTGGGTGAGTACTCGGACGTGGGTAGCATCATCGAAGCGTTCGCTTCCGAGCACGCGATGGTCAAGGTCGGTACCGTTATCGATCCGGACATGCGTGACGAGTTGCACGTGACTGTGGTTGCCACCGGCCTGGGCGCGAAAATCGAGAAACCTGTCAAGGTCATCGACAACACGCTGCAGACTACCCAGCAGGCTCCTGCACAGCAGGCGTCCCGCCAGGAAGCACCGTCGGTCAACTACCGTGACCTGGATCGTCCTACCGTGATGCGCAATCAGGCACACGCAGGCGCTACAGCCGCGGCGAAGATGAACCCTAACGATGATCTTGATTACCTGGACATCCCGGCTTTCCTGCGTCGTCAGGCCGATTGATGAAATGTATCAGGGGTATTAGGGTGATTGGTGTTCAGCAAAGGCATGGTCTGCTATCATCGCCAGCCTTTGTTGATACCAGTTCGCAACTTGCGCTGAAGCGGCCCATGCCATGATTAAACAACGCACCCTGAAAAATATTATCCGTGCCACAGGTGTAGGCCTGCACTCCGGGGAGAAGGTTTACCTGACCCTCAAGCCCGCACCTGTGAATACCGGCATTGTGTTTTGCCGAGCTGACCTTGATCCCGTCGTGCAGATTCCTGCGCGTGCGGAAAACGTCGGTGACACCACTCTGTCGACCACTCTGGTCAATGGTGATGTCAAAGTCGACACGGTAGAACACTTGCTCTCGGCCATGGCTGGCCTTGGCATCGATAACGCCTACGTCGAGCTCTCTGCCTCCGAAGTTCCTATCATGGACGGCAGCGCAGGCCCTTTCGTATTCCTGATTCAATCGGCAGGCCTGGAAGAACAGGACGAGCCGAAGAAATTCATCCGTATCCTGCGTGAAGTCACAGTGGAGGAGGGCGGTAAACGCGCTACTTTCGTGCCTTTCGAAGGGTTCAAGGTCAGTTTCGAGATCGATTTCGATCACCCGGTCTTCCGTGACCGCACCCAGAGTGCAAGCGTGGACTTTTCCAGTACTTCCTTCGTGAAGGAAGTCAGCCGTGCCCGGACCTTCGGGTTCATGAGTGATATCGAGTACCTGCGCAAGCACAACCTCGCACTCGGCGGCAGCGTGGAAAACGCCATCGTGGTCGACAAGGACGGTGTACTGAACGAAGACGGCCTGCGGTACGAGGACGAATTCGTCAAACACAAAATCCTCGACGCCATCGGTGACCTCTACCTGCTGGGCAACAGCCTGATTGGTGAGTTCCGGGGTTTCAAATCGGGGCATGCACTGAACAACCGTCTGCTGCGCACGTTGATCGAGCAGAAAGACGCTTGGGAAGTGGTGACTTTCGAGGATGCCAGTACGGCACCTATTTCTTACATGCGCCCTGTCGCGGCGGTGTAAGCAAGCTTTACTCTCTTTCCTTTTGTTCTTTAAAGGCTGCCCTCGGGTGGCCTTTTTTTATGGGCTTTTTCAGGGAAAGTCAGTGTTCGCGGAGGGCGTGCAGCGATCAGGCAGGGCTACTTCCTGTCCTTCGCATGGCTGGCCAGCCGTTCCAGTGCGGCACGCAAGCGCGGATCGGTGATGCCTTCAGCGGTGGCCTGAATGTTTTCGGCAGCCACTGCCGACAGGTCGATGGTGTGCGTGGCGGCTCCGCGGGGCGCTTCAGGCGGCTGCACCTTGAACACAATGCGCGTCAGGTTGATGAATTCGTCGAAGGCCATCATTTGCCGGTGCAGGCGTTTCTGCTGGTAGCGCAGGCGCGTGGCCCAATGACCGTCCGTCACGATCAGCAACAAGGTACCTTCGCGCCACGAGGCCACGCGACAATGCTCGCGGGCCGCAGGCTGCAGCTGGCTTTCGAGCAGGCGCTGCAAGTGGCTCAATCGCTCGGCGTGGCGAAATATAGCCTTCAGGGGCTTGGCTTCACGCAGCAAAACCGCGGGCGGGCGGGCGTTCAGAGGACGAAAGGCCATGGAGGGATGCCTGGGTAACAAGATGAACATCTTAACAGAAAGCGTTCTGACGGCTGCTTTTCAGGGCATTTCCGTGCTTTCATATGCAAATCAATGAGTAACTTCCCCGGCTAACGGGTTGAAGTGCTTGAAAATGGCCCCATTGTAAACCTGCCCCGTCACAGCGCTGTGCCAGCATCGTGGAATAACGCCACTTTCCTCACCATCGTTTCCGGGTAGAATGCTCGTTCGCATGCGGCCATCTGGGCTGCACGGGCGACTCACGGGGCCGCCCTCCATTCCTATGTGTGGAAGATCCTGTCGATATGTTTGCGCCTTTGTTGAAAAAACTTTTTGGAAGCAAGAACGAGCGTGAAGTAAAACGCATGCTCAAGACGGTACAGATCGTCAATGCCTTCGAAGAGCAAATGGTGGCCCTTTCGGACGAGCAACTGCGCGCCAAGACCGAAGAGTTCAAGGCCCGCATAGCCAAAGGCGAGACCCTCGATCAATTGCTTCCGGAAGCCTTTGCTGTCGCTCGTGAAGCGGGCAAGCGCGTCATGGGCATGCGCCACTTCGACGTTCAGTTGATCGGCGGCATGACCCTGCACGAAGGTCAGATCGCGGAAATGCGCACCGGTGAAGGTAAAACCCTGGTCGGTACGCTGGCTGTCTACCTCAACGCATTGTCCGGCAAGGGCGTTCACGTCGTTACCGTGAACGATTACCTCGCGCGCCGCGATGCCAACTGGATGCGTCCGCTGTACGAATTCCTCGGCCTGACCGTAGGCATCGTCACGCCATTCCAGCCGCCAGAAGAGAAGCGCGCCGCCTACGCTGCCGATATTACGTACGGCACCAACAACGAATACGGTTTCGATTACCTGCGCGACAACATGGCGTTCAGCATGGACGACAAGTTCCAGCGTGAACTCAATTTTGCCGTGATCGACGAAGTCGACTCGATTCTGATCGACGAAGCGCGTACGCCGCTGATCATCTCCGGCCAGGCTGAAGACAGTTCCAAGCTGTACACCGAAATCAACCGCCTGATCCCCAAGCTCGAGCAGCATATCGAGGAAGTGGAAGGCGAAGTCACCAAGCCGGGTCATTTCACCGTCGACGAGAAAACCCGTCAGGTCGAGCTGAACGAAGCCGGTCACCAGTTCATCGAGGAAATGCTCACCGAAGTCGGCCTGCTGGCTGAAGGCGAGAGCCTCTACTCGGCGCATAACCTGGGCCTGCTGACTCACGTCTATGCCGGTCTGCGTGCGCACAAGCTGTTCAATCGCAACGTCGAATACATCGTTTCGGACGGTCAGGTGCTGCTGGTCGATGAACACACCGGCCGTACCATGCCGGGCCGTCGTCTGTCCGAAGGTCTGCACCAGGCCATCGAAGCCAAGGAAGGTCTGAACATTCAGGCTGAAAGCCAGACCCTGGCATCGACCACGTTCCAGAACTACTTCCGTCTGTACAACAAGCTGTCCGGCATGACCGGTACGGCCGACACCGAAGCGTTCGAATTCCACCAGATCTACAACCTGGCCGTCATGGTCATCCCGCCGAACAAGCCTTTGGCGCGTAAGGACTTCAACGACCTGGTCTACCTGACGGCGGAAGAGAAGTACGCCGCCATCGTCACCGACATCAAGGCCTGCATCGCGGAAAACCGTCCGGTGCTGGTGGGTACGGCGACCATCGAAACGTCCGAGCACATGTCCAGCCTGCTCAACAAGGAAGGCATCGAGCACAAGGTTCTGAACGCCAAGTTCCACGAAAAGGAAGCGGAAATCATCGCGCAGGCCGGTCGTCCGGGTGCGTTGACCATTGCCACCAACATGGCCGGTCGTGGTACCGACATCCTGCTGGGCGGCAACTGGGAAGTCGAGGTTGCGAATCTGGAAGACCCGACTCCCGAGCAGATCGCACAAATCAAGGCTGACTGGCAGAAGCGCCATCAGCAGGTGATCGAAGCGGGCGGCCTGCATGTCATTGCCTCCGAGCGTCACGAATCGCGTCGTATCGACAACCAGCTGCGCGGTCGTGCCGGCCGTCAGGGCGACACCGGCTCCAGCCGTTTCTACCTGTCGCTCGAAGACAGCCTGATGCGCATCTTTGCCTCTGACCGGGTGAAGAACTTCATGAAGGCGCTGGGCATGCAGTCCGGTGAGGCCATCGAGCATCGCATGGTGACCAACGCCATCGAAAAGGCGCAGCGCAAGGTGGAAGGTCGCAACTTCGACATCCGCAAGCAGTTGCTGGAATTCGATGACGTGGCCAACGAACAGCGTAAAGTGATTTATCACATGCGTAACACGTTGCTGGCCGCCGAGAACATTGGCGAGACCATTGCCGACTTCCGCGAGGAAGTGCTCAACAACCTGATCATCCAGCACATTCCGCCACAGTCCCTGCCGGAGCAGTGGAATGTTGCTGGCCTGGAATCGGCGCTCAATACCGACTTCGCGGTGCAAATGCCGATCCAGCAGTGGCTCGACGAAGACGACAACCTGCACGAAGACAGCCTGCGCGAAAAAATCATGGCGCAGTTGCTGGTGGCGTACAACGAGAAGGAAGACCAGGCCAGCGCCGAAGCTCTGCGCTCCTTCGAGAAGCAGATCCTCCTGCGCGTGCTGGACGACCTGTGGAAAGATCACCTGTCGACCATGGACCACCTGCGTCACGGTATCCACCTGCGCGGCTACGCTCAGAAGAACCCGAAGCAGGAATACAAGCGCGAGTCCTTCACGCTGTTCCAGGAACTGCTGGATTCGATCAAGCGCGACACCATCCGTGTGCTCTCGCATGTTCAGGTTCGCCGCGAAGATCCAGAGGAAGAAGAAGCACGCCTGCGTCAGGACGCCGAAGAGCTGGCCAGTCGCATGCAGTTCGAACACGCGCCGGCACCGGGCATCGAGCAGCCGCTTCTCGATGAAGAGGGTGGCGAAGCGCCTGTTGCCGTTGCATCCGAGCCGGTTCGCAACGACCAGAAACTGGGCCGCAACGAGCTGTGCTGGTGTGGTTCGGGCAAGAAATTCAAGCACTGTCACGGCCAGATCAACTAAGCCTTTGACTGTGTAATACCTGCGCCGCGACCGGCTTGCCCGTCGCGGCGTTTTTTCATTGATCGCCGTACCGATGCGGACGGCGCCACACTCCATGAGGAGCACCCCGATGGCTGTTGGTCTTGGTCCTTTGCCTGCGTTGCACCCGGTTCCCGGTTTTGAACTTGGCATTTCTTCTGCCGGCATCAAACGCCCGGGGCGCAAGGATGTCGTGGTCATGCGCTGTGCCGAAGGCTCCAGCGTGGCCGGCGTATTCACCTTGAATGCGTTCTGCGCCGCGCCGGTCATTCTGGCCAAGCAACGTGTCCAGGGCACCGTGCGTTATTTGCTGACCAACACTGGCAATGCCAATGCGGGCACGGGCGAACCAGGTCTTGTGGCGGCGCGGCGTACCTGCGAAAAGCTGGCGCAACTGACCGGCGTCGATGCTTCGGCGGTGCTGCCGTACTCGACGGGCGTGATCGGCGAGCCGTTGCCTGTGGAAAAGATCGAAGGCGCCCTGCAAGCCGCGCTGGATGATCTGTCTGTGGATAACTGGGCCGCTGCGGCGACCGGGATCATGACCACCGACACCCTGCCCAAAGGCGCCAGCCGTCAGTTCAGCCATGACGGCGTGACCGTCACTGTGACCGGCATCAGCAAGGGGGCAGGCATGATTCGCCCGAACATGGCGACCATGCTCGGTTACATCGCCACCGACGCCAAAGTGGCGCAGAGCGTGCTTCAGGACCTGATTCGTGACGGCGCCAACAAGTCGTTCAACCGCATCACCATCGATGGCGACACCTCGACCAACGATTGCTGCATGCTGATCGCCACCGGTCAGGCTGATCTGCCGGAAATCACCGAGGCCAAAGGCCCGTTGTTCGAGGCGTTGAAGAAAGCCGTGTTCGATGTGTGCATGGAAGTCGCTCAGGCCATCGTGCGTGACGGTGAAGGTGCGACCAAGTTCGTGACCGTTGAAGTCAACGGTGGCGGCAATCATCAGGAATGCCTGGACGTCGGTTATGCCGTGGCCCACTCGCCGCTGATCAAGACCGCGCTGTTCGCCTCCGACCCGAACTGGGGACGTATCCTGGCGGCGGTCGGCCGTGCCGGTGTGCCGGATCTGGACGTGAGCAAGATTGACGTATTCCTGGGGGGCGTGTGCATCGCCAGTCAGGGCTGCCGCGCCACGACCTACACCGAAGAGCAGGGCTCGGCGGTAATGGCCGAAGAAGAGATCACCATCCGTATCGAGCTGGGTCGCGGCGATTGCAGCGAAACGATCTGGACCACCGATCTTTCTCACGAGTATGTGAAGATCAACGCGGAATATCGCACCTGATTCAATGCCCGGCGCGCCGGCATCCTGTCTTCGCGCCGGGCTCAATGGAGCTGAACCATGAGCCTGCATCTGATTATCGGCGACAAACGCTACTCCTCCTGGTCGCTGCGTCCCTGGCTGGTGCTGGAAATGACCGGTGCTCCGTTCACCGATCAGGTCATCCGCCTGAACCAGCCTGACACCCGCGCGAACATTCTCAAGTATTCACCCACCGGCAAGGTCCCTGCGCTGCAGTGCGAGCACGGCACGATCATCGATTCGCTGGCCATTTGCGAATACCTGGTCGAACGTTTTCCGGACGCTGGCCTGTGGCCGAGTGATACCGCTGCGCGTGCCCAGGCACGTTCTGCCTGCGCGCAGATGCACAGCGGCTTTGTCAGTCTGCGTTCGAACATGCCGATGGACCTGCGCCAGGATCAGGCACTGGAAGTGATTCCGGTCGATACCCAGAACGACATCGACCGTATCGTCGAACTGTGGGCTGAATGCCGCACTGCGGCGGCCGAAAGCGGTCCGTTTCTGTTCGGTAAGCCGAGCATTGCCGACGCGTTCTTTGCCCCGGTAGCCATTCGCCTGCGCAGTTACCGTGTCGAACTGCCTGAAGAAGCGCTGAAGTACATCGAAACCATTTACCAATGGCCTGCCTTCAAACGCTGGCAGCAGGCCGGTCTGGAGGAGTCCTGATCGTGAAACGAGTTCATGTGGCCGCCGCCGTCATTCGTGGCGCTGACGGCAGCGTATTGATTGCCCGACGTGCCGACACTCAGCATCAAGGCGGCCTCTGGGAGTTTCCTGGCGGCAAAGTCGAGGAGGGCGAGACCGTCCAGGCCGCGCTCGCACGTGAACTGCAGGAAGAGCTGGGCATCCTGGTGACGGCGGCACGTCCGCTGATCAAGGTCTGTCACGACTATCCGGACAAACAGGTGCTGCTGGACGTCTGGGAAGTCTCGGCCTTCACTGGCCAGGCGCATGGTGCAGAAGGGCAGCCGCTGGTCTGGGCAAGCCCGCGTGAGCTGGCCAATTATGACTTTCCGGCCGCCAATCAGCCGATCGTCGCGGCGGCACGTTTGCCCGGCGAGTACCTGATCACCCCTGAGGGGCTGGACAATATCGAGCTGTTGCGCGGTATGCAGAAAGCCATCGCAGGCGGCATCAAGCTGGTCCAGTTGCGTGCACCGGGCGGTTACGATCCGAAGTACCGTGACTTGGCCGTGGATGCGGCGGGCCTGTGTGCCGGCAAGGCGCAGCTCATGCTCAAAGGGCCTCTGGAGTGGCTGGGCGACTTTCCGTCCGCCGGCTGGCACCTGACGGCGGAGCAACTGCGCAAGTACGCCAGTCGCGGGCGTCCATTCCCTGAGAACCGCTGGCTGGCGGCGTCATGCCATAACGCCGAAGAGCTGGCTTTGGCCGAGCAGATGGGCGTGGATTTCGTCACCCTGTCGCCCGTTCAGCCAACCCTGACCCACCCCGATGCGCAGCCGCTTGGCTGGCCGCAGGCGGCGCAACTGATTACGGGTTTCAACAGACCGGTCTTTCTGTTGGGCGGCGTAGGCCCTGCCGAGCGTCAACAGGCCTGGGAAAGCGGCGCACAGGGCGTGGCCGGGATTCGCGCGTTCTGGCCTGACGAGATCGTCTGACGCTCAGCAGAGGACGCAGAGCGTCCAGAACGGCATGCCCACGGAGAGTACCTGGCGTTATACACAAGTCTGCTCTTGATTCTGGCCGCAGGCCGTGGGAGCGAGCTTGCTCGCGAAGAGGCCAGTAAAACCCCTGAAAATGGGGCGTCTGGACCGATGTCTTCGTGAGCCCGCCTCGCTCACTCTCACAAGACCTATACCTAACGACAGGATGCTGGCGTGAGGATGTCTTCTGTGCTGCTCCGTTTAATGGATATGCCCATCAAACCGGCTTGGGCGCGGGCTGCCAAAGGATCTCGGCAATCCCCTGTCTTCTGGCGATCAATCGGGCGGCGACGAACAGCAGGTCCGACAGCCTGTTGATATACGCCAGCCCTGCGCCTTCCAACGGCTCGACGGCATTCAGATGCTGACAGCGACGTTCGGCACTGCGCGCCAGGCTACGGCAGATGTGCGCCTGGGCGATCAGCGATGAACCGCCTGGCAAAATGAAATTTTCCAGTGGCCCCAACTCCTCATTCCAGACATCAATAGCGGCCTCCAGTCGCTCGACCTCGGCTTCGTTCAGCGCCTTGTAGGTCGGCATGGCCAGTTCACCGCCCAGATCGAACAGACGGTGCTGGCAGGGTGCAAGTACTTCGATCACTTCCTTGAGCGCCGGGACGCGCTGAGCTTCATCGATCAATCCTGCCAGCAATAGCCCCAGCTGGCTGTTGAGCGTATCGACCTCACCGATGGCCTCGACGCGCGGATGATCCTTGGAGACCCGACGGCCATCGCCCAGACCGGTTTCACCGGCATCGCCGGTACGCGTGTAAATCTTCGACAAACGAAAGCCCATTGATGCGATTCCTGATCAGGATTTTGAAATGACCTGCTGCTGAACGCTCACCTGGTTGGCCACCAGCGGTAGACGCAGCGTAAAGCAGGTGCCTGTGCCGAGAGAGGAATGTACCTCCATCTGGCCTTTATGGTTGTTGGTGACAATGAAGTAGGACACCGACAGGCCCAGCCCGGTGCCCTGGCCGATTTCCTTGGTGGTGAAAAACGGCTCGAACGTACGCTTGCGGATGTTCTCCGACATGCCGATGCCGTTGTCCTCGACCTGAATCTCGGCCCACGGCGGATTGAGGCGCGTGCGCAGGGTGATGCGCCCGGGCTCTTCGCTCTCCGGCCGCTGGTGGATGGCCTGCGCGGCGTTCTTCAGCAGGTTCAGCAGCACCTGCTCCAGCTCGTTGGCAATGCACGGCACCGGACCCAGTTCGGGGTCGAACTGACGGATGATGTGCTGGCCCTTGAAGTCGAAACCGATGGTCAGATCGAAATCGTTACTGGCGATCTCCACGGCCTGATCGATCAAGGCCGGCAAGTCACAGGGCGATAACTGACGACTGCTCAGGCGGCTGAAGTTGAGCATGTGGCTGACGATTTTTGCGGCCCTGGCACCGGCCTGCTGAATGCCGTCGAGCAGTTTGGGCACTTCGCGGCTTTCCAGGTAATGGTTGACCTGCGCCAGATCGACGCCGTCGGCCTCGGCCTGCTCGATGTTCTTCGGCAGTTCCGGGGACAGTCGCCGGCGGATGTTCTGCACGTTGTGCAGAATGGCGCCCAGCGGGTTGTTGATCTCATGCGCCATGCCTGCTGCCAGACCGCCGACGGACAACATTTTTTCCGACTGCACCATCATTTCTTCCAGCGATATGCGCTGGGTGATGTCATCGATCCGGATCACCACGCCGCGCCCGGCATCGCCGGTCAACGGATAGAACGTCAGCGCGTAGTGGCGGGACTCGTCATTCTTGATCCAGGTCACGCGCTCGATCTTGGTCACGCTGTGGCGCTCGACGGTGTGCTTGATCTGCGGCAGAAACGAGCGCATCGGCTCGAAGGCCAGGAAGATCGGCTGGTTCAGCGCTTCGTCCAGGGTCGTCCCGGACAATGCCGTCGCCTCCTGATTCCACTGGGTGACGTACAGCTGTTCGTCCAGTGCGATCATCGCCGAGGGCATCGAGTCGATGATGCTGTTGAGGTAGTTCTGGAAGCCGGTGAGCTTCTTCTCGATCTTGCTGCGCACCTGGACTTCCAGCTCCAGCTTGCGGTTGGTGTGGCGGGTTTCCTCGGCCAGCCCCTGAGCCTGATCGTAGGCTTCCTGCGAGTCGTCGCGCGCGCGCTTGAGTTGCTGTTCGCGTGCTTCGATACGCGACAGCATGGTGTTGAACGCCTCGGCCAGGCTGCCGATTTCATCCTCGTTACCGGGTTCTGCGCGGAGTGCGTAGTTCTCTTCGCGGGTCACCTGCCGGGACAATTCTTCCAGTTGGTAAATGGGTTCAGTAATCAGGCGCCGAATCTGCCGCGCCACCACCAGCCACAGCAACACGCTGAACACCAGAATGCCCAGGCTGGCAGTCAGCGTGCCGGTGTAGAACGCAGGAGGCAGCTCACTGCTGGCAACCAGCAACAAGTGCCCTGGCGGCTCATCGCCCTTCGGTACGGTAATGACCTGCGTGCTGCGAAATTCGGTCAGGCGCCAGTTGTCCATGTCTTTGAAGTGTCTGGGCAGCTCAAGGCTTTCGCCCTGATGCATCTGCTCAAGCCGCTCGCCGTCGTTGTCATACAGGGCTGCGGCGCGCAACGGCCCGTAGCTTCTCAGCTCCTTGAGGAGTGCGCGTGCCTCGTCCGGCGAGTACAAGGCCCGCTCGTTGAGGTTGGCGCTGCTGATCAGCCGGCCGATGGTCTGCAGGGCCTGTGGAGCCATCGCCTCCTGAGAGATGTAGTAGGCCGCGCTGATGAAGGTCAGGTTGGCGACCAGCAGTACAGTGGTCATCAGGACCAGCAGGGCAGCCAGCAGTTTCTGACCTACCGGCAGGTTTTCCAGGCGTTGGCGCAAAGGCATTGGGCAAGTCGCAGTGACGGGTGATGCGAGCAGGGTAGCGCGGGCTAGTCGGTACGCAAACCCTTGCTTGCCAGATGAGCTGTCAGACGCGTCTGCAAATGCTGCAGGTGCGGGGCCGGACAGCCATGACGCGCTGCGGCTGCGCATGCGTAACCCAGCAGGTAGCTGATTTCGGTGCGTCGCCCGTGAAGCACATCCTGATACATGGATGAGTAATTGGCGGCGGTCGCCTGGATGACCCGCAGCACCTCAGCATGCAAGTCTTGCGCTGCCGCTGGCTGGCCACAGCGGCCCAGCAGATCGCTCAGCTCGGCGCACAGCGTGGCGACCTCGCAGGCGTGCTCGAGCAGGCCACCATTACGGCAGTCGTGCAGGACCGTCAGCGGGTTGATCGCACAGTTGAGTGCCAGCTTGCGCCACAGACGGGTCAGGATGTCCGGCGTCCATTCGTGGGGAATGCCACTGTCGTGCAAGTCCTGCACAAGCGCGGGGGCTGTCGGGTTGGACGCGTCACCCAGCCAGTTGAAACCGTGGCCAGCGAACCTGACGCGCCAGTCCGACTCCAGAAACGCGCCTTCGGTGCTGGAGGCGAACAGGCAGCGCGCCTGGGGGATTCGCGCCGCCACTGCGTCCTGGCTGCCCAGGCCGTTCTGCAACAGGATGACGTCGGCCTGCGCCGTCAATCGCGGAGCCAACTGAGCGACAGCCTGCTCGGCCTCGTAAGCCTTGCAGGCCACCAGCAGCCGTTCGATGGGTTGTCGATGGTCGGCGGTCTGTGCTTCGACCGGGTACGCATGGGCGATATCGTTTTCGACCAGCGTCACGCAGCTGCCATTGGCTTGATAGGCGGCCAGCCGATCCGCGTTGCGAAGGATCAACCGCACCGGCAGATTCGCGCGTGCCAGTCGCGTCGCCCAGAGACTGCCCAGGCTGCCCGCGCCGAGAACATGCCATGTCACCGCCATCACAGCGGCACGTTATGGCGCTGAAGCGGTCTGCAGAAGGTGAAAACAAGGATGTGCATGGAAGGCTCACAGTGAACGCCGGAAAAGTCTCGTTATAATGAGCGTTCTTTCACACCGTCAAGTCATGCGTGCCCGAATTGTGCGCACGCCGTTTATCTGGAGAACATACATGCCCTCGTTCGACGTAGTGTCCGAATTGGATAAACACGAAGTCACGAATGCCGTCGACAACGCTATCAAAGAGCTGGACCGTCGCTACGACCTCAAAGGCAAAGGCACGTTCGAGTTCAAGGAACTGACCGTCACGCTGACTGCAGAAGCAGACTTCCAGCTGGAGGCCATGATCGAAATCCTCAAGCTGGCGCTGGTCAAACGCAAGATCGACGCGAAGTGCCTCGAGATCAAGGACGCTTATGCTTCCGGCAAATTGATGAAGCAGGAAGTCATCCTGCGTGAAGGCATCGACAAGGAGCTGGCGAAGAAAATCGTCGCCCACATCAAGGAAGCCAAACTCAAGGTCCAGGCCGCCATTCAGGGCGAGCAGGTGCGGGTGACCGGCAAGAAGCGCGACGACCTGCAAGAAGCCATCGCAGCGCTGCGTGCCTACGATTCGGGCATGCCGTTGCAATTCAACAACTTCCGCGACTGATCGTTGCATTGAAAGCCGGGGAACCCTGCGTTCCCCCGCCAGTCCGAATCGCCCTGAGCATTGAAATGACGGCAGGCCGCCGTGGTTTTGATCGCAGTTCGTGACGAGTAAGGAGATAACGATGGATTTAAACGCAGAAGTCGGTCATCTGTGGCAAGCGTCGCAGGCCTGGATTCCGATGATCATGGAGTACGGCAGCCGCTTGCTGCTGGCAGTCGTCACACTGTGTGTAGGCTGGTGGCTGATCAACCGGCTGACCGGCAAACTGGGCGCCTTGCTGGCCTTGCGACACGCCGATCTGGCCTTGCAGGGCTTCGTCAACAACCTGGCCAACGTCATTCTGAAAATCCTGCTGGTGGTCAGCGTCGCGTCGATGATCGGCGTGGAAACCACCTCGTTCGTGGCGGCGATCGGTGCTGCCGGTCTGGCGATCGGTCTGGCGTTGCAAGGCAGCCTGGCGAACTTCGCCGGTGGCGTGCTGATTCTGTTGTTCCGCCCGTTCCGTATCGGTGACTGGATTGAAGCCCAGGGTGTGTCGGGAACCGTCGACAACATCCAGATCTTCCACACCGTGCTGCGCACCGGCGACAACCGTACCGTGATCATTCCCAACGGCAACCTGTCCAACGGCATCATCACCAACACCAACCGTCAGCCGACCCGCAAGATCACCTTCGACATCGGCGTCAGCCACGACGCCGATCTCAAGAAGGCCTTGCAGGTCCTGCTGGACATGGCCGACGACCCGCGCGTACTCAAGGACCCGGCCCCCCAGGCTGTGGTGGCTGCGCTGGGGGAGAACGCAATTACCTTGTCCCTGCGTGTCTGGACCAGCAGTGGCGACATGGGCGACGTGACGTCGATGTTCAACATCGAAGCGCGCGACCGCCTGAAGGACGCAGGCATCGAGATCCCACTGCCGCAACGGATTGTGCGGATGGTTCAGGAATAGTGGTTTGTGCGGTATGACAAAGCCCTGGCTCGTGAGAGTCGGGGCTTTTTTATTTGCAGGTTCAGGAAAAGGCTCTTTCCATGGTTGATGATTGTCTGCCTTCAGCGATGCCCGGGCGCTTTACCGTCTGTTGATACGAACATGCCTTTCAGCTCTCCGGCACAAAAAGTAGGTTATTTACTGTAAATGTAACCGTCGTCGTCCTCATCTTCCTCGTTGATATCTTTGAGTTTTTCTTGATGAGGCACCGGGTAAAGACCCAGTACAGCCGCTATTCCCGCAGATATGCCCATGAGGAATGGGGTCGGCTCGGGATACTGCGAAAGTTTCCGATCGGGATCCTCTGTGGGATTAACGCCGCTGCCAGTGGGGAGCTTCATTATCTTCATACCATCAGCGGTGAGAATGCAGCGAGGCGGTACTATTTTGCCTTCAAACATTTCCACTATTTCGGCGTTGGGTAAGGGGGTGAGCGGCTCACTGACCTGTGCACCCGATTCGCTATGCGTGAACAAGAACTTCTCGCCGCTTTTCTCGATACGAATCCTTGGCTGATTCTTGGGCTTTGTGGCGTAGTCACCAATCAACTCGTCACACGGGGACACTGACTCTTGCGCACAGCCCGCTAATAGAACCATCCCGGCGACTAAATGCATCCCTACGACGGCCTGACAAAAACGCGTGTACATGTTTCTTCCTTGTTCCAATTGAGGGGGCAGTTCCATGTCGTTTCCTGTACTTGCGCTGCATGACCTGATCACGAAATATCCTAAATCACTCGCACATTCATGGCGTGGCTGGCCACACCCTGACAGCCGCACGCCAGTCGGTGGCCGTGCAGGACCACCGGTATGCCGTTCAGTTTTCGGGTGGGGTGGCCTTCGATAAAGGCGAATTCTCCTGAATGAAGCGGGCAGGTGGCTTTGTCGCCCAGCACGGCCGGAGGCTTGCCGTTGAGGGTGTGGGTGCCTGCCAGTTGGCAGGACACCACTCGGCCACCACTGCTGGTCGCGTCGCCCAGGCAGACGGGATAACTCACTCCGCAGGTGCCCCGCCGGTTGGCGAGCCGAAGGTGAACGGGTCTGCGCCGCGGTTCTGGCTGTTCTTCGCTTTGCGGGCTTCATCGGGCGGGCGGACCATTTGTACGGTCAGGCTGCCATCGGTGCCGGCGTAGACCACGGCACTGACGCCGCCATCCTTGTAACTGGCGATGGTCGCCAGATTGATCTCGACCAGCGCACCGCTGACACCGGTATTGCCCAGACGACGACCGATGTCGTAGCCCTCTTCGACATTGCCGAGCTCAAGACCGTGGCCGTCCTTGTTCAGGTCGTGCAGGGCATTGTTCAGGGCGATTTCCGCTTCCGGGTTATTGGTGCTGTCGTAGAACACCCGCACAGGTTTCTGACCGTCGGGCAAGGTATCCAGCGCCTGCACCCAGGCTGCTTGCAGCGCTTTGGCTTGCAATGCAGGTTTCAGGCGCTTGCCGTTTTCATCCTGCATGGGCGCCTTGATCGGGCGGTGCAGATAGCCGAGTACCGGTGCAGCGTCGAACTCCTTGACCTGATGCTGCCCCCAGCGAATGGGCAGCCAGGGTGAGGGCTCGAAGTTGCCAGGGCCGCGATTGCTGATGGTTTTCCATAGAGTAGGGAGTTGGGATTGCCAGTAGGCGGTGGACATGGTGCCTGGAGCGTAGGGGCTTTCAATCCCCTTGGCGTTCTCCTCGCTTTCGTACCAGTCTGAAAATGCTTTATCACGGCTCCAATAAAAAGCCCAAAGTTTGCCCAGATCGGTATTTTTGTTTTGATTGTCTTCTTTTTCGCTTATCGCATAAGGACGAATATACCGGTCTACACGATCCGAACGGGTGACAAGTAGGCCTGTCATGCTTTCGAACACGGTCGGTACGACCTGAGCATTTTTGGGCAGGCCGGGGGTACCACGTTTACGATAAATGTTTCGTGTGACGTCGCCGTCCTGACTTGCGATCAATGCTTGTGGGACCTGCGGATTATCGTTGAAGAACTTGAAAAGTCGCTCAATCATGGCTTGAGCATTGCTCGTGCTCTCATCGTCCTGCCATAGGAATAGCGTGACGCCGAGAGTAGCAGCATTGCGACCGGCGTTGATCAGGTTTGCGGCTCTGTAGGGTTTTTCATATGGATTAGGTGGGCCAAGCGCGAAGACTGGAATCGGCCAATAGGCTACGGATTCAGACGCTGAATGTTTGAAAGCGACTTGTAATTTTATATCTGCGCTGATCTCTCTAGCGTCGAGTGAGGGGTCATAATCCTTGGGATCCCGTGAAAAGATAGAGACAAAATTATTGTTTTTCTTTTTTATGAAATCCCAGATTTCAGACTGATGATCTTCATAGATGCCAATTCCGCCACCTCTTATCTCCAGTGAATAGGTTCGCTGTCGAGCAGCCTCCTGTTCTGCATTCTGAGTGATCACTTCGGATTTATAAGCGGCCAGTTCAGCTTTTTCATGAGCGACCGCGTTGCCCCACCAATGCCCGCTGTACGCCAATAGTGCAGCAGCTAAAATCCCTGTAATACTCCAGCGTACCACTGAATGTATATCACGAAGTTCCACGTCGGTTTCCTGTGCTTTCAAATAAACAATGATGACAAAGCCGAGCCACAGCACCAGCGTTAGTCCGATCGTCCAGAGGTAGGGTCTTAGTGACGGGCGAAGTGAAGATTTTTGTTTGGTGTCCGTCACTGCTTTGCCTCTTTATTCAATACATTCTTGACCAAGGCCGGTGGGGACAGAGGGACCACCCCATAGGGTGGAAATATACCTTTTTGATAGTACTGATGACTGGCCTTTATCAATGCCTGGGCACGTGGACTGAGACGGCCCCACGCTGGGGACTCGGTTGTATTGAGAAATTTTTTTGCATCCATTCGCCAGTCCCCAATAGCCACCAGCAATTCACACATTGCTGGGTCGTCCAGGCTTTTGCATTGGCCAATCGCTATGTCCATTGCAGTGACCCAACGGTGATTCTCCGGACTCCGTAGCAAACCGGAGTGATAGGAGTTGTCTCCCCATGTACTGTTGTCATGTTCCATACGTTTACGGACTTCGGACGGTGTTTCTTCTCGCTGAAAGCTTCGACGATTGTTGGAGATGCGTACCGATCTGGTACGTTCTTCGGGGTCATTGGACAGGCTGTTATAACGTGCCAGAGCTTGCTCCTTATCAATCTTGTACGGGTCATACTCACCAGGCATCTGTATCCAGAGAAACGTGGCCGCGTCTTTGCCGAGTGCAACGCTTTTCCCGACATCGTCAGGCCTATCTCGGCCAGCGGTCGTGGCTGACCCTTTGATTGCTTCGCCGCCAAACATCTGCGGTTCGTGAGGGGGATTCAATGCCTCTGCATTGATCAGGCGTTCTTGCCCTTCTGATACGGGTGCCTGAGAGACAAGCCCGACAAAGAAAGAACCGCCTGGGTAACGGCTTTCGCCCTCCGCACGCAGAAACTCGGGCTGAGGTGTCTTGCCTACCAAAACCGGCTCTCCGTCGCGATAGCGTTTTGTCCACATCCGCTGATAAAAGCGTCTTGCCTGCAGGATCATCATAGCCATTCGCCCATCCGGCAAAGCGTCAGGTACGCCATACGTGCCGATGCCCTGCACATCGTCCAGCGCCACGGTGGTGTCATCAGGACAGAAGTAGAGATACACTTTGCCGCGATTATCTCGTTCGGGGAAGACGGTCAAGTTACCTAGCTTATTCTTTCGGGTACCTTGAGCGGGCGACCATTTAGGCCCACTTCTGCCTGCATAGGTAGCGGGGTTTCTCAGGTCTGACAATGGCGGCTGTGTGTGAGGGTTTTTTGTAACCGCGCTGACGATATTGATCAGCGTTGATAGGGTGTCATGGTCTTTGGGTGTTACGTCTGGCAGCACACTGTAGGGTGAGTCAACCATGATCACAGTGTCCGCGCAACGCTGGCCTTCATCGACTAACAAGGCTTGCGCCAATAACGTTATAAGCGTGCCTTGACTATGGCCCATGATGGTGATGGTTTCATCGGGCGATAGGCGGCGAATCTCGCGGACCAGCATCGCCAAACGATGCGCTGCCAGCACAAAGTAGTGCCTTGAAGGCGCTTTTCCAAAGTATAAAGAGTTATCCGCACTCAAGAATTCTACTGAATGAGTTTTGAAGTTTGGCTCGAAGCCTTCTCCATACATTTCTTGTAAATTGTTTGTCGCGTTGGCGAAAAAACCACCGCCCTTGGCAAAATGACGATCCAGACGGTTGCCGTTGATGTCTTGAAACTGATTGCGCATTCGGAGCGGGTCGCCCGCCTCATCGCGTTTTATATCCTCAGGTGCTGCTCGATAGCCCCAGTAAAAAGGGATGAGAAGACTGTGGGTTTTAGGGTCAGTGGTGTCGCGTCGATAAAGATAAGTGTCAGAATCATCGATTATTACTTTCTGGTCACTGCTCCGTTTTTCAGGCGCTGTTTTTTCAGCTGCCTTGTACTTGGCCCCATACCGTCCCGCCACCAGATCCGGCCGATCCAGCCGCTCATTCACCCCCTGACACAACCCGCTCTCCACCATGCTGTACGACGCCCCCGGGTCATTCACACCGTGCAGAAAGATCACTACGCCTGGCAAATCGCCGGGCACTTCCATTTTGCAGGTGGTGTTGAGGTTGGGGATCAGGCGTGTGTTGCCTTGGGCAACGGCGTATTCATCGGCGCCGTTCATTGCGCACCTCCTTTCGGGGTGCCGCTGCGCAGTGCCGATACTTGCGCCTGATGCATCATTTCGCGTTCCACGCGCTCGGTCAGTCCGTCTGCGTTCGTCATTCCTTTCACCAGGCTGCCATCTTCCAGTTTGATTTCATACGAGTGATCCGCTGCTGCCCGCGGGCTTTGTTCGCTGTGGCCGGGGTAGTGGAAGGTGACCTGCTGGGCGGCGGGGTCGCGGCCGAAAGAGGGGATAGCAGCGCTGTCGGTCTTGGGGCCGATCCAGTCGTGTTCGCTGGCGTGCACGGTGACTTTGCCCTGTGAGCCGATCTCGACGCCGCCGCCAATCTTGATGTAACTGCCGTCATCGGCGACCAGGCGGATGGTCGGCGCGGTGATGACCACTTCGCCTTCGACGGCCGAGACGTGCAGGTTTTTCTGGGCATTGAGGGCGATGTCGTCTTCCTGCGCTTGCACCAGCACCTTGCCGCGGTTGGCGATGGCGCTGATGCCTGCATCCTGAGCGAAGGCCGACAGCCCTTTGCCTGCTTGCAGGTGCATGGCCGCGCCGCTGGTCAATTGCAGGTTGTCCTGCGCAGTGGTGTCGTGATTTTCACCCGCATAGTGAACCTGCGAGCGTGGTGTGGCGCTGGCAATGCCTGCTGCTGCGGTCATGGCCAGTACCGGATCGCCCAGGCCGTTATTATCCGGCGCTGGCCATTGATCGAGCGACTGGCGCAAGGCTTCTATACCTTTGACATCCACCGTCTGACTGCCACGTGCGGCTGCGGTTTCGCCGAGGGATTTGAACAGCTCGCCGCACTCGGTCAGCAGTTTGAGCAGCTCTTCGCGATCCAGCTGTGAGCCTTTTGCGTCGGTACGCGCATAGGTGGTCAGCAACATGCCTTGCGCGGCACGCAGGGCGATGGCGGCATCGGTGCGCAGTTCTGCGCCGTTGCCGCGTGGCTGGGCGGTGCCGTCAGTGCGCGGGTCGGTCAGTTTGCCCAGGTTGAGGGCGGTGGCCTGATGGGTCGTGCCCATGCGTGCGCGCAGTGAGCCCGGCGTGTCATCGAACAGCAGTTCGTTGAAGCCGCTGCCTTTGTGTTCCTGGGTGCGGATCCCCGACAGCGTGCGGTTGCCGGGCAGCCCCGAGGCCTTGCTGAAGCGTGGCGGCAGATTAATGTTGTTATAGAGCACCGACGTCACCAGAGGCCGGTCGATATCGCCTGCCAGAAACGTCACCAGCACTTCCTGGCCAATGCGTGGCATGAACTGATGTCCGAAGCCGCTACCGGCACTGGGCATCGCCACCCTTAACCAGGTGGTGCCTTGCGGCAGGCTGTCGCCGCGCTGCCAATGGAACCTGACCTGTATCCGCGCCAACTCGTCAGTGAACACTTCCTCACCTTCCGGCCCGACCACGATGGCGCTCAGAGGGCCCGGAATGCTCGGGCGCGGGACGGTGATCGGATGACGGTAGGGGATTTTGTGGCGAATGCACACGAACTCGTTTGTGTAGCCCGCGTCTTCGTCTGACAGGTAATTGTTGCTGCCCTCATGCTTGACCGTTATCAGTAGAAAACTGCGATCTTCAGCGGAGCCGCGGTCATGATCAAAATGCTGGGTCAGCTCAAAGGTGTGGCCAGGGTACATGGCGCGGCAGTTACTGTTGCCAGTGAATGTCTTGCCCTGAACCTCAATGGCCTCCAGACGCTGACGTACCAGGCGTTCACCGTCATTGAAGGTGCCGTGGCTGTAGTGATCGAGCACGTCATACACTTCATACGAATCGACGTTGCCCTGCTCATTGAGGCTCGGCATGCCAACCGGCAGCGAATTGCGCGGCTGCTTGTAATCGAAAGTCTGAATGGACATGCGCCCCGATTGCAGACGTCGATGGCTGCGCCATTCGGTAATCGAATCCGCTGTCTCGGTAACGGATGCACTGTGATAACGAATGGTGGGCTGTTGCGGCAGGGGCGAGAGGTCGCGCGAGTGATCAAGAATGATCAGCGTGTGCTTTTCCTGATTGTGATCGAAATAGAAGAACAGCCCTTCGTGTTCCAGCAAGCGCAATACAAAGGTCAGATCGCTTTCACGGTACTGGGTTATGTAACTGTGCGTCTTGAGTGGCTGGCTGAGTTGAAACTCGAAATCGGGCAACGCACCATAGGCCGCAAATACCGTTCGGATAACGGCTTCGATGGTCTGTTCCTGAAATATCCGCGAGTCGACGCGCCGCGAGAGCATCCACAGCCAGGGGCTCAGTGTGGCGCTGTAACGTGCCAGACCGCCGTCGCTGCCTTCCAGGCTGAAGGTGCTGATATAGCCATTGATGAAGCGCGACTCGCCGGTGGCCAGCTCTATTGCCAGTTGTGCAGGCTGGCCGATCTGCGATTTGAGCTCCAGGCCGGCATCGCGGCTGATCATCGACAACTCGAAACTGAACAGCTCGGACAGGCTTTCAGTGCCGGAAAAACGTTCCAGCAGGAGTTCCTGTTCGTCACGGGCAACGGTCGTCAGCTTGATCAGGCGACGGTTTTGTGGCGCAAACAGCGCCGTTAGATCCTTTAACATTGTTGCTCCGTTATATAAAACCAGCCGCTCGTTCCGGGCGAGAGTGCTGATATAGAGAGGTGGGTGAGTCTACAGACTTCTTTCCGGGGGCACACAGTTAAATTGCAAAGGGCCATTACCGGGCGACATTACTCTTGATGCCGCAGTGAGGTAGTGAGGAATGGCTAGAAATGTCGTCGGCCAATTCATAAGAAGCTGTAGTGCGTTTCTTACGGCGTAATGAGAGACGCCAAGAGGAAAGACTTTAAGGGGAGGGTGCGCGATATGAAAAAAGCCCTGGCGCTTGAGCGTCAGGGCTTTTTTGGTCGGCGATTACTGCAGGCTTATATTGGCCAGCGTAACGATAATGCCGATTGCCGCGACGACGGCGGCGACTGCGTTGATCAAGAACACGGTGCGTAGGGTTGTGGAGAGTCTCCACGGTTTTACGGCGAACGCATAAACCAGCAGAAAGATGATGGCGAAGATCTCCACCTGCGCGAGCAGAACCACCGCGCCACCGAAGGCCATTGGCCCGGAAGGGGTCGCGGGATCCTGTGACAGGTAGGCGCTCAGCAGGGTGCCGATGATCGGCAGCCAGATCCCCAGGCTGATAAGGATCAGGGGAACGGGGTTGAAAGCGCGTGCTTTGTTTTCGGTGTCCAATGTTGTTCCTTGATGAGGTAGCCAGAGATCAGGGCTTGTCAATAACGGAAGCCTCTTGAGGCGGCTCGGTCTTCGCCGTGCGTATCTCTCGGTTCCATTGCAGGATGATCATCACCAGCGTCGGAATGCCCAACAGCGCGGTGATCAGGAAGAAGTTGTGGTAGCCGTACTTTTCCACCACCACACCGGAATAGCCGCCCAGCAGGCGCGGTAGCAGCAGCATGATGGAGCTGAGCAAGGCATATTGCGTGGCAGAGAATTTCAGGTTGGTGAGGCTCGACAGGTAGGCGACGAACGCTGATGTCGCAAGCCCGGAGCTGAGGTTGTCCAGCGAGATGGTGAGGATCAGCATCTTCACGTTCGGGCCCATATCGGCCAGCAACAGGAACAGGATATTGGTCGAAGCCGAGGCCAGTCCGCCGATGAACAGGATCGGCATGATGCCGAAGCGCACAATCAGCAGCCCGCCGATACCGGCCCCCAGCAGGGTCATGATCAGGCCGAAGATTTTGCTGACGCTGGCGATCTGGTCCTTGGTAAAGCCCTGGTCGATGTAGAACACGTTGGCCATGACCCCCATTACCGTGTCGGACATCCGGTAGGTCGCGATCAGGCCCAGCAACAGCAGCGCCTGCCAGCGGTAGCGCATGATGAAATCGTTGATCGGGGTGAGCACCGGCGCCAGTCCGCGGCGACCCATCGAGGACAGACAGGCGATGGTCAGGAGCGTGTAGAGAATCGCGCGTAAAAACGCCCGGTCTTCCAGCAACAGGTCCATCCAGCTGGTGCCGTTGAACAGCACGCTGGCGAAGTCGGTGTTGTAAAGTTGGGTAAACATCGCCGGTACGGAGACCAGCAGCACAATCAGCACGAACACCGAGGCCAGCTGGTGCGTAAAGCCATAGCGCGCTGCCGACAGCTGGGTGCGCAGCGGCACCGGCGGCTCGCGCATGATCAGCGTGGTGACCAGGGCGGGCAGCATCAGCAGTCCGAACAGCACATAAGTGCCGGTCCACGCCGAATGCTTGTAGGCAAAGCCCGTCGAGCCGAAGCCCTCGGCGAAATACAGCGCACCCGCAGTCGCCAGCAGTGCAGCGACCCGGTAGCCGGACATATAGCTGGCGGCCAGGGCAGCCTGTTGGGTGTCCTGGGCAATTTCCAGACGATAGGCATCGATGGCGATGTCTTGCGTGGCGGACGAGAAGGCGACCACCACGGCAATCGCGATCAGCCACGAGAGATGCTTTTGCGGGTCGCAGAAGCCCATGCCGATCAGGCCCAGAATCACCAGGCTCTGGGACAGCACCAGCCAGGACCGACGACGTCCCAGTCTGCCAAGCAGGGGCAGGCGCCATTGGTCGAGCAATGGCGACCAGACCCATTTAAAGGCGTAGGCAAGGCCGATCAGGCTCGCATAGCCGATGGTCTCGCGCGCGACACCGGCTTCGCGCAACCACACGGACAATGTCGAAAAGACCAGCATATAAGGCATGCCCGCAGCGAATCCGAGCAGCAGTAACACTAATGTCGACGGGCTGGCATATGCGGCGAGCGCGGCGCGCCAGGTTTTACGGGGCATGGGCTGGAATCTGCCTCAGGTTACGAAAACAAAGGGCGCACTCTAACCGCTGTGCTATAGGGGACGCCAGCCATGGCGCTGCATATCAACCCGATTATTCACAATGGTGACGCCCTCGGCGCGTAAACGTGCCCGTTGTTCGTCACCGGAAACGCTGCCAGGCGGCAGACTGAGCCGACCGCCAGCGCCCAAAACCCGGTGCCAGGGCAGCGAAGAGCCGTCCGGCAACTGGCTCAACGTACGGCCCACCCAGCGTGCCGCTCGGCCCAGGCCTGCCAGTTCGGCGAGCTGCCCGTAGGCGACCACTTTGCCTTCCGGTATCTGCGCCATCGTCAGGTAGAGGGCGGTGCGTCGCGCCTCGTTCGGCGATTGTCCCGCTGGGTAAAGTAATGTTAAGTCCGGGTCTGTCACGCGATAATCCTGTATAAAACGCTATTGATTGTCGTTCAGTGAACTTTTGGTGGTTCGGGCTGTCAGTTACCACCGTGCTTGGTGGTACATGGATCGTCCCGTCACCTCCCCCGCAGGAAAATGCCCGATTCCCGCCTTACAGAGCCTAGTTATCGCTTATGTTGTCCAGAACCCTGTTGTGCCTTGCAATCACTGCTGTTTCCACTCCATTGCTTGCCGATACCGTCTGGTTGAAGAATGGCGACCGCCTGACCGGTACAATCAAGGTGTTCGACGGCGGCAAGTTGCTGCTGCAGACCGAATACGGGGGCGCTATCGCGCTGGACTGGAAGCAGGTCAAGACCCTGAAAAGCGATCAGCCATTGCTGGTCAAGCAGGATGAACATGGCGGCGAAGTCTCCAATTCGCTGCAGGCGGCGGATGACGGCAAGGTCGTGCTTGCCAATGGCGATGCACCCAAGACCGTCGAGCTGGCAAGTATCCATCAGATCATCAAGCCCAAGCCGGTTATCACGGATCTTGTCTGGAAAGGCAACATCGATGCGGCGCTGGATTTCCAGCAGGCCGAAAACGATACCAATGATTACAACGTCGCCTTCAAGACCTCGGCTCGTCATGGCGACTGGCGTCACAACGCCAAGGGCGATTACAACCGCGAGACCACCGACGACGTGGTCGGCACTGACAACTGGAGCGCCGAGTACTCGCTGGACCGCTTCCTGACCGAGAAATTCTTCTGGGACGGTCGCGTCAGCTACAAGCGCGACAAGGTCGAGGATCTGTCTCGTCAGCGCGTAGTCGGTACCGGTCCGGGTTACCAGCTGTGGGATGACGAACTGGGTGCATTCAAGGTCGGTGCGCTGCTTAACCGTACCGATTTCGAGTTCTCCAACGACGAGAAGGAAAACTTCTATTCCGTTGCCGGCACCTGGGATTACAACCGCTACCTGATTGGCAAGAAGGTCGAATTCTTCACCAACGGCGAGCTGGGCAAGCCGCTGAGCGCCGTCGCCGACTACTCGCTGGATGTCGAAGCGGGGCTGCGCTACAAGGTGACCGACTGGGCGTCGCTCAACCTGAAAGCCGAGAAGAACGTCATCAGTGGTTCGAGCAATGGCGATGTCGACAAGACACGCTACACCGCTGGCTTCGGCGTAAGCTGGTAAGCGAAGGGCAGGCGACGCACACCCTGTGCGTCGCCTGCTGCTTTTACGGGCTGACTAGATTCGCATTGCGCCATCCAGCTCAAGGATGCGTCCGCTGAAATAATCATTCTCCAGAATATAAGCCACCGAGTGCGCAATCTCGTCCGGCCTGCCCATGCGTTTGAGCGGGATCGCCGAGGTCATCTTCTCCAGTGCTTCGGGGCGCATGCTGCCGGTCATTTCGGTTTCAATGAACCCCGGCGCCACACCTGCCACACGAATGCCGTAGCGGGCCAGTTCCCTTGCCCAGGTAACCGTCGCAGCCGCCACACCGGCCTTGGCTGCCGAGTAGTTGGTCTGTCCGATATTGCCCGCACGTGAAATCGACGAGATATTGATGATCGCGCCCTGACTCTTCTGCTCGATCATTTTCGCCGCCACTTCACGTGTGCAGAGGAATACGCCGGTCAGGTTGACGTCAATCACCGCCTGCCATTGCGCAAGGCTCAGTTTGGTCATCTCGCCATCCTTGACCTTGACCAGCAGGCCGTCACGCAGAATGCCAGCGTTGTTGACCAGGCCATGAATGGCGCCGAAATCCTCGGCGACCTTGCTGACCGTGTCGACGACCTGTTCTTCATTGGCGACATTGCACAGATAGGCGCGAGCCTTGACCCCGAGTGCTTCGCAGGCGGCGACAGCCTGATCGAGTTTTTCCTGATTGAGGTCCAGCAGCGCCAGGTTGGCGCCTTTGCCGGCCAGGTATTCGGCCATGGCTCTGCCCAGCCCCTGGCAGCCGCCGGTGATGATTATCAGCTTTCCTTTCAATTCCATATGCGTGCCCAATCACAGTTGATCGTTTCCATGGCATCACTGGCGGGTTGCGAGTGCTTATGCCATAGCCAGAGCACGTTATAGGCTGTTTTTGCGCGTTCGTCTCGGGTGGGCCGCCAGCCCTGAAATACACCGATACACGTTTGTGAAGGCCTGGTTCAGCTCACTTGTGCGCATAATTTAGCGGTAAGCCAGATGCAGGGAGCTTGAATTAACGATCTTCTGACATCACATACGGTCTACTCGGAAGGCATTCTTCCCTTGAGGAACTCATTTGATGCGTGTTTTTTTGCTGCTGTTTCTATTATTCCCGGTACTTGAGCTGTTTCTGCTGGTTCGTGTCGGGATGTCCATCGGCTTTCTCTGGACCTTTCTGCTGGTCGTCGCGACGTCGATGCTCGGCTTGTTCGTGATGCGCGTGGCCGGTTTCGCGACGGCGCTGCGAGCCCGCGAAAGCCTGGCGCGTGGCGAGTTGCCTGCGCAGGAAATGCTCGAAGGCCTGATGGTTGCCGTGGGCGGCGGTCTGCTGCTGTTGCCCGGTTTCATCAGCGACATTCTGGGTGTGATCTGCCTGCTGCCGATCACCCGTCGTCTGCTGATCAACAAGGTCCGCCAGCGCGCCCAGGATCAGGCCATGCGTCAGCGGGCCTTCGCCGATGATTTGCAGACACCTGCCAATCACGGTGCGTCGAGTCATCGCCCGACGGCGATTCACCAGCCTACCCGCGAGCCCGACGTCATCGAAGGCGAGTTCGAGCATCGCGACAAGTAATCTTCCACACCCCCCGGCAGCGCGGCACCTCAGGGTGCCGCGTTCGTTTTGACCAGCCGGTTCGGGTGTAAAAAATTTCTACCCAAGACTTGTAATCACTTTGCTCGCCCTTATGTATGGGTCACCGCAAGGTTTCTGGCCTGAAGGCCAGACCGTATTCTGCGGTTCGCGCGTCGAACCGTAACCGGCAAGTCCGGATTTAAACCGGCCGGTGCACTCACCGGACGATCAAACAAACATAATCAGGAGATCGACAATGAAGCTTCGTCCTCTGCATGACCGCGTCGTCATCCGTCGCAGTGAAGAAGAAACGAAAACTGCCGGCGGTATCGTTCTGCCAGGTTCGGCTGCTGAAAAGCCTAACCGCGGCGAGATCGTTGCTGTGGGTACCGGCCGCGTGCTGGACAACGGCGAAGTACGTGCGCTGGCTGTGAAAGTGGGTGACAAGGTTGTGTTCGGCCCTTATTCCGGCAGCAACACAGTGAAAGTAGACGGCGAAGACCTGCTGGTGATGAGCGAGAACGAGATTCTTGCTGTCGTCGAAGGCTGAGTGCTCCCGCTGACTTCCGTTACTACTAAGTATTCAAGGAATAATGATCATGGCTGCTAAAGAAGTTAAATTCGGCGATTCTGGCCGCAAAAAAATGCTCGCCGGTGTAAACGTCCTGGCTGACGCAGTTAAAGCGACCCTGGGCCCTAAAGGCCGTAACGTTATCATCGAGAAAAGCTTTGGCGCTCCGCTGATCACCAAAGACGGTGTTTCGGTTGCCAAGGAAATCGAGCTTAAAGACCGTTTCGAAAACATGGGCGCGCAGCTGGTCAAAGACGTTGCCTCCCGTGCCAACGATGACGCAGGCGACGGTACCACTACCGCTACCGTTCTGGCTCAGGCCATCGTCAACGAAGGCCTGAAGGCTGTCGCTGCCGGCATGAACCCGATGGACCTCAAGCGCGGCATCGACAAGGCGACCATCGCCATTGTTGCCGAGCTGAAGAAGCTGTCCAAGCCATGCACCGACACCAAGGCAATCGCCCAGGTCGGCACCATCTCGGCCAACTCTGATCACTCCATCGGCGACATCATTGCCGAAGCCATGGAAAAAGTGACCAAAGACGGTGTTATCACCGTTGAAGAAGGTTCGGGCCTGGAAAACGAGCTGTCTGTTGTAGAAGGCATGCAGTTTGACCGTGGTTACCTGTCCCCGTACTTCATCAACAAGCCGGACACCATGGTTGCCGAGCTGGACAGCCCGCTGCTGTTGCTGGTCGACAAGAAGATCTCCAACATTCGCGAAATGCTGCCGGTTCTGGAAGCAGTCGCCAAGGCTGGCCGTCCTCTGCTGATCGTTGCCGAAGACGTTGAAGGCGAAGCGCTGGCGACTCTGGTGGTCAACAACATGCGCGGTATCGTGAAAGTTGCAGCCGTCAAGGCTCCAGGTTTCGGCGATCGTCGCAAGGCCATGCTGCAGGACATCGCTGTTCTGACTGGCGGTACCGTTATCTCCGAAGAGATCGGTCTGAGCCTGGAAACCACTACCCTGGAACACCTGGGTAATGCCAAGCGCGTCATCCTGAACAAAGAAAACACCACCATCATCGATGGTGCTGGCGTGAAAACCGATATCGACTCGCGTATCTCCCAGATCCGCCAGCAAATCGGCGACACCAGCTCGGACTACGACAAGGAAAAACTGCAAGAGCGTCTGGCCAAGCTGTCTGGCGGCGTTGCAGTGATCAAGGTCGGTGCCGGTTCCGAAGTCGAGATGAAAGAGAAGAAAGCCCGCGTTGAAGACGCCCTGCACGCAACCCGCGCAGCCGTTGAAGAAGGCGTGGTACCTGGCGGTGGCGTGGCACTGGTTCGCTCCCTGCAGGCTATCGAAGGTCTGAAAGGCGACAACGCTGATCAGGACGTCGGTATCGCTCTGCTGCGTCGTGCAGTCGAAGCGCCGCTGCGCCAGATCGTTGCCAACTCCGGCGATGAGCCAAGCGTTGTTGTCGACAAGGTCAAGCAGGGTTCGGGTAACTACGGTTACAACGCTGCTTCCGGCGAATACGGCGACATGATCGAAATGGGTATCCTTGACCCGGCCAAAGTGACTCGCTCTGCTCTGCAGGCGGCGTCCTCCATCGCCAGCTTGATGATCACCACCGAAGCGATGATCGCTGACGTGCCTGACGACAAGCCAGCAGGCGGCGGCATGCCGGACATGGGCGGCATGGGTGGTATGGGCGGCATGATGTAAGCCAGCTTTACCCCCAGCGTTACACCCATAAAGAACCCCGCCTTGTGCGGGGTTTTTTTATGGTCTTTGTGTGTCGGATCAATCAATGCGTCGGTTGTACCTTGCTGTTCTCGAGCCCCTTGGGTTCGGGTCGGTAAAGCACGAAGTAATAAACCCCCAGACAGATCAGCCAGCAGAACACTGCGGTCCAGATGTTATGGGAAAAGAAGTGCGCACCTTGCAGCATCCGCCCGACAGAGAACACCGTTCCAAGGCCGAACGCCAGAGCCAGGCCCATTTTCGCCATCCGTGGACGACGGTCGCGAAAAGCGAAGAACAGCGCGAACAGGGTAAAGCCGGTCGCCGCATGCCCGCCCGGCCAGCAGCGTCCCGGTTTATCGGTCGCAGGGCGTGGGCTCAACAGTTCGCTATAGGTTTCCTGCCCACCGAATTCTTTCAGGCTCCAGGGGCATTGCACTGACGTCACCACTTTCACCGGGGTAACGAAGGCAGTTGAAAGCGCCATGGACAGCACCAGGCAACCCAACTCTCTGCGCCACGGGATCAGGCGCTCTACCTTGAAGGACGCCGCAAAGCCGATCATGGCCACCGCGCCGAACACCATGACCAGCTGTTTGGCGCGGTCGTGGAGAACGTCTTCGAGAAAATAACTGTGCCTGCCGATGAACTGTCCGCTGACCGGATCGAAGGCCAGCTTGGCGATGTCCATGTCCAGGGAAGTCAGTTCAAGCAGCATGAGGATCAGTGCCACGGCGACAGGAATACCCAGGTAAATCCACGGGTTGATAGAGCGGGAATAGGGTGGAGCGACGGTTTTCGACATATCGAATCCAGATCTTTGAAGGGCATGCCGCGATTATTGTGTGCGACGGTTCGTCTCAAAGTGTGTCATGAGCCTTATGAATCATAGGTGAAAAAAACGTCATGCCATTTCGGCGCTGGCCCTCACGCCCACTTCGTCTTAAGCTGCGCCAGCCCAAACTGCATATGAGAGTGTTTTATGCGAATTCTTCTGGTTGAAGACAACCGCGACATCCTGGCGAACATGGCCGATTACCTGGGCATGAAAGGCTATACCGTCGATTGCGCCCAGGATGGCCTCTCAGGACTGCATCTGGCAGCCACCGAGCACTACGACCTGATCGTTCTCGACATCATGCTGCCCGGTATCGACGGCTACACCCTGTGCAAGCGCCTGCGCGAAGATGCCCGGCGCGACACGCCGGTCATCATGCTCACCGCCCGTGATCAACTGGACGACCGTCTGCAGGGCTTCCGCTCCGGTGCTGACGACTACCTGCTCAAGCCGTTTGCCCTGTCTGAACTGGCCGCGCGGATCGAAGCGGTATTGCGTCGTGCCCAAGGCGGCGGGCGGCGAACCTTGCAGGTGGCCGATCTGGTCTACGACCTCGACACCCTCGAGGTCACGCGTGAGGGGCGCATGCTCAAGCTCAACCCGGTCGGCCTCAAGCTGCTCGCCGTACTGATGCAGAAAAGCCCGCACGTGCTGCGTCGTGAGATTCTCGAAGAAGCGCTGTGGGGCGATGACTGCCCGGACAGCGACAGCCTGCGCAGCCATGTGCACCAGTTGCGTCAGGTGATCGACAAACCGTTTGGCAAGCCGCTGTTGCAGACCGTGCATGGCGTGGGCTATCGCTTGGCCGAGGGCCGGGATGGAGTTTAAACAGAGTCTTGCGCAACGGATCATCATTGCCTTCGCATTGATGAGTGCACTGGTCGCCGGGTCGTTCGCCATCGGAATCATCTCCACCGTCCACCTGGTCGAAGAAAAGCTGATTTCCGCCGGCCTCGGGGGTGACCTCAATCGTCTGATGCTGATGGACAGTGTCAGCGACTGGAGCCACCGGCCCAAGCCCGACCAGTTGTTCTATTTCACCAATGGTCCGGGCGACTTCGACCTGCCCAAGGATATTCGTCACCTTGAGCCAGGTTTCCATGAGGTGTTCCGCGGGCCGTTGTCCTACCACGCCATGATCGAGGTGGTGGATGGCCGGCATTACGCCCTGTTGCAGGATCAGAGCGATTTTGAAGAGCGTGAGCGGGTGCTGTTCGCCGTCGTGCTGGTCGGTTTCGTTCTGGCCCTGGCGCTGGCGGTGTTTCTGGGCTGGGTGCTGGCTCGCCGGGTCATGGCGCCTGTAGTGCGTCTGGCCCGGCAGGTTCGCCACCGTGACCAGCTGCTTGGACTGGCACCGCCTCTGGCGCCCGACTATGCCGCTGACGAAGTCGGCGAGTTGGCGGTGGCCTTCGACGCAACATTGGGTCGCTTGCGGCAGGCGCTGATTCGTGAGCGCATGTTCACCAGCGACGTGAGCCATGAACTGCGTACGCCATTGATGGTGCTGGCCAGCTCTTGTGAGCTGCTGCTGGAAAACCCTGCGCTCGATTTGCGCGGCCGTCGTCAGGTCGAGCGTATCGGCCGTGCCTGCGAAGAAATGCGCGATCTGGTGCAAACCTTCCTGATGCTCGCTCGCACCCAGCGCGAAGACCCGGCCATGACGCCCAAGGCCACGCTGGTCGGGGTGGCCGAACAATTGATCTCCCAGTGGCGTGACCCGATAGAGAGCAAGGGGCTGCAGCTGACCTACACGCCACCTGCCGATGACCAGCTGTCCGATATTCGTTACAACGCGACCTTCCTGCATGCCGTGATGGGCAACTTGCTGCGTAACGCGCTGCATTACACCGATCACGGATTCATCGCGCTGACCCTGCACGCAGAAAGCTTCACCGTGGAGGACAGCGGCGTGGGCATTCCCGAGGAGAAGCGCGAGGCGATGTTCGAGCCTTTCGTACGTGGCAATGAGCAGCGCGGAGAGGGGCTGGGCCTCGGCCTGTCACTGGTGCAGCGCATTTGTACCAACCAGGGATGGAGCGTCGATCTCACCCCTATGGAGCCCCATGGTTGCCGGTTCAAGGTGACGCTCAACGTGATCAAACCCTGACCTTTCTCTCGAGTAGACCGGCCTTATTGGGTAGCGGCCAATTGACTGCACTTCGTCGATTGGCCACACACGGCCTCTAACTCTCTGTAAAATCTCGAAACACCTGACGTTAAAAGGTAACATTTTTTTCACATTCAGATGACCTGACGGTGACGGCGGTGCCTTTAGTTTGGCCCCCATCAACATCAGGAGCTGCTCTCATGAGCGATCGCATCGAACTCGAGTTTTCCCGAAAGTACGACAAGACACACGCCCGCCAGTACCTGGAAAAGCATCAGGACGGTATCTGGCGCAAGCTGTCGCATCATCGCGATGAACAGCTGGCGAGAAAGGCGCTGCACATGGCCGGGGACCCAGGCCTGGTGCTGGACCTGCCTTGTGGTGCTGGGCGCTTCTGGCCGTTATTGGCCGAGAAGCCGAACCGCTCGATCATCGGTGCCGATAACTCCGCGGACATGCTCAGTACCGCCTGTGCCTCGCAGCCGGCAGACGTTGTAAAAAGGGTACAACCTTTGCAGACATCTGCCTTTGCCATCGACCTGCCTGATAACGCAGTAGACAGCATCTTCTGCATGCGCTTGTTGCACCACGTCGGTCAGTCCAGCGACCGGATGGCTCTATTGCGCGAGTTTCAACGCGTAACCCGTGACAGCGTGATCGTCTCCATCTGGGTGGATGGCAATTTCAAGGCATGGAAGCGTGCGCGCCTCGAGAACAAACGCCAGCAAAAAACCGGGCGGGAAAGTTACCAGAATCGTTTTGTGTTACCTGTTGTTACCGCAGAAACCGAATTTGAGCAGGCAGGATTTCGCATTCAGAACCGAATGGATTTCCTGCCCATGTACGCCATGTGGCGAGTCTATGTCCTACGTAAAAGGTAAAAAGATGGGTTTGCAGTCCGTGAAAGAGCCAGTTGTGAACCCGATCCAGAACGAGTTCGATCAGTTCTGGAGCCAGCGTGGCGAATGGGTTGAAGAACCCAATGTGCGTCGCGGTGGAGAAAGTGGTGTGCAGCGGTTGGTCATGGACGATGGACAGACCCTCTATGCCAAACGTCAGACAGGTCACATCTACCGCAGCCTGCTACACCCGCTGGGCCGGCCCACTGTACTGCGCGAGCGCGAGGCGCTTGAAGGTCTTCGCAAACTTGGCGTCGTCGTCCCCGAAGTGGTGTTTTGCGGTGCCGAACGGGGCGAGGACAATGCCTGGCGGGCATTGCTGGTCACCGTAGCGCTGGAAGGCTTCGAGGAAATTGAAAAGTGGCAGGCTGCCGGAGGGCGTGAGCGCCATGGCGAGCTGTTCTACGAGCGTGTGCTCAAGGAAGTGGCAGCCACTCTGGCCCGCATGCACTTGGGCCGCTGGCAGCACAGCTGTCTGTACATCAAGCACATTTTCGTGCGGGTGACGGGGGAAGGGGCGGACGCCAACGTCGAGGTCGCCTTGCTCGATCTCGAGAAGGGCCGTCGTCGCCTTACCGCTCAAGGCGCAGCCCAGCACGATATGAAACAGCTACGACGCCATTCGTCATTCAGCGCTGCAGACTGGCAGAAGTTGATCTACTTTTATCATGCAGCGTTTGGCAGCTCTATCAAAGGTTTAGAGTCATGAAGCTAGAAATGGCAAGAGGTTTGTTTATCTTCGGTGCACTGGCAGTTGCCACCGTCGCCGTAGCGGCGCTTGAACAACCGTCTACCCGCATCCTCACCACGCAGCACGGCGAGGGCCACTGCCCATTGCCACGCGTGGCGAAGAATCTTGTGAACGTGCAGCCGGACCACGACCTGTTGCTGTTCATGTACAGCCTGGCGCAGGGTACCGGGATCAAAAACTGAAGCCCTGGGTTCCCTTACCTAACCCACCTGAGCCAGATGAAGATGGTTGTCCCACAACCCGGCTGGCAGGTCCAGCGGCTGGGCCAGCAGCTGCGCCTTGCGACAGTCATAGAAGCGGCAGCGTCCCTGGCCTGAGGTCACGACAAAGCCGTCGGCTACAGCGCCGACTCCCGCACAGTCCGGCAACGGCGCATCCAGTTTCAATGCGCCACTGTCCAGATCCCAGATAAAGAAGCGGTTGCCGCGGGGGGCCGTCAGGGCTACCAGTCGAAGGTCACTGTGTACCGCGACGCTGGCGGTGTAGTGGGCCATCGCGCGCAATTGCTCTTCTGCCACCGGAAACGCCTGGAATGGCTGGCCTGGACGCTTGATGGCCAGCAGTTCGGCCAACTCGTGGCTGTCGCCCATGAACTGTTGACCCGCGACGATGGTGCCATCGCTGGCGATGCCCATGTGGCGCACGCTGTTCATCTGCTGGGAAAGCGCTTCCTTGCTGAGCAAGGTACCGTCACGCTGCATGATGACCAGGCTGGGTTGCATGGCGTCAAGGTTCATCTCTACCCGGCTTTCCGCTTCGGTGCGAATGCCACCATTGGCGACCACCAGCGTTTCACCGTCCGGCATCCAGGAGACCTGATGCGGGCCGATGCCATGCGTGGGGATCTCGCCCGAGTGCACCAGTCGCTCGTCGACGAAGCGGTAGACGCCCAATAAACCGCGGCCTGGATCGCGGGTGTCGTTTTCCGTCGCATACAGCCATTCGCCGTCGCGATGAATCACAGCATGGCCGTAGAAGTGGCGGTCAGGCTGCGACACGATGGTTTGCAGCAAGCGGCCATCGCGCAGGTCGATCAGGTAGCTTTCAGTGCCAGGACGACGGGCGATGAACACCGCGAGTGGCAGGTCGGGATGATTGATGATGTCGTGGCAGCGCTGGCCCACCTGAGTCGCGAATACCTGCGTTCCGTCGAGCTTGAAACCCACCGCATAGTGTTTGCCGTCGCCATCGTCGCGAGCGGAAAGCAACAAGGGGCGTGTGTTCTTTTGCTTGAACAGGGTCCAGCCACCCAGCGTGCAGGCGCTGCGCAGAAGACTGCCGAGCGCCATGGCCTGACGTCGCAACATCACATATACCTCTTGATCAATCGCCGTCGTTGGCGTTGAAACCCAATTGAATGCCGAGGGCCTTGGCCAGCTCGCCTTCGTGCAGGCGGTGCACGGCATTCAGGCTGTCGTAAAACGCATTGAGTTGCTGGCGTCCTGCATCCGTGGCCAGCAGGTCGGCCAGTGGCGGTTTGAGTTCCGACAGCAATTTGCGGCTGTTAGCGTAGGCGGCATCGATTTTGTCGGCCAGCGGTTTCTGCTCGGCGGGCAGCAGGCTGCGCAAGCCCTTGTTGTCGACACCGGTCCACACCGTCTCGGCGCTGATCAGGCTGGCTTCCAGGCTGCTGAGCGACGACTTGCTGCGCCAGGCATCTGCCTGGAACGGCTGCGGCTGCCCCTTGCTCTGACGACCCAATGGCGTGCCGAGCTTTTTCTTCAGGCTGTCGAGGGCGGTGACCTGAACGCGCAGCAATTCGGCAATCGCTTCGTGGGAGTCGGCGTAGCGCTGATTGGGGAACTTGCTCAGTTGCGCGAGCATGCCGTCGGTGCTGTTCCAGCTGTTGAGGATTTCTTCGGCAAGCAGCTTCTGGCGTTCACCGATGGCCATCAGCAGCGGGCAATAGCGCGCTTTTTGCTCGGCATTGGCCATGTCGATGTCAGCGTCGAAGAGGATGTATTCGTAGGCGGACAAGCCCTGCACCACGACACTGGCCTTGGACAGTTCCTGAGCGGTGATCTGTGGCTGTGCAGTCACCAGTTGCTCGACCTGACGGCCCACCAGATTCTTCTTGTCTGGCCAGAACTGTATTTGCCAGGCGCGATTGCCTTCGGCCAGAGGGCCGATCAACAGCGGTTGCAACTCGGCCCAGGTCTTCTGTGCTTTCAGAAAGTCGGCGCGGGCTGTGGCCAGATCAGTCTTGCCCTGGCAGAACGCCAAGGCGCTGGCTGCCAACTGACGATCAGCCTCCACCCAACGGCTGTAGGTCGGCAGGATGACCTGTTTGGCAATCGCTGCGGACGTTACCGCCTGAGGGTCGGATGGCGAGCAGGCACCCAAGGCAAGTGCCGCAAGGCTGGTCAGCAACAACTTGGGTCGGAACATGTCCGGCTCCTTATTTCTGAAAGGAAGATGTTAGAACAGGAAGATTCTGCAAAGGGCGCAATCATAACGAATTCAGGAAGGCCAGCAGCGCTTCACGTTGCGGTGCGTCAAAAGCCAGAACCTGACGCTGCGCCGCCTGGGCTTCGCCGCCGTGCCACAGTATCGCCTCAAGCACATTACGCGCGCGACCGTCGTGCAACAGTTGGGTGTGTCCGCTTACCGTGCCGGTCAGGCCAAGCCCCCACAAGGGCGGAGTGCGCCACTCACTACCGGTGGCCTGGAACTCGGTGCGGTTATCGGCCAGCCCTTCGCCCATGTCGTGCAGCAGCAAGTCGCTGTACGGGCGAATCTCCTGATTGGCCAGCTCGGGTTCGGCGGCGTCGCTACGGGTTTTGAAAGAGGGGGTGTGGCATTGCTGGCAGCCCGCCTGGAAAAACAGGTTCTTGCCTGCCAGCACCTGCGGGTCGTCCACCTTACGGCGCGCCGGAACACCCAGGTTGCGGGTGTAGAACTCCACCAGGCGCAGGATGTTTTCGCTGACTTCCGGTTCGCCCTCCGGGCCATTGCCATTGGGCGCAGCCAGGCAGTCGGTCTGGGCCGGCGTGCAGTCATCGAAAGGGCGCAGGCTGGTGGTCAGCCCCATGTCGCCGGAAAAAGCGTGCACGTTCTGCTGGTTGAGGTTGGGCTGGCCGGCTTTCCAGCCAAACCTGCCCATCACCACTTTTTGCTGAGCGTCATCCCAGACCCAGTTGGGGCGTCCCGAGATGCCATCGGCGTTCTTGTCATCGGGGTCGGCATTGGCAAGGATGGCATCATCGGCAATAGCCTCGAGCAAGCCCAGGCCGATCATTGGCGGGGCTACGCGTGCCGAGATGTGAGTATCGGGGTGCATGGGGCCATAGCCCAACTGGGTAATCCTGAGGGTCGGCTGGCGTAGTTCGACTGACGTGCCATCGCGAAATTCGACCGTCAGCGCATCGTACTCGACCCGCACCTTGCCCTCGGGCGCTACGCCGGGGTTCGACATGTCCTGCAATTGCCCGCCGTAAACCGGCTCGGGCAGCACGCCGTTGCGCTTTATGAGATCGGCATAGGCCGGGTCATCGGGAATCGACAGCCTGACCAGCATGGACACGGCATTGCTGTCGCCAGCCTCTGGCGGGTGACCGCGACCGTCCTTGATGTGGCAGTTCTGGCAGGCATTGGTGTTGAACAACGGCCCCAGCCCATCGCGAGCCGTGGTAGTCGACGGCGCAATCACCCACGGGCTGCGGAAGAAGCTGTTGCCGACGCTGAAATCCAGCCGCCGCACGGGGGCCAGATTGGCCGAGGGCATGGAGAAAGCGTTCTGGTCGCTCTTCCTGACGGTAGCGCTGCCACCGGACAAGGCTTCTCCCGGCTCGGCATGCGTGAAACGCGGGGCGTCATCGCATGCGCTCAGGACCAGGGTCGTGAGCAAGGCAAGTGATAGACGGAGCCGCGTACTCATAGACATCCTGCAACGGGGCGAAAAATCGGGGCGTGCAAGCTTATCAGCCTCGTGCGGTTTGAATAAGAGGGATTATCGTTTGCGACGTCTCATGCAATGTGATGTTACGAATCTTTGAGGCTGGTCGGGTCCTGATGTTTTTGCCTATGCTGCGCAGGCTGCTTCACACGATCAGTCACATGACGCTGGCAGCATTCATACACCAACGGCCAGCAGAGATTATCCAATGAATAGCCCGGACAACAGCGCGTTCGTGACCACCATCCAGGCACTTGAAGCGATCTATGGTCCGATTGCACCTCCTTCGCTCATCAAGGAAGTTGACCACATTCACGAGGTCTACCGGCCTTTCATCGAGCAGGCACCGTTCGCCGTGCTTGCCTCTGCCGGCCCTGACGGGCTCGATGCTTCTCCACGTGGAGATCAGGCGGGCCTGGTGCATATCGAGGACAGCAAGACGCTTTACCTGCCGGACCGACGCGGCAACAACCGCATTGATACGCTGCGCAACATCGTCAACGATCCGCGCGTCGCGCTGCTGTTCCTCATACCCGGCGTGGGTGAAACCCTGCGCGTCAACGGAACCGCACAGATATCGGTTGAGCCCGAGTTGCTGTCGCGCTTCGCAGTGAAGGGCCAATTGCCCAGGTCTGTCCTGCGTATTTCAGTGACCAGCGTGTATTTCCAGTGCAGCAGGGCGACCATCCGGTCCGGTTTGTGGGACCCGGCGAAGCACGTCGAACGCAGTGCGCTACCCACTGCCGGGCAGATTCTCAAAGCGGTTTCGGCGGAGCAGATCGACGGCGAAGCCTATGACAAGGCGCTGCCGGGGCGTATTGCGGATACGTTGTATTGATGCTCGTGAGTCCGCCCATGTCGCAGGCCAACGCGCACGGCAGTTGCAAGCGATGCCTGTCAATCAGACACAAAAAATGCCGGTCAGCGAACTGACCGGCATTGATTATTACCGCTACAAACGCCGTTGATCAGAACTCGTGATCGGCGTTGTCCGGGTTCAGATCGGTGATGCCCAGCTTGCCAGCCGCCTGCTCGATAGCGCCTGTCTGTTTGACCAGCGCGGCGATGGCGTCACGCACCACCTGATTGCCAGCCGTGTTGCCGGCAGCGATCAACTGGTCGAAATGCTCGCCCTTGTTCGCGTGATCGACGATGACCTGCAACTTGGCCTGAGTGTCGTCCAGGTCGGCGCGCAAGGTGGCGTCGGTGGCCGGGTCTGCCTTGGCGACCAGAGACGAAAGGCTCGGCCCGCTGACCTTGGTGCCGTCAGTACGGGTGTACTCGCCGAGGTAAACGTTGCGAATGCCCTTGCCGTTGTAGAAGTGCGAGTTGTGCGTGTTGTCGCTGAAGCAGTCGTGTTCGTCTTCGCTGGAGTTGGCTTCCAGTGCGACTTTCATGCGCTCGCCCGCCAGTTCACCCAGCGACAGGCTGCCCATGCCGAAGAGCATTTTGCGCAGACCGCTTTCGCCGGATTCGGCTTCCAGCGTGGCGCGGTAGTTGTCGGGCACGCCGGCCTTCCAGTTACCGGACATTTCTTCAAGGTCGCTGACCAGCAGGTCGGTGACGGCCTTGAGGTAGGCGCGGCGACGGTCATTGTGGCCGCCGGTTGCGCCAGCCCCTTGCAGGTAATCGCTGGCCGGACGTGCGCCGGCGCCAGGGCCGGTACCGTTCAGGTCCTGGCCCCAGAGCAGGAATTCGATGGCGTGGTAGCCGGTGGCGACGTTGGCCTCGGAACCGCCCAGCTCGTTCAGGCTGGCGAGTTTTTCGGAGGTGATTTCCTTCACGTCGACCTTGTCTTCACCGACCTGAATTTCGGTGTTGGCGATGATATTGGCAGTGGCGCCCGGGTTGCCCAGCGCGTGCTGGTAATCCTTGGCCACATAGTCGATCAGGCCTTCGTCCAGGGGCCAGGCGTTAACCTGTCCTTCCCAGTCGTCGATGATGGTGTTGCCGAAACGGAAGACTTCGCTCTGCATGTAAGGCACACGCGCAGCGATCCACGCCTCACGGGCGGCTTTCAGGGTTTCATCATTGGGTTTGGCCAGGAAAGCGTCGACGGCAGTGCTGAGTTTTTTCGCGCCGGCCTCGGCATCGTCGAACACAGCGGACACCATGTTGGTGTAGTTCGCGACCACAGCCTTGGCCGCCGCGTCGTCAGTCTGGGCAGCGGCTGCCGGAGCAGGGGCCGCAGGCGTCACAGCCGGCGTCGCCGGAGCAGCGGCTGGCGCGGGTGCCGGGGCGGCAGCCTTGTCCTTGCCTTCGCCACAACCGGCGAGAGAGATAGCGATGGCCAACAGACTAGCGGTTGCCAGAGGCATACGAATCATGACTGAATCCTGCGTCGATAAAGGTGATGGCGGGCGGGCGCCCATAAAATCTGCGACATAATGCGAAAGATTTGCATTCGATGTAAAGGCAAAACGCCTGTGTGGGCGTGTTCAGGCATTCGGCAGGTTGTAACAGTCGGTTTCAAGATGGCTTGAATGGCCGGTCGCGTGCAAGCCGGTTCACAGACTGGCGGTGTGGTCCTGACGCGACTGCTTGAGGTAAGCCAGCAACTCCCGACCCGGCAGCGGCTTGCTGTACAGATAGCCCTGGCCTTCGTGGCAGCCCTCGGTCACCACATAGGCCTCCTGCTCGACGGTCTCCACGCCTTCGGCAATGACTTGCATGCCCAGGCTTTTGCCCAACTGAATAATGGCTCGCACGATGGTGGCGTCATCGTCGTCATCGATCAGGTCCTGCACGAAGCTGCGGTCAATCTTGATCTTGTCCAGCGGCAGGCTTTTCAGGTAGCTCAGCGATGAATAGCCGGTGCCGAAGTCATCGATGGCAATCAAGGCGCCGGAACGTCGCAAGCTCAGCAAGTGCTGGGCGGCAGTGTTGATATCTTCCATCAGCCCGGTTTCGGTCACTTCCAGTTCCAGGCTGCGCGGTGGCAAGCGGTAGATCTGCAGCAGGTTGTTGACCACGCGCGGCAGTTCGGCGTGATGCAACTGCACGGTCGACAGGTTGACTGCCATGCGCAAATCCGTGAAGCCCTGATCGAGCCATTCGCGCAGCTGGCGGCAGGCCTGATCCAGCACCCATTCCCCGATGGCGATGATGGTGCCGTTCTGTTCGGCCAGCGGGATGAATACGTCCGGCGGCACCAGGCCATGCTCCGGATGCTGCCAGCGGATCAGCGCTTCCACACCGACGATACGGTGATCGCGATAGCTGATCTGCGGTTGATAGACCAGGTACAACTGATTGCGTGGCAGGGCTTCGCGCAGGTCTTTTTCGAGTTCGCGGCGGCGGCGCATTTCGCTGTCCACGCTGGCGATGTAGAACTGATACCGGTTGCGCGAGCGGGCTTTGGCCAGTGTCATGGTCTGTTCGGCTTTTTGCAGCAGTTTCTCGGTGCTGTCGCCGTCTTCGGGAAACAGCGTGATGCCAATGGTTGCCCGCAGTCGAATCTGCTGATCGCCGACGATGAACGGCGCTTCCAGCTCATCCAGAATATTTTGCGCCAGCTCTGCCGCCTCGTAGGGCTGCTCGATGTTGGATTGCACCAGCGCAAACTGGTCGCCGCCCAGGCGCGCCAGTGCCCCGAGCCTTACGCTGTGCGCGCGCAGACGATCAGCGAGTGCGAGCAGCAATTGGTCGCCGGACTGGTAGCTGAACTGTTCGTTGATGCCCTTGAAGTCATCCAGTCCCACGCAAAGAACCGCCACTCTGTGTTGCTGGCGTCCCGCGTCTTCCAGAATCCTGTCCAGCCGTGTCTGCAACTGCAGTCGATTGGGCAGGCCGGTGAGGAAATCGTACTGCGCCATGCGCTGCAGATTGTTCTCGGCCTCATGGCGCAGGTAAGTGTGGCGCTCGATGGATGCGAGCAACTGGTTGGCGGTGTTGACCCAGATCCCCAGTTCGTTTTTCTCGTGGCCTTTGAGCAGCGGCAGTTGGTGTTCGCTGGGGCGGTCGGGGTTGATCGCGATCAGGTGCTCGATGATCTTCGACAGCGGCTTGGTCAGCAGCCAGTGATAGACCAGATACAGCACCAGCCCCATTGCCAGCGCACGCAGTACGCCCGCGATGAAGATGATTCCGGCATTGACCAGAAAGCTTTCGCCGTAATTGGCGGTGTCCAGCGTGATGCGCAGGTCGCCGTAATACTCGCTGTAAGGGCTGCGGCCTACCAGTTGAGTGGTGAAGCTGCGCTCCTGGCCGAGGATGAGGTCTGTCAGCCACCGGGTAGAGGAGGTTTTCAGCGGCCGGTTTTTCTCGGCGAGCAGGCTTTCGTTGGGGTGCCCTATGGACGCCATGCGTACCGAGTCATCCTGGAACAGGCCTTCGATGACCTGCATGCCCATCTCGCGGTCCAGGCTGTAGACGGCCTGCGTCGACGGATCGCGGAACATGCCGAGAATTCGCTCGGCATCGTTCGCTACGGTCTGACGTGTCTTGTAGGCGTCGAAGACGATTTGCGCACAGCTGAGCAGGACGCCTACCAGAAGCGCCGAAAGCAGCACAACGCGCAGCAACTTTACCGACAGGCTGTTCTTGAGTTCCAGCTTCAATGGCCGTTCCTTAGTTCGTGTCGGAGGGCATATCGCCTCATGACCCTCGAAAAACCAGACCCGCACGCTATGACCTTGTCACAACCGGTGCGCCTGGCTGATCTTCGCGTTCCTTGCACCTGCTGGCCAAAGCCACCTAAATGCGTCGGGTGGCCAGGTAGGTAACTAGAGCAGAACACTGTAAAGAATTACGTCATAGAGAATTAAGTTGTATTACGAGTCAGCGAGCGTTTTCTGACAATACACAAAGTACGAGCGGCAGGCGAAAAAAGATTTGCGATTCGCCTGACGGGCAGGCTGGTGTTCTACGCTGTCTGTGAAACAGGCGTCTGGTGAGCAACCTTTACAGGCCGGAGAACATAAAAAACCCGACGCGAGGCCGGGTTTTTTCGATGACGCTGGACTCAGGCTGCGAATTGCTTGGCCACGAAGTCCCAGTTCACCAGGTTCCAGAACGCTTCTACGTACTTCGGACGCAGATTGCGGTAGTCGATGTAGTAGGCGTGTTCCCACACATCGCAGGTCAGCAGCGGGGTGTCGCCGCTGGTCAGCGGGTTGCCGGCACCGATGGTGCTGGCCAGTACCAGGGAGCCGTCAGCCTTCTTCACCAGCCAGCCCCAGCCGGAGCCGAAAGTGCCGATGGACGTCTTGCTGAACTCTTCCTTGAACTTGTCGAAGGAACCGAATGCCTTGTTGATGGCTTCGGCCAGAGCGCCGGTAGGCTCGCCGCCAGCGTTAGGGGCCAGGCAGTTCCAGTAGAACGTGTGGTTCCAGACCTGAGCGGCGTTGTTGAAGATACCGCCCGAGGAGGTCTTGATGATCTCTTCCAGGGTCTTGCCTTCGAACTCGGTGCCAGGCACCAGGTTGTTCAGGTTCACGACGTAGGTGTTGTGATGCTTGTCGTGGTGATATTCCAGAGTCTCCGCAGAAATGTGCGGCACCAGAGCGTCTTTGGCGTAGGGCAGTGGCGGCAATTCAAAAGCCATGGTTTATCTCCTTTCAGGTCAATTGCGGTAGTCGCACGGCCGATCACGGGCGGCCAGATACAGCATGCACCGGGAGTTTTACTCTTTTGCGGCGCAGACCCCGGATCATAGCACCGGGTCTGCGCCTTAACCACGCAACAACTGTGTGGGATAGAGGTTCCCACGGGTTTGACTCTGCGGTCATGAAATCCGTCAGGCTGAGCGGATCAACTGGAAGGCCACGCTGAACATCATCACTGCGATCATCAGATCCAGCATGCGCCAGGTGGCAGGGCGCGCCAGCCAGGGAGCAAGCCATGCCGCGCCCAGGGCCAGGCTCGAGAACCACAGCAGCGAAGCGCTGGCTGCGCCGGCGACATACGCGCCAGGTACGCCTTGTTGTGCGCCCAGCGAGCCAATCAGCAACACGGTGTCCAGATAGACATGCGGGTTCAGCAAGGTGACCGCCAATGCGCTGAGCAACACGGTGCGCAGCGATTTTCTGCCAACCGCTGCGCTGTGCTCCAGGCTTTGCCGCGAGCAGGCGCGGCGCAGTGCCTGCAGGCCGTACCAGCTCAGGAATATGACGCCGCCCCAGCGCGCCACCGCCAGCAGGGTCGGATTCTGCGCCAGCACATTGGCCAGACCGAACACACCTGCCGCTACCAGCAGGGCGTCGCAGACAATGCACAGCATCGCCACGGCCACGTGATGTTCACGACGCAGGCCCTGAGCCAGCACAAAAGCATTTTGAGTTCCGATAGCCATGATCAGGCCTGCCGCGATCAGCAGCCCGTTGAGGTAGCTTTGCCACATAAGGATGTTCCATTGAGCAGATTCAGGTAGCCATTCTTAGGGCTCGGGGGATATAAGGAAAACCAATAATCTTCATCGCTCATTAGGAAAACTGATGTTCGACTATAAACTGCTGTCAGCGCTGGCGGCGGTGATCGAGCAAGCCGGGTTCGAGCGCGCTGCTCAGGTGCTGGGGCTTTCTCAGTCAGCGGTCTCGCAACGCATCAAATTGCTGGAGGCACGCATTGGCCTGCCGGTGCTGGTCCGCGCCACGCCGCCGAGCCCGACCGACATCGGCCGGCGCCTGCTCAATCACGTGCAGCAGGTTCGTTTGCTGGAGCGCGACCTGCAAAGCCAGGTGCCTGCACTGGACGAGGAGGGCATGCCCGAGCGTTTGCGCATCGCCCTGAATGCCGACAGTCTGGCAACCTGGTGGGCGCCGGCCATTGGCGCGTTTTGTACGCAACACCGTTTGCTGCTGGATCTGGTTGTCGAAGATCAGGACGTAGGCCTCAAGCGCATGCGCGCCGGTGAGGTAGCGGCCTGCCTGTGTGGCAGCGAGCGTCCGGTGGCCGGAGCCCGCAGCCAGTTGCTGGGGGCGATGCGCTACCGGGCGCTGGCCAGTCCGGCGTTCATCGCCCGCCATTTTCCGGACGGCGTCAGCCCGGAAACACTCGCCAGAGCAGCGGCACTGGTATACGGGCCGGACGATCTTCTGCAGCATCGTTACCTGGCACTGCTGGGTGTTCAGGACGGCTTCGAGCATCATTTGTGTCCTTCTTCCGAAGGTTTCATCCGTATGATCGAGGCGGGGATGGGCTGGGGGCTGGCGCCCGAGTTGCAGGTGCGCGACCAGTTGCGCAACGGCACGCTGCTCGAATTGCTGCCGGACCGTTGCATCGATGTGCCGCTCTACTGGCATCATTGGCGCAATGGTGGGCAGCTTCTGACGCGCCTCACCGAACATCTTGCGCAACATTCGGCTCACTGGCTGGTGCCGCTGAGCGAAGACTGATCGTCAACAGGATCATGTGTAATCCATGCAGGCAGGGTTTTCCTTTCCTGCAGACGCGTTAATGGAGCGGTAAATGAAGATTCTGGTCACCGGCGCGAGCGGCTTCATCGGCGGACGCTTTGCGCGTTTTGCCCTTGAGCAGGGCATGAGCGTGCGGATCAATGGCCGTCGTGCCGAAGGTGTCGAGCACCTGGTCAGGCGCGGTGCCGAGTTTATCCAGGGCGACCTCGCCGATCCTTATCTGGTGCGCGCACTGTGCGATGACGTGGAAGCGGTCGTGCATTGCGCGGGCTCGGTCGGTACGTGGGGACGTCGCCAGGATTTCATGCAGGGCAACGTGCAGCTCACGGAAAACATCGTCGAGGGCTGCCTGAAACAAAGGGTGCGAAGGCTGGTTCATCTGTCCTCGCCGTCGATCTACTTTGATGGCTACTCGCACCGTGGCATCAAGGAAGAGCAGGTGCCCAAGCGCTTTCACAATCACTACGCGGCCACCAAATACCTGGCCGAGCAAAAGGTTTTCGGTGCCGAAGAGTTCGGGCTGGAAGTCATCGCCCTGCGGCCACGCTTTGTCACCGGTGCGGGCGATAACAGCATTTTCCCGCGTTTGCTGCACATGCAGCGCAAGAGGCGCCTGTCGATCGTCGGCAATGGCTTGAACGTGGTGGATTTCACCAGCATGCAGAACCTCAACGAAGCCTTGCTGAGCAGTTTGCTGGCAACGGGTTCGGCACTGGGCAAGGCCTACAACATCAGCAATGGCACGCCGGTCCCGCTGTGGGACGCGATCAATTACGTGATGCGCCAGATGCACTTGCCGCAGGCCACCCGTTATCGTTCGTACGGGCTGGCCTACAGCGCTGCGGCGATCAATGAGGCTGCCTGTATGCTGTGGCCGGGCAGACCTGAACCTACCCTGTCGAGAGTGGGCATGCAGGTCATGAACACGGATTTTACGCTTGATATCAGCCGCGCCAGGCATTATCTGGATTATCAGCCCCAGGTCAGCCTGTGGGCGGCGCTGGATGAATTCTGTGGCTGGTGGCAGGCACAGCACGCGATCTGAATGCGGCAGTAGCGCAGTGAGATTGATTCTGCGCTGTTGTTATACTGCTCAACTTTGATTTAACAGCTTCCTGAAGGGTTATTCATGCGCAACGATCCCTACGACGACGTCGATGACGTTCCCAGCCTGAGCGCCAAGGACGATGACGACGACTTCGCGCCGAGCAATGGCGCACGCGAGCGCACCACCGTCTATTCGCGCACCACGCCTGTAGTCAAGGTCAAGGCGCCGAGCACCGGGCCTTTGTGGGCGTTGGTCGGTGCGCTGTTCATCGCCTTCTGCGGGCTGGGCTGGTGGAGCTTTCAGCAGGTTTCCCTGATGGAACAGCAGTTGGTGGCGACTCAGGAAAGCTTCGCGCGCATCAGCGAAGAAGCAGCGGGGCGCTTGCAGGATATTTCCGGCAAGGTGGTCGCGACCGAAGCGCTTTCCAGTGATGGCGAGGCGCTCAAGCAGCGTATCAAGTTGCTCGAAGCGCAACTGGAAGATCAGGACAAGCAGCGCGAAGGGGTCGAAGGCCAGCAGGGCAGTCTCGACAAGCGTCTGGAGCAGATGGCCGCGCAAACCGCCCAGCAGCAGAGTGAAAACGCGCAGTTGCAGGAGCAGCTCAAAAGCGTCGTCGCTGAACTGACCACCCTGAAGGCGGCGTTGCCTGACCTGAAGACCGCTCAGGCCGATCAGGGCAAGCTGGATGCGCAGATCAAAAGCGTGGCAGCCGATGTCGCCACGTTGAAAAAACAGGGCAACCCGTCTGCCGCTGTAGAGCGCCTGGAGCAGGACCTGATGGTGCTGAAAAGTGAACAGGAAAACCGCCCGGCTCCTGCAGCGCAAGCCAATACGGCTGAGTTCGATGCGTTTCGTGCTCAGGTGACTCGTAACATCAATACCCTGACCAGCCAGATCCAGAACCTGTCGCAACAACTCAACGCTCGTCGTTGACCCCCGAGTCTGCCTGCCGCTATCCATGGCGGCAGGCAAATGCTCCGGTCTTTTTTGCACCCCGCAAATAAATATGTGCTTGCCAGGTGAGGGGCGGCTTAAAGTTGCGTTGCTGTTAAATAAATGGAGCTTCAATAATGAATGGAATCAATGGTATGAACGCTGATACGCCTGAAGAAAAAGCCCTAGTCGCTGGTGAAGATCGCCAGCCAATGGATGCCTCTGTCGAACGAGCAGAACCGGATGTGGAAGAACTCTCTGAAACGCAAGCGCCCGCTGGAGACTATGGGGCCGCGCGTCCGAAGAGGGCAGCGAGCCCGGACGGACCACCGGTAAGGAAGGCGCCACCTGTGAAGGTTGGGCGGGCCGGTGGGCCACCGGCCAAGGTCGGGCAGGCTGGCGGGGCCGGGGCAAATAGTGGCGCGCCTACCAGGCCACCGGTCAAGGTTGGGCAAACCGGCGGGTCCGGGGCAAATAGTGGCGCGCCTATCAGGCCACCGGTCAAGGTTGGGCAGGCTGGCGGGAAAGTGGCAGGAGGGGGAGCGCCTGTCAGGCCGCCTGTTGCAAAGGTATCGCCGCCTGAGAAACCGATCGTCCAGCCTGCTAGCGTTCCGCTGGCGCCGCAAACGGTTCCCGCGACCCCTGCGCCACCTTCGCGTCTGGAAAAGGTGCTGACGACCGTCAATACCGTAACGGGCGTGCTGCAACTGATCCCGGCGTTCCACCACATGGTAAATCCCAACGGCACGATCACCTATCCGGACGGCAAAGTTCAGTCTGCGGATGGTCAGACCCTTACCCATCCAAGCGGGGCCGTACAGCATGCCGACGGCACGACGGTGCATGCCGATGGTTCGGTAGAGAACGCAAATGGCGATGTGCAGCACAAGGACGGAACCTGGGTTTTGGCGGATGGCTCGATCAACTACCCGGACGGACGCTGGAAGCATCCGGATGGCAGTATCACCGACGCCCAAGGCAACTTGCTGGGGACGGCCGCGGCTGACGCCAAGCCGTAGCGCCAATGCTGGAGTGCTGATGGCTGCAGGCAATAAAAAACCCTGATGCTCGCGCGTCAGGGTTTTTGCTGTTGCAGCGTCTGGTTACATCCGTGGGTAGTCGATATAGCCGACTGGCCCTTTGGCGTAGAACGTCTCCGGATGGGCTTCATTCAGAGGCGCATCGCTGGCCAGACGCTCAGGCAGGTCCGGGTTGGCGATGTACGGCACGCCAAAGGCAATGGCGTCGGCCTTGCCTTCTGCCAGCCAGGCGTTGGCCGTGTCCTTGGTGAATTTTTCATTGGCGATATAGACGCCGCCGAAATCCTTCTTCAGCTGTGGGCCGAGGCTGTCTTCAGCATCATGCTCACGGGCACAGATGAACGCGATACCGCGCTTGCCGAGCTCTTTGGCCACGTAGCTGAAGGTTTCAGTACGATTTGCATCGCTCATGTCGTGCATGTCGAAGCGAGGTGAGAGGTGAACACCTACACGGCCAGCGCCCCAGACATCGATGACTGCGTCGGTCACTTCGAGGAGCAGACGCGCACGATTTTCCACCGAACCGCCGTACTCGTCGGTGCGCTGGTTGCTACCGGTCAGCAGGAACTGTTCAAGCAGATAGCCGTTGGCGCCATGCACTTCCACGCCGTCGAAGCCCGCAGCCTTGGCGTTTTCCGCACCGACGCGATAGGCCTCGACGATGTCACCGATTTCCGCCAGTTCCAGCGCGCGCGGGGTTGGCAATGGGGTGATCGGGCGCATCAGGCTGACGTGGCCTTCGGCGGCAATGGCGCTAGGTGCGACCGGCGTTTCACCGTTCAGGTAGGCCGGGTGGGAAATACGGCCCACGTGCCACAACTGCAGGGCGATGCGACCACCGGCGTTGTGCACGGCCTTGGTGATGTTGCTCCAGCCACGCACCTGGTCGTTGGACCAGATGCCCGGGGTGTCGGGGTAGCCCACGCCCATTGGGGTGACGGAAGTGGCTTCGGTCAGGATCAGGCCGGCCGAGGCGCGCTGAACGTAATACTCGGCCATCATCGCGTTCGGCACACGGCCTTCATCGGCACGGCAGCGCGTCAGTGGAGCCATGATGATGCGGTTGGGCAGTTGCAGATCGCCCAGGGTGATCGGGTCAAAGATAGTCGTCATGTGTCTAATCCTCGTAATTGATCAATGCGTAGCAGGGGCCAGATCGGGGTTGCCGGTCTGACGAAAGGTAATCAGGGTAATCAGCAGCGCCAGCACGGCCAGGATGGCGGCAGCCAGCGGTACGCTGGTCAGGCCCAGACCGTGGGCGATGACGCTGCCACCGACCCAGGCGCCCAGCGCGTTGCCGACGTTGAAGGCGCCGATGTTCAGGGTTGAAACCAGGTTCGGTGCGGCTTTGCCGAACGTCACCACGTTGATCTGCAGGGCCGGGACGGCAGCGAAGGCTGCGACTGCCCAGAGGAACAGGGTGATTTCAGTCGGGATCAGCGCGGTGCTGGTCCAGCTGAGTACGGTGGAGATCACCGCCATCGAGACGAATACGCCAATCAGCGTGGACGACAGGCGGCGGTCGGCCATCTTGCCGCCGATCACGTTGCCGGCGGTCAGGCCCAGGCCGATCAGCAGCAGGGTCCAGGTCACGCCGTTGGGCGGTACACCGGTGACTTCGCCCAGCAGCGGGGCAATGTAAGTGAACAGGGTGAACATGGACGCCGAGAACAGCGCAGTCATGGTCAGCGACAGCCAGATGCCGGCCCCTCGCAGGGCGCCCAGTTCAGCGCGCATGTCGAGCTTTTCTTCATTGCGGTTGGTCGGCAGGAAGCGGATCAGGCCGATCAGCGCAATCACGCCGATGACCGTGACGGCCCAGAACGTCGAGCGCCAGCCTGCGTATTGACCCAGCGCAGTACCCAGCGGCACGCCCAGTACGTTGGCCAGGGTCAGGCCGGTGAACATCAAGGCCACCGCCGAGGCACGACGGTTGGCGGGCACCAGACCTGCGGCGACCACCGAGCCGATGCCGAAGAACGCACCGTGACACAGTGCAGTCACCACGCGGGCGAACATCAGGACGTTGTAGTCACTGGCCAGCGCACAGAGCAGGTTGCCGATGATGAAAATCCCCATCAGCGTGACCAGCGCGGCCTTGCGCGGCAGTTTTGCCGTGGCCATGGCCATGAACGGCGCACCAACGGCGACACCCAGCGCGTAGCCGGTCACCAGCCAGCCTGCGCCGGGGATCGATACGCCAAGGTCGGCCGCTACATCGGGCAGCAGGCCCATGATGACGAATTCGGTGGTGCCGATGGCGAAGGCGCTCAGGGCCAGAATGAGTAGCGAAAGAGGCACGGGGGCAGCTCCTGGTAAACGTTGGAAAATCAGGTCGGGTTGTTCAGTTCTTCAACCAGCGCCTGAACGAATGCCTGTATGACTTCTTCGTTGCGTCTGAAGAAATGCCATTGGCCGACCTTCTTGCTGCTGATCAGACCAGCGCGTTGCAAGGTCGCCAGATGGGCCGAGACAGTGGATTGTGACAATCCCGCACGCTGATCGATCTGTCCGGCGCACACGCCGTGTTCGATCGAGTATTCCTGGGCGGGAAAGCTTGCGCGGGGGTTCTTCAGCCAGGTCAGGATTTCTCGGCGGACCGGGTGGGCCAGGGCTTTTATTATGTCGTCGAGGTCGATAGGCATGTCGTTCTCACAGGCGGTGTAGCGTTATATCGCGATAGAGCGAACCTTATATCTGTATTTCGCGATATACAAATATGATTATGTGCTTAGGATCAGTGAAATCGCTATATCGGGTTATAACGATATATGGACAGTGGGCCCGAAAGCGGCCTAGGCTTGCAGCCATGAACTACTTGGCACATCTTCATCTTGGCGGGCACCGGCCCGCTCAATTGCTTGGCAGCCTGTATGGCGACTTCGTCAAAGGTCCGCTGCCGGGACGTTTTCCTGCGGAACTCGAAGCGGCGATTCGTCTGCACCGTAGCATCGATGCCTTCACTGACAGTCATCCGCTGATCAAGGCTTCCATTGCCCGCTTTCCGCTCCAGAGACGGCGTTATGCGGGCATCATGCTCGATGTCTTTTTCGATCATTGCCTGGCGCGCGACTGGCATCGTTATGCCGACCTGCCGTTGGACGCATTCACCCGCAAAGTCTATGGCACGCTGGCTGCAGAGCCGCAATTGCCCGAGCGGCTGGCGCTGATCGCACCGCGCATGGCCGCGCAGGACTGGCTGGGGTCGTATCGGGATTTCGAGGTGCTGGAGCAGGTGTTGAGCGGCATATCCCGACGCTTGTCAAAACCCGAAGGGCTGGCCGGCGGCATGCAGGAACTGCAGGCGCTGTACCAGCCCTTGAGTGCGGATTTCGCCGAGTTCTATCCGCTACTCGAAGATTTCGCTCAGGCCGCTCTGGCCGGACGCGAAACCACTTCGCTCGGCTGAGCCGGCGGCTCGCCAAACAACGCCACCTGAACGGCCTGCTGGGCCTTGAAGGCCAGTGCGGCGCGTTCCTGGTCAGCGGTCGGGATCGGTGTCAGCAGGTGAATATGCACGTCGCTCTGCTCGTTGGCGAACAGTCGGCGCAAATGCGACAGCAAGTCATCGTCGCCAATGAACGGGGCTATCGGGTCCGGTTTGCCGTCACGCGAGTAACCAATGGCCACCGGCTGGATCGGCACGCCAGCGTCGATGGCGCTGGACAGCAGGCGACCGTGAAAGGTGCGCAGGCTTTTGCCGTCTGTGGTGGTGCCTTCGGGGAAGATCAGCAGTGCGTTGCCTTGTTGCAGGTGGTTGCACATCTGCTTCTGGATCAGACGGCTGTCGCCCGATCCGCGACGAATGAACAGCGTACCGGCCTTCAGCGCCAGCCAGCCCGCTACCGGCCAGGTCCGCACTTCGGCTTTCGACAGAAACGACAGCGGCGCGAGCATGCCAAGCAGGGCGATGTCGGTCCATGACACATGGTTGCTTACCCACAGCATGGGCTGGGTTGGCAGTTGACCTGTCACGGTGACGCGAAATGGCAGGGCGTTGGTCAGGCGTGCCATGAACCAGCGGCTCCAGCGCTGCCTGCGCTCCATCGAACCTCCGACCCTGGTGCGTTCCAGGACCGCGAACGCGCTGGCAATCGTCAATCCGAGCGCTACGACCAGTAGCACCCGGACTACGCGGGCATAGCCGCGCAACCGGCTCATCACACGGCCGCCTTGAAGTGGCGGGCATAGCGCGGGCACAGATCATCGCGCTTGAGCAGGATGAACACGTCGGCCACCTGGAAGTCTTCGTCCCAGCACGGTTCGCCACAGATCTTGGCCCCCAGACGCATGTAGGCCTTGAGCAGCGGTGGCATCTCGCAGATCACATTACTCGGGATGTCGAGGGTCGGCAGCGGATTCTTCGGCTCGGCGCGCAGGTGCTCGTTGCACAGGTAGCGTTCGCGCAGGCGTTGCATGATCGCATGGGCCTGAATACCGCCGTCCTGCATCGGGATGCTCGCGCAGCCCATCAGGTAGCTGTAGCCGCCTTCGTTGAGCACTTCGGCGAGCTCGCTCCACAACACCGCGATGGTGCCGCCGTTGCGATAGGCCGGGTCGACGCAGGTGCGGCCCAGTTCGAGGATCGGCCCTTGCAGATTGACCAGCCCGTGCAGGCTGAACTCTTCTTCGCTGTAGAAGCGCCCCAGCGTGTTGGCGGCCTGATGGTCGAGCAGCCGGGTCGTGGCAACCAGACGCCCGGTGTTCAGGTCACGCACCCCGATGTGCGAGCAGTGAACATCGTAATCGTCGATGTCCAGGCCTTGTTCAGCGCCGTTGAGACGGGCGTTGAACTCTTCGCTGAACACACTGAAACGCAACGCCTGTGCTTCCTGCAAGGCGCGCGCTCCAATCAGGCGCTCGGCCTGAAGACGACGTTCAGAAGTGTTGTCACGAATGCGGGCGATCTGGGTCATACGAATCTCCATGAGCCAGCCTTGCAGATGCAGAAAGGGCTGGTTGACTGATTTGTCCAGGCGCTTTGCCGTACTTGCAGGCTAGGGAGATGCCGTGTCATGCCTGTGAAGCTTTGGTGATGGTTGTGTGACGGCGGATGCTGGGGCCATTTCCCCTGTGTCCGGTCTTGAGGGTTGCAGGGCGGCGCAGATTTGTGACCCGGAGCGTCACGCGAATGCATTCCCAGGCTGTGGCGTGAGGAACGAGCGGCGTACGCAGGATCACTATCGTTCCCATGCTCCGCGTGGGAATGCAGTTCGTGACGCTCTGCGTCTGCTCCCGAGGTAATGGCTGACTGTCATGAAACGCTGATACGGTGTGCGGATTATTCTGTAGAGGCCTTGTCATGCCGCGTGGATTTGTCCGTCTGTGTCTGGTTCTGATTCTGGGTTTCAGTGCCCAGGGAGTCGTTGCTCAAACATGGCCGGCAGAGCAATGGCCTGCTCAGTCTGTGCCGCGATCGGCGGCCATCGAAGAGCTTGAGGCTTACGCCTTCCCGCCCCGTGACGACGCCACGCGCAAGGGCATACGCACCGATGAGCTGCTGGTGATTCGTGATGGCGAAGTTGTGTACGAGCGCTACGGCGGTGTAACCACTGCGCAAACGCCGCACCTGACCTGGTCGATCAGCAAAAGCGTCATGGCGACGGTGCTGGGCGTGGCGTTTGCAGAAGGACGCTTTCAACTGAATGATCCGGTGGCGAAGTTCTACACGCCGTTCAAGGCGCACCCCGAGATCGCCATCAAAGACCTGATGCACTGGGCGTCAGGTCTGGATTGGCAGGAAGACTACGAATACGCTCCGCTCAACTCCTCGGTGGTCGCCATGCTCTACACCCGCGGGCGTGACGACATGGCGCGCTTCACCGCCGATCACCGCGCTGCCCAACCCCCCGGCAAGACTTACCTTTATTCCAGTGGCGACAGCACCCTCCTGGCGGCGGCCTTGAAAAAGATGGTCGGCGATGAGGCTTATCCGGGTTATCCATGGACCGCGCTGTTCGACCCGCTCGGCATTCGCAGTGCCGTCTGGGAAACCGATGGCGCGGGTACATTTGTAGGCTCGTCCTATGCCTACATGACCGCCCGCGATCTGGCCCGCATCGGCCTGCTGATGCAGCGCGGCGGGCAATGGCAGGATCGGCAGTTGCTCAACAAGGCGTGGATGGACTTCGTGCTGACGCCGTTTGCCGGTGCAGGCGTGGATGCCAGCGTTGAAGTGCCCGGAGGCCAATGGTGGCTCAACCGTACTGCCGAGGGCGGCAAAGGACCGTGGCCGGATGCTCCCCCTGACACCTTCGCGGCGTTGGGGCATTGGGGGCAGGCGCTGTATGTGATTCCCGATCAGAAGCTGGTGATCGTGCGCTATGCCGATGACCGCGACAGTACCTACAACCACAATGAGATGCTCAAGCGCGTACAGGCCGCGTTCGGCAAGGAGGGCGGTCAATGAGCTCGCGTCGACTGTTCATCCTGCGTCGTCCCTTCAGCAGCCTGCTGTTGCTGATCGTTGCCGCACTTGCCGTACTCGCCTGGCAGTACCGTGTGAACCTGCAGGCATTTCCGACCATCATCAGTGCCTACACCGCCAAGGAATACTGCTCGTGCAGGTACGTCACGAACAATTCCGAAGCCTATTGCCAGGGCTACATCAAGCAGTATCTGCCCAGCACCCTGGTCGACGACAGCAGTCAGAAACGGGTCATCGCCAGCGGCCTTGGACGCACCAGCAGCGCGTCGTGGCAGGGTGAGCGACAGGGCTGTCGCCTGCTGCCGTGAGGCCTTGATGGGGTGCCGCCGAACGCAGTCGTTTGCCAGCGGTCAGACAGGCGGATAAGGTGGCCCTCAATTGTACGTCTGGAGTCTGCATGCTCACTATGAATCGCCTGCTGCTGGTCCTGCTGGCCGCAGTGGCGTTACCTGCCCATGCGAACTGGTATCTGGATAACGAGTCGTCGCGACTCTCGTTCACCTCGACCAAAAATGCCGATATTGCCGAAGTGCATCGCTTTCTCGTGCTGCACGGCAAAGTCGACGCCAAGGGGCTGGCTGAGGTGGAGGTTGAAACCGATTCAGTCAGCACCGGCATCCCTCTGCGCGACGAGCGCCTTCGAGAGCAGGTGTTTCAGGTGCGCAAGTTTCCGACTGCCCATATCAATGCGCAGCTCGACATGCGCCCGATCAACGACCTCGCGCCCGGCGCGCAACTGGAACTGCGTTTACCGCTGACCGTCAGCCTGCGCGGCAAGACCCACAGCTATAACGCCGAGCTGCTGGCGACGCGTCTCGACGAGCGGCGCTTTCAGGTCGTGACGCTCGAGCCGCTGGTGATCCATGCCCAGGATTTCGATATGGCCCCGGACTTCAAGGCCTTGCGCAATGCCGCAGGATTATCGGCGGTGAGCCTCTCGGTTCCGGTCGGGGCTGTCCTGATCTTCACGGCGCGCTGATATGAGCGGTGCGATTTTTCCGTGGCGTGAAAACAACCGCTTTCAATTGCTGATCGACGGTCCTGCGTTCTTCCCGCGCATGATCGCAGCCATTGATCGCGCCGAGCAGCAGGTCGATCTGGAGTTGTACCTGGTCGAAGCCGGGGCCTGCGCCGACGCCATCGTGCGCGCGCTGGTCGAGGCGGGCAGGCGTGGCGTGATCGTGCGCTGCCTGTTCGATGACTTCGGTTCAAAAGCCTTCGACGCCGGCCTGCGCAAGCAACTGACCGATGCCGGTGTGATTCTGCGTTTCTACAATCCGATCCACTGGCGGCGCGGCGTGCGCAACTTCTACCGCGACCATCGCAAACTGCTGTTGGTGGACAAGGCCTTGGCCGTGGTGGGCGGCACCGGTGTGACCGACGAGTTCTGGGAGCCGGACAAGGACGCCAGCCAGTGGCACGAAGTGATGGTCGAAATCACCGGGCCGCTGGTGATTGACTGGCAGGCGCTGTTCAACCGGCAGTTCCACGCCAACGCCCGGCGTTTCGCCTGGCGTCCGAAAGAAAACTTCGGCCTTGATCATCTGCCCAAGGCCCCGACAACCGGTGAGGGCTTAGGGCGCGTGGCATATGCCGATTCCCGCCAGCACCGCGACATTCTGCAATCGCTGGTGCGTGCGCTGAACACCGGGCAAAAGCGGATCTGGCTGGCAACTCCTTACTTTCTGCCCACCTGGAAAGTTCGCCGCTCTTTGCGCAGGGCTGCGGCGCGTGGCGTTGATGTGCGTTTGCTGCTGACCGGGCCGCGCACCGATCACCCGTCCGTACGCTATGCCGGTCAACGCTACTACCCGCGCCTGTTACGCGCCGGGGTCAAGGTGTTCGAATACCAGCCCTGCTTTCTGCACCTGAAAATGGTCCTGATCGACGACTGGGTGAGTCTCGGCTCTTGCAACTTCGATCACTGGAACCTGCGCTTCAACCTGGAAGCCAACCTCGAAGCCCTCGACCCCGGGTTGACCCGCGACGTGGTCGCCAGCTTCGAAAAAGACTTCGCCCTGAGCGCCGAAACCACGCTGGCAGACTGGAAGGCCAGACCGCTGTGGCGGCGCGTCAAACAGCGCTTGTGGGGCTGGATCGACCGGCTGGTGGTGAACTTGCTGGATCAGCGTAACTGAGGTTTGCACGGGGCCGATCGTGGCCCCGGCTTGTCATCTGGTCAAACGATGCATTCCAGTGAGCGGTCAACCATGGCTTTGGCCATCTCGGCCATGTGCAGCACCGAAAACGCCAGATCACGGCTGGTGCCTTGGGTGCTGTCGCCGGACTCATAGGCCGTCGTAATGATGCAGCGCAGCAGATCCGAAGCGTAATTGAGCGCTTCCTCCTGGCTGACGGATGCGTTGACGGTGAATAGGGCGGTGGGCGGGTCGGGGACGATTTTATCGGGCATGTTTGCAACTCCTGATCAATGAAAGGAGCCGCCCCTTTCGCTACCAAACGATCAGGGTGGCGGCCGTACGCAGGTTGGTAGACCGGTGACCAGGCAAGCCGGTGCGTCCGAAGACGCCAAGCGCACGGCCACCATAAACGCAGGCCGAAAAAATGCGCCTTGAGAAGGTGGCGCATTGCGCACAGGTCACTCAGGTCTACCAAACCTGATCGCTGATTGGGCAGCGATCGATGAAGGCTAGAGGCCTGAATAGCCAAGCGCAAGAGGCCGGGATTTTCTCGGAAATTTCCTTCAATTGGAAGGGAGGCGTCCTGCTGATAATTCCTACAAGAATTATCGAAATGGGTTTTCTGAAGATGTTTTCGGTGTAGGCGGGGAAATGACGAGGGCTGTTTGTCAGTATTTCAACAAGCAGTACATCACCGAGGGCGAGATGTTAAGCAGCTATCGGATCACGTGAAGCAGCATGATGTGTCTCCGCCCTATAGATAATGTGCGGAGTAGGGTGCTTGTAATGAAAATAGCCTGTGCAGCGTTTGCCGGACAGGCTTGTTGCATGAAGAGAGTGGTTAAGGCTTTTTGATATTCTGCATGTAGGTATGATTCGGGTGGCTCACGACCTTCTTCGTCAACGCGTCGAGCTCCTTACTGTGATACATGTCCAGGCATTTCAGCAGGTCGAATTTTATACCCTTGATCTGGGATTCGGCCAACGGGTTTGTGTAGTCTCGCGCGAGGTATTTTTCAACCAGGGCCTTGACGGCAAGAGGACTTTTTTCCATGTCATAGTAGGTCCAGTCACGCATCGCACTGACACTGCTGCCCGCGTCAATTCCGACGTTTACGTCATATTTATAAGCGGTGTTTATGCAGGTGGCTAGCGCCATGTCCTTGTAGTTTTTTTCAAAGGTTCTGTACATTCCTTCGGGTGATGAAGTAAGGGTGTAGGCAAAGCAGTTGGATGTTGCTAAGACTAGAGATAATGCAAGGGCCGCAAGACGTGATTTCATTCTGCGAACCTCCCTGTGAATATGAGTTTTATTTGTAGTCTTGCATGTAGGTGTGTGTTGGATTTACGACAGTCTTTTTTGTCAAGTCATTCAGATCCTTACTGTGGTAAAGATCCAAGCACTTTAAAAGGTCAAATTTTACACCTTTTATCTCGGACTCGGTTAAGGGATTTGTATAATCTCTGGTCAGATACTTTTTTACGAGTGCTCGTATTTCATCAGGTCCCACTTCCCAGTCGTAATTTGCCCAGTCCTCAATGGCGGTGACGCTACTTCCAGCGTCAATTCCGACCTTTACGTCATAGGCGTAAGCGTTTGCTATACAGGTAGCGAGGACCAGGTCCTTGAAGTTTTTTTCATAGCTTCGGTGCATGCCCTCTGGTGATGAAGGTTTTGTATGTGCGAAGCTCTCGGTTGCCACGAGTGCGAGACAGAATGTGAAGGCTGTGAAGAGAAACTTCATGAGGTTAGGCTCCAAAAGTTTGCCGTATCCGTACGGTAGTTGACGTCGGGCTCGTTAAAGTAGCAATGGTCATAGCAAAGATTGCCGTCAAACAACGTTGCATGGCCTTTTGCGTCTGTCCAGCCCGATATTTCAAATAATATAATTCCTTTTTTTCTTGCAAGCGCTCCGCCGTCAGAAGGTGGGTATTTGACGACCTCAGGCCTGCCCCAGTGCGTTTCCAAAAAGCTTTTCAGGTTCGATACACGGAAAAAGTACTGGTGCTGATCTGCGCCGGAGACTGTCTGTTTAGATACTTTAGGTATTTTCAGTCCTGAGTAGTTCAGGATGTAACTTAATCGAACAGCACAGGTGTTCCTCCATTTTGTAGAAGGATCAGGGTTGTTTATGTTCTTCGCGACGAACCCCCCAATCACCTCTGCCACTCGCTTTTCCGGCGCTACCGGATCATAAATATGTTGCGAAGCCGCCCAGGCGGCGGTAAAAAATGGCCGTGCCATAGTCCTTCCTTGATCATGTCGTGACGTTTGATACGTGAGCGTTCAAGACGTCAGGAATAGACCTTGTTGTTGATACGGTTCCAGCCACCCGAGACATTCCCTCCACCGGCACCGTCAGATCTTTTCTGCTGGGTGTAGGTGGTTTTTATTTTTCCGTAGTTTAGGCTGATGGTCTCGCTGGGGATGCCATCGTTGGCATGCTGGGTGTAATTGGAAATGATGACTTCTTCCAGCAGCACTTCAAAGTATTTGACCTTGTCTCCGCCTGCACGATGCAATGACAAGACGACTTCCTTCAGATGCCTGCCCGCGCACAGCGTTTCCATGAGTTTGCAGCTCGATTTGTCGAGTGATTTGGTGAACGTGAAATCACTCAAGGACGTCCGACCCGACGAGGCGCCTCCTGAAGAGCTCGCCGTGGCGGAGGTACTTTGGTGCATGCCGAAACCATACCCGGTGATCTCGATACAGTCCTTGTAGCGATCATCCAGCGCTTCGCCTGGAATGCCTTCGATTTTGATGTACGCATCAAATGCCATGTTTCAAATCTCCACGTTCGATCGGTCTTACGTTGCATACAGGTATCCATATGTTTCGGCAGCGTAATCCTTATTTTTATCGAACGTGGTGGTCAGCAACCTTTGCAATACACTGAAATGTCTACATTTTTTGTGGGAAATGTAGTACAGATTTAAGTGTGTTGGCTTTATTGTTATTGCCTTGCTCAGTGCATTGTAATATCACGTTTCAAGTTTTATTATATTGAAGCTCTTCTGCCAGGGCGGACATTTGTCCAGCGTCCTTCACCATTTAGTCCGCGCTTGAAACCGCGAAAAAAAATGTTGGACAGTGATCGTTGTTCCGGTTGCATGTTATCTGTGCAAGGTGTATCACGGTAGAAAAACTTATCATGAGGTACAGCGTAGGCTTTCTTTTCTTCCGCAGTTGCAGGAAGGAAGTTGCGGATCAACGAGGGGCCGGTCATATGCATGGTTAACGTCAATCGGCTGAGTAGCCCTTTGCCCGGGGTACTGCGTTTCTTTGCCCATCCGTAATTTTCATTGTCCTCCATCATACTAGGGCTTGTGGTGTAAAGGTCAGCGATGGTGTCCATTATTTCGCCAGCCACTCTTCCTCGGGGTGCGGAGGCGAGTACGGCGTTAGACGTAAATTTTTCTTCAATGTGTACAAGAAACCCATTGGGTGCATCGAGGCTCCCGAGCGGCTGTCCCACCGCGACATCTGCGTCCATGTACAGACCACCCTCCATGTAAGTTGAGGCCAGCTCTATCAGATCGCTGGCTGCAGCGTAATTCTTATAAGGCCCATTCGTCTCGCGGCTATAAAACGCTTCGAGTTTCTTTGCGTGTGGATAGGCCTGGCTCAGTGCGCTGAATAGTTCTTCAGGATTGCCTGTATTAACGAATCGCCATGCGCCAACGCCATATGTCGCTCGGCAGGGTCGTTGCTTTCACTCATTGCCGCTAATGGGTTTAGCAGGTGCTTTACCTTGGAGGTCCACACATTGACTTGGTAGTCGGGATTTATTTCTTTAAAAAGCAGCATGTTCTGCAGGTGCGGTATTGGAATGTCGCCACCTTCCCAGTAAAAGTGTGCGTTAAGGGGTATGGCTACGTTACCGTTCAGGTCAACATGATTAAGAGGGTTGTTTCTTAGCATTTTATAAAGATTAAGGTCAGTATCCTCGCCGGATATATCTGGACTTGTCCACCGCTGCAACCACGGCGCGTAATACCTGAACCCATAATAATAAAGCCCGCTGGCATCGCGCTCCTTGCCTGAATAACGCACGGTCTTGTACTTGGCTTCCACTGCACTGCGCGCCGCCCGCCAGGCCGTACCGCCGAACGGATAATAACTTTCCTGGCTGATCAGGCCGCCTTGTTGATCAAGCTCCAGCGTGCTCGAGCCCAGATGATCACCCAGGCTGTAACGTACCTGATCGTTCGCAATGGAATCTGGTTTTCCAGCTTCCCAGTGCAACACCCGCACGCTGTTGCGACCCGCCTGAGTATTAATAACGTGAAGAATTTCGCCATCGGCTGTGGTGCGGATTTCCAGCCCCGGCAGGTAGCGCACTTCGTTGATCAGCGTGCGACCTGATGCCTGCGCGGTACTGATCTTGCGGCAGCGTTGACCCTGGCCGTCATAGACATAGCGTTCGTCATCGTTCGACCCGTCTTCACGTTGCACAGTGGTGATGTGCTGCAACTGATTACGCGCATTCCAGCCCATAACCTGCCCGCGAACCAGTTGCAGCAGATTGCCGTTGGCATCAAAACTCGTAGCGAAATCCACATCCCCGTCATCGTCGGGCAGGCTGCGATTGCTGTCCGGGGCAACGTGCATGTTGCGGGTGAAGTTGTGTGCGCCTTCGTGGCGCATTTGCAGCAGATTGCCCGCAGGGTCGTAGCTGTAATTCTGTTTGTAGTTGCTGACCTGGCAAGGATCGAGCGTCGGCAGAGATTGCAGCCCGGGCAACGCGGGACCATGGCTGGCCCCATTTCGGACCTCCCGACCCGTGGCTTCGATCAACTGATACAACGTGTCGTAACGGTAACGGCTGATCGGTTCGATAAGCTGGTTGTCGCAATAGCGGTCTGGTTGGGACGCATCGTTGACGAGTAGGATATTGCCCACCGGGTCATAGCTGTAATCGAGTTTTTGCAACCGCGTGCCATCCGCAGATAGCGTGCTGAGCTCAGCTAGTCGACCGTCCTGCTTATCATAGACATAACGGCTGACCACGCCGTTGCCGGCAGTCTCCTGCTCTACCTGATTGAAGGCGTTGTAATGAATTTCACTGACCAGCGTCTGCGACTGTGCGGCACCGGCCAATGTCAGTTCAGCCGCTTTCAACTGCCCGGCGACGGTCATGCCAAAGGCCTGCGTGTTGCCCATGGCATCAGTCTGCACGAGCACTTCGCCCAGCGCATTGAAGCCCCAGCGGGTTTGCAGGGCCGCAGGCTCAAGCAAGGCATCGCGCTCGGCTTCGACCAGCGGCCAGTCCGGCGTTACTGATACTCGTAAGAAATATCTATGCTGATTAAGTACTTTGCCGCTCAGGCCATGGTCCGGGGACAGGCTTGTACCGGCGGTGTCGTCATGGCGCGATAGCCGACCGCATAAGTTATGGCTGGCTGAATCAGGTCCGCCATAGGCAAAACGCTCAACGACCTGATGCTGCTCGGTAACCGAAACAGGGCGCAGCAACTGATCGTACTCAAAATGACGCTGATTGGCGTTACTGTCCCAGCCGCTGACGGGCTGACTCCCTTCGCCAAACAGCATCAAGCGCCAGTTGGCGTCCACACTGTCGGTCAGTATCGGCTGCCCCGAAAGGCTGTAAGTTGTTGTCAGGTTTGGCGCATCAAGTCGTGGATCTCTTTGCGTGCTCACATGGCCCGCAGCGTTGTAAGTCTTCCGGGTAATACGGCGCTCCATCGCTTGCTGCGCCTCGCTTCGCCAATAAGCGATATTGCCGATTGCCAGTCCTCTTGGGTCAACGGCTCTTACATCAGGTGTGTGCTGGTGCAAGGTATTGTTCATCATGTTCTCCTGGGAGAGTTGATTTCACCGTCAGCAACAAGGATCACCCTGGAAAACTGGATTTATAAAAAGTCAGGAAGTTACCTATTCCTCGCCCAGGGTTGCCTCTGGCCGATTGATCCATGATGATTTCGCCTGAGCGGGAGACTATCCCCAGCGCCGCGCTATCGCCGCCGTCGAGATTGGCAGACCATCCGGGTGTGGCGTTCAGTTTGTCCAGCCTTACCATGATCTTCGCCCATTCCGGCATCGTGTAAGCTCTGGACTTCTGGGTTCTGCTTCCGCCTAACCCGACGGCCAGACGCGTTCTTGATGATCCGTCGAAAACAACCGGAAAGCTGATACCCGAACGTTGATTGGGCGTGTTGGCATGACCTAATTGGCCCGGCCCTGATGTGGCCGGTCCATATTGAAACCTTCCCTGCTCAAGATGGCTTTCGGTGAAAGCCACTTCTCCCCCGGTAGACAGCAGTGGTGCCGAGTGAAGAGTGGAGCCATCCCCCATCGTCAGCGCAACGTAATCTTGTTCGTAATGCCTTGGAATGCTGACAGATGCTTCCTCCTCGCCACCCATGAACAACTTCCCAACCGCGGCGTGTGTGGGATCTGATGGTGAGGCGTTACCTTTCAAGTTATAGAAGCCGCCATTTATGTATGCCAGGTGACTACTGCCAGGTACTTCTGCCTCTATATAAATAGAAGCGCCGGACGCGGACTTTATAGCGAAGGGGTAGCTGCCTCCTGAAACCTTGCTCTGGTAGGTAGAGTCGATGGACAGGTAAGTAAGTTCTCGCTGGCCTTTAAACGCTCTGGGCAACCCCATCCCTATTTGCGCGAAGGTTTCATTGGTGCCCTGGATACTCACGCCGATTATGCCTGGCGCGAGCGTTCTGACACTCACGTCGTTCGTATCCCTTTGCTCGCGCAGGGTATCCATCGCCGTCAACCAGCGCGCCCTGGCCTTTTGACTGTTCTGACCGTCGGGATCAAATAAGTTGAGTGGGTTGTTGCCAACAAAGCTGTACAGATTCAAACCATCCACATCCCCCGCCGGATCCGGATTGATCCACCGCTGCAGCCACGGCGCGTAGTACCTCAAGCCGTAGTAATAAAGCCCGCTGGCATCACGCTCCTTGCCTGAATAACGCACCGTCTTGTACTTGGCCTCCACGGCACTGCGCGCCGCCCACCAGGCCGTGCCGCCGAACGGGTAATAACTTTCCTGGCTGATGAGGCCGCCTTGCTGATCCAGCTCCAGCGTGGTGGAGCCCAGGTGATCGCTCAGGCTGTAACGTACCTGATCGTTGGTGATGGCGTAGGGTTTACCAGCTTGCCAATGCAGCACGCGGACACTGCTGCGCCCCGCCTGAGCGGTGATGACATGGAGGATTTCGCCATCGGCCGTAGTACGAATTTCCAACCCCGGCAGGTAGCGCACTTCGTTGATCAGCGTGCGACCTGATGCCTGAGCAGTACTTATCTTGCGGCAGCGCTGACCCTGGCCGTCATAGACATAACGCTCTTCATCGCTCGCTGCGTCTTTACGCTGCAGCAGAGTGACAAGAGCAAGTTGATTACGCACATCCCAGCCCATAAGCTGCCCGCGAACCAGTTGCAGCAGATTGCCGTTGGCATCAAAGCTCGTGGCGAAATCCACATCCCCGTCATCGTCGGGCAGGCTGCGATTGCTGTCCGGGGCAACGTGCATGTTGCGGGTGAAGTTGTGTGCGCCTTCGTGGCGCATTTGCAGCAGATTGCCCGCTGCGTCGTAGCTGTAATTCTGTTTGTAGTTGCTGACCTGGCAAGGATCGAGCGTCGGAACAGGTTGCAGACCGGGTAGCGCCGGACCATGGCTGGCCCCGTTCCTGACCTCACGCCCCGTGGTTTCGATCAACTGATACACCGTGTCGTAACGGTAATGGCTGATGGGTTCGATAAGCTGGTTGTCGCAATACCGGTCCGGTTGCGAGGCATCGTTGACCAGCAGGATATTGCCCACCGGGTCATAGCTGTAATTGAGTTGCTGCAGCAGCGTGCCGTCAGCAGAGATCGCGCTCAGCCCGGTCAGCCTGCCGTCCTGCTGATCATAGGTGTAAAGGCTGACTACGCCATTGCCCGCTGTTTCCTGTTCGACTTGATTGAATGCGTTGTAGCGAATCGCGCTGACCAGCGTGCGCGCATGCATGCTGTCGTTCAATATCAGGTCTGTGCTGTGCAGCTGTCCAGCCAGGTTATAAGTTGAAAGCTGGCTATTACCACTGGCATCAGTCTGCGTCAGCACTTCACCTTGTGCGTTGAAAACGCGACAGGTCTGAAGGACGGCCGGCTCCAGCAGCTCATTACGATCAGGCTCGGTTGATGGCCAGTCCGCTGCTTCTGCGGCGAGCAGGAAATGTCGTGTTTCGCTGAGTACCGAGCCATGCAGGCTGTAATCCTGCAGCAACCGCGAGCCCGCCGTATCGTCATGGCGGACCAGTTGATTGCACTGGTTGTGTCCTGCCGCATCTGTCTGGCCATAGGCGAACCGCTCCGCGCAGCGATTCTGTTCGATGATCCTTGTCGGGCGCAGCAGCAGGTCGTACTCGAGCTGCCTCTCGGTGCCGCGACCATCCCAGCCTTGCAAGACCTGGCCCGCCTCGCCGAACAGCGCAACTCGCCAGCCGGCATCGACACTCTCGGTGGCCAACGCGTTGCCGCCAAGGCTGTAGGCAGTGCTCCGGTTGGCGTCGGCCAGACGTGGGTCAGTGGCGGCGATCATTCTGCCTGCCGGGTCGAAACGCTGTCTGGTAACCCGCATTGCGGCGGCTTCTGCGGCTTCGGTTCGATGTAAGAGGACCTGGCGCACGACCAGCCCACGAACCTCGGAAACGAGCAGTTCCGGCGTATGGGAATGTACCGCGCTATTAACCACGCCCGGCTGCCTTTCTCGCGGTCAGCACTTCCTCGGCCGTATCGTTTTCGTCCTCACTGATGGTGTACCAGACCCGATAGGTCTGTCGGCGCATCCAGCCTTTGGCGGTGATTGTGATGGTCGGACGCCCCAGCGGGTCGTAGAACTGTTTGTCGACGATGTTTTGTGAGCGTATCGATGCGTCGTTCACATACAGATGACTGTTGGCGAAATACGGCCGGTAAACGCGCACCGCCAGGCCTTTATTGTTGTATTCCACACGTTCACTGACACGCCAGCGCGGTGATGCGTGAACAATTTTCGGCTTACCGTCGACCAGTTCGAGATTGCCCCATTCATCGACTGAATAGGCGTTTCCGTCCTCTACCTTTTGACGGGTTTGCAGCGTGCGACCGAAGCCGTCTATCGACGCCATGCTGACGCGGATCTGCCTGTCCAGGTCTTCCGGGTAGCGGTCTGCCGCGAGGGCCGCGGTGGCCAGCGGGATGTGGACCTGCCCCAAAGCCGTGTTGCCGTCGTAATAGAGCGCGCTGGCTTGCCTGCCCAGAGCGTATTCGGGTTGCAGCGCTACCTCGCCGGCAGAAGCCCAATAATGCCCGGCGCGATTGAGTGGAGGAAAACCGACTGCCTCACCCAGTTCCTTGCCGTAAAAGCTGGTTGCCCATACTCTGCCGAAGGCATCGTAATCAGCTTCCTGACTGTTCTGATTGGGGTCGATGATTCGTTTCGGTTGCAGCACACGATAATCGTATTCAGCGGTAGTGACGCAGCCTGCCGGGTCGGTGATGCGAATCGCGAACAGATGGTAGGCGTCGTATTCGACGAGACTCCAGCCGTGACTGCGCGTGGGCCTGAACTGAGTAGGATGAAAGAAGTGCTCCTGACCGGCGTAAGTGGCGAAGCCGCGTTTTACCGACCATAGATTCAGGCTGTCTGCTGGCAGAAAGCTTGGCATCTGCTGATAACCGATCTCGACGAGTTTTTCGGCCAGAGTGACGCTGTCCATGACCCGCTCGTAGGCGCTCAGTGCATGATCATCCAGTTCAGCGGTTTCAACGGCGTCAGCCAGCGCCTGAAAGGTCGCCTCGCCATCGCCGCAACCGATGTAGCGTTGCACCGACAGACTGGTGAGCGTACGTGGCAAGGTTGCGAAGGGCCCGGCCGGATCGGCGAACTGTTCATAGCTGATCTGCTCAGGCGTCAAGGCGCTTGCCGGAATGAGCATGGCGTCGCCGCGTGTGCGGTAAGGCAGCCCCAGACGCCAGCTCTGCGGGCTGTCCAGGTGGATTGCTTCGGCGTGCATTTCATTCAGGCAGGACTGTTGCTGGGCGTCGTCGTGCGACGCCTCCCACCATTGTTGCTGGTGAGGGTCCGCAAAGGGTGGCGCGTCACCCGGTTTCTTGCGCCGGGCATAGTTGACGCTGACTGAGTGGAGCGTCGAGCCGTAGCGGTCCCACGCCAGGTTCAGGCTGTGTTCGCACATCGGGTCCTCCAGCTCCTCGGCCTCGTAACGATAGGTGATGACTTCCAGGCTCAGCGGCAGCATCGACGCGTAGGGTCGATGTGCGCTCAATGCTTGCAGTTGGCGAACCAGGTAGCGGCAGGACTGGGTCGAATACAGCACTGTGGGACGTTGACTGGCGTCGAGTCCAAAGACTTCGCTGCGCAGTACCGAGCCGCTCAGCGCTCGCGCCATTTCCTGCAAGGTCGCGTCATCCGCGTCCGTTATTGGCAGCTCTGTCTGGGTTGCGGCGTCGAGTCGGGACAACACATGCTCGCCGGGCAAGCGTGCCAGTGGGTCGCTGCGGTCGTGGTCGGTGCAGGGTCTGGCAGGATAGCGTCCGGTGTGGAACCAGGTCTTGTTCAATACCGGAGCGGTAAAGTCTTCCTGATCCTGCGACGACGTTTCGGTGTCGGTCTGCAGGAGCAGGCCAAAGCCGCGAAACTCGCGTTCGCGAGGGTCATAGAAACCCTGCCGATAGCGGAACAACTGAGTCAGCATATTGCCAGTGACCTTGTCCTGCATGGTTTGCCTGACGACCACATGAACCGGGAACGGTAATTCCGAGACAGCAACGCTGCCTGCGGCCCGCAGCTCGTTTTTTTCGTCCAGCCATTCCTGCGCCGAACTGCGGTAGCTGACTTCGCCGGCAGCACCGAGATTGTTGTCCGAGGCCTTCAGCAAATAAGGTTTGCGCACCGAGCCGGCCCGGTCCGCCGCGTAGTAAAGGCTCCAGTGCCGTGGCGCCATGTGCGGTACGGTCAGTACCAGACTGGAGAAACCGAGGCCCAGCAGATCGACCGCACTGAACTGGCAGAACCGGTCATAACGCACGCCCTCCGGCCAGCGCTGATCGAAGGGCGCGGCCAGACCGTTGCCGCCCCGGTTCATGAAGACCTGAAAGCCATCGGTTTGCAGGTACAGCACGTCACTGGCACCTGAACCGTCCAGGTCGGCCAGCCGCACCAAGCTCGAATCAAAGGCTTCATAGGTGTAGGGCAGAGTGGCAAACAACTGGCCCTTGCCGAACCTGCCTCGGCCCAGGTTTGGCCAGACGCGGATTTCGTTGTGCCGGATACGGATCAGGTGTTGTTGCCCTGTGCCCAGCAGGTCACTGAACGCCACGAGTTCAGTGGAACTGTCGCTGAGCAATGGCAGGCGATCCTCGTCGTGAGGAATGTCCGTTGCTGCGGCGAATCCATCGGCTCGACGGTTGGCGTACAGGCGAACGCTGCGCGGCCCGATCAAGGCCAGATCCGACAACCCGTCGCCGACCAGATCCGCCATTTGGCCTTGCGGGTGGAAAAACTCTGCAGGAAAAGCCGAGAACGTGGCGTATTTCGACCAGCTTCGATCAGGGTTGAGGGTAAAGAATCCGGCCATTCCCGGCTGGGCGACTACCCAGTCCAGTCGCCCGTCGCCGGTCAGATCCGTGAGGGTCTGACGTACCGGTGTGGCTGAATCAGCCGTCGGGATGCGCGGTAACCATTCACTGGCTCCGTAGGCAACGGCGTCCGCTCCGCCAGCGGTATCACGGACCGGTTCGCGATAAAGCCAGGCCTTGTCGTCTCGGTACAGAATGCCGGGCAAGCCGTCGCCATAAAGATCGACCAACTGGTATTGCTGGCCGTCATTCAGGCCGGCCATGGGCTCCAGCGGCGTGTAGATACCCGACTCGAGACTGAAATCGGTGTATTGAAATTGCACAGGAGGTTGCTGATCGACGCGCCGCCAGTCCGTGCCATCCCATGCCTGCGAATGCGCCGCGCTCAGCAGGTTGTAGCCGAGCGTTGTCTGAAGGTGCTCCAGCAGCAGTCGCCGGGTCAGCAGCGGGGCTTCTCCGAGTTCATTCGGGAAGTGATGGAACATCAAAACCTGCCGGCACAGGCGCAGATTACCCAGCTCAAAACCATAGGCGAAACTTGAATGCGGATCACTGCGCACCGGCCAGGTAAATTGCTCGTCGTATTCGGGGGGCGGGTCACTGCGGGTGTCGCGCTGGTCATAGTCGAATATCAGGTCGAAATGCCACAGCAAACCGTCCAGCGAATCTTCCTGCCACAGGTAAAGTACGGGGTGCGCCTTGGCATTGCCGTAGCGAACCCGGCTCAGGTAGCGTTGGGCGCGGAAGTTTCTCGGGTGATCCTCCGTTAGGCCCTGATGGTCTTCGGGCTTGTATTCATAAAGGATGTGTTCGCCGACGGCATTCATGCTTTCATCCAGCAACCATTCGGCAACCCGATTCATGTCTGCCGGGTCGGCAATGCGCGACGAGGTCCTCCTGCCATAAAGGTTCAGGCTGCCGTCGGCGCCGTGGATCAGCCAGAAGCCGGGATCTGCAATGTCTACGCGCCAATGCTCGATGCGCGCAAAGGCCCCTTCGACTCGGCTGAAGTAACGCACCACCTGATAAGTCGCATTCAAATCATGGCCGTTGTAGCGGCTGACCTGAGTCGAAACCAGCGCGCCGTTGTCGTCACGTTCGGGCAGGCAGACATCGCCTCCGGGGCCGAAAATGAGGTCGTCGTCGGTGTAGATCGGTACGCCTTTGCTGGCACGACGCGCGACTTTGCTGGTGTTCAGGTTCCAGCCAAGTCCGAACACTCCGTTGCCGGAAGTGCTCTGATAACTCAGCGACAGGGCGGGTGCGTAACCGCGTCCCGGACTGATCGGCAGAGCGACTTCCAGTGACGCTGCGCCGCTGGTACCAACGGATCCCCAGCCCTTGCCGATGCTTTGAATCGCGCCACCGCCTTTGGGTAATGAAGGGGTGGCAACAGCCGGCTGGAGAGACTGCGGCGATTGATTCTGCGATTGCGATTGAGCTTCCATGACGCTTGCTCCCTGTCGGTTAACGACTTTTCGCCGTGTAGCGCATGTGCACGATGATGTCGGTGATCGAGTCGATCATGTTGCGCTGCGATGCCGGGTTGGAAAAACTCAGTGTCCAGCGCGATATCGCACCGGTGCCCTCAAACGGCAGATAGCGCTCATCGTCGAAGTTGAAAACGAACAAGCCGTCATCGTCCACGCCGGTAGACAAGGCGATCTGCTGGCTGGCACGCAGGTTTTCCTTGAGCGGCCCGTCAGGCTGGGCGTCCATCTGCACCGCGCTGTACGACTGTGTCAGGGTGGCGCGGATGTCCTGATAAGGCCCGACCGTGGCTGGCAACGACACACTGATGCGCTTGATGCGCCGCAGGTAGTGGTCCGGGTAATCCTCGTCAAGCATGGCTCGGGTGATTTCGAACTCGGCAATCCCGTCTTGCGCCAGGCGCTCGACCACTGCATCCCAGCCGTGATTGATCCCCGTATCATCTCTCTCTGCTTCTGGCAGCTGGCGCACCGAAACCGTTTTGACGATCTCCATTTTGCGCTCGTTGCGGGCCAGGTAAGCCGCGTCCATGCGCAGCAGATTCAGTTTCAGGGCCTCGCCAGCAGTCAGGCCGCGCCAGGCATCCTTCCAGGCTGCAGGCTGGATGAAGGAGGCCGAGTAGTCGGCAATTTCATACTGCCAGCAGGCTTGCGTTGCCAGGCACAGTGAGAACGTGGCGTCATAGGCCTGGTAGTAGAAGGTCGAGAACTGCCCATTGAGCCATTGATAGAGCTGGCTGTTGGTGAAGCGCTTGTTGAGAAATGCATAGACAGCCTCGGCCTGTTTTTTGGCTTCCTCAGCCTGACGCAGTTGTAATGCGGTAATGCGGGCCTGAGCATCGTGGACAGCCAGTTGCAAGGTGATCTGTTCGGACTCGAGCAAGGCCTGATCGCGCGCGTGTTCCCATTCCTGGAGGCGCCGACGGAACATTTCCGTGCGCTCCAGTGCATCGCTGACAGCTGCAGATCTTGCTGCGACGGCATGAGCGCCAGTTGCAACCATTTCCGGTATGCCTTCCAGCCGGAAGCCGCCTACGGCCCCTCCGGCTGCGGCACCTACGGCCATCCCGCCGGTTGCTCCGGCATGAACACCGGCGTGATTAGGCGCTACTTTCATAGCTGAAGCCACGATGCTGGCCGCACTGGCAGCGCTTTCTGCGATACGTGAAACAAGTTTTGCAGCACCCGCTGCGATTTCGACTGCGCTGACATTTTCATCCGCCAGCGTGCCGTAAAAGCGGGCCCTTGCATCAACGACCGCTTTGCTGGCCTCCAATGCCTTGCGTGCCTGAACTTCGACTTTTTGCGCCTCAAGCTGCAGGTCAATGGCGTACTGGGCGAACTCCCAGACCTGCTGCTGTTGCAGTTCCATCAACTGCCCTTGCTCCTTGCGCTCGATGATCGACAGCAAGGTGAAGCCGAACTGGATAAGGGTCTCCACGACCGCGCTGGCTCTGGCGAACATGACCGGGTAGCGATAGTGCGGTGTTTCCTGAGCCAGCAAACTCCCCGCACCGCCCTCGGTTGCGCCATTGGCGTAGGCTGCGAGCAGCGCCCGTGGGTCCAGCGGTGCGGCGAACAGCGGCAGCGACAGTGGCTTGCCGTCCAGGGTGAGGTTGTGGCGCAGGTTGTACAGGCGCGTTTCAAGCATGTCCCAGTATTTGACCAGCTCCGAATTCATCGGGAGGATGAAGTGATCGCTGTCTTCCTCGTTCAATGTCGGGTCGCTGCCGAAGGTGCTCAAGCGCAGGGACGGTTGGCTGAAACTGACAGTGGCTTTGCCATCGTTGACGGCGGCGCTGGCACGTACCTGTTGTTCCTGCTCGACAAGCTGCTGCTCGAAAGCCCGCAGTCCCGGACTGGTGGACGCTGCCAGATCGCCCAGTGCCATCGGCGTCCATTGGCTGGTCAGTTTCACATCCGGGCGCGGCCCGAGCAGATCGAGAATACGCACGTACCACAGCTTGGCTTCGCCCAGACTGTCGGGCGTCAATTGCCGATAGGCCATGTCGCCGCGGTCGATAAGGTTTTTGATGTAATGGAAATACACCGCTTTCTGATAGCGCACCGGGTCGCTTGCCGCGATGCCGTCCGGGTCGATAGGGGCGCGCAGAAAGTAATCCGGGTCCGGTATCTCCACCAGAGGTCGAACGTTCCAGTAAGCCGGTGCGTCGCCTGTTTTTTTACGGCCCGGGTCGAAGATGAACCCAAGCCAGCGTTCGGCATCGGTGAAGCGTTGTTCCAGGTTCAGGCGATGGGAAATCATGAACGGCAGATGCAGAAACAGCTCCCAGAAGTACAGGCCGTTGGCACCTTTGAAGTCCATCAGGTCAGCGATGGCGTCATCATCGATGGGCGGTTCCTGTAGCTGCTGGGTGTCCCAGGACAACAAGGCTTCGAGCGCAATGTTGGCCTTGTTGATCAACTCGCGGGCGAACAGCGTGTTCATGCGGATCGGGTCGCGGGTATCGATGGTGGAGTTGTCGCTGAACCGAATGCTGGAGGCGGAGAAATCGATGTATTCGGCGATCCCCAGAATGGCGTTGATGCGTTTGCTGATTTTGGGCGCGATAGGGTCGCCCCCATCAGCGGTTGTCCACTCCAGCTCTATTTCGGTGGATTTGAGGGCGTTACCGATCCAGGCAGGGGGAACTAGCGTGTTTACGGCAAAGCCGTGGGTGATGTAAAACTTTTTCGATCCGCTGATGAATTGGGTTTGCGGAAGATTTGGCAGAAGCGTGGATTTATCGAATGTAATGATTGTTTCGTAAAGGCTCGGTGCTGTAATGCTGCTGGTCGGAGGTCGTGCGGTCAGCTGCTTTTGCGAGTTGTTGTGGGGGACGTTCATATCCAATGGGTAACTGAACGATTGGGCGAAAGAAAGCGTGTCAGTGTAGTGAGGCCCTACGTGTGCAGAGGGATACAGATTATATGAAGTTTCGCCTTGTATAAGTGCTATGAGTGCCGAGGCTATGACCTCCGGGTCGGTTGCCGCCAAAGACATTAGCTCGACAGCGCCCACCTTCAGTTTGCCGCCTCTAAGGTTCCAGTCGGTGGTATATCGTTCTATACGGTAATAACTATTGTGTTGGTTGCGAAGGAAAGTGGTACTTGAGGGGGGGCGGCTACAGCGCTATACAGGTTCAGCGACAGGTCGCCCCAATAGCCTGCGGTCGATTCGATTTTTAAGCTTGAGCCGTTCTGTAATATAAAATTTTCATGGTAGAGGTCGAGATCGTAGGGTGTCGTTATGAACTCAAACGTCCACTGGCTGGCTGGCTCAGTCAATATGAGTGTGGTTTTAGTAGTACCATTAATTAGGATGTCCTTGTTTATTGCAGTGCTTAATTTTATTGTGGAGTTTTCAAGGTCCAGGCGGGGTGCATAGACACCGGTCATCTGGGCTATTGCTTCCTGATGGTCTTGGTAGTCCCACCAGGTGTCGCCATCGTTTGGAGATGTTGTCAGGGATGGTTTTAGCCTGATATACAAGCTCCACGTAAACTGAAAATTACCCTTGTTCTTTAAAGCAAATGCCCAGCAGGTCTTGCGCACGCGAGGTTGCTCCAGACCCAGGTCTGCCTTGTCGGAAACGGCGTCTACGTAGTTCGCAACTGGAAAAGCTGGCGTTTTGTTGAAATTCTTGTCGATAAAGGCCGTGTGCAGAAAGGCATACGTCGACGTTGAGCCATCGGTGTCACCAAGCGTCAGCGCTTCACCCGCATACATGGCGATAAACAGCGATTCCGGGGAGGCCGATACATCGAAGATCGCAATACTGTTCAGGTCGTTCTCAAGGTTGACTGCCTTGCCTGCCCGGGTGAAGACATTGGGTGTTGTCACGTCCATGTAGATTTGTGGCGCACTCCAGGAGTCGTCATATTTTTTATAGGAAATATTCAACACCAGACGCACATTGGGTGTGATTACCGTCAATGGCGCGATGTCAGCCGGTGGGGTGATGGGGATACTGCCATCGGCGCCTGGCTTAACCGTACCTTCGCGCAGCGTAACCGCTACCTGTTCGGTCACGTGAACCAGGTCCACCCACGTCACAAACAACCGGTTGTTGAAATACACCGGGCGAATGGTTCTTTCCAGTGTATTGGCATTGATGCCGATCTCGGCCCGCTTCCAGTCGGACCAGGCACCGGGTGTCGGGTTATCGTATTTCGGCCCTTCAGTCCCTTCTTTGTAGGCGCGCTCATTCATGTCTACGGTGCGCCAATAATAAATATTCTCGGCGCGCGACTTGCCGATAAAGTAATACTTGCCTTCTGCGAATCGGTCGCTGTCGATGTAGCCGTTGATGATCGTCAGGTTGGCGACTTCTTCAAAACTGGCCAGGTAGGCTTTTACCGCATCTTGCGCCGTGTCGATATTGATCCTGTTCTGATTGATATCGTTTTCCAGTTGCGTGAAGTAGCCGGACTTCTTCAAGCGCAATGCCGGAGAAATATAGATTTCCGGATACAGTGCCAATTGCATATTGGCCGCCCAGATCGGGTATTGACTGCTGCGTTCACGCCACTCGACAAAGCGCGCTTCGGTCGGCAGCAGCATTTCATAGCCCGGCTCCATGCCCAGTAACGTGCCATTGATGAGCTGCTGCAGGCTGCTCATTGCCGATGCGACATAACTGGTCTGGACTTCATTGCTGACCTGATTGTCGAGCAGAAAAAACTCATACAGGTCATTGGCGGTTTTCAAGCGCTGGTCCAGGCCCAGGCGCTTCAGCATAGGGTCGTTGGGTACGACCTCACTCAGATAGTAAGCCACCAGCGCATCGCGGAAGGATTCGTTGAGCCGGCTTTCAAGGGTATCGGACATGATCAGGCCTCCATGGCATTGAACAGGTTAATGCTCACGGCTTAACGGTTGGCGGCTATCACGGCTTCGCCTACGGACTTCCAGTGCGAGGCCGTGCTGGTCGCTGTCAGGTCAGTAGCCGACAGTAATTGTCTTGCCGAAAGGCCGGTGACGTCACTGGCGCTGTGCATCCGGCTTAACCAGTCCACCTCGTGCATGCTGGAAGCGATACGATCTGACCCGGTCAGCAATTCGTTTGCGGCCAGCACTTCAGATGACGTCCAGCCTGTCAGTGACGCCAGCCGCGCAGCACATTGTGTAGCGTCTCGCTGCGGGTCATTGGCTTGCTTGAAATACTCGAGCAGCGCTTCTTCCGGGTAACCGCAGTGGTCGCGCCAGTTGCTGTAACGGTCGAGCAAATACAGACTGTTCGGTGAGAGATAAAACTGGCCTTCTGAGCCTGCGTACAGCCAGCTTGGATTGATCAAAAAAGTGCGCAGTGCCCGGGCGCTCAGCCCCAGTTGCTGGCTGACTTCTGAATAGCGAATCAGCGTCGAGAGTGTCTGAATGACGCCATTATCCCAAAGTAACGCAGCGAGAAACTTGCTTACGTCGCTGCCTGCCCAGCGTATCACCGGCTCGCAACGGTCCGGCGGCAAACCGGTGAGGGTCAGCAACAGCTCTTCCACCAGCCGATGCTGATTCCGATAGCCGTTCAATACGAACGTTGCAAGTCTGGCTTCGACTTCGCTTGCAAGGGGTTCCGCGATGGCTATGGCGGACAAGCGTTCATGCAGGGTGCGGCGGATGCTGACCGCGGGTTCCTCGTGCAGCGGCTGAGTCCTGACCAGCCCTGATTCGTCGATCAGGTAAGAGAGGATTAACCACCAATTGATGGTGTTGTTTTGGTCATCCTTGCTTGGCAAATCAAGGGATGCCAGCTGGTCGCTGTTCACTACAGCCAGGCGCGCATCATTGGTTAATTGCTCAAGCTGAACAGTCAGTTCCTGCGTGACTATTGTTTCGGTCATGTCCCAGCCTGCCTGACGTCGCAGTGTGGTGACGTCTCGATCAGACGCTTCGAGCCATGTGACTGCCCAGTCCAGTTGCATCAGGATATCGAGCACGTCCGGTTCGCTGTCGTCGAGTTGACCTGAGACCACCTTTTTCCGAAAAGACAGAGAACCTAGCAGGTCGATCAATGCCCGGCATTGCGCAGTGGTCAGACCGAACATCGAAGCAATGCGGGCTTGGCGGTACAGCGAAGAGATCATGCTGACGTTGAGTCTGAAGTCAGTGGGCGCGTTGCCAATCAGTTCGCGAACATCGATGGCCAGTTGCCTCAGGCCCTCATGAGTGCTGGATAAATGCAAGGCTCGGCTCAATTGAGCGCGAGCTTTGACGTGCTCGCTACTGTCCTGATCGAGGTCGAGAATCGACCTATCCAGCACCAGCGGGGTATCGAACAATGCCGGGTTGTTGAATACCCGGTCGAACATCGGCAAGCGTCCGTCGTTTGCCTCGCCGGGCATCTGGTGAACAAAGGCTGCAAACTCATCAGGCGCGAGGCCGTAACGTTTGTTCAGATACCGATAGGTTCCCAGTGCGCGCAACGTATTTACCGTCAACACCATCTGAGGGTTCACGGCGCCTTCGGAGCGAATGACGGCCATGACCAACGTGTCCAGCGCTGTAAAAGGAATGCCCGTCCAGCGCTGCAGACGGATCATGCGTTGCAGGCGGTCGAAGCGGTCCACGCTGGTGTTGACCAGCCGCTCAATGCCGTATTCATCCTTGTTCAGAGCCATTGCCGGCTGAGTGGTCGGGCCATTGACGTAGCCAGCTCCGAATCGAGCCTTGATTGCTGTCAGGCTTGCCTCGCGTGGGGAGTCTTCATCCGCGGTGTGTCCCGCTGACAGGATGTTGGGAGAGGCATAGGCCGTGTGGCTGCCGATGGCAAGAAGGGCTTCGACTCCGTCGCTGTCTAGACCCGTCTTCTCCAGAAAGACGTTCAGATTATTCAAAGGATTGCTGGCGTCGTCGACGTAATCAACGTTGTATTTCGTTTTGAAGAACTGACGGGTCAGGTCTGCTGACGTGTCGGCGTTTGCCTGACTGGATAAGGCCGGTTCAAGCACGATTGCCTGTTGCTCTGGGCCTGCTCCGCTCATCAGTACCTGTGCAATGGCACTGGAGTGCTGCACTTTTCCATAGTCATTGCCGTACCTTGACGTGGTTGGAACTTCAAGGCTGACGCGGTAACTCAGCTCGCCTAGCGTTGGTTTCTTCCCGTCAAGCCCAAGGCTGATCTGTTGAAAGTGAAAGTTGTAAGGAAACTGAAACGGGTGTTGTTTTTCGGCCACCAATTGGTAAATAGATTTGTCCTTGTCTTCAGGCACCGTGTCCACGTAGGCGTTGATGGCTTTACTTAACACCTGATTGACGATATGCAGCGTAGGCACTGGCGTGAAGGTGCTTTGTTGATCGATCAACAGATCCTTGAGGTCAGGCCGTCGTTCATCGAGCTTGATTCGGCTCGGTTCCGCCACGCTGCCTTCCAGCTGTTCCAGCGCAAAGCGGTACAAGGACGTCAGGTACGCCACGGGTGAATCCTTGGCCTCGATTGCACCCACCTTGCAAAACAGATCCCAGTTCTCCTTGAACAGATTAGGGAAGCCAGGCCCGATGTCTACCAGCGAACGCACGCCGGTGCGCCGCGTCAGCTGTTGGGTTCGGCCTGAGGACAGCAGTTGATTGCGATACAGGCGCACGATCTGGGTGGCGTAACAGCGAGCGTTTTCATAGGCGAGCGCTGCATCAGCATCACTGATACGTGAGAGTTCGTGAACAAAAGCGCTTTTGGAGCGCCGTACGATATCGAACACTGAATGGATGTTCAGTTTTTCCATCGCGTTGATGAACGGTAACGTGTCATCGCCATGTTCGTGCGTGTCGTTCCCGGTTCGGGCCAGGTTGCGTAGAAGGGAGAAGGGTTGCTCGGTCATGTCCGGCGCTCCAGTGGTCATGACACAGCCTTGTTTAGCATGGCGCTCGCGTCTAGCTGACAAAAGTGTCAGTCAACCATCAACAACACCAAGAATTTCCCGGCAAAACAAAGCATTAGCGCCCGACGCTGGAGGTATATTCATTGGCGATTGACTGCCCAAAGGTTATGCCTATTGGTTCTTGACCAAACAGCGTGCGTCCGTTTGTCTGCTGTTATGGTTGAAGGGCGTCACTAACGGCGGATAGAGGTTTCAAGGATGAACTCGATCATGCACACCAACACGCCGCAATTGGCGGTCAGCGATTCACGAGGCCTGCCGGTACGCAGTGTGCAGTTCTATCGTGGCGCTGATGGTCAGCCTGTTGAAGCCAGGGTGACGCAGCACTATTTCGACAAGGCCGGGCGACTGATCGCCAGTCGCGATCCACGTTTTTCCTGTCGTTCGAAAGATGGTGTCTGCGCGCCTGTGAACCTTATGCAAATCGTCAGCTTGTCCGGGGCTTTGCTGTTATCGAAAAGTGTCGATTCAGGTTGGCGGGTGAGCCTGAACGGCGAAGCCGGGCAGTTAGTCGACAGCTGTGACGGACGTGACAACCCGCGCCATATCGAATACGACAGGCTGTTGCGCCCTTTGGCGATCAACGAATCAGGCCGAATGACCGAGCGCTTCACTTATGGCGGGCCTGCCACTGCTGAGCATAACCAGTGCAATCAACTGATTCGCCATGACGATACGGCAGGCTCGCGCTTGCTGCTGGACTATGGACTGTCGGGTAGCGCGTTGAGCGAAAAAAGGTACTTTCTGCAGTCGCCCGACAGCCCGGACTGGCCACTTGCCGAGCCTGATCGTGATGCACTGCTCGAGCCCGTCGGCCTGCAGACGCGCTGGGCTTTCAACGCGCAGGGCGAGGACCTGGCGCAGACTGACGCCAACGGTAATGTCCATCGTTTCAGTCATGGTGTGGCTGGGCAACTGCACGCTGTTGAACTGACCCAGGCCAATACGACACAGCCCCAAACGCTGGTCAGTGCCATTCACTACGACGCGTTCAATCAGGTCGAGCAGGAGACGGCAGGAAATGGCGTGGTCAGTCGCTATTTATATGATCAACAGGACGGTCGTCTGACTGAACTCAGGGCGCTATCTGCTGACGGTTCAGTGCTGCAAAAACTGAAGTACAGTCATGACCGGGTGGGCAATATCCTGCTCGTCAACGATGCCTCGCAACCAGACCGATATTGCGACAACCAGCTTATCGAACCGATCAGCCGTTACCGTTACGACACGTTGTATCAGTTGATCGAAGCCACGGGTCGGGAGGTCAGAAATGGGGCCAGCCATGGTCCCGCGTTGCCCGGGCTGCAACCTCTGCCAGCGCTTGATCCATGCCAGGTCAGCAACTACAAACAGAATTACAGCTACGACGCAGCGGGCAATCTGCTGCAAATGCGCCACGAAGGCGCGCACAACTTCACCCGCAACATGCACGTTGATCCCGACAGCAATCGCAGCCTGCCCGACGATGAAGGAGAAGTGGATTTCGCTACGAGTTTTGATGCCAACGGCAATCTGCTGCAACTGGTTCGCGGGCAGGTTATGGGCTGGGATGTGCGTAATCAGTTGCAGCACATCACCACTGTGCAACGTGAAGACGGGTCGAACGATGACGAACGCTATGTCTATGACGGCCAGGGTCAACGTTGTCGCAAGATAAGTACTGCTCAGGCGTCAGGCCGCACGCTGATCAACGAAGTGCGCTACCTGCCGGGGCTGGAAATCCGGACCACAGCCGATGGCGAAATTCTCCACGTTGTTACCGCTCAGGCGGGTCGTAACAGTGTGCGGGTGTTGCACTGGGACGCTGGAAAGCCGGGCGCTATTGAGAACGATCAGGTGCGTTACAGCCTGGGTGATCATCTGGGCTCGAGCACGCTGGAGCTGGATCAGCAAGGTGGCCTGATCAGCCAGGAAAGTTATTATCCGTTCGGCGGCACGGCCTGGTGGGCGGCGCGTAGTGCAGTGGAGGCCAAGTACAAGACCGTGCGTTATTCGGGTAAAGAGCGTGACGCCAGCGGGCTTTATTATTACGGCTTCAGGTATTACGCGCCGTGGTTGCAGCGGTGGATCAATCCGGACCCGGCGGGGGATGTGGATGGGTTGAATTTTTATGCAATGGTTCGGAATAATCCGGCAGTTAGCGTGGACCCCTCTGGGCTCGCCGGCGACTATCGTGGACGGCGAGACAGTGTCGAGCGTGAAGTGTTACTTGATACCCGCATTCTTGCACGTGGTAGAAGCGAAATATCAAGGCTTCCAGACACTGAAAGTAATTATATGGACAAGGCTTTTAAGCTCGCTCACCTTGCCTTTGATGAAAGCTCAACAATTCTCGCCGCTCCGGGGTTGGCGGACATGCCTGAAATGCTGGTGAGTTATGTGTTGGGGGACAGCGTCAAGGAGAGGCTTGGCGAGGTGGTTGAAACATACACTGCGACGGCGGCCATGCTGAAAGAATATGATGAAGGAGGGGAGCAGTACAATCAGATTGCTGTGATGAAAAGCTATCCAGGGACGGATGCATTTATTGACCTCGAAGATCAGCATAAACGCATATTCATAGTAGAAGACTTTTTAAAGCATCATGTGGCGGGCACATCAATCACACTGGGGCATGAAGTGTCCCACATCGTCCGCGACAACGAAATTCTTGATTTCGGGTACCTGACTCCCGGCTTACGGGATGAAAAGGAAGCCGCTATAAGTGAGGAGCGCTACCTGACGCACCTTGAGGGCGGGCTTCAGTCGGCGATGGAATATTCTTATGGTCAAAAAAATCCGCACATGTTTCGAAGCGTCGAGCGCATGATGCAAAAGAATGTGCTAGGTACCGAGAGAGCCATGGAACTTTTCAAGGTCAAGAGCATGCAGGACCTGAAAGTCGAGCGTTTGAGCGATCCCGGAGTACGAACCAATCTATTGATGAACAATGCAGACAGCTTGGCAATGTTAAGTTTCATGCTTGCGGAGTCGGCTGTGAAAGGCCGTCTGAGAAGCTGGGGTGCATTGGTATAATGCCGGCAGTGGGCAAGGCTGACAGTTTTTATAGCGGCACGCCCATAGCCGGGAATAAGGTCATATCAAACTTTCATGGATGAAGGTCATGAGTTCGATTGTGCACAGCAATACGCCAATACTGGCGGTCATTGACCCGCGTGCGCTGGCCGTGCGTAGCGTGCAGTTCTGTCGAACTGTGGCCGGGCAGCCTCTTGCCGCGCGGGTGACCCATCAGCGCTATGACTGGGCAGGGCGTCCGGTTGTCGGTCGTGATCCGCGTCTGTTCAGTCGCTCGGAAACCGAAGCGCAGACCCCGGCAAATCGGCTGGTCAGGTTCAGTCTGTCCGGAGCGGCCTTGCTGAGCGAAAGCGTCGACTCGGGTTGGCGACTGAACCTGATGGGCGAGGCCGGGCAGTTGCTTGAAAGCCGGGACGGGCGAGGCACTCAGCGCTTGATGGAATACGACAGTTCGCTGCGCCCGGTCTCTGTGACAGAGCAAGGGCTTGTCGTCGAACGCCTGGCCTATGGTGGTCCCGACGCCGCTGAGCATAACCAGTGCAATCAACTGATTCGCCATGACGATACGGCAGGCTCGCGTTTGCTGCATGATTACGGCCTGCTTGGCGCTGCGCTGGGTGAGGAACGGCATTTTTTGCAAGCGCCTGAAAGTCCGGACTGGCCGCTGCCCGAAGCAGAGCGCGATGCGTTGCTTGAGCCTGTCGGGCTGCAAACCCGCTGGGGTTTCAATGCGCTGGGCGAAGTGCTCGTGCAGACCGATGCCATGGGCAACACGCAGGCCTTTGGCATGACCGTTGCTGGGCAGTTGAAAGCTGCTGAACTGACATTGGCCGGTGCCGCACAGTCGCAGACGCTGGTCAGTGAAATACGTTACAACGCGCTTGACCAGGTCGAACAGGAAACGGCGGGCAATGGTGTTGTCAGTCATTTCCAATATGATCCGCAGGACAGTCGGCTCGCTGCACTCAACGCGATGGCGGCAGATGGCGCGCTATTACAAAAGCTGATTTACAGCTATGACCCGGTTGGTAATGTTCTGGTGGTCAACGATGCGTCCCAACCAGACCGCTATTGCGACAACCAGCTTATAGAACCGATCAGTCGCTTCGGGTACGACACGCTGTATCAACTGATCGAAGCCAGCGGCCGTGAAGTCAGAAACGGTGCCAGCCATGGTCCCGCGTTGCCGGGCCTGCAATCTCTGCCGACGGATGATCCGTGTCAGGTCAGCAACTACACACAGCGTTACAGCTACGACGCTGCGGGTAATCTGCTGCAAATGCGCCACGAAGGCGCGCACAACTTCACCCGCAACATGCACGTTGATGCCGACAGCAATCGCAGCCTGCCCGACGATGAAGGAGAAGTTGATTTCGCCACAAGTTTCGACGCCAACGGCAACCTGTTGCAACTCGTGCGTGGGCAGACCATGAGCTGGGATGTGCGTAATCAGTTGCAGCACATCACCACTGTGCAACGTGAAGACGAACCGAACGATGACGAACGCTATGTCTATGACGGCCAGGGTCAACGCTGCCGCAAGATCAGTACCGCGCAGGCATCAGGTCGCACACTGACCAACGAGGTGCGCTACCTGCCGGGGCTGGAAATTCGTACCACGGCCGATGGAGAAACTCTCCACGTCGTTACGGCTCAGGCGGGTCGCAACAGCGTGCGGGTGTTGCATTGGGAAGCTGGGAAACCAGATTCCATTACGAACGATCAGGTGCGTTACAGCCTGGGTGATCATCTGGGCTCAAGCACGCTGGAGCTTGATCAGCAAGGCGGTCTGATCAGTCAGGAAAGTTATTACCCCTTTGGCGGCACGGCCTGGTGGGCGGCGCGTAGTGCAGTGGAGGCCAAGTACAAGACCGTGCGTTATTCGGGTAAAGAGCGTGACGCCAGCGGGCTTTATTATTACGGGTTCAGGTATTACGCGCCGTGGTTGCAGCGGTGGATCAATCCGGACCCGGCAGGGGATGTGGATGGGTTGAATCTGTACAGGATGGTCAGAAATAATCCGCTTGTTTACGTTGATGCGAAGGGCCAGCAACCTGAACCTGTTCCAAAAACTATTCACCAGATCTGGATAGGTGAAAACAAGAAGGCCTTGAGAGCTCAGGTTAGCAATATCAACAGAACCGTTGAAATGGCCTCGGGCTATAAAGTAATGTTGCATCTGGAAACGAGCAGGCCGGATAGTTACTCTGAAATCGAAAAAGATTTGAAATCGGAAGTCGTCCCGCTCGCTGGGTCCGATTTTTTCCAGCGCTTCAAGGAGCAGCCGCTTTACGTAGCTTATGAAGATTTCCGAAAAAACAATCAGAATTACGCATTCGCGGTAGACGTTTTACGTATGCATACCGTTCATGAATTGGGCGGAATTTATTCAGACGTTGATGATGTTTATGCCGGCGCAGATACCGAGGATATGACGCCGTTGGGAGATCAATCACTGCTTGCTGAGCAGAACGAAGTTCTAACACTGAACCCGGTTCATGTGCCTTGGGAATCTGAATATTCGGTTGACAGTTTCATGGTTAATAATAGCTCTTTTGCCGCTCATGCCGGTGCTGGCGTATTACACGATATGATGGACGAAGGTGTCAAACGGTATAACAGTGCTTTAAACAGCGGGCTCTATCCAGATCCCATGGGGCTGTCGGGGATCGGCTTTAATTTAATTTGGAACGATGATGCAGACGCAAGGGTGCGAGTATTGTCAAACATCGTAGGCCCTGGTCTGTTTACAGACGTAATAGGCCGATCTGATCAAGAGTACGGAGACTTACTGGATCATTTTAGAGCTTACGTTTTTGACGACGCCCCTTTTACAGCTGACGAACAAATGATGAGGAAAATGCCGTTGAACGCCTATATACGGAGCGGCGCGGCGCAAACCTGGCGCTGACCATAACCGATAAAACCCGCCTCAATGAGACGGGTTTTATCCGGTGTTTACTGCACTTCCACCGCCAGACTGTCGCTGATCTTCTTCTGCCAGATCTGCGGGCCGGTGATGTGAACGGATTCACCGGTGCTGTCGACGGCAACGGTCACCGGCATGTCCTTGACCTCGAACTCGTAGATCGCTTCCATGCCCAGCTCGGCGAACGCCACGACGCGGGATTTCTTGATCGCCTGAGCCACCAGATAGGCAGCACCACCAACGGCCATCAGGTATACGGCCTTGTGGTCACGGATCGCTTCGATCGCGGTCGGGCCGCGTTCGGACTTGCCGATCATGCCCAGCAAACCGGTCTGATCGAGGATCTGCCGGGTAAACTTGTCCATTCGCGTGGCCGTGGTCGGGCCGGCCGGGCCGACGACTTCTTCGCGTACCGGATCAACCGGGCCGACGTAGTAGATGAAGCGACCCTTGAGGTCCACCGGCAGGGTTTCGCCCCTGTTGAGCATTTCGACCATGCGCTTGTGCGCCGCGTCGCGGCCGGTGAGCATCTTGCCATTGAGCAAAACGGTTTCGCCCGGTTTCCAGCTTTGTACTTCTTCCGGGGTCAGCGTATCGAGGTTGACGCGGCGGGCCGATGGGCCGGCTTCCCAGACGATTTCCGGGTAGGCGTCCAGCGATGGAGCCTCCAGCGAAGCAGGGCCGCTGCCGTCGAGCACGAAATGTGCGTGGCGGGTGGCGGCGCAGTTGGGGATCATGCACACCGGCAGCGACGCGGCGTGGGTCGGGTAATCCATGATCTTGACGTCGAGCACGGTGGTCAGGCCGCCCAGCCCCTGAGCGCCAATGCCCAGTTGGTTGACCTTCTCGAACAGCTCCAGACGCATCTCTTCGATACGGTTCTGCGGGCCGCGGGCCTTCAGTTCATGAATGTCGATGGACTCCATCAACACTTCCTTGGCCATGACCGCGGCTTTTTCTGCGGTGCCGCCGATACCTATGCCGAGCATGCCTGGCGGGCACCAGCCTGCGCCCATGGTCGGAACGGTTTTCAGAACCCAGTCGACGATCGAGTCGGAAGGGTTGAGCATCGCCATCTTCGATTTGTTTTCCGAACCGCCGCCTTTTGCCGCGACGTCCACTTCCACGGTGTTACCCGGGACGATGGAGTAGTGAATGACGGCCGGGGTGTTGTCCTTGGTGTTTTTGCGAGCGCCTGCCGGATCGGCAAGGATCGAGGCACGCAGCACGTTTTCCGGCAGGTTGTACGCGCGGCGCACGCCTTCGTTGATCATGTCGTCCAGGCCCATGGTGGCGCCGTCCCAGCGAACATCCATCCCCACGCGCACGAAAACCGTGACGATGCCGGTGTCCTGGCAGATCGGGCGATGACCGGTCGCGCACATGCGCGAGTTGATCAGGATCTGGGCGATGGAGTCACGAGCGGCAGGCGACTCTTCACGCAGATACGCCTCGTGCATGGCCTGGATGAAGTCTACGGGGTGGTAATAGGAAATGAACTGCAGTGCGTCTGCAACGCTCTGAATCAGGTCGTCTTGCTTGATCACGGTCATGCGGCGCGCTCCTCTGTAAGGACGGGAACATTCAATTACGCTATCGGCGGCAGTCTGGAACTGCGGCTTGAACCAGAGCTGTCAGGGTGGCGATAGCGGGCGCAAAAAGGCGCGGCAGTATAACCCGCCCGACAGGCCAGTCTGTACAATCGCCGTTATTTTCTGCACAGGCCGTTTTGATGCCTCAATTGCATGTGGGTGAGCTTAGCTGGTCGGTGGCATCGGCCAGCAATCTGCTTGACGCCCTGAACCATGCCGGTATTCCGGTCCCTTACAGCTGTCGTGCCGGCAGTTGCCACGCGTGTCTGGTGCGCGTCGTAAAGGGCGAGCCTGAAGACGCTTTGCCCGACGCGCTGCCTGCCGAAAAGCGCCAGCAGGGTTGGCGGCTTGCCTGTCAGTGCCGAGTGACGGGGGATCTGGCTGTCGAGGTGTTTGACCCGCAGCGTGATGGCCTGCCTGCCACGGTGGCAGGCTGCGACTGGCTCTCTGTATCGGTGCTGCGTTTGCGTCTGGAGCCAGCGCGACCGCTGCGCTACAGCGCCGGGCAGCACCAGGTGTTGTGGACTGACAGCGGTGTTGCGCGGCCTTACTCGCTGGCGAGCCTTCCCGGTGAGGATGTGTTTCTGGAGTTTCACATCGACTGCCTGCAGCCCGGGGCCTTCCGTGACGTTGCCCGCCAGTTGCAGGTCGGTGACGCCCTGAGGCTTGGCGAGTTGCGTGGCGGGGCGCTGCGTTACGACCCCGACTGGCAGGAAAAACCCTTGTTGCTGCTGGCCGCCGGCACCGGGCTCGGGCCCTTGTGGGGCGTACTGCGCGAGGCTTTGCGCCAGGACCATCAGGGCGCCATACGCGTGATTCATCTGGCCCGCGATAGCCAGGAGCACTATCTGGCCGATGAACTGCACGCCCTGGCTGAACGTCATCCCCAACTGCATGTTGAGCTGGTTACCCCGCAGACGCTACAGGCAACCCTGGCTGAACTGCGCCTGTTGTCGCGGCACGCGATGGCGCTGGTGTGCGGCAGTGGCGACAGCGTGGAGATGTTTGCCAAGCGCCTTTATCTGGCGGGGCTGCCGCGTAATCAGTTGCTGGCGGATGTGTTTGTGTCGCGCGAATAAAAGGCACGTTAGTTAAAGCTCTCGTTCTTCGGCACGATAATCACATGATTCGCAGGGCTGACCCAACGCAAAAAGGCCCCGACTCTTGCGAGACGGGGCCTTGGCTTGCCGTGTGCTGCGATCAGACCAATGGGTCGCCGACGTGCAGAATCTTCATGCCGTTGGTGCCGCCAATGGTGTGGTAACTGTCGCCCTTGGTGAGGATGACCCAGTCACCTTGCTCGACCAGACCACGCTTGAGCAGTTCGTCGACTGCGGCCTGGCTGACCTGACCTGGCGGCAGGGCTGCCGGGTCGAATGGCACGGTGTAGACACCACGGAACATCGCTGCACGCGCCTGAGTACCACGGTGCGGAGAGAACGCGTAGATCGGCACCGAAGAGCGGATGCGCGACATGATCAGCGGGGTATAGCCGCTTTCGGTCAGTGCGATGATCGCCTTCACACCCGGGAAGTGGTTGGCGGTGTACATGGCCGCCAGCGCGATGCTTTCATCGCAACGGGTGAACGAGTGACCGATACGGTGGCTGGAAGTCTTGCCGGTCGGGTGCTTTTCAGCACCGATGCAGATACGGGCCATGGCCTGAACCGCTTCGATCGGGTAGGAGCCTGCAGCACTTTCAGCCGACAGCATCACGGCGTCGGTGTAGTCGAGCACGGCGTTGGCCACGTCGGACACTTCGGCACGCGTCGGCATGGGGCTGGAGATCATCGACTCCATCATCTGCGTGGCAACGATCACCGCCTTGTTGTGGCGACGAGCGTGCAGGATGATGCGTTTCTGTACGCCGACCAGTTCGGCATCACCGATTTCGACGCCCAGGTCACCACGAGCGACCATGACCGCGTCACTGGCGCGGATCAGTTCATCCAGCACTTCGTCGTTGGCAACGGCTTCGGCGCGTTCGATCTTGGCCACCAGCCAGGCCGTACCACCGGATTCGTCGCGCAGCTGGCGAGCGTATTCCATGTCGGCGGCGTCGCGCGGGAAGGAAACGGCCAGGTAGTCCAGGTCCATCTCGGCAGCGAGCTTGATGTCCTGCTTGTCTTTTTCGGTCAGTGCCGGCGCCGTCAGGCCACCACCACGACGGTTGATGCCTTTGTGGTCGGACAGCGGACCACCGATCAACACAGTGCAGTGCAGTTCGTTAGCGGTCTGGGTGTCGACGCGCATGACCACGCGGCCATCGTCGAGCAGCAACTCGTCGCCTACGCCGCAATCCTTGACCAGATCCGGGTAGTCGATACCCACGATCTGCTGGTTGCCACTGGTCAGCGGATGAGCGGTGGAGAAGGTGAACTTGTCACCGACCTTCAGCTCTATTCGCTTGTCGGTGAACTTTGCGATACGGATCTTCGGACCCTGCAGGTCGCCCAGCAGAGCGACGAAGCGCCCGTGTCTGGCGGCGATTTCGCGGATCAGCCTGGCGCGAGCCTTGTGCTCGTCCGGAGTACCGTGGGAGAAGTTCAGACGAGCAACGTCCAGACCCGAAAGGATCAGTTGTTCGATGACTTCCGGCGAATTGCTGGCAGGGCCAAGTGTGGCGACGATTTTGGTGCGGCGAACGGTCATGCACAAACTCCTTAATTGAAGCGCAGCGAGAGGCTACTCCTGTCTGGGTCTTTAGTCATTGTTCCTTTGCACTACCGTGTCAGGGTCAGGGAGGGCAATCGGCTGACAACCGGCGCTCTATTGGCCTGAAGAAACAGGCCGTGAAGCCGATACAGGGCAGAGAACAGGAGAGTCCCATGCGTATTGTAACGATTGTTGTATTACTGACTGCGCTCAGCGGTTGCACCCGCTGGGCGATGAATTCCAACCTTGATCACGCCTACCGTGCCTATCAGGAGGGCGACTGTGATCGGGTGATGCTCGATCTCTCCAAGGTCGAACGCCAGAGCCGCTCGCGCCGTTATGTCCAGCCGGAAGTGTCGATGTTGCGCGGCCAGTGCCTGGAACGGCAGAAATTGTATGTCGATGCGGCACAGACCTATCAATTCCTGATGGCGCAGTATCCAGAAAGTGAATACGCCTTCCGTGCACGCGCCAGACTCGACACGCTGGCACAAACAGGTCTTTACCCCAGGACTCAACCTGCCAGACCCATACCTGTACCGGTTCGAAACGCTCCTGTATCGAAATAATTACCCTCGTTTGAATGGAAGGTGCTGTGTTCGGGTGGATTTCGAATAATTGTGAGCTAGGCTGAGGTCACAAAGCGAACGAGCTGCAGGGCTCCGGGTCGAGACTGTTTCCTGGATAGCCGCTGTCGTGCAGTGCATTAGAAGTCCGCAACGAACACACGGTGCCGCGTGGTCGCAGCATCGGTCTCGGAAGGCAGTCTGCCATGTATAAAGAGCGAAAAATCGAACGTCATCAACTGCAGGATTATCTGCAGGTTTTCAATTGTCATACCGGCAAGCTGGTGGGGTGTCTGGGGAATGTGTCCGGTGATGGGCTGATGCTTATCAGCAGCCTGCCGGTGCTTGTGGGCGCGAGATTCGATCTGTGCCTGAAACTGCCGAATGGCAATGTCGGACAGCCGATCGATGTGAGCGCCAAGTGCCTCTGGTGTCACGAAGACGAGACACCCGGCAGCTATGACTCTGGTTTTGAATTGTGTCAGGTCTCGACGGAGTATCTGGAGTTCGTGCAGTTGTTGCGACGGTACTTCTGTTTTTACCCTTCCTACGAAGCCTCTGCCTGATGTTGCTGCCTGACGGGCAGGGCGTTGTTCATAAAGTCCCTGCCTTTTTCCAGCTCATGTAACGGTTGACCAACTGTGGCCCCAGTTCTCCTGGCCGCGCATCCATGATCACGATGCCTTGCGCACTCAAACGATCGTGCAGCGAAGCGCGGGCGTTGAGGAAGTCGATCGTCCCGCAGTAACTCAGCGCTTCATCGTAGGTGTGTACCGGTGAGTGGCGCAGGCCGTCGAGGACTTCTTCGCGCAGACTGGCGATCAGTACCCGATGCTGTTTGCCGAGCTGCCTGGCAGCGGCTAGCAGTTCTTCATCGTCTTCATCGCGCAAGTTGGTCATCAACACCACCAGTGAGCGTCTTTTATGACGAACCATCAGCTGGCGCACGGCGGCGCTGTAGTCAGCGGGGCGCCGGGTGGTCTGCAGGTCATAAACCGAGTTGAGCACCCGATTCAGCTGCCCGGGGCCCTTCACCGGCGCCAGATAACGATCCTGCTCGCCGGCAAAAGTCGCAATACCGACAGAATCACCCTGACGCAGCGCGACATAACTCAGTAGCAGACAAGCGTTGAGGGCGTGATCGAAGTGAGACAGGTCGCCGTCCTGACTGCGCATCCGACGTCCGCAATCGAGCATGAAAACGATTTGCTGATCCCGCTCGTCCTGATATTCCCGTGCAATGGGCGCTCGCTGGCGGGCGGTGGCTTTCCAGTCGATCTGGCGCAGGCTGTCGCCCTCGCGAAACTCACGCAACTGGTTGAATTCCATGCCCAGCCCACGGCGTTGCAACTGGCGCACGCCCAGTTGGCTCAGCCAGTTATCCACCGCCATCAATTGACCGCCGCAGAGGCGGGCGAAATCCGGATAGACCCGCGTGGTGCCGGGCACTGCCAGGTAGCGTCGTGTCGTCCACAGGCGCAACGGCCCCGGCAGGCTGATTTCGCACTGCTCAAACGTAAAGTGACCCCGGCTTGACGGGCGCAGGCGATAGCCGATGCTGCTTTTACCGCGTGCGGCCAGGGTGAGGGACTGAGGCAGGTTTTCGTGTTCCAGCCCGTGCGGCACATGATCGAATAGCCGCACGGTCACGGGTCTGCCACCGTCGTGCTGCACGTCGAGTCGGGCTTCGTTCCAGCGATCCAGCGTCAGACTGCCCGCCAGCTCGCGCTGCACGCGTGGCGAGGGGCTTCTGAGCAGCCAGATTGCATCAAGCACGCTCACGACGACGAGGGCCAGCAATGCCCCCCAGTAAAGGTCGTCGATTTTTGCCGGATACTCGATGCCCAGCGCATGAAACGTTCCGAGCAGCAAGGCCACGCCCATCAGTCCACCGAGCCAGCGCAGCAGCGTTATCGACGGCTTGAGGACCTGTTTCACAGGCGCGGTGCCGAGACCTGGTCGAGGATCTGCCTGAGCACCTGATCCACCGACAGCCCTTCGATGTCCAGCTCGGGCGACAACCTGACCCGGTGTCGCAGCACCGCCAGTGCACAGCCCTTGATATCGTCCGGGGTCACGAACTCGCCGCCACGCAACACGGCTCGGGCCCGCCCGCCACGCACCAGCGCAATCGAAGCGCGAGGACCTGCGCCCTGACTCAGACCTGGCCAGGTGCGCGTGCTGCGTGCCAGTCGCACGGCGTAGTCCAGCACCTGCTCATCAATAGGCAGCTCGCTGGCAATGCGTTGCAGCGCCTGAACCTCGCGAGCCTGCATGATGACCCTGAGCGGTCGCACATCCAGCATGTCAGCCCGGGACGAGCGGGTGACCTGACGCACCATGTTCAGCTCTTCCTGCGCTTCGGGATAATCCATGCGCAGTTTGAGCATGAAGCGATCCAGTTCAGCTTCAGGCAGTGGATACGTGCCTTCCTGTTCGATGGGGTTCTGGGTCGCCAGCACCATGAACGGCTGCGGGATCGGCAGGGCGCGCCCTTCAAGGGTGACTTGCCGCTCCTGCATCGCTTCGAGCAAAGCCGCCTGGGTCTTGGCCGGTGCCCTGTTGATTTCGTCGGCCAGCAACAGGTTGGTGAACAGCGGCCCCTTGCGCAGCTTGAACTGCTCGGTCTGCAGGTCGTACACCGCATGACCGGTGACATCGCTGGGCATCAGGTCCGGCGTAAACTGGATGCGCGCGAATTCGCAGCCGATGCAACTGGCCAGCGCCCGAACCAGCAGCGTCTTGCCAAGTCCCGGAACACCTTCCAGCAACACATGCCCGCCACCAATCAGCGCGGTCAGCACATCGTCGATAACCGCATTTTGTCCAATCACGGCCTTTTGCAGCTCATTGCGCAACGCCTGAGCCAACTGGCTGGCGCGCTGCCGCTGCTGCAACTGGGTGGTGGATTCGGCTGCGGGCTCGGCAAGTGACTCGGTGCTGCTGCCTGATGGGGCGGGTGTTTGATCGCTCATAGGGCATTCCTGAGAGTTTGCAGGTGGGCTACCTGGCGGGTGAATTCGCTGTGTGACAGGCGTTGCGGCGGGCGAGGGCGCAGCGCGTCGCTGATGGCGCTGGTGGGCTGACGGGTCAGGCGTGCAAGCACTTGCCATTGTTCGGCAACGACCAGCCGCTCGAAACCGGGATGCAACCGGCGGGCGCGACGCAGGATGTCCTGTTGCAGGCGTTTGATCAGCGTCTGCTGCCCGGTGTGTTTGCGCAGGAACTCGGCACTGGCGCGCAGGTGCTCGGTCAGTTGGCGGCGTGCAAGTGGTGCGGGCCTGCGCAACGGGCCCTCGCGCAGACCGATGTGCCACAGACCCAGGCCGATCAGCAGTGCCAGCGTCAGCAGCGCCTGAGGGTAGTTGCGCAGCAACAGGCTCAGCAGGTTGTCGTGTTCGGTTTCCAGCACCAGGGTCACCTGGCTGTCCTGCGTCAGATACCAGAGCAGCCAGGCATTGTCATAGTGGCCGATCGAGCGGGTTTTCCACAGGTTGGCGTCCGTGATAACCGTGATCAGCCCAGTGCCCCGGCTTATCTGCAGCAGGTGCGTGGCATCGGCGCTGTTGGCCCAGGATTGAGCGTGATCTTCCGGGTCTTCGAGGTGAAACGCCGGATCGAAACTCATGTAGGCCGGGGCGCTCTCGTTTTCCAGGTACAGGCGGGTCAGCTCTGGCCAGGGCATTTTCTTGTGTTTGGGGGCCGGCGTCATCAGCGGGATGGGCAGTGGCGGCTGAGCGTCGGTCAGTTGCTGTTCCTTGGCATTGATGTCTTTGGTGAGGTACTGATGAATCTGCAGGCTGTCCAGCAGCAGATCGCCGCTGCGGCCTTTTTGTTCGTCCCACAGTTGTTCGGCGACAAACAGCAGGTGCCCGCCTGCTTCGGCCCAGTCCAGCAGTTTTTGGGTTTGCGTCGGCGTCATGTCTTCCCGGTCATCGAGCAGCAGCAGGGTCTGGGTGCTCTGACTCGGGTCGGGGAGCTGGGCCAGCGTATCGACGGTATTCACTGTGACAGAGAGGCCACGCAGAAAATGTTCGGCCGCCAGCCAGGGATTGGCCTTCGCCTCTGGCGAGGGGCCCTGATCGACCGTTTTCTCGTAGCGCTCGAGCTGAGTGCTCAGAAACAGCGCGCCACCTGCCAGCAGCAACAGGACCAGCAGCCCGATCAGCAGTCCGGTACGGCGGCTCATGGCTGCGCTGCCTGGTTGAACAGGCGACGCCAGCCATCGCAGAGTTCCTGCCGGGCATGCGCCGGTGGCAGGCGATGCCCGTAGGCGAGGTTTTGCCAGTGTGCGGTCAGCGCGCGGCTGAATTCACTCAGCAGCGGCTGGTTGAGCGCGGCGATACGTTCGAGTACCTGACTTTCGGTATCAGCATTTTTCAAGGGCAATCGATAGTCGCTCAGCAAGCGGCTGAGCAAGGCGCGGTACAGCAGACCCAGCGCTTCGCGGGGCTGGCTGTTCCAGAGCTGCTCGGCCCGGCCGGCAACATCGTCAGGCAGGCTTTGAGCATTCACTTGCAGACCAAAGAGCTGCTCGGGTGTCGGGCGGGTGGTTTTGGCCTTGTCGGTCTTCCGGCCAACGAAGGTCCTGAACCAGTCCCTGTAACGAAAGATCACCAGCCCCACAAGCCCGATGACCACGCCCCACAGCAGTACTTCAATCAGGCTGGCCAGGGCGCTCGCTGCGTGCAGAAGCCGGTTGAGCCAGGTCATCAGCCAGCTCTGATCACGCGTGTCCCGCGCCGCAAACTGGCCTTTCTGTTTTTCAGGAAAGCGCCAGCCAGTTTCAGTCCTGGGGTTGCGGAAGGGCGGCTGTTGCAGAACGTTGTGGATCTGGCTGCGCGCCGCTTCGCTGGTCAGGGACTGGCGGGTCAGGCGCGGTGTGTCGGGCGTCGCCACGGACGGAGTGGATTGCGCAGGGGCGGACTCCGGCAGCGGGCAGCTGTAGCTTGGCTGATCGGCCCAGACCGGTGCTGGCGCTGCCGAAAGTACCAGCCCGACGCCCATCAACACGGCATAGGCCGTACCGATCAGGCGCTGACGCAGGCGTCGGAAGATCAGTTCTATGTCCCAGGCTTCAAGAACCGTGCGGCGGTTCAGGTACAGCGTGAAGCCGCAGGCGACATACACGGGCTCCCAAAGTATCAACGCCAGGGCATAGAAGAGGTTGGTCAGGTGGTCGATCCACAGCCATTGGTTTTCGACGTCGAGCAGACTCATCCAGTGCCAGTCGATCTGGATCTGCTGCGGTATCAGGGCGTAGAGCAGGACCAGCAGGCCTATCCACAGTGCGTATTCCAGGTGTGCGCCAACGATGGTGAGCAGCTGTGCGGCACGCAGGTCTTTCTGGCTGAGCAGGCTGATGCGCAGGGCGCGCTCGGTGCCTGCCAGATGCTCCAGTTGCTGTACTGGCAGTTGGAAACTGCGACTCAGCGAAAGACGTCGCCAAACGAGGCTGGGCAGCAGTTGCTCCTTCAGGGTCGCCGGCCAGGCCTTGAGGGCCTGTCGCAGTGTCGGCGTGGCCCCGAACAGTGACTGCGAAAGGATCAGCAGCGGCAACCGTTCGAACGCAGGTTTGAGCCACCAGAACAGCAGAATGGCGGCCGTGGGGTAATCCCAGAGCAACGCACTGAGGACGCAGAAAAAGGGCAGGGTGACGATTGCCCAACTGCTCATCAAAACACCGCGGTGCCGCCCGGCGAGCAGCACGCCCAGGTCGATGGCTTCCCACGGCGAGCGAGGGCGTATGGCAACAGTCGACTCAGTCAGGCGCATGAGGTGTACGTCCCGCCAGAGTCAGATACGCGGCCACCAGCAGCCACAGGACGGCACCTGTCAGGTACTTGAGAAGCGGTCCGGGCCAGGTCATCGATGACCAGTACGCCTCGATGAAGGCTGCGATCAGCAGAAACAGGATAACCCCGCCGACCAGCTCCATGCTGGCTCGCGCGGCGATGCGCAGTGCGGCACTGCGCGTCAGCCTTCCCGGAGCCAGCAAGGCCCAGCCCAACTTGAGGCCCGCCGCCCCGGCGAGGGCGATGGCTGTCAGCTCGAAGGCACCGTGACCGATGACGAAGGGCCAGAAGGTCTGCCCGTAACCGATGTCTGTCAGGTGCCCGGCGATTGCGCCGGTCATCAATCCGTTGAAGAGCAGGAAAAACAGACTGCCCAGCCCGAACAGCAGGCCGCTTGCATAGGTTTGGAAGGCGATACCGATATTGTTCATGATGTAGTAGCCGAACATCATCCAGTCCGTATCGGAACCGCGTTCGACGGGCTGACCGACCCGGCTGGCCGACGGGTCATACATACTCTGCATGTCTGCCAGTTGTTCGGGGCTGACGACGCTGTAGATCAGTTGTGGAAAACCATACACCAGCAGCGCCATGCCGATCAGGCTGCCGAACAGCAGCAGGCTGGCAACCAGTACAAAGCGCCACTCGGCCCGCACGCGTCGCGGAAAGTCTGCCAGAACGAAGCTCAGTAGTCGCACTCCGGCAGTGCTGCGGTGGCGGTAAAGTTGCTGATGACCGCGCATGGCCAACTGATGCAAGGGGTCGACCAGATGGCTGCTGTAGCCGCGCTCCTGCGCCAGCGCCAGATGGTGGCAGAGGCGTCGATAATCGCCGGGAAAGGTCGCGCCGCCGCTGACATCGGCCTTGCCCTGTTCAAGGGCCGTCAGGCGCTGCTCGAAGCGTTGCCACTCCTGCTGATGGCGGGTTTCAAACAGGCTCTGCTTCATGTCGGCCCCAGCAGGTTGCGGGCGATGCCGTTTACATGAGCGACCGCCGTGTCGGCGGGGATACGCAAGGGTTCGGCGAGGATGGCCGCTAGTTCCTGGGTTCGCGCGCTGGACAGTTCACCCTGCCGCTCCGCCAGGCCGAGCACCGCCCGCTGTTCATCCAGACGCAGAGCAAAGGGCACCATGACCGGTTCGGCCTGCGGCAGGGTAGGGCGCGCCACCGGCCGGTCGCTGTAAATCACCAGCGTTCCGGCGGCGAGATCACCCAGCCGTTTGAATAGCGGATGGTTCAGACAAGTGATCGCCCCCAGCCCGTAGCCCAGCGGGAGCATGTCGACGAAGCGCAGCAGGTTGCGGATCAGCGACGAAGACCAGTCTATGGGCGTGCCGTCGTCGTGCACCACTCGCAGCCCGAGCAGGCGCTTTCCCGGTGTGCGTCCCTGGTTGAGCACTTCGAACAGCACCATGTACCACCAGTTCACCAGAAAAAACACCAGGGCGGCCAGACCCATGCCGAGCTTGTCGAACAACTGCAGAAGCACGAAGAACACGCCGAGGAGGGCTGCGCGAATGGCGAAGTCGATGCCGAACGCCAATGCGCGGGAAACCAGCCCGGCAGGGCGCAGAAGCATATCGATGCCTTCTGGCGTCTCGATTTCAATACGCGTGTCCAATGGCGTGGGCAGCGCTGCATTCCTTGGCGAAGCGGGACGGGATGACATTGTCGGAAGGACGCGCCTGAAAACGAAAACTGATGCTAGCTACCGCAGCGGAGCTAAGCAACCGACCATTCAATACGCGGGCTGTAAGAAAACATTTCCCGGTGCGCCGGATATGACCCGATTAGCCAATGACACCTGTCACGCCCTACACTTCGCGGGTCTTTTGTTCAGGATCAGCCCGTGACCTCCAGCATCTTTTGGTACGACTACGAAACCACCGGTATCAACCCGCGCAATGACCGTGCGCTGCAGATGGCCGGAATTCGCACGGATACCGACCTCAATGAAATCGCGCCTCCGGTCAATCTGCACTGCCAGCTGAGCGATGACATCCTGCCTCATCCTGCCGCCTGCATGATTACCGGAATCACTCCGGCCACGCTGGCAGAAAAAGGCCTGTGCGAGGCCGATTTCATGACGCGCGTACATGCCGAACTGTCTGCGCCGGGTACCTGTGGCGCGGGTTACAACACCTTGCGTTTTGATGATGAAGTCACGCGCTACAGTTTTTATCGCAACTTCTTCGACCCCTACGCGCGCGAATGGCAGGGGGGCAACAGTCGCTGGGATCTGATCGATGTCGTGCGGGCCGCCTACGCATTGCGCCCCGATGGCATTGTCTGGCCGGAACAGGACGGTCGGGTCACGCTGAAGCTGGAGCGGCTGACGGCTGCCAACGGTATTGATCACGGGCAGGCGCACGACGCGTTATCCGATGTGCGTGCAACTATTGCTCTGGCGCGTTTGATTCGTGAAAAGCAGCCGAAGCTTTACGACTTTCTGTTCGCCTTGCGCAGCAAGCAGAAAGTCCAGGAACAGGTACGCCTGATGCAGCCTCTTGTGCATATTTCAGGACGTTTTTCTGCGGCGCGCAATTACCTGGGCGTGGTGCTGCCGTTGGCGTGGCACCCGCATAATCGCAACGCGCTGATCGTGTGTGATCTGCACCTGGATCACTCACCGTTGTTGCACGAGGACGCTGAAACACTCAAGCGGCGTTTATATACGCGGCACGACGCGCTGGGCGACGGCGAATTGCCCGTGCCGCTCAAACTGTTGCATATAAACCGTTGCCCGGTGATCGCGCCGCTGGGGGTGCTGCGCAGCGAAGATCAGCAGCGGCTGCAACTGGACATGGCTGGCTATCAGGTGCGCGCAACGCAATTGAGTGAACGCCGCGAAGTTTGGCACGATAAACTGGCGGCGGTTTACGGCAAGGACGATTTCGCCGCAAGTGAAGATCCCGAACAGCAGTTATATGACGGTTTTATAGGTGATCGTGATCGTCGACTGTGTGAGCAAGTTCGGCAGGCCGAGCCCGAACAACTGGCGCGTGACGCCTGGCCGTTTGATGATGCCCGATTGCCTGAATTGTTATTCCGGTATCGCGCTCGTAACTTTCCTGACACCTTGAGTGGCGAAGAGCAAACACGCTGGCGGGATTTCTGTCAGCAGCGCTTGCGCAACCCGGAATGGGGCGCTCCCAACACCCTGCATGACTTTACGGCCGCATGGGTAGAATGCTCCCTTAGTGCCGCGCCAGAGCAGTTGGAGGTGTTGCGGCAATGGCAGGATTACGCACACGAACTGAGTAACCGTCTGGGCGTATAGAAAATACCGGGCAATAAAAAACGCCAGCAAGCTGGCGTTTTTGCAATCGCGATGAACCGCGATCTGGTGAAGCTTAGCCCAGCAAAGTGGCCCAGCTTTCAACGTCGTCGCTGCCCCACTTGGCTTTCCACTCTTTCAGCGTCTTGTGGTTGCCACCTTTGGTTTCGATGACTTCACCGTTGTGCGGGTTCTTGTATTGCTTGACCTTGCGGGCGCGTTTGGTGCCGGCAGGTTTAACAGCGCCGCCACGAGGGGCCTTGTTTACCTTGGCATCCGGATCCAGCAGGGCAATGATGTCACGCAGCGACTTTTGGTATTCGCCCATCAGCGTGCGCAGTTTGCCTTCGAATTCCAGCTCGGTTTGCAGTTTGTCGTCTTGCGACAGGTTCTTCAAACGGGCTTGCAGTTCTTTGATGGCTTCTTCTGTAGCGCGGTATTCGTTGATCAGGGACATGAGGAGACCTTATGTTGTGAGGGTTGCAGGGATACAGTGCGGCAATAATAGTCACTGTAAATGAGCAAGTAAACATTAAATAAAAGTTTTATTTGAATTATTTAGCAATATACACACGTCCTACAGACGTCTGAACTAGGGGCGCGTCACGCTTCCTTCAAAAGATCGCCGCTATAAAGCCCTCTTTATTACAGGTTTTGTTTAGCGCTGGGCACCCGGAAAACGCATACTGGCAAGGTGCAATCTTTGGCCTTGGCGGTGTGCTTTTTCGCCATCTGAATTCAGGCAACAGAGATACTGCAGTTTTGCTGCGCAGCCGCTAGAATAGCGGCTTTGCGAAGTTCTGGAGTTTCCCCCAATGCGCACTTTTCGTCTGGTGATTGCTTGCCCGGACCGTGTAGGCATCGTTGCCAAAGTCAGTAACTTTCTGGCGTCCCATAACGGCTGGATCACCGAAGCGAGTCATCATTCGGACAATCTCAGCGGCTGGTTTTTCATGCGTCACGAGATCCGTGCCGACACCCTGCCTTTTGACCTGGACGGCTTCCGTGAAGCCTTCACGCCGATCGCCGAAGAATTTTCGATGGACTGGCGCATTACCGACTCGGCGCAGAAGAAGCGCGTCGTGCTCATGGCAAGTCGCGAATCGCACTGTCTGGCCGACCTGCTGCACCGTTGGCACAGTGACGAGCTCGACTGCGACATCGCCTGTGTGATCTCAAACCACCAGGACCTGCGCAGCATGGTCGAGTGGCACAACATCCCTTACTACCATGTTCCGGTGGACCCGAAAGACAAGGAGCCTGCATTCGCCGAGGTATCGCGTCTGGTCGGTCATCATCAGGCTGATGTCGTGGTTCTGGCGCGTTATATGCAAATCCTGCCGCCGCAGTTGTGCCGTGAATATGCCCATCAGGTTATCAATATCCACCACAGCTTCCTGCCATCGTTCGTCGGGGCCAAGCCTTATCACCAGGCCTCGTTGCGCGGCGTCAAACTGATCGGCGCGACCTGTCACTATGTGACCGAAGAGCTCGACGCCGGTCCGATCATCGAGCAGGACGTCGTGCGCGTCAGCCACCGTGACAGCATCGAAAACATGGTGCGTTTCGGCCGCGACGTGGAAAAAATGGTGCTGGCCCGCGGCCTGCGCGCTCACCTGGAAGACCGCGTTCTGGTTCACGACAACAAGACAGTCGTCTTCGGCTGATCTATCTTTTCCGGAGCGCGTCTGTCGCGCTCCCGACTCAGCTGTCGGCAATGGTGCAACGCGCAAGGTGACAGCCAATGACCGATCCTCTCGACAAAGCCACTTCCACCGCTCCGGCAACGCTTGGCGAAGGCTGCCTGAGTCGCTATGACCCTGCTGAACTGACTGCGGAAAACGGCACTGATTTCGACGGTGCCGCAGCGCTGTGGCGCGAGCTGCAGCAAGCGCAATCGCCTGTTGAAGGGCTTGAGGAGGAGGGCGCGCAGGGGGATAAGTGAGTCAAACCCTTGAGCGGTGCAAGGCATGCACCGCCCGAAGGGTTTTAGGCTCTGTACGAAAAGTGGCTGCGCTCGGTGATGCTTCGTTAAAAACAGGCTCGGAATGCGAGTCCAATCGGAATGCTCATTTACAACACGTAGAGTCGAACGCGACCCCGGCCGTTCCTCGCCTGTTTTTGCCTCGCCTGACCTTCGCTCGCCGACTTTTCGCACAGGCCTAGATCAGGCCAGGGCCTTGGAAGCCAGCCAGAACAACGCTGCGGACAAGGCGACCGTTGCCGGTAGGGTCAGCACCCAGGCCAGCAGGATGGTGCGCACGGTTCCGCCTTGCAGGCCGCTCTTGTTGGCGACCATGGTGCCAGCTACACCCGATGACAGAATGTGCGTGGTGGACACAGGAAGACTGAACACGTTGGCCAGACCGATCGCGCAAGCGGTGGTGATCTGCGCCGACATGCCTTGTGCGTAGGTCATGCCCTGCTTGCCGATCTTCTCGCCAATTGTCAGTACCACACGTTTCCAGCCGACCATGGTGCCGATACCCAACGCCAGTGCGACCGCCAGAATCACCCAGAACGGTGCGTACTCGGTGGTGGTGGTCAGGTCCTTGCGAAGTTTCTCCAGGTCGGATTTTTCACGCGCTGACAGGTCTGGAAGTTTGCCGACCTTGCGGGCGGTATCGTCCAGGCACAACAGGTAGCGACGAACTTCGATGCGGCTTTCAGGGGCCAGCGCATGGTAATCGGACACGCCCTTCAGGCGGTCGAGCAGCGCGTCGATGGTAGGTTCGGTCTGCTTCGGATTACAGGCGGAACTGGATGGCAGGTCGCCTTTTTCAGCTTTACCCATGGCCAGATATTCGCCAAGCGTGCTGCTGTTGCGCTGATAGAACTGGTTCAGGTGCTGGGTCGCGTCGCGGGTGCGTTCGATCTGGTAGGTCGTGCTGGTGAGGTCAAGCACGAACTGGCTGGGCACGATACCGATCAGCACCAGCATGATCAGGCCAATACCTTTCTGGCCGTCATTCGAACCGTGTACGAAGCTGACCGCCATGGCGGAAATGACCAGCACCAGACGGTTCCAGAACGGCGGGTGCTTCTTGTCATCCAGTTTGCGGCGCTGGTCAGGGGTCTTGTGCATCTTCGACAGCGGGCGCCACCATTTCAACGCAACCAGTACCAGACCCGCAACGATAAAGCCGGCCAGCGGCGAGAACACCAGCGAAGCGCCGATATCGATCGCTTTCTGCCAATTCACGCCATCGGCCAGCGGGATATCGTTGAGCAGCGCATTGGCCAGACCCACACCGAGTATCGAGCCGATCAGCGTGTGCGAACTGGAGGCCGGAATGCCGAAGTACCAGGTACCGAGGTTCCAGGTAATCGCCGCCGCCAGCAGCGAAAACACCATGGCTAGGCCATGTCCGGTGTTGACGTTGATGAGCAGTTCGACCGGCAGTAGATGGACGATGGCATAGGCAACGCCCACGCCGCCCAGCAACACGCCGAGAAAGTTGAATACACCGGAAAAAAACACGGCCAGGTGAGGCGGCATCGCTTTGGTGTAAATGACTGTCGCCACCGCGTTGGCGGTGTCATGAAAGCCGTTGATGAACTCGAAGGTGAGGACGAAAGCCAGGGCGAGCAACAGGCTCACAAGCACCCAGGCATCAAGCCCGCTGAATAAATCGATCATGTAGGTTTTCTGACCGGGTCTGAAGGGGGCGCGATTATGACAGAAAAAATACCGAACGACTTGTCGTCACCACGCGGTGTCGCCTCAAACCAAAAAAAAGACGCATGAGCGCCGCCCCGTTGAATGTTCAATGAGGCAGTAAGGCGTGTAATTCCGGGGGCTGGAAGTCAGAGTGTCGGGCAGGGATCGGCAGACCCGTGCTGTCATGGCTCTTCTTTCAGGCCTTCTTCCATTTTTTGCAGTTCTTGCTTGAACGCCTGGTCCAGCAGGCTGGCTCTTTTGCGCCAAGGCTTGCGTTCCGGTTCCGGTTGCGCGGCGTAGGTGGTGATTTCACCGCCGTAGACATCCTTGTAGCGTTGTTCCTGGCGCTCAAGTTCCGCGCGCAGTTCATCTTTAGTCACTTTAATACCTGATCGAGTCGAATGGGCTCTGGCGATGACGCAGAACATCGCAAGTATGTTCACTCCAGTCTGGCCGTATACCAAATACAGTCAGCGTCCTGTTCGGGCAATTGCGCGAAAGGGTTACTGGACATACCTGTTGTTGTCTGCGGCTACGTGCACCAGAGAAAAACACCTGTCGTAGCGACACACGTTTGATTTCAAGCACAGGGCTTGTGCTGGCAGGCTTGCTGATGGTCTCGCGGCGATACTGCACCGTGACAGCGCGCCGACAGGGCAGTCGATGCGAAAATCGGGTGAGTGGATCAATCGTTGCGAGGGTATTGCCAACCAACTGACGGATACTATCTCCAAGAACTTCTGCTACGTCAACAACAGAGGTTGAATGAGTTCACATGTCTGGTTTTTTTGTACGATTGTTCCGAAGTTTCAGTGAGCCGTTTATATGACATAAGTTTTATAAAACAGTTTTCACTTTCGACGACAAAATGTTGGCGAAGAAATTCCACGCTTTTTATATGCAGGATGTGTGGAGTTGCGCGGCAGGCACCGATCGCGAACGGGATGAGGAGGAGGGTGTCGCGAGCATCGGGCACGAGGGATGCGCCTGAGTAATGAAAACGGCCTTGCTTGGTGAGCAAGGCCGCTGCCTTGGACTTCTCAGTGGGTACCTGACCAGTATTTCCAAGAAGTCACTTCGTGGCAGAGGTAAAGGTATAAGTATATTTACATGGGGTCAATTGCGATTATCGGCCACCTGTTCGATAATCGCACAGACGGGGAAGGGCTTCGCTCCCCTGAAAAGAGCTGAAACCTACGGTTTACAGGGCCTGAAAGGCAGTTACATAAGGTGTGTCAATGAACGACGAACTGCGTAAATCTTTTGCCTCATTGGCACCGCCCATCGTGGCGTCGCCCGCAAAGCGCATTCAGGCGCTGACCGGTGACCCGGATTTCATGACCTCGCTGGCGCGTGGGCTGGCGGTGATTCATGCCTTTCAGGAGCGCAAGCGGCACCTGACCATTGCGCAGATCAGCCATCGCACGGAGATCCCTCGCGCGGCAGTGCGTCGTTGCCTGCACACCCTGATCAAGCTTGGTTATGCGACCACTGATGGCCGGACCTACTCGTTACTGCCCAAAGTGTTGACTCTGGGTCACGCCTATTTGTCATCGACGCCACTGGCAACGTCGTCGCAGCCTTATCTGGACCGTATGAGTGATCAACTGCACGAGGCGTGCAACATGGCCACGCTGGAAGGCGATGACATTCTGTATATAGCGCGCTCTGCGACCACGCAGCGGCTCATCTCGGTCGACCTTTCCGTGGGCGGTCGTCTTCCCGCGTACTGCACGTCCATGGGCCGCATTCTGCTGGCCGCACTGGATGACGTGTCGCTGCATGAATACCTTGACCATGTCGATCTGCAGCCCAAGACCAGCCGCACCATTCGCACGCCGGAAGCCTTGCTCGAATGTCTGCAACTGGTTCGGCAACAGGGCTGGTGCATTGTCGATCAGGAACTGGAGCAGGGGCTGCGTTCGATTGCCGTACCGGTCTATGATGCGTCGGGCCAGGTGCTGGCTGCGCTGAATGTCAGTACCAGTGCCGGGCGTGTCGCACGCAGCGAGCTGGAACAGCGCTTTCTGCCGATCATGCTCGATGCCAGTCGCGACCTGAGTACGCAGCTGTTTACCTGACGTGGCCGTGTTTTCCCCGGATTGAATTCGTTCGATTACCGAACGTTTAGTCGATTATCGGATTGTTTGCCTTCTTGCTCAGGCATAACCTCATTTTCATTCCGGCGCAGGTCTTCGCGCTGATCATTGAACGTGATGTTGGGTTCGGAGCACCTCATGGCAGACATTCTTTCTCTACGCGATGCGGTGAAGCAACTGGTCAACGATGGCGACACCGTTGCGCTGGAAGGCTTCACGCATCTGATCCCCACGGCCGCTGGCCATGAAATCATCCGTCAGGGTAAAAAAGACCTGACCCTGGTGCGCATGACGCCCGATCTGATCTACGACCAGTTGATCGGTGCCGGCTGTGCGAAGCGGCTGATTTTCTCGTGGGGCGGCAACCCTGGCGTTGGCTCCTTGCACCGTTTGCGCGACGCCGTTGAAAAGCAGTGGCCGCGCGCGATGGAAATTGAAGAGCACAGCCATGCCGACCTCGCCAACGCTTATGTAGCGGGCGCGTCCGGTCTGCCGTTCGCCGTGCTGCGCGCTTACGCCGGGTCCGACCTGCCCAAGGTCAACCCGCTGATCAAGACGGTCACCTGCCCGTTCACCGGCGAAGTGTTGGCAGCGGTGCCTTCGGTACGTCCCGACGTAACCGTGATTCATGCGCAGAAAGCCGACCGCAAGGGCAACGTGCTGTTGTGGGGCATTCTCGGTGCGCAGAAAGAAGCCGCACTGGCTGCGAAGCGTTGCATTGTGACGGTGGAAGAAATCGTCGATGACCTCAAGGCGCCGATGAACTCCTGCGTGTTGCCGACCTGGGCGCTGAGCGCGGTGTGCCTGGTGCCAGGCGGTGCGCACCCGTCTTATGCGCATGGCTACTACGAGCGTGACAACCCCTTCTATCAGGCCTGGGACCCGATCGCCCGAGACCGGGAGACCTTTACGGCGTGGATCGATGAATACATCCACGGCACCGCAGACTTCAGTGAATTCCAGAGCAAGCTGGCTCGCGCGTCGGAGGCCAAATAATGACTTACTCCACCAGTGAAATGATGACCGTTGCCGCAGCCCGTCGCTTGCGTAATGGTTCTGTGTGCTTCGTCGGCATCGGCCTGCCTTCGAAGGCAGCGAATCTGGCACGTCTTACCTCTGCGCCTGACGTGGTACTGATCTACGAGTCCGGCCCGATTGGTGCCAAGCCCACGGTGTTGCCGTTGTCTATCGGTGATGGCGAGTTGGCTGAAACCGCCGACACAGTGGTATCCACCAGCGAAATCTTCCGCTACTGGCTGCAGGGCGGTCGCGTCGATGTCGGCTTTCTCGGCGCGGCGCAGGTCGACCGTTTCGGCAACATCAACACCACCGTGGTCGGCGATTACCACCATCCAAAAGTGCGTCTGCCGGGTGCAGGTGGTGCGCCGGAGATCGCCGGTTCGGCCAAATCAGTGCTGATCATCCTCAAGCAGTCGGCGCGTTCGTTCGTCGACAAGCTGGACTTCATCACCTCGGTCGGCCATGGCGAAGGCGGCGACTCGCGCAAACGCCTGGGCCTGCCAGGTGCCGGTCCGGTGGGCATCATCACCGACCTGTGCATCATGGAGCCGGAAGCCGGCACCCACGAGTTTGTCGTCACCACGTTGCACCCTGGCGTGACCCGCGAGCAGGTCGTTGCCGCAACCGGCTGGGAGATCCGCTTTGCCGACACGGTGGCGGTTTCCGAAGAGCCTACCGACGTCGAGCTGACGGCGCTGCGTGATCTGGAAGCACGAACTGCCGCGGCTCATGGTCAGGTTGCAGGAGAAGCGTGATGCGTGAAGTATTTATTTGCGATGCGATTCGTACGCCCATCGGTCGCTTTGGTGGCGGGTTGTCTTCGGTGCGAGCAGACGACCTGGCGGCGGTGCCGATCAAGGCGCTGATGGAGCGCAATCCGTCGGTCAACTGGGAAGAGATCGACGAAGTGTTCTTTGGCTGTGCCAATCAGGCCGGTGAGGACAACCGCAACGTTGCGCGCATGGCCGCACTGTTGGCCGGGCTGCCGGAAAGTGTACCGGGCGTCACCCTCAATCGTTTGTGTGCGTCCGGGATGGACGCCATCGGCACCGCTTTCCGGGCCATCGCGTCAGGTGAAATCGAGCTGGCCATCGCCGGAGGCGTCGAGTCGATGTCCCGCGCCCCCTTTGTGATGGGCAAGGCCGATGCCGCGTTTTCGCGCAACATGAAGCTGGAAGACACCACCATCGGCTGGCGCTTTATCAATCCGGCGATGAAAGCGCAGTACGGCGTGGACTCAATGCCCGAGACGGGCGACAACGTGGCAACCGACTTCAGGATTTCTCGAGCCGATCAGGACGCTTTCGCCCTGCGCAGCCAGCAACGCACTGCCGTTGCCCAGGCTGCGGGCTTTTTCGAGGAAGAGATCGTGCCGGTGCGGGTCGCGCACAAAAAGGGCGAGACCCTTGTCGACAAGGATGAGCATCCGCGTGGCGATACCAGTCTGGAAACCCTGAGCAAACTCAAGCCGGTCAATGGCCCGGACCGTACGGTGACTGCCGGTAATGCGTCCGGAGTCAACGACGGCGCTGCTGCACTGATTCTGGCGTCGGCCGAAGCGGTCAAAAAGCATGGCCTGACGCCCCGCGCCCGCGTGCTCGGGATGGCCAGCGCCGCGGTTGCACCTCGGGTGATGGGCATTGGCCCGGTGCCAGCGGTGCGTAAACTGGTCGAGCGGCTGGGCCTGGCGGTGACCGATTTCGATGTCATCGAGCTCAATGAAGCGTTTGCCAGCCAGGGGCTTGCGGTGCTGCGCGAGCTGGGTCTGGCGGACGATGCGCCGCAGGTCAATCCCAACGGCGGGGCGATTGCCCTAGGCCATCCGCTGGGCATGAGCGGCGCGCGGCTGGTGCTGACGGCGCTGCATCATCTGGAGAAAACCGGCGGGCGCAGAGGTCTGGCAACCATGTGCGTTGGCGTCGGGCAGGGGCTTGCGCTGGCCATCGAGCGGTAAGCCCTCCCGCTTCAACCTGTTGTCCAGCAACCCGGATCGTTTGTCTGCCTCCACGAAAAGGCGGGCCGATGATCCGGGTTGTTGTTCGTCTGGGCACTGAATGTTCAACCCTGCCGATTTTCCTGGTGGCTGAATTGCTCAGACTGATTGTGCTCGATTAAAGACGGTGTTACAGATTGTTTCTTATGGACAGTTCTGCTTGGGGAAAATAATGACTACAACATCAAAAGCACCGCATTACACCGGCGAGGAGCGAAGCAAAAGAATTTTCGCGATTGTCGGTGCTTCATCCGGCAACCTGGTCGAATGGTTCGACTTTTATATCTACGCCTTCTGCGCGATTTATTTCGCACCGGCTTTCTTCCCTTCCGATGATCCGACCGTTCAGTTGCTCAACACCGCAGGTGTGTTTGCCGCTGGCTTTCTGATGCGTCCGATTGGCGGATGGCTGTTTGGTCGTGTCGCAGACAAACATGGCCGCAAGAACTCCATGCTGATTTCGGTCACCATGATGTGTGCCGGATCATTGATCATTGCCTGTCTGCCGACCTATGCATCGATTGGCGCCTGGGCGCCGGCCTTGCTGCTGATGGCGCGCCTGCTGCAAGGCCTGTCGGTGGGTGGCGAGTACGGCACCACGGCCACTTACATGAGTGAAGTGGCGCTGCGTGGCCAGCGTGGCTTTTATGCTTCGTTTCAGTACGTGACTCTGATCGGCGGGCAACTGCTGGCGGTGTTGACCGTGGTCATCCTCCAGCAATTCCTGACCACCGAAGAGTTGCGTGACTACGGCTGGCGCATCCCCTTCGTGATCGGTGCTGCCGCTGCGGTCATTGCCTTGCTGCTGCGTCGCACCCTCAATGAAACCACCACGGCCGAAAGCCGGCAGGACAAGGACGCGGGCAGTATCGCGGCACTGTTCAAGCATCATGCGGCTGCCTTTATCACGGTGCTGGGTTATACCGCCGGTGGCTCGCTGATTTTCTACACCTTCACGACCTACATGCAGAAATACCTGGTCAACACCGGGGGCATGGAAGCCAAGACCGCCAGCTACATCATGACCGGCGCGCTGTTTCTATACATGTGCATGCAGCCGTTCTTCGGCATGCTTGCGGACCGCATCGGCCGTCGCAATTCGATGCTCCTGTTCGGCGCGCTGGGTACGCTGTTTACAGTGCCGATCCTGATGACGCTCAAGACCACCACCAACCCGTTCATTGCCTTTGTGCTGATTACCCTGGCGCTGGCGATCGTCAGCTTCTACACCTCGATCAGCGGGCTGGTCAAAGCCGAGATGTTTCCGCCTCAGGTTCGTGCGCTGGGCGTGGGGCTGGCGTACGCGGTGGCCAACGCGATGTTCGGCGGCTCGGCTGAGTGGGTTGCGCTGAAACTCAAGAGTGCCGGGATGGAGAACAGCTTTTACTGGTACGTGACGGCCATGATGGCGGTGGCGTTCCTGTTCAGTCTGCGCTTGCCCAAAGAGCCCAAGTACCTGCATCAGGATCATTGATCGCAGGTATGTTTCGGCCACAAAAAAACCACCTGATCAGGTGGTTTTTTTGTGTGCCGCTGTCAATCAGAACAGCTGAACCGAAGGCTTCTCCTTGGAGATGGTTTCGGTCTGTCCGGTTCTTTCATACCAGCCGCCGCCGAGGGCCTTGTACAGGTTGACCTCGCTGGTCAGCTGCGACAGGCGATCGGTGATCAGTGTTTGTTGCGCACTGAACAGCGAGCGCTGGGCGTCGAGGAAGGTCAGGTTGCTGTCGATGCCGATCCGGTAGCGACGCTCGGCCAGACGGTAGTAATCCTGGTTGGCCGCGACGAAGTCACGTTGCGCCTGGAGCTGCTCGTCATAGGTCTTGCGTGAAGCCAGGCCGTCGGACACTTCCTGGAAGGCGGTCTGAATCGCCTTCTCGTAGTTGGCAACGCTGATTTCCTTCTGGATTTTCGAGTAGTCCAGGCTGGCGCGCAGGTTACCGGCGTTGAAGATCGGAATGTTGATGCTTGGCTGGAACAGCCAGGCGCCCGATCCGCCCTTGAACAGGCCGGACAGCTCGCTGCTGCTGGTCCCGGCACTGGCCGTCAGGCTGATGCTCGGGAAGAACGCTGCACGTGCCGCGCCGATGTTGGCGTTGGCCGCCTTCAGCGAGTGCTCGGCTTCCAGTATGTCCGGACGACGCTGCAGCAGGTCGGACGGCAGGCCTGCCGGCATTTCGGTCAGCATGTCGGAATCGAGCAAATGGCTGGCCGGAAGGTTGTCAGGCAGGCTGGTGCCGAGCAGCAGCACCAGGCTGTTCTGATCCTGGGCAACCAGGCGCTGGTACTGGGCCAGTTTGGCGCGCGCGCTTTCAACGGCGGTGCGTGACTGGCTCAGGTCCAGTGCCGAAGACACGCCGACTTCGCTGGCGCGCGAGGTCAGACGGAAGCTTTCTTCGTAGGTCTTCAGGGTGTCCTGCGTCAGCTTGAGCAGTTCCTTGTCGGCCTGCCAGGTCATGTAGGCATTGGCGACGCTGGCCACCAGACTGATCTGGGTGCTGCGACGCGCTTCCTCGCTGGCGAAGTAGGTCTCCAGCGCCTGCTCGCTGAGGCTGCGGACCCGGCCGAAGAGGTCCAGCTCGTACGAGCTGACACCCAGAGAGGCCGAGTAGCTGCTGGTGATGCCTGATTGACCGGTTTGCGACTGATCGGCTGGCACGCGCTGACGTGTACCGCTGCCGGTGGCCGAAACAGCAGGGAACAGGTCCGAGCGCTGGATACGGTACTGGGCGCGGTAGGCGTCGATGTTCAGCGCCGCAACCCGCAGGTCACGGTTGTTGAGCAGTGCAGTCTGAATCAGCTGTTGCAGCGCCGGGTCATTGAAGAAATGCCGCCAGCCTTGTTCCGCGGCGGCCATTTTGGCGCCTTCGACCGGCGAGTACGCCGGCCCTTGCGGGTATTGTGCCGCGACCGGTGCTTCCGGCTGCTTGTAATCGGGGATCAAAGAGCAGCCGCCGAGAATGAACGCGGTAACTGCAAGTGAGATCAATGACTTGCTCATTGGCCAGCCTCATCGTGTGAAATATGTTTCTGCTTGCTCTTGAAGAGCCCTGAAACCGTTACGAAGAACAGGGGCACCCAGAAGATCGCCAGAATAACTGCGGTGATCATACCGCCAATTACGCCAGTACCGATCGAATGCTGACTGCCCGAACCTGCGCCCGAGGAAATCGCCAGCGGCACGACGCCGAGAATGAAGGCCATGGAGGTCATGATGATCGGGCGCAGACGCATGCGGCAGGCCTCGATCGCCGCGTCCACCAGGCTCTTGCCCTGTTCGTGAAGCTCTTTGGCGAACTCGACGATCAGAATGGCGTTTTTCGCCGCCAGACCCACCGTCACCAGCAACCCGACCTGGAAGAACACGTCGTTGGACAGACCGCGCAGGCTGGTTGCCATCAGTGCACCGATAACCCCCAGTGGCACCACGAGGATGACCGCGATCGGAATCGACCAGCTTTCATACAGCGCCGCCAGACAGAGGAACACGACCAGCAACGACAGGGCATACAGGGCAGGGGCCTGCGAACCGGACAGACGTTCCTCGTAGGACAGACCGGTCCACGAGATGCCGATGCCCTGCGGCAGCTTCTTGGCCAGCGCCTCGACTTCGTTCATCGCGTCGCCGCTGCTGTAACCAGGGGCTGGCGTACCGAGCACTTCCTCTGCCGCCACGCCGTTGTAGCGTGACAGTTTCGGCGAGCCGTAGGACCATTTGCCGCTGGCGAAGGCCGAGAACGGCACCATCTCACCCGCGCTGTTGCGCACGTACCATTTCTTCAGGTCTTCAGGCGTCATACGCGCACCTGCATCGCCCTGGATGTACACCTTCTTCACACGGCCACGGTCGATGAAGTCGTTGACGTAGCTGCCACCCAACGCGATGGACAGGGTATTGTTGATGTCGGACAGGGTGATACCCAATGCGCTGGCGCGCTCGTCGTCGATGATCAACTGGTATTGCGGTTCGTCGTTCAGACCGTTCGGACGCACGCCCGCCAGAATCTTGCTCTGTGCAGCCATGCCGAGGAACTGGTTACGCGCCTGCATCAGTTTCTCGTGACCGACGCCGCCTTGGTCTTGCAGGTAAACGTCGAAGCCGGTGGCGTTACCCAGCTCCAATACCGATGGCGGCACGATGGCAAACACCATCGCGTCGCGCAGGCTGAAGAAATAGCCCTGAGCCCGCTTGGCCAGTTCGAAAACGCTGTTGTCGGAATCACGTTCTTCCCACGGCTTGAGCATCACGAACGCAATCGCCGAGCTCTGACCGCGGCCCGCGAAGTTGAAGCCGTTTACCGAGAACACCGACTTCACCGCGCCGCTTTCCTTGGTCAGCAGGTACTCGCGCATCTGATCGATGACTTCCTGCGTACGCTCGGTCGAGGAGCCGGCCGGTGTCTGGATCTGGGCGAAGATAACGCCCTGGTCTTCTTCGGGCAGGAACGCAGCCGGAATACGCATGAACATGAACACCATGCCCGCGCAGATCAGTATGTAACCCAGGTACGCAGGCCACTTGTGCTTGAGCATGTTGCCGACGCCGCGCTCGTAACTCAGAACGCTGCGGTCGAAGGTGCGGTTGAACCAGCCGAAGAAACCACGTTTCGGTTGCCCGTGCTTCTCGTGATCGATGGGCTTGAGCATGGTGGCGCACAGCGCCGGGGTGAAGATCAGCGCAACCACGACCGACAGGGCCATGGCCGAGACGATGGTGATCGAGAACTGCTTGTAGATCACCCCGGTGGAGCCGCCGAAGAACGCCATCGGCAACAGAACCGCCGACAGCACCAAGGCAATACCGACCAGCGCGCCCTGAATTTGTGTCATGGATTTGATCGTGGCGTCGCGTGGGGAGAGTTTTTCCTCCTCCATGACCCGCTCGACGTTTTCCACCACCACAATCGCATCGTCCACCAGCAAGCCGATGGCCAGCACCATACCGAACATGGTCAGGGTGTTGATGGTGAAGCCGAAGGCCGCGAGGATGCCGAACGTACCCAGCAAGACCACCGGAACCGTCATCGTGGTGATGATGGTTGCGCGGAAGTTCTGCAGGAACAGGTACATCACCAGGAACACCAGCACGATCGCTTCGATCAGGGTGTGCACCACGCCGTTGATCGATTCGCTGACCACCGGTGTGGTGTCATACGGGTACACGACTTTCATGCCCGGCGGGAAGAACGGCTCCAGCGACGACACGGTCGCGCGGATGGCCTTGGCGGTGTCCAGTGCGTTGGCGCCGGTGGCGAGCTTGATCGCCAGACCGGAAGCCGGTTTGCCGTCGAACTGCGAATCGGTGCTGTAGTTCTCTGCGCCCAGGCCGACCGTGGCGACGTCTTTCAGGCGAACCTGCGAGCCGTCAGTGTTGACCTTGAGGAAGATGTTGCCGAACTGCTCGGCGGTCTGCAGGCGGGTCTTGCCGATGATCGTGGCGTTCAACTGCTGGCCGCTGATCGATGGCAGGCCGCCCAACTGGCCGGACGACACCTGAACGTTCTGCGCGGTGATCGCGTCTTTCACGTCCACTGGCGTCAGCTGGAAGTTGTTCAGCTTGGCCGGGTCCAGCCAGATACGCATGGCGTACTGCGAACCGAACACCTGGAAGTCACCCACACCGGAGGTCCGCGAGATCGGGTCCTGCATGTTCGACACAATGTAGTTGGCCAGGTCTTCCTTACCCATGCTGCCGTCTTCCGACACCAGGCCGATCACCATCAGGAAGTTCTTCACTGCCTTGGTGACGCGGATACCCTGTTGCTGCACTTCCTGCGGCAGCAGCGGGGTCGCGAGGTTGAGCTTGTTCTGCACCTGGACCTGCGCCGTATCCGGGTTGGTGCCCTGATTGAAGGTCGCCGTGATGGTCATGCTGCCGTCGGAGTTACTTTCCGAGCTGACATAACGCAGGTTGTCGATACCGTTGAGCTGTTGCTCGATCACCTGAACCACGGTGTCCTGGACCGTCTGGGCAGACGCGCCCGGATAGGTAACCTGGATACCGATGGCGGGCGGTGCGATGCTCGGGTACTGGTTGATCGGCAGGCTGGAAATCGACAGCGCACCGACCAGCATGATCACGAGGGCAATAACCCAGGCAAAAATGGGTCGATCAATAAAGAATTTCGACATGGGTTACTCCCCTTTGCTGCCTGCGGCTTTATCAGTGGCCGGGGCAGGTGCCGGGTTTGCTCCTTTGACGTTGGTCGCTTCGGCGACTTTCACTTCGGCGCCTGGTTTGACGTACTGCAAGCCTTCGGTGATGACACGATCACCTTCTTTCAGGCCGTCTTCGATCAGCCAGTCGCTGCCCACGGTGCGATTGGCCACCAGCGTACGCATTTCAACCTTGTTGTCCTGATTGACGACCATGGCGGTCGGCGTGCCTTTCAGGTCGCGCGTCACGCCTTGCTGCGGCGCCAGAATGGCTTTTGAATTGACGCCAGCCTGCAACTGCGCATGAACGAACATGCCCGGCAGCAGACGGTGTTCAGGGTTCGGGAACACGGCACGCAGGGTCACGGAGCCGGTGGTCTGGTCAACCGACACTTCGGCGAATTCCAGTTTGCCTTCCTGGCCATAGACGCTGTTGTCTTCCAGGGTCAGCTTGACCTTGGCCGCGTTGTCGCCGGCTTTCTGCAGCTTGCCGCTGTCCAGGTCGCTGCGCAGTTTGAGCATGTCGGCAGAGGACTGCACCACGTCGACATAGATCGGATCGAGTTGCTGGATGGTCGCCATGGCGTCGGTCTGCGCGCTGCTCACCAGTGCGCCTTCAGTCACCGCAGAGCGACCGATACGACCGGAAATGGGCGCCAGCACCTTGGTGTAGCGCAGGTTGATCTGGGCGGTCTGCAGGGTTGCCTGAGCTTCCTGGGTCGATGCCAGCGCCGTGTCGTACTCCTGGCGGCTCACCGCCTGCTCGCTGACCAGCTGCTTGTAGCGATCGGACATCGACTTGGCGGATTGCAGGGTGGCCTTGGCGCTGTTGGCGTTGGCTTCATAGACAGCCGGGTCGATCTGGTAGAGCTGCTGACCGGCTTTGACGTCGCCACCTTCGGTGAACAGACGCTTGAGAATGATGCCGTTGACCTGAGGACGAACCTCGGCGACGCGGAAGGCGGTGGTCCGGCCCGGCAGCTCGGTGGTCAGGGTATAGGGCTGTGCTTTGATGGTAACGACGCCTACCTGAGGGGTTTGCGCAGGCGGGGCGGCCTGTTCCTTCTTGCTACAGCCACTGAGCAGGGTTGCCAGGGCGACGGCAGTGACCAGAACGGTAACAGCTGGCTTGAATTGCATGAAGATCCTCGGGGCAGGAGCCTGTTATCTCAACAGTACGTTGAAGTGTAAAAAAATATTTCGGCTAGATAAGTAGCATGCTAAGGAATATACTTACATTCGCGGCTGTTTGTAAACACCGCAATGCGCATTCGGCCACTATTCAGGGAGCCGGGAGCCAATTCGGGACAAGGCGAGACAAATGCCGCCCGGCCATATCTCGAGGCATGACGCAAGACGCGTGCCTGAGGTGAATTTTTTGAGGTCTTATTGCCATGGTTCGTCGCACCAAAGAGGAAGCTCAGATCACTCGCAGCCAGATCCTGGAGGCTGCCGAGCAGGCTTTTTATGAGCGAGGCGTCGCCCGCACGACGCTGGCCGACATTGCCACCCTTGCCGGTGTGACGCGGGGCGCCATCTATTGGCACTTCAACAATAAGGCCGATCTGGTGCAGGCCATGCTCGACAGCCTTCAGGAGCCCCTCGACGAAATGGCGCAGGCCAGTCAGAGCGAGGACGAAGAAGACCCGCTGGGCTGCATGAGAAATCTGTTGATTCACCTGTTTCATGAACTCGCACTGGACCCGAAAACCCGTCGCATCAATGAAATCCTCTTTCACAAGTGCGAGTTTACCGACGAGATGTGTGATTTTCGTCGTCAGCGTCAGGACAACGCCATACAGTGCCACGACCGTATCACCCTGGGGCTGAACAACGCCGTACGCCAAGGGCAATTACCCAAAGGGCTGGACACGGCCCGGGCTGCAGTGGCGCTGTTTGCCTACGTCAACGGCATCATTTACCAATGGCTGCTGGTTCCGGACAGCTTCTCGTTGCCCGCAGAGGCCGAGCAACTGGTCGACGTGTGTCTGGACATGCTGCGTTTCAGCCCGACGTTGCTGATCGATAGCAACCGCTCGACAGTTGGCGCCTGACAGAGCGTGAGCGGCGGCGGCACCCGCCGGTTCCGCCTGCCAGCGACGCTGTGCAGAGCCTAACTCCAATCCCTGCCTCTTATATAGTGTGTTTGCTGATCGTTTATCGGTATTCATTGATAGCGCTCACCGTGCAGGCATCAGCGAGCGTTGATCTGACAAGATATTGTAGGAAGCAAGTAGGACATTTCCTGATACATGTAGCTGATTTCCCAAAGTAAATTCCGAGTATTGCTCCGCAGGAAAACTCCCTTCACTCTTCGCCTCCTGAAAGATCAGAAGAGAGGAAGGTTGCATGTTTTTGCCGAATCTTGCGCCTATGTGCCCTGAAATCATCGCCAGTTACGCTGATGTCCACTCGGGCGGGCAGGGCCATGGCTATCCACTGAACGGGGACATTTCCGGCGTGACCGACACCTGCGAAGGGCATGCAGGTACGCGCAAAAACCTGACCCCCGCGACTGATGGGAGGGCAGGGCATGTCGGACACTGCAACTGATGCTGTGAGGTTATTGGCCAGGATCACGCAACAATCCGAACGTGTGGCCATGGATTCCGTGTTGGGCACGCCGGTCATACGCTTGGGATTGATCACCACGCTGTATTTTCACAATGGCCACACCGTGGAGATGAAGCGTCGCGTCGAAGCCTGCTTTTTGCGCTTTTATGACGCGTTCAAAACCAGACTCAAATGGCAACTCTTCAAACGCATGCGCCGCCTGAGCGGCTCCGGGTTCGCCTCGACCCGGCGTCAGATTGTCGAGAGCCCGCCAGACGAGCAGTTCATCTGGTCTATCGCCAGCGCCACTCAGGCTGAAGTCGCTACCTACAGCCTGTTCGTGATGAACACCTCAGAGGGGCAGGCCGACAACGACCGATCGTGTCTGAAAATGGTTCTGCCCTGGTCGTACCTGGCCGAGCCCGACGGCTTGAAACAGTATGAGGAGTGGATCAGGTACCTCAGCAGCGAACTGCAGGCCGAGCATGGCTTTGGTGGCCTTGCCTGCGTGTTGCCGTGCGACGGCCATCAGTATTTACCGTGGGAATTTCGGCTTGCTCAGGATTTCAGCGGACTCATGGTCGACCCCGGCCCGCACATTGAAAGCCTGCGTCTGCTGGACCGTATCAAGGGCGTCAGCTGGTACACCGTGCTCGGTGATGCGTTCGTCAGGCAGTTGGGAGGCAGCGACAAAATGCGCGGCGAGATGAGTGCGCACAGCGAGATCGTGTTCCACACCTACCGCAACGGCCTGATCATTCGCGCCGGCGAGGTGCCTGAGCTGGGCGGGCGAGGGCTGCCGCCGCCAAAGCCTTATGTGACGGTCAACAGGATGATCAAGCCGATTCGCCTGCAGGACACCGGCAACCTTCATCCCTACCTGGCTCCCGGGATTGGCTTTACCGATGAAACCACTGCGCAGTGGTATGCGCGATTCGATGAAAAGCCGCTGCCGCCGGTCTATGCCGGGCAAGCATGCCCTCGCTCAGGCAGCTGGTTCAGCAGTGCACAGTCCGGCTCGCGTCGGCACTTCGACGAGGGCGAACTGATGCCTGCGTTTGCCCATATAAAGAGCAAGAAAACGCAATGGTTCTGGGCCGGGATGCCTTCCTGAACCAGAAAGGCAGTCAGTCCCGTCCTCGCAGCAACGTATTGGGCATCACCGCGGCTGCCGCAAGACCGAGCAGCGAAATGGCCGCGCTGGTGACCAGCAGGTTTCTGAAGGTCAATGCCAGTTCGGCGCGCAGGGTTTCCAGCGCGGGTCCGGTGGCCGCGTTAAGGCTGTCGAGCAGGACATTGCCGGAGCCGCCTTCGCCACCCAGTGCTCCTGCGCCGAGTTGGCCGACCCCGGTGTGTTGCAACATGGCCAACAGCAGCGCCGACATCAGTGCCACGCCCACTGCACCACCCAGTGAGCGGAACAGATTGGTCGTGCTGGTGGCCACGCCCATATCCCGGGGCTGAACCGAATTCTGAGTGCCGACCAGTGAGGTGGGGAACTGCATGCCGGTCGCAACACCGGTGAGGACCATGAACAGGCTCATCACTATCAGCGATTGCGGCGGCGTGAAGGCCATGCCCAGAATCGCAACCGGCATCAACAGCGCACCGGTCAGGATCAGCGGCTTGTAGCGCCCGGTATGCGCGGTGCGTCGCCCGGCGAAATAGGCACCCATCGGCATACCGATCGCCAGCGGAAGCAAGTGCAGGGCGGCGCTGTCTGCGCCGCCCCCGGTAACGGTCTGGTAACGCAGTGGCATCAGGACAATCAGGGAGATGGCCTGAAAACTGGTGAAGAACACGGTACACCAGCACAGCACGGCGCTCTTGTTGGTGAACAGATGCATGGGCAGCAAGGGTTCGGCTGTGCGACGTTCGTACCAGACGAAAATGGCCAGTGTCAGCAGCGCCGTGCCCAGTAACAACAGAACCTCGGTATCGCCCAGACCGTGGCCTTGACCAATTTCGGTAATCCCCAGCAGCAGCGCTGTCAGGCCGATGATCATCAGCACGGTACCCAGGTAATCGATAATCGGCTTGCGCTGCGGTACTGGCAGGCCGACGAGGGTCCGATACGCGACGATCAGCGCGGCGGCTCCCAAGGGCAGATTGATCAGGAACACCCAGCGCCAGGACAGGTATTCGGTCATCAGGCCACCGAGCACCGGCCCGGCAACGCTGGCCACGGCGTACATGCTACTGAAGTAACCCTGATAACGGCCACGCTCGCGAGGTGGAACGATGTCGGCGATGATCGCTTGGCTGACCGAAACCATCCCGCCGGCGCCGATACCTTGAAGAACGCGCGCCAGGACCAGTTGTTCCATGCTCTGCGCCAGGCCACAAAACAGCGAAGCCAGGGTAAAAATCCCCAGCCCGAACAGCATCAGTTTACGTCGCCCGTAAAGATCGCCGAGTTTGCCGTAGATCGGCACGGCCACGGTCAGCGACACCATGTAGGCGGAGATGACCCAGGCCAGTAGATCGATGTCTCTGAACTGCGCAGAAATGGCGGGCATCGATACCGCGACGATGGTTTGGTCCAGCGCGCTGAGCAGGACTGCCATCATCAACGCAAACAGGATGCTGCGGATGGCCGGAGGCGTTTGATTAAGACTGGTCAAGGCAAAACCTGATGGCAGTGTTGACCCGCCGCAAGTGTGGCGGGAGAGTCCGGCCAGTCTAATCCGATAGCTTGCTAATCGATAGCTGCCTTTGCGCAATGGCGATGCAATTCACGCTGTGCGAGCCTCATCGCAAGGCACTGAAGGTTGCATCGGTTGGCACGCAATGGCCAAACGTACAGCTGGAGACATAGGGGGCCTGGCGCGCCAGTTCGTTACGATAGGCACCGGCGGTGTAGACAGCCAATACCGCCAGAGCGCCTGCGACAACCATGCATTTTCTTGTTATTACTTTCATGACGCACTCCTTACCTCGGCTACAGAGCAGTTTGAAAGAACTGATTAGAGTGTAGGACAAGGTTGGGTTTTGCGTCGGCTGCCTTATCGCTGCATGCCGCGTGTCGGACGAGGCGAAAGACGCGCTAGAATTCGCGCTTTGACGTATTGGCAGGGTTGAGAGACATGGCACGCAAGGAATACAACGGGTTTGAAGTGGTCTCGGCAGTGATGCCGTCCGAGCAGGGTTATAACGCGGCGATTGCCGTGAAGGCGCTGGGCGCCGGCGGCGCACCGCGCTTCCATGCGCTGCTGCCGGACCAGAAATTCAAGACCGCCGATGATGCCGACCTGGCCGCCGTGCAAGAGCTGCAGCGGCTGGTCGATATCGATGCAGAGGGCGAACCGGTGTGGGCTGACGCCTGATCAGGCGCCTGGGCGGAACATCTTGAACAGCGCTTCCGGGCCGAGCTGGAAGTAATCCGCCGGGCCGCCGCCGCGCAGGATAGGCTCGGCGGCGGCAGTGTCGTAAACGCCGTCCTTGAGCAGCGACTTGTCGATATGCACCGCCACCACCTCGCCAAGAATCAACCAGCTGGGCACCAGCTCTTTGTCGGCACGCTGCAACTGAATGATCTGCGTGACCTTGCACTCGAACGACACCGGCGTTTCAAGTACACGCGGCACCGAGACGATCTGCGAGGCCAGTGGGGTCAGGTTTGCCAGCTCGAATTCGCTGACATCCGGCGCTACCGGTGCGCAGCTCTGGTTCATGGCTTCGGCCAGCGAACGGGTCGCCAGGTTCCAGACGAACTCGCCGGTCTGCTCGATATTATTGAGGCTGTCTTTGCGACCCACGCTGCAGAAGCCGATGATCGGCGGCACGTAGTTGAAGGCGTTGAAGAAGCTGTAAGGTGCCAGGTTGAGTTTACCGTTGGCATCCTGCGACGAAATCCAGCCAATCGGGCGTGGGCCTACAATCGCGTTGAACGGGTCGTGCGGCAGGCCGTGACCCTTGGATGGCTCGTAGGAGTGAATAGCGTCTGACATGCTCGGTTCCTGATGGGCTCAATAGTGGATGTCAGCATAGTGCTGCGCATTTGCAGAGGATGCCAGAGCGGCGTGTGTGTTTCATCCTGAGCCAGACATGAAGAAGCCCGACATGAGCCGGGCTTTGGGGGTGTTGCGTGAGTGATCAGCCCAGACGATTGGCGCCTACGCGATCTGCACCGTCTGCAGCAAGACGATTGGCACCGACGTGGTCTGCACCATCGGCAGCCTGACGGTTTGCACCGACGCGGTCTGCGCCATCAGCGGCGAGACGATTGGCACCGACATGATCTGCGCCGTCAGCCGATACACGGATCGAGCCGACGTTAGTGTGTTTGGTGCCGCCTTCAGCAACGAGGGTGGCGCTGGACAGGTCGCTTTGAACGTGGGTGGCCGGAAGTGCAAATGCGCTCGAAGCCAGAACAGAGATAGCCAGGCCAAAGATCAGTGTGTTGGTTTTCATGATGATGTCTCCAATGCGTGTCGGGTGAGTTGTCATCCCGGTATGGAGGCAATGCTACGCGCCAGCGGATTATTAAGAAGTTAATAGGATTGCTAGCGATCATCGTTGAAAATGATAGTTGGCTGTGATGCTCTGATTTCGGGCCTTTCAGCGGGGGTTGCATTATTGTGGTGCAATTCTTGAAAAGTCTTGTAATAAACGCTCTTGACAAATTAAAAGTGCAGTTTATTCAATCGGTTATTGCTGAAAGTTGGTTGAATAACGCACCGCTCTGTAACACTCTGTTGCAGGTGCTGTATGTAATTGATTGTTTTGGAGCGGCCGTTGTATCGATGCGGACGATGATATTGATCGTTGTAAGTGAGCCTGAATGACTCTTCTGCCTGCGCGGAGTCCTCAGCGTTATACACACGTCTCGATAAGCCCGAAAAATGGAGTGACGGGGCGGCGATCCCCATTGCTCACGAAGAGTCAGTCATAACGCTCTATTTCTGGAGGCTTTACCGGGCTCTTCGCGAGCAAGCTCGCTCCCACGAGATTTGTATATAACGATGAGAGCGGAGCCTGGGCACGAGAATCGTCGCAATCCGATCAGTCAGTTTCGATACGCGAGTGCTTGCGGGTGTCTTTCATGAACACATACACCAGCAGCGAGCAGGCAATACACGCGGTGACGTACCAGTAGTAACCGGTTTCCATACCGATGCTCTTGAACCACAGCGCTATGTATTCCGCAGTGCCGCCAAAGATCGATACCGTCAGGGCGTAAGGTAGACCGACGCCCAGCGCGCGGATCTCGGTGGGAAACAGCTCGGCCTTCACCACTGCGTTGATCGAGGTGTAGCCGCTGACAATGATCAGTGCCGCCATGATCAGGAAGAACGCACCCCACCATGTCTGAATGGTATGCAGCGTGGTCAGGATCGGTACGGTGCACAGCGTTCCCAGTACGCCGAACGCAATCAGGATCGGACGACGCCCGATCTTGTCGGACAGCGCACCAACGACCGGCTGCAACAGCATGAACAGAAACAGTGTCGCCGCTGATATCGACGTCGAGTCGGTGATGCTCATGCCGACGGTGTTGACCAGATACTTCTGCATGTAAGTGGTGTAAGTGTAGAAAGCCAGCGTCCCGCCCATGGTCAGACCCACGACGGTCATCAGTTCCTTGGGATGACGCATCAGCGTGCGCATCAGGCTTTCCTTGGGCTTTTCCTTCTTCTTGCGCGTGAACGACTCGGTTTCTTCCATGCCACGACGCAGAAACAGCGCGACGATTGCGCACAGTGCACCGATGACGAACGGGATACGCCAGCCCCAGGCATACAGTTGCTCGGTGGTCAGCGTCTGCTGCAGAACGATCAGCACGCCCAGCGCGATGAGCTGGCCGGAAATCAGCGTGACGTACTGAAAGCTGGAGAAGAAGCCGCGACGCTCCTTGGTGGCCATTTCGCTGAGGTAGGTGGCGGACGTGCCGTACTCGCCGCCGACAGACAGCCCCTGCAGCAAGCGGGCAAACACCAGCAGGATCGGAGCACCGACGCCGATGCTTTCATAGCCTGGCGTCAGGGCAATGATCAGCGAGCCGAAGCACATCAGCAGCACCGAGGCCATCAGCGCAGCCTTGCGCCCTTTGTAGTCGGCGTACAGCCCCATCAGCCAGCCACCGATGGGCCGCATCAGAAAGCCGACGGCAAAGATCGCGGCGGTGTTGAGCAACTGGGCGGTGGTGTCGCCCTTGGGAAAGAAGGCTTTGGCGAAGTACAGCGAGAAGGCGGCGTAGACGTACCAGTCGTACCACTCGACCATGTTGCCGACCGAACCACTGAAAATCGATTTGAGACGGCTGGAGGTGGTTTTCTGGCCAGCGGCACTAGCAGCCGACCCATGGGAGGCGGGATTGGAAGTTTCCATGGTGTTCCTTGTTTTTCATTATTTTTGGAAGGAGGCATTGGATGCCCTGCGTGTTACATAGCAGGAGCTGTGCCAGACCATGAGGGCTTGTTCTAGAGCGGTCGGGCGACTTTGATGAGCAAGAATCCGCTTATCTGCCCGGCTGGGGTAAGCGGATTCTTGCCGATGGAAGCGCTCGCAGCAGGGTGTTCTGGTCGATTGCCGACAGAAAGACCGCTCAAGCGCTCATTTTAGAGGAGATCAACAGCGCCGCCATGACGATGCTCAGCGTGCCGATGATCACCTTGATCGTGTGCCTTGCATAAAACTGCCGAATCTTCTGCCGGGCAGGCGCCGTCTGAAACAGGTAGCGATAAGGTGACAGGGCGACCCACAGCACCGCCAGCAGCAGATAAGTCAGCAGTGTGCGTGGGCCATCAAGCACGTGGACAAGGCCCAGAAACAAAAACGGAAGGCCATGCCGCAAGAGCAGCGCCTGGGCACCGGGCCAGCTCAGCACCTTGGGCAGTAACTTGCTGCTCAGCCAGGCATCGGCAGGCTCTGCCAGAATCATCAGCGGACGCCATACGCAGATAAAGATGAAGAAGCCGACGGTTGTCCAGAGCGGTGTCAGGAACAGCACGAGGACCCGCGTTCCCGGATTGTATTCCGTGCCTTCAGGCGCTAGCGGGGGTGCCAGCAACGCCAGCAGAAACGCGCCGATGTAGACCCAGATGAGCGGCGTGAAGTCGCTCTGCTCACGCATGAGTTTCCAGGCGTTCAGGTCTGCTTTGGGGTAGCGCTTGAGGATATCGGGGTAGTGGACGGCCAACTGCTCCTGAATATGCGCGCAGGCGTTCCACACCGAGGCGTCTTGCTTGACCGCGGTACGGATCCGCGCGGCCAGACGTGGCGGCTTGAACATCAAGTGCGCGGCCTTGCCTTCGGCAGTGCTCGGTTTGGCGTCGAGCAGGCGTTGCAGATGCTCGGCGTACTCCACTTCTTCGTATCGCTGGCGCAGCGTCTGCCAGAGGTCTTCGGGGCCGGGGTGAAGGTTTTGCTGCAGGTTCCAGCCAAATACCGCGCGTGTCTGTTCCAGCAGGTCAGAGGTCACATGCTGGCTGGCAATCAGCAAGACCATGCACCTGCATTGCAAATGCTCTCGACGCTCCAGCTCTGTCAGCCAGGGCTGTTGCTCCAGCGTCTGAAGTTCTTCAATGAAGCGTGCATGCTGCCCGCTCTCGATGAGTGCGCTGAACGCTTCGAACGCCTCGCGCAATATCGCCTCGGCCAAGGCGTGCTGCTGGTAGCTGTTGATGTGAATGCTTTGCCATACCGTCAGCCAGCGCAGATGCTGAAATGCAGCTTTGATCAACTCGACACGACGCGCTGAGTCGTTCAGGCACTCCAGCAGCAACAGTTGTTGAAAGCGCTCTGCCTGTCCATGCTCCATGGCGAGCTGCTGGTGCTCGAGCAGGTTCTGCGCAGTGGTTTGCCTGACCTGTTGAAGCCAGTCCATGCCATCGGGCTGCTCGACAACGGTCGTTGTCAGCAGGGGGGCAGGCGAGGGCTCAGGCAAGGGCTGGCGCAGCATGACAGGCTGGTCGTCTTCATCTGCGCGTGATCGTGCCCGCTGCAGCGCCTCTTCATAGGCATCACGCAGATTCTGGAAGGCTACCGGGTCTTCATCTGGGCGGTTGACCTTCAGTAACCGGGCATATTGTCGTTTGATGCTGCGCTCGTCGGCATCGTTACTCAGCTCAAGTACTGACCAACAGTCGATCATCTTGCGCCCTGCTCGAACGTGTCGACTTCCTGTTTGAGTTGCTTGCGAATTTCGCTGATCTGCCGCTCGTCCTGTGTCTCCAGCACATGCTGGAACTGGGTGGTCCAGTGATCGATAAGTTCTCGATCGCTGCCCAGGCATTCCTGATACAGGCGTTCAAGTCTGGCGATCAGATGAGTATTGGCCTGCTGTTCGCGCGGATGGACTTTGAGTGCTTCGAGTACCTGAAGGCGCTCCTGTATTTCATCAGGCGTCATCACGCCAGGGTTGTTTTCGATGACCAGCTTGTGACGTTCCCCGGTCAGCTGTGTCATCACATCGGCCTCCAGCAGGCCGTTGTTGTCATAGGTAAAGCGTACATCCAGCGCCACTTCGCCGGCCTTCGCCTTGGGGATCGGGATAATGAGCTCGCCCAGGGCGATGTTGTCCTTGACCATGCGGCTTTCGCCTTGAAAGATCCGCACCATAACGTGCTCTTGATCATCACTGACGGTCTGGACCGTTTTTACCCGGCTGACCGGTACGACACTGTTGCGTTCGATAATGGGCAGGTAATGACCGCTTTCATAGCGATTGCCAACTTGCGTGATGGTCTCGATCCCCAGTGTGTAAGGGCACACATCGGTGAGGACGATCTCTTCCAGCGCTGCGTCCCGGTGCTTGAGTGCCGCCTGCACCGCTGCGCCCTGAGCGACGATTTCGTCGGGATTGAGCGCAATGGAAGGGAAGCGCCCGAACAGGCTCGCGGCAAGCTTGCGGATCAGTGGCATGCGCGTGGTGCCGCCCACCAGCAGAATCTCATCCAGATCGGCGACGCGTATCCGCGCGTCTCGAAGCGCACGCTCGGCCGGCGCGCGCAGGCGGTTGAGCAGGGGCGCATAAAAATCGCTCATTTGCTCTTGAGTAATGGTCTTTCGCCATTCCCTGTCGGCGTGACGCAATACGAAGTCGGCACTCCCGTCCTGGCCCAAAGCCCTGCGCACCCGCTCGGCTTCGCGCCGCAAGGCCGGTGCAATCAGATCCGTTGACGGGAAGTCCGGCTCATCGCGGTGCAGGTTCACAAAGTGCTCGACCATGACCTGATCGAAATCCTCGCCCCCCAGAAAGTTGTCGCCCGCGCTGGCACGCACTTCCATCACGCCGTCGAAAAGCTCGAGGATCGAGATGTCGAAGGTCCCGCCACCCAGATCGAAGACCAGAAACGAGGTTTCGCCTTCCTTCTGGTGAAGGCCATACGCAAGTGCGGCCGCTGTCGGCTCGTTGATGAGCTTCTCGACCTTGAGCCCCGCCAGCTCACCGGCAATACGCGTGGCTTTACGTTGAGCGTCGCTGAAATAGGCCGGGACGCTGATCACCGCTTCGGTAACAGGCTCGCCAAACGCGCGCTCGACATCAGCCTTCAGGCTTTTGAGCACCAGCGAGGACAGCTCTTCCGGGCGGTAAGTGGCCGATCCCAGGCGAATTTCCTGAGCGCTGCCCATGTAGCGTTTGAACAGGGCGGCGGTTTTTTCCGGGTGGGTCTGCAGGCGTTCGCGGGCTGCCTTGCCGACCAGAATCTGCCCGTCGTCGTCCAGCCCGACAACGCTGGGGGTGAGTGTTTCTCCCAATGCGTTGGTCACCAGCTCGCTGCTGCCGTCGCGCCATACGGCCACCAGGCTGTTGGTGGTGCCCAGATCAATACCGACGATCATCTCGAAAATGCTCCCTGCTCTAAGAGTGTTGCGATGTTTTGCGTGATTCTGAATCAAGGCAACCGGTGTTGTCTTGGTTTTATGCGTCGGAAGTGCCGGGATTCACTCATGCGTATCAGGCATCAGTGAATCCGCTGGCGTGATGAATTGATGCGAATCCATCCCCTCAGTGCTCGCCGGTACGACTCACGGCCTTGTGCAGAATCGCCGCCAGATCGTCTCTGGAATAGGGTTTCTGCAACAGGTCGAAGCGGTGTGTTTCGTCCTGAGCGATCGTCGCGAACTCAGTGCTGTACCCGGTGGTGAGAACCACCGGCATCCACGGATAGCGCGCTTCGATTTCGGCGTACAGTTCCAGGCCGCTCATGCCCGGCATGGCGATGTCCGAGAACACCACATGAAAGTTTTCCGGGTTGCCGGAAAGCTCTTTCAGCGCTTCGGCGGCACTGCTCACCCAGAGCACCTGAAAGCCCAATTGCTCAAGCATCGGGCGGGTATAGGTGCCGATGTCCTGATTGTCCTCGACCATCAGTACGCACAGCCCGGGCAACGGGGTGAGGGTGTGGCGATGGTCTTCCTGGACGACTTCGTGATTCTGTGCGCTGGGCAGGCACAGCGTGAAGCGGCTGCCTTTGCCCAGCTCGCTTTCAACCAGCACTTCACCGCCCGACTGCTTGGCAAACCCGAATACCTGCGACAAACCCAGCCCGGTGCCCTGGCCGACACTCTTGGTGGTATAGAACGGTTCGAAGATCAGGCCCAGCTTTTCCTTGGCAATACCGGCGCCGGTATCGGTCAGCGATACCTTTACATAGTCACCCGCGCTGTGTGAGGCCGGCTGGTCTGCAGTGCAGTGGGCAGCGCATTCAACCTTGATGACCAGCTTACCCGCGCCGGACATCGCATCGCGGGCGTTGACCACCATGTTGACCAGCGCAGTATCGAACTGGCTGCCGTCGGCGAAGATGAAGCACGGCTCGGCAGGCAGGTCGATGCTGACCTGAATACGTGCGCCGGTAAGCGTGTCCATCATCTCGCCGATGCGCGCCACACTCTTGCAGACATCGAACACTTCCGGCTGCAAGGCCTGACGGCGGGCAAACGCCAACAACTGTCCGGTCAGGCGCGCGGCCCGGTCGACCGTGCTGGAGATGGCCTCGACGTACTTCACACGACGGTGCTCTTCAAGGTTCGCTGACTTCAGCAGGTCGCTGCAGGAGCGGATCACGGTCAGCAGGTTGTTGAAATCATGCGCCACGCCGCCGGTGAGTTGACCGATGGCTTCCAGCTTCTGCGCCTGATGCAGTGCGTCCTGGGAAAGCCGTAGCGCTTCATTGGCCTCTTCTTCGGCCTGAATGTCACGGCCGACGGCATGGATGAATTGCTTGTCCGGCACGGCAGTCCAGGAGATGGTCCGGTACGAGCCGTCCTGATGACGATAGCGATTCTTGAAGTGCGGAATCGTGCGGCCGCTCTCCAGCCCGCTCATGGCGGCCAGCGTGCTGTCCACGTCTTCAGGGTGCACCAGTGCCAGAAACTGGCTGTCGAGCAGTTGTTCTTCCGACCAGCCGAGGGCTTGCGTCCATGCCGGATTGACTGCCGATATGATCCCGTCGAACTGCGCCACCAGCATCAGGTCGGTCGACAGCCGCCAGATGCGATCACGGTCCTGGGTGCGTTCGACCACGCGTTGTTCAAGGGTCTCGTTAAGCGACAGCAGGGCTTCTTCAGCGTCTCTGAGCTGGGTCATGTCCCTGGAGACACAGAGGATCTTCTCCGGTTTGCCATCCTTGCCGAAAATCGGGCTGACCTGCACATGCCACCACTTGGTGGTGCCCGCCAGGGTCTGCGCCGAGCCGGTGAAGCTGGCGTTCTGACCCGCTCGTGCCGCGTCAACCGCAGCAATGGCGTCCAGATTGCCCTGGTCCTGCCAGAAGTCAGGCCAGGGGCAGCCGCGAATCGCGTTGAAATCGCTGACTTCCATGATGTGCTGACCGCCTTCACTCATGAAGGTCAGGCGCGAATCGAGGTCCAGCACCTTGATGCAGTCGTTGATGCTCGACAGCACGCGGTCCGTGAACGCTTCGTTCTCCGACTGGCGGGCTTCGGCCATGACCTGCAATGTGGTCTCGTTGACCCGGCAAAACACGCCTTCGATCAGGCCGCTATCGCCATACAGTGGCGAGTAGGACAGCGACCACCAGGTCTGCTCGGGCTTGCCATTGTGGACGATGGTGCGCTGAATATTGTCAGACCGGCGGCTTTGTCCGGCCAGTGCCTGCTCGGCGAGCGGCCGTACGGCTTCCCAGGCATCGCCCCAGACCGAGGCAATGGGCTGCCCCTGCGCCTGTCGGGCGGCAATCGGCAGGACCTGAGAGTAAGCGTCATTGAAAAACAGGGTGTAGTCAGGTCCCCAGAGCAGGTACATGCTGTCCGGGCAACTGAGCATCAGATTCATTGAAGACAGTAGTGCTGCGGGCCATGCTTGCTTCGGTCCCAGCGCGGACGTCGACCAGTCCGTCTCTCGGATAAACCGACCCATTTCGCCGCCTCCCAAGGGGAGGTCGAGGGGAGTATTCACGGTAGAAAATGCCCCATCTTTCGGACTGTCAAAGTGAGCTGAATAACCAGGTGGGCATGATGTCATTATGCCTCGCAAGTATCCAGCCATCACGACCTCATATAGCCGTGAACAGTATGCAGACCCGGCGCTGCGGGAAATGTTCGGTTATCGCCGGAACAAGCTGTACGGAATGTGCGCCGCCTTCATTCGAGGAACGTTTCGCGTACCAGAGCATGGCGCTGCATCTTCTCGTTCAGCGTCCGCCGCGGCAGTTGCAACTCATTGAGCACCGCCTTGATGTCGCCTTTATGACGGGCCAGCGAAGCGCGCAGGCATTGCGCTTCGAAGGCTTCCTGACGCGCCGCCAGTGAGTGCCCGGCCGATTGGGTATCAGGTTGCGGCAGGGCGTGCTCCAGCCCCAGGGCCTGCCGCTCGGCGGCATTGGCCAGCTCGCGCACGTTGCCTGGCCAGTCATGGCCGAGCAGACGGCTCAGATGAGCTGCGTCCAGCGCTGGCGGCTCCCGACCCACGCGCTCGGCGGCGGCGCGGGCGAAGTGGCTGAACAGTTGCGCGATGTCTTCAAGGCGCTCGCGCAGCGGCGGCAGGCGCAGCTCGGCAACGTTGAGGCGGTAGGCCAGGTCTTCGCGGAAGCGCCCGGCACGCGCCTCTTCGAGAAGATCAGGCTTGGTCGCGGCAATGATTCGCAGATCGACGTCGATACTCTGATTCGAGCCCAGCCGCTCAAGGCGCTTGTCCTGCAGAACGCGCAGCAGCTTGACCTGTTGCGCCATCGGCATGCTCTCGATTTCATCGAGGAACACCGTGCCGCCGTCGGCATACTCCAGGCGACCGATGCGCTTGCCCTGCGCGCCGGTGAAGGCGCCGCTTTCGTGGCCGAACAGCTCGGCTTCGAACAGATGCTCCGGGATGGCCGCGCAGTTGAGTGCAACAAAAGGTCTGGCGGCGCGCGGCCCGAAATCGTGCAGGCAGCGAGCGATCAGTTCCTTGCCGCTGCCGGTTTCCCCGCGAATGATCACGTTGACCGGCAGTTGCGCCAGTTCCAGCACCTGGCGGCGCAGTGTCTGCATGCCGGGCGATACGCCGAGCAGCGTGGCGTCCAGCCGGGTTCTGGCATCGGCCTGCTCATGCAGGCGGCGGTTTTCCAGCACCAGCTGGCGTTTCTCGAGGGCGCGCCGCAGGTTGCTGATCAGGGTTTCCGGGCTGAAGGGTTTTTCCAGAAAGTCATAGGCCCCCTCACGCATCGCCTCCACGGCCATCGGCACATCGCCATGGCCGGTCAGGAGGATGACCGGCAGGTCGCGGTCTGCGCCTTGCAACCGGGTCAGCAGCTCCAGGCCGCTCATGCCCGGCATGCGCACATCGGACAGCACGACGCCGGGGAAGTGTTCCGGTATGTGTGCCAGGCACTCTTCGGCGCGGGCGAAGACTTGTACCTCGAACCCCGACAACGTCAGCCATTGTTCGACGGCTTGCCGAATGGGCGCCTCGTCGTCTACCACGATGACCGAATTCAACATGCCGGGTCAGGCCTCCAGAAAGTCGTTGGGTAAGCTGAACCAGAACTCGGCGCCGTCCGTATGGTTTTGCGCCGTCAGTTGTCCGCCCAGTTCATGAATGATGGCGTACGACACAGCCAGGCCAAGGCCCAGGCCGTCGCCCACCGGTTTGGTAGTGAAGAACGGATCGAAAATGTCGGGCAGATTCTCCGCGGCGATCCCGCTTCCGTTGTCCCTGACACTGAGCCGCCACTGGTTGTCGACGGCGTCGATGCGCACTTCAAGGCGCCTTGAGCGGCACTCGCGCATGGCGTCCAGTGCATTGCGCAGCAGGTTTATCAGCACCTGCTCCAGGCGGATGGCGTCGCCGCGCACCCATGCCGGGCGAGCCAGATGGAGGACGCAGTCGACGTGTTCCTCGCGCAGGCGCGGGTCGAGCAACAGCAAAGCCTGATCGACCACCGTGGCCAGGTCCAGCCTCTCGCGCAGGCCGCTTGGGCTCTTGCGCGCGAAGGTTTTCAGATGGCTGGTCAAGGCGGCCATACGCGTCAGTTGCTGATCGACTGGAACCAGCGCTTTGCAGGCTTCATCGATGCGGCCCTGATCGAGCAGCAGTCGCAGGGTTGCCAGTTGCATGCGCTGGGCGGTCAGCGGCTGGTTGATTTCGTGGGCCAGCGCTGCCGACATCTGCCCCAGCGCTGCCAGTTTGGCCGACTGCACCAGACCGTCCTGCGCGGTTTGCAGATCACGCGTGCGCGCTTGCACCAGACGCTCCAGTTCATCCCGGTTGCGTTCCCTTAATCGCGCCAGTCGCCAGCGCTGATAGAGAAACAGGCCCAGAAATACCAGCGCCAGCCAGATGCCTGCGGCGGCCAGCCCTGCATTGCGAACGTCCTCACTGGAGGCGGGCGGCTTGCGCAGCAGGTGCAGGGTCCAGTTCTCATCCACAAGGGGCAGCGACTGCCAGAGATAATCCGTGGTGCCGTCCGGGCCGTCGACATGGCTCAAATGGCTGTTTTCGCTGAAGCTGTCGATGACCCGGCTGCGCAGCGGTGACAATACCTGCTTGTCGTACTGGCGGGTGCGCAACAGGGTGGCACGGTCTTCCACCGAGATCGGCAGCAGCTCGCGATAGCGCCAGCCTGGTTGATTGGCGATGAACACGATGCCTTTCTCATCGCTGACCAGCAGCAGATCCTCACCCTGATCCCACTCCTGCTCAAGGCTGGGGAACTCCAGCTTGACGACCATCGCCCCCATGAAGCCACCGGTATCGTTCAAGACCGCGCTGGACAGAAAGTACCCCGGAATTCCGGTGGTCACACCGACCGCATAAAAGCGCCCGGTGCCCTTGGCGCGGGTTTGCAGAAAGTAGGGTCGAAAAGCGTAGTTGTGGCCGACATAGCTATTGGGCGTACGCCAGTTGCTCGCGCCAATCGCCAGACCATGGCGGTCGAGTAATTCCAGCGTCGACGAATGAGCCGCACTGTTGATTTTTTCCAGCCTGAGGTTGAGTGCGTTCTGCACCTCACCGGTCACCGGGCCGCTCAGCGCGGCTCGAATTTCCGGGTCCAGCGCCAGCACGGAGGGCAGGGCGCGATAGCGCTCGATCAGGGTGTGCAGGGTATTGGCATACAGTGCCAGCTGTCCTTCGGCACGCGCGGCGTCTTCCGACATTGCGTGACGCTGCGCCTGACGCATCGCGAGCCCGGCGCACAGGGCTGCACCGGCCAGAATCAGCAGCACGTACAGGGTAATGCGCCAGTAGCGATGCTTGAGCGTCATGTCGCAGCCTGATTGAACCCTGCTGGCGCGTTCCCGAGCGAATGCTCACGAACGCGCCACGCGCAGGGTTTACAACAGATTGAAGGTCGCTTCTTTCACTGCTTGCGAGTCCAGGCCGATCATGACCTTGAATTCGCCAGGTTCCACCACGTGCTTGAGTTCGGTGTTGTAGAACTTCAGGTCGTCTTCACTGAGGGTGAAGGTCACGACTTTTTCTTCTCCGGGCTCAAGCATCACTTTTTCGAAGTTCTTCAGTTCTTTTACCGGACGGCTGATCGACGCCGCTACGTCATGCAGATACAACTGCACGACGGTTGCACCGGCAACCTTGCCGGTATTCTTCACGGTCACGCTGGCCGTCAGCTTGCCTTTGCGCGTCATGTTGGCGTCCGACAACGTGATGTCCGAGACGTCGAACTGGGTGTAGCTCAGACCATAACCGAACGGGTACAGCGGGCCATTGGGCTCCTCGAAATAGTGCGAGGTGTAGTTGCCTGGCTTGCCTTCGTGATACGGACGGCCGGTGTTCAGGTGCGCATAGTAGACCGGCAGTTGACCGATCGAGCGAGGAAACGTCATGGCCAGCTTGCCCGACGGGTTGTAGTCGCCGAACAGCACATCAGCCACTGCGTTGCCGCCTTCGGTGCCCGGGAACCAGGTTTCGAGCATGGCGTCGGCCTGTTCCTGTTCATCGACCAGAACCAGCGGACGGCCATTCATCAGCACCAGCACCAGTGGTTTGCCAGTGGCCTTGAGCGCCTTGATCAGGTCGCGCTGTTTACCCGGAATATTCAGGCTGCTGCGGCTGGCCGATTCATGCGACATGCCGCGCGATTCACCGACCACGGCAACGATCACATCGGCCTGCTCGGCGACCTTGACCGCTTCGTCGATCATTTCCTGCGCTGGACGCGGGTCGATCTCTACTTCCTTCTCGATGAAGTTCAGGTAGTTGAGGACGTGTTCGTTGTCACTGACGTTGGCGCCGCGTGCGTAAACCAGCTTGGCCTTGTCGCCGACCGCGTTGGCCAGCCCTTCATACACTGTCACCGACTGGTTGGGACGACCTGCTGCCGACCAGCTGCCGAGCATGTCGAGGTGACTTTGCGCCAGTCCGCCGATCACTGCGATGGTGCCTTGCTTCTTCAGCGGCAGTGTCTCGTTCTGGTTTTTCAGCAGCACCAGCGTCTTGCGCGCTACATCGCGAGCTTCGGCACGGTGCAGGCGGTCATCGGAATAGGTGTCGGCCGGATCTTCGGCAGCGACGCCGATGCGACCGTAAGGCGAGGCGAACAGGCCCATGTCGTACTTGGCACCCAGCACCTCACGCACGGCGTTGTCGATTTCCTTCATGGAAACCTCGCCGTCTTTCACCAGACCGGGCAACTGCTCGCCATAGGCCGCGTCGTTCATGCTCAGGTCAACGCCCGCCTTGATCGCCAGCTTGGCGGCCTCGCGGAAATCCTTGGCCACGCCGTGGTCGATCAGCTCCTTGAGCGCGCCGTGGTCGCTGATGGTCACGCCCTTGAAGCCCCAGTCCTTGCGCAACAGGTCCTGCATCAGCCATTTGTTGGAGGTCGACGGCACGCCGTTGATCGAGTTGAGTGCGACCATGATGCCGCCGGCGCCGGCATCGATGCCGGCCTTGTAGGGCGGCAGGTAGTCCTGGTACATGCGCGTCATGCTCATGTCCACGGTGTTGTAGTCGCGTCCGCCTTCTACCGCGCCATACAGGGCGAAGTGTTTGACGGCGGCCATGATGCTGTCGCTGGCTGCGACGTTCTTGCCCTGGAAGGACCTGACCATCACGTCGGAAATGCGTGACACCAGGTAGGTGTCTTCACCGAAGCCTTCGGAGCTGCGGCCCCAGCGAGGGTCGCGGGAAATATCCACCATGGGGGCGAAAGTCATGTCGATGCTGTCGGCACTGGCTTCTTTGGCCGAGACCCGGCCCATCGTCGCGATGGCGTCCATGTCCCAGCTGGCGGCCATGCCCAGGCTGATCGGAAAAATGGTCCGGTGACCGTGAACCACGTCATAGGCAAAGAACATCGGAATTTTCAGACGGCTTTTGGCGACTGCGGCTTCCTGCAGCGGACGATTTTCCGAGCGGGTAATGGAGTTGAACGTGCCGCCGATTCTTCCGGCAGCAATTTCCTTGAGAATTTGCGGCTGTGGCATTTCCGAACTGATACTGATGAGTCGTAACTGACCGATCTTTTCGTCCAGAGTCATTTTTTTCATGAGTTTGCCGATGAAGGCATTCTTGGCCTGAAGCGTTGTATTGTCCGTGGCGGCAGCGGTCTGGGCCATCACCGACTGACTGGCCATACCGACCAGCAAACCTAATAAACACAGCTTATTCATGAATGATTTCTCAAGGCTTTTGTCAGTAACTCGCGTTTAATGTCCGACAGCCAGTTTTTGGGTTATGGACCTTTGGCGTTATGGTTCGTACGGGATGCAAGGATAGTTGCCATCCGCTTCACTGTACGAAGTCTTCCCAAGGTGTGTACGAAAATGGCGGTTTGATTGATTTTTGTACAGACCCTGTCGATCAAATAGTGACCGCATCAGGTGTTGGCGGTGGATTATGCCGGGGAACTTGTGTTTTGGCTAAGGCGTGTCGTTTCAATGGATTCAAAAAAACACCGGAGGTCTGGATTTTGAAGTCTGTTTCACAGTGGATGTTGTATGTGGTGATGCTGTTGGGAGGGGTATTGCGTGCCGAGGCAGAGCCGTCAGCACTGGTTTTTCCGCCGATGACCGGCAGTGTGGTGGATGCCGCACAAATGCTCGACAGCCAGACTACGGTTCGTCTGGCCAGACTTCTGAGCGCCCATGAAAAGGCGACCGGGGAGCGGGTGGTGGTGGTGACCCTGGCTGATCTGCAGGGCACGAGCATCGAAGAATTCGGCGCTCGACTCGGTGACACCTGGGGCCTGGGGCTGCACGGCAAGGATGACAGTGTTCTGCTGGTGGTCTATCGCGACAAGCGCAAGGTGTTCATGGAGGTCGGCGGCGCGCTGAAGGATCGTCTCAATGACGCCCAGGCGTCTCTGATCATCGACATGCTGATGACCCCCGAGTTTGACGACAACCGGTTTGCCGTCGGCATAGAGCGCGGTACGCGCGCGGTCATTGCGGCATTGGGCGGGCAGATACCTGATTATCCGGAGCCTAAAAGACAGATGTCCGAAGATAACCAGCAGACCAATGACGACCAGGTCTGGCTGATCGGGATCGTGTTGACCCTCATCGTGCTGGGGATTGTCATCATCAGCGTCAGGCGCGGCGGCGCTACCCGGCCCGCCCGTGAAAGAGCCGCTGATCGCAGCGGCGGACGTTTCGGCGGTGGCGGTGCTTCAGGCAACTGGTAGTTGATTGATTCGGAATGAGGGAACCATGGCTTTACTGAACAAAGACGAACAGCGGCAGGTTGCCGAAGCGATTGACCGCGTCGAGCAGCGTACTGACGCCGAGCTGGTCACGGTGCTGGCCGCTCGCGCTGACGACTATGCCTACATGCCGCTGATCTGGGCAGGTCTGATCGGCCTGCTGGTGCCGGGCACGATCAATTACTGCCTGCAATGGCTGAGTGCGGACGAATTGATGCTCGCGCAGATGAGCACGTTCATTATCGTTGCGCTGGTGTGCCACCTGTCGAAGGTCTCAGCGTTGCTGGTGCCGCTTTCGGTGCGGCGTTGGCGGGCCGGAAACCTCGCGCGCCGGCAGTTTCTCGAACAGAACCTGCACAAGACCCACGACGGAACCGGCATTCTGGTGTTTGTCAGCGAGGCCGAACGGTATGTCGAAATCCTCGTTGACCATGGCATTGCCAGTCGTCTGCACAACGATACCTGGAAGGCGATGGTCGATGTGTTTACCCAGCAGGTCAGAGACGGGCAGACCTTGCAGGGTTTTCTCGGCTGCATCCATGCCTGTGGCGAGCTGCTTGCCGATCATGTTCCCGTGACCCACGGCAGGAATGAATTACCGAACAGGTTGGTGGTGCTCGGCTAAAAGCGAAAGCAGGCGTCGATTCTATCGACACCTGCCTTTCTGAATAGGGGGTATGTCAGAGCGTGCGGTTGATATCGTGGAACGATTTCAGGTAAGTCTTCAATTGTGCAACATGCTCGCTGGCCGAAACCGTTGAGTCGTTTTGCTGTGCGCTCTTGTCCAGAAAGCGATACAGCGATCGATACACGTGTCTAACCTCCTGAACCCAGGCCTCTTTGCTCTGCTCGACTTGCGACAACAGTGTCAACTCTTCGAGTTTGAACAGCGTGGCCCTGACTTCCTGAGCGTTGGCACGCGAATCGTCCAGCAGCGTGTTGTAACGCTGCCTCAACTTGTCGCGCTCTCCGGTCAGCTCTGAATAATTGATGGCGTCGCTGATTTTTCCCAGCAGCTTTCCGAGTCGGGCAATCCCGGCTTGTAGAAGGGCAATCTCTGGCGACGGTACATTGATCAGCGCCAGTTCTTCTGCGCTGGGGAGCAGGTCTTTGAAAATATCGGCCAGATTGTATTTTTCGTACGCCTTGATCGTTTCATCCAGCAGACGTCGATCTTCGGCAATCACGCTCATCCGGATGTCCAGATCGGTCTTGCGCTGAGTCAGGCGATCAACGTGCTTGTGCAGCGTACTTTGAACGCGGCTGCCGTCCAGCTTCAGGTTGATCTGTTGCATGCGATCGCTGCTTTCAGCAATGGCGTTGGCCGCTTTAAGGATGATGGCTGTCAGCCCTGTCAGTTGACGAGTACGCTCGACGTTCAGCATACGAATGGCCAGCTGTTTCTGCAGATCACTCAAGTCAGCGTGCGCCTCGATCTGCTGCTGTTTCAAGTCAATCGGTGCCAGATTAACGCTACGCAGTTGCGCCACGATAGCGGCCAGGTGCTCACCCCACAGCGCCTCGGCATGACTGAGCGCCCTTTGAAGAGGCTGCAGCTTTTCTTTCATGACCGGCAGGAAGTCCAGCTGCAAAGACATGACGTGGTCGTAGATATTCTGCCGGGCGGACTCCATGATTCGGGTGTCGGGCGGGGTAAGTTCCAGACGGTTAGAGAGGGTGTGTGCGTTCACGGTAATATCCTTATTGGGTGATGTATTTGCCGGAATTGAACTGGTCTAGTGCACGTTCAAAGGTGTCCAGTAATTCGGTCGAAATATTTCTTATTTCCAGCCACGGCGAGACCACTCCCTGGAAATGTAACGCGAAAATGAACAGTGCCTGATCGTCCTCTAGGGTCGCCAGTTCCCGTGCGGAACTCTTGATGTAAGACGACAACAAGGCCCAGACGTCTTTCAGGTTAGTGGCGCCCTGTTGGGCATCCTGCATGCGCAGGTTCATGTCTTCGAAAATTAACTGCAGGCTGAGGATGGCCGCCGCAAGAGGGCGCTTTTCCTTGAGTTGCTGGACTTTGGCAGTTTTGATATGGACCAACCGATCCTTGTCCTTGCGTATCCTTTCTGCCAGGCTGCCGAATATGCCTCCGGTAATGGCGACACCGATGGGGCCTCCAATGATCCCCCAGGCAATATTGTTCTTGGCCGTCGTATACTCCTTCATCTTTTGTTCGATATCGCGTGTTAACCGGTCGATATCGCTTTCCAGGTCTTGGATCTCCTGGTCCAGCTCCGAGTTGTTCGAAAGCGTTACCTTGTGTTGAATGCTCGGCATGATCTCCGCGTTCAGGGTATTGCTGAAGGTGTTTATTTCTTCAGTCAGAAGCTCCGCAGAGTGGCGATGCATGTCTATTCGTTCGGCCATTCGCGTCAGTAAACCGGACAGGGCGCCACAGACTTGTTTTTCTGTTGAGCTCAGCGGCACACGCTTCAGGCCGCTGATGTCCTCGAGCTTCAAGTCGGCAATCGTCAGCGTCAATTGTTCGATGACGTCCATTCTTTCGATGTGGGTGATAATCAGACCGCCTTGGTTAACGAAATGAGCGGCAAATATTCCGATATCGAAGCCAGTGGTCTTCACAGCATTTTCAATTGGCGACCAGCTTCGGGCATGCCGATTGATGGTGATGTAAGTGTCCATGACATCTTTCGGCTCAAGTCCGGGAATGCCGCTTTTTTCGAACCCCAGGTACTGTTCCGTGCGTGCCAGTGTGGTGGGCAGATTCAGACCTTGTCGTTCATAGCGTTTTAAGCTGATGACGTCTTCATCGGTCACAATCAGGCCAGGCCTTCGGCCTCCTTTATCGCCGTCTTCAACTATCGCTCTCAGGTATTCGACGGGTTTTGTTGTAACGCGTGCGATATCCTCGGTTATAAGGGTGTTTACTGGGTTAATCATGATGCACGGTCCTTGTGCAATGAGTACGGTAGAGCCAATGCTCCTGTTTTATATCGGCTGATCGGTCTCTCTCAGCCGAGAGCCAATATAAAGAAAGGTGCCCACGGTTCAAGGTGTAATAATGGAACCTGGCAGTGATACTTTTACCGTTTATGTACAGTTCAATATTCGATGTAGGCCATTGCGGACGGCCTCTGTGGTCCCGCAAAAATAAGGGTGCCCGGCAACCCGTCACGGGCTAAAATGCGCGCCTGATTTTTTCAAGTCCCGCTCGGGACGTTCGAGGCACCCTTTAATGTCAGTCAACACTCCCGCGCCACTCACAGCTGCGCCTGAGCACCTCGCGCAGTTCCTCGGTCTGCTGGAGACCAGCCTGTCGCAGAACTCGCTGATCAAACTGGTCCTGGCCAAATACGTGGGCAGCGAGGCTGATCTGCAGCGCATTATCATCAAGCCGCTGACCGTCAAGGCGCAGCCCTGCCTGAGTTTCGTGTATCGCTACAAGACGCGCGATATCACCAGAAACTTCTCGCTTGCCGAAGCCGTGGAGGTCATTGCCGGCCTGATACCCGCGTCGTTCAAGAACGCACACCTGTTGTCGCTAAGCGACGAGGTGCAGCTGGAGTTCAGCAAGAAGGGCAAGACGACGCTGTTCAAAAGCAAGGCTCAGCAGGAGCGCCAGGCCCCTTCGGCAGGGCATGATCGCGAGAAGAAGCGCTATCTGGAGCTGACCCGGCCATTCCTGACCGACCTTGGCGTGACCAATCGGCAGCATGAGCTGATTCCGGCCATGTCGCGCAAATGGAAGCAGATCAACAAGTTCATCGAAGTGTTTTCCCATGCACTGAGCTCATCGCCGCTCAAGCTCGATCAGCCGATCAAGGTTGCGGACTTCGGCTCAGGCAAGGGGTATCTGACCTTCGCCATCCACGACTACCTGTGCAACACCTTGCAGGCGCAAGGGCAGGTGACCGGTGTCGAGCTGCGCGAAGACATGGTCACGTTGTGCAACGAGGCGGCGGCGAAGCTCGATCATCCGGGGCTGACCTTTGCTCAGGGTGACGTGCGTACAGTGGCGCCCAGCGCGCTGGACGTGATGATCGCGCTGCACGCCTGTGACATCGCGACAGACTATGCCATTCATATGGGCATTCGCTCCGGCGCTTCGATCATCATGTGCTCGCCGTGCTGCCACAAACAGATCCGCTTGCAGATCCAGAGCCCCGCCTTGTTGAAGCCGATGCTGCAATACGGTCTGCACATGGGCCAGCAGGCAGAGATGGTCACCGACAGCCTGCGCGCGCTGTTGCTGGAGGCATGCGGTTACGAGACCAAAGTGTTCGAGTTCATTTCGCTGGAGCACACCAACAAGAACAAGATGATCCTCGCGGTCAAGCGTGCCGAGCCGGTCGATCCTGCTCAGTTACTGGCGCGTATTCAGGAGCTCAAGACGTTCTACGGCATCAGCGAGCATTGCCTGGAAACGCTCCTCAAGAGCGACGGCTTTATCGGCTGAAAATAGCCGTTCTGTGCGCAGTGGCCGAAGTGCCTGCGCTCAACGGTCTGGTGTTTGACTGATTCGTTGCGCTGGGTCAATGGTTGTACCTCGCGCAAGGCGGATGCTTGGCTCATCACCCAAGCATCCACGCTACGCTCGAGGGTCCGTCATGATCAGCACTTTTTTCATCCCCGCTGTGAACATCATCGGCACTGGCTGCATTGATGAAGCCATGCTCGCCATACGCAAATACGGATTTCGCAAGGCGCTGATCGTCACGGATGCGGGGCTCGCCAAGGCTGGAGTAGCCAGTCAGGTCGCCGGGCTGCTGGTGGAGCAGGGCATCGACTCGGTCGTGTACGACGGTGCCCGCCCCAACCCGACCATCGCCAACGTCGAGAACGGTCTTGCCCTGTTGCAGGAGCGCCAGTGCGATTTCGTCATATCGCTGGGCGGTGGCTCGCCGCACGACTGCGCTAAAGGCATTGCCCTGTGTGCCAGCAACGGCGGGCACATCAGTCACTATGAGGGCGTAGACCGCTCGGCAAAGCCGCAGTTGCCGCTGATCGCCATCAACACCACCGCCGGAACCGCGAGTGAAATGACCCGCTTCTGCATCATCACCGATGAAGCCCGGCATGTAAAAATGGCCATCATCGACCGCAACGTCACGCCGCTATTGTCGGTGAATGACCCCGACATGATGGTCGCCATGCCCAGGTCGCTGACCGCCGCCACCGGTATGGATGCCTTGACTCACGCAATCGAAGCCTATGTCTCCACGGCTGCCAACCCGATCACCGATGCCTGCGCCTTGCAGGCCATGGCGCTTATCGCCAACAATTTGCGCGACGCATTCAACAACGGGGCGAACATCACCGCCCGCGAGAACATGGCCTATGCCCAGTTCCTCGCCGGCATGGCGTTCAATAACGCCTCATTGGGCTACGTGCATGCGATGGCGCACCAGCTGGGCGGCTTTTATGATTTGCCCCACGGTGTGTGCAACGCGGTACTGCTGCCCCATGTGCAGCGCTTCAACGCCAGTGTCAGCGCTGCCCGCCTGACCGACGTTGCGCACGCCATGGGCAGCAATATCCGCGGGCTGTCTCCGGAAGAAGGCGCTCAAGCGGCCATCGACGCCATTCGTGCACTGTCGGCTGCCGTGGACATCCCGCCAGGTCTTGCTACGCTGGGCGTCAAAGAGGAAGACTTCCCGCTGTTGGCCACCAATGCTCTGAAAGATGCCTGTGGCCTGACTAATCCGCGTCCTGCCGATCTTGAGCAAATTCAGGATATATTTCGCCAGGCACTTTAATCACTTCTGCACAACAGGCCCGCCATGGATAGGCTTCGGCCCTACACCCTTGCAGAGGGTGAGCGATTTACAGGTCCAATACAACTGGGGTGCGCTGGCAGTGTGGGGTTCATTGCAGTGGCTTCGAGGCAGGCGTCGTATCGGCCATCGAGTAAACCCACTCGTTGCCGATCTTCGCTTTGTGAAACAACTTCAGGTCCACCAAACCATTCAGAACGGTTGCCGCTGTGTTGTAGGCACATGCCAGGTTTTCTTTGACATCGGTCACCGTAAAGGATTTGCCGTCTGAGGAACTGGCCACGTTGAATACCGTTCGTTGCTTTTCGGAAAGCTTGGCATACAGCCCTGACTCGTAGAGGAACGCGTTGAACCGGTCCATGGCCGCTACGGCGGCTTCGTGATTTCTCGTGAACTCTTTGATGGCTCGGGCAATGACCTGGCATTGGTAATCAATGAAATACGTCAGGTCCATCTCATCGGTTTCAGTGTAAAGGTAGCTTCTTCCGTATTTGACGGGCGCAATTTTCAGAAGCGTGCTGATAGCGATATACCTGAATCCGCCAAAACCGCACTTGAACAGATACCAGTAAAACAGCGACCTGGCGACCCGGCCATTACCGTCATGAAAGGGGTGCTCGAAGCCAATGACGAAGTGGAGGATGACCGCTTTTATCAACGGGTGGATATAGGTCACACCCTCTGCATCCGCATGATCTGCATTCACCCATTTGATGATTGATTGAAGTCGCTGCGGCAGATGTTCAGCGGGCGGAGGCTGATGAACAATATTGCCGTTACCGTCCTCGACGACAACGTCATCAACAGACCTGAATTCGCCTGGACGGTAACGCTTATCCTCTATCCCCGCGACACCCACCTGGTGCAGGTCGGTTATAAGCTCCAGAGTCAGGGCCTCGTCGCGATACTCCCACGCATGCTGCATCATCCGGAAGTTGCCGATGATCATCTTCTCATCGGGGGTCCGTGCGCCACGTTTTCGCTTCAGCAGCGCCTTCGCCGCTTTGGTCGTCGTTGCTGCGCCTTCAAGTTGACTGCTGCTGATGGCTTCATCTTCGGCGAGGTCGTTGAGCAGGTACTTCAATTGTCGAGACTCTCCGACCCTGGAGCACATCCATTCCAGTGCCGCAGTGGTCGTGTTCTGGTCGCAGGCCGACACCGCTATTTGCATTGCCGGTGTATGCAGAAACCCGCAGGGCTTGGGCGGCTCACCAAGTGAAATGGCGGTTACCAGTTGACGATTTCTGGCCTGCCTGACAACCGACCAGGCCAGATCCGCATCCAGCGACTTCGGGAATCTGAAACGCAGTTTGTCGAAATGCAGATACCGCCCTTGGGTATCGAAGGGTTGCGCAAGCTCAAGGTACGCGTCTGCCTGATCGGCATGGTCCTTGATGATCCTGGCGAATGGATTCGGTATGAGCTTGGGCGGCGACTTAATTGTCATTTCAAATTTCCGAAAATTTGAAATGGAGGATACGTAGGTTGAAGGTGTATTTCAATTTTGAATGAAATTGAAATAAATGGCTGGCCGGTTGATGCTTGGAGACGAGACTCGGAGCAGACGCAGGGGTGAGCGTGTAGGAGAGGAGCGGGACTGTGAGCGTTTCAATTCTGAAATGGATGTTCATCGGCACAGGCCAGTGACACGTTACCTGTATCTGATTGTGATAGCGGGGGGAGGGTGATACTTGACTGGAAAGGGGGACTGGCGAATTTCAGGAGGGTAGAGCAGATTTTTTTGAAGGATTGAAGTGGAGCGGGTAGAGGGAATCGAACCCTCAACTAAAGCTTGGGAAGCTTTCGTTTTACCACTAAACTATACCCGCTCTGATAGCTGCTCTGAGCGGCTGACTTTGTACCAGAACCCTGCCCTGATTTGAAGCGCTAATTTCACCCCGCAGCGCTTTACCTCCTGATACTCACCCTGAAAACCAACCGCCAGATGACGATGCTCCGCAACTGACGGTGGCTTGGTGTGTGGTTTTCAGAAGGTCAGGGACGGGTAGTCCTGAGCGCGGTTATGGGCGTTGCGTGACGTCTGTGCCGGTTGCAGGAAATTCATCAGTACCTGTTTCGAGTCGCGGCAGGCGGCCTTGTGTTCCATGTCCAGGAAGTGGCCGGTAGCGTCGATGGTGCTGAAGCAGCAGTCGCGCAGGTATCTGGAGAAGTGGGCGGCGTCGTTTGCGCAGGTGTATTCGTCCAGGGCTCCGTTGATGAACAGCACGGGGACGGTGATGTTCTTGCCTGCGGTCAGGTAATTGTCCGGGTCGAGCTCCAGGACCTGGCTGAAGTGGTAATGCATCTGGTCATACTCGTGAGCATCCAGGCTGCTGATATGACGGAAATTGAAGCGCTTGAACAACGTAGGCAGATGCTTGCCGACGGTGTTGTTGATCAAGTGGCCCATGTCATAACGGTTGTGCGCGCCCAGGTGCGTGATGCCGTGACACAGGTAGTCATGCATCTTCTCGTTGATCACGGGGGAGAACGAGCTGATCACTGCGCTTTCGATGCGTTTCGGCCGATGCGCCAAAGCAACCAGCGTGGCCGCGCCGCCCCACGAGAACGACAGCACGTGCTCGGCGTTGAAGTGGTCGATCAATTCCAGCAGGAGCTGGCCTTCTTCTTCCCGGGTCAGTGGCGCGCCATGCAGGTTGTGCGGTTTGGATTTGCCTGAATAGGGCTGGTCGTAAAGCACCACGTTGAAGGTCGGGTAGAGGTTGCGGACGGTCTGGGTAAATGAAGCGGTGGTGGCCAATGAGCCGTTGACCAGAATGATGGTCTTGGCGGCGGCATCGGTGCGATAGAGTTCGGTATAAACCCGAAACTGTCCTTGTATGTCGAGCACTGCTTTTTCTGGCGACATAGGTTTCACTCCTGGCGTAGACAGGTAGGCGTGCCTATGACATTGCCCGCGTTTCGTGACAGACATGCGATAGTCGATCAAAGGCCTGTGCCGATCCGACGAGCGTCTGCCAGGCGGCCATGACGTTCAGAACAGGCCGATTTCGCCGGCGTTCAGCGCGCGATAGCTGCCGGGGCCCAGGCCGGGGTCCAGCGCCAGCGTGCCGATGTTCTCCCGATGCAGGCGCAACACTTTGTTGTCGAAGTGGCCGAACATTCGTTTCACCTGATGATAGCGGCCTTCGACAATGCTCAGGCGTGCACTGCGCGGCCCCAACAAGGTCAATTGCGCCGGTTGTGTGGTGAGGTTTTCGAATGCGAAATACAGGCCTTCGGCAAACTTCGCGGCATAGCGTTCGTCGATCGGTTGCTCGGTCTCGACGTAATACACCTTGGGCATTTTGGTCTGTGGCTGAGTCAGGCGTCGCGACCATTGACCATCGTTGGTTATCAGCATCAGGCCGGTGGTGTTGAAGTCCAGCCGTCCGGCGATGTGTAGTTCGTGCTTGTCAGGCTCGTCCAGCAAATCGAGCACGGTCGGATGCTGCGCATCGCTCGTCGCGCTGACGCAGCCTTCAGGTTTGTGCAGCATGAAGTAGCGGGGGGCTTTGCCTGCCTGGAGGATTTCTTCGTCAAGCGCCACACAACTGAATTCGCGTACTTCGTGATGCGGGTCGCGGGTTGCCTGGCCGTCTACCTGTACCCGTCCGTTGGCCAGCGCCAGGCGCACTTGCTGACGATTGAAGCGTGGCAGGTTGCTGAGGAAGCGATCAAGGCGCATGGCGATAACGGCGAGCTGAGGAAGGGGCGCGCATCTTACTCTGTGGCCCGGCGTGCCTGGGGATTTGGCGCTGCATCTTCGATCCCGGCGCAGCGCGGGCACAGACAGGCCTTGTCGCGAAGGTTATCCGGCAGCGCTGCCAGCAATGCCGGGTCGATGCTTTGCGAGAAGCACCAGCAGGGCTGGTCCACGGTGCGCGGATCGGCCAGGCTGCATTGGTTGCTGAAGCCGCAGAGGGGGCACAGCGCTGTGTCAGGGGAGGCCGTTGTCATGTCGGAGTAAGCGCCGTGCTGGATGATCGGGGTGTTCGGTTCAGGCCATATTAGCAATCACCGAGCTCGCTGCCGGGGCATGATAGACGGGTGAACGGTTCATCAGCGCAGATATCGCGGCACATCGGCAGTGCACCAGCAATATTCTGTCGTAATGGATGCCTTGCATGGACAGGCTTTCGAACAGGTCGGCCAACGATGGCGGGGGCATGCCGAAGCGGTTGCGCACTGTCAGAACATCCATCGGCGTTGGCGGCAGCCAGCCGCGCAAGGGCGACGCCCGCGAGTTGCCCACCACGCTTGCGATCTCGTCATAGCTCTCGCTGGTGGTCGTCTGAAACTTGGACAGGCTGTAGTTCTTCAGTCTGCCGGGCAGCGAAGTGCCTGCTATCAGCTTGTCGGTGAGAAGCAGGGGTTCAAGCGGCGTTGGCTGCATCACGCTGTGCACCGCCGTGTTGGAGCGTGCGAATGGCCGGGCATTCTTGTTAACGACCCGATGCAGTTTCGGGTCCACCAGTTCGTAGCCATGCGGCGCGTAGGTGCGAATCTCGGTGCCATTGGGGATCTTCACGGTTCGGGACCACGGCGTGTAGTACCCGTGGCTGCTGACCACCAGAGTGCGCGCCTGACCTCTGTCCGACGTCCATAAAAGGAACCTTTTACCCAGCTTCCAGGCATGCACCTGCAACAGGTTTGACGAGACGGCAGTGCTGACAGTCCAGCGTTTGAGCAGGGCGTCGGTGTGAAAGAATTTCTCCAGCCGGGTCTGGCGCGGGGTGACAAACTGCCTGCGCAATGGCCGGGTGCCGAACGCCCGGTCGAGCGTAATCGCTACGGTTTGGGAACTGCTCACGGCAGGTTTTACGATTCGGCTCAGTGAGCGCAGCATCCTTGGCGTGTGCGGAGCCAGTTGCAGCAAGCCCAGCGTCAGCGTGGCCAGCAGCGCCTGGTTTTTCTCTGCGTAACGGCTGCCCGGCAGATGCGTTGCGGCAATGGCCAGCGAGGTGATGCCAATCTCCGTCGCCAGGGAGGCAATGAGCGCAGGTGTCAGCAACAAGGACATCGGCACCAGCAGCCGCTGTAATTGCTGAAGCCGGTCGGTCCAGTCCGCCAGTGTTACCTGCGTTGACGTGACGATCTGATCCTCTGCGTCATCCAGTGCGTTCTGTTTGAGCAGTTGGTGCAGAAAAGCGAATGGCGTGTCTTCCAGTCTTTTCTCACACAACGAGTGGCTCATGGCCTGGCGCGTGTCCGGGTTGTACAGCGCATCGGTCCAGGGGCGAAGGATGGAAACGGGCGGGTTGGGCGCCTGTGTCCCGCCCCATAATTTGAGCAGGTAGTCCAGGCGCGGGTGATGACGGCGGGGAACATAGTGCATGACCGTGTCACGCCATTCCGGACTGGCCGTTGCCCGATTCAGATGCTGCTTCAGCGCCGTGTCATCTGCAAACTCGATGAACGCATCGGCGTGGCCTACCTGATAAAGCACGTTCGTCAAGCCCGGCTGCTCAAGTACCAGCAGGCCGGTGTATTGCTCCTGCATGCCGTCGGTCAACGCGCCCTGAACGAAAAAACCGAGTGACCGCCATTGACCAGGTGCAGAGGGCGCAAGGGTTTCCACGAGCAGATCGAAGGTGCCGCGCGTGAGGCTGCCGCGCTTCAGGCTGATCAACGCCTGGCTGATGAAGGTGGTTCTGAACGCCTGTTCTATGGCGGTTCTCTGCTGATCCCAGAAGTCGTGTATGCGTTGAGTCATCCAGGTCAGAAAGTCGAAGGCTCTGATGTAGTCCTCGAGCGCCTGCGGGCTGATATCAAGCACCTGACCCTGCTCACTGTCGCCCTGCCCGGTGGGGTCGAAGAAGACCACGGTGCCGCCGCCGTGATCGATATAGCCAGCAGGGTGATCGACTCGATAATTGCTTATCAGCGCCTCGCTCAGGCTGATCGGCCTCGGGTCGGGGGTGTGAACATAGGTAGGCGGCAACCGGGGGTTGCCCAGGGGTTTGCTCGAATAGCCGGGTTGATAAGCGATGAACACATGCTCGGGGTTGTGCGTCAGCGCGTGGTTTTCCTGCAGATAGCTCGCCATGACCTGGCCGGCCATTTTCGACGCAACCGGGATCTGCTCCAGAATGCTCGGCTGTGTCTGCCACAGGTCTGCGGCACCTGCCAGCGCCAGGCCGCGAGCGACTGGCCTGAGCAGGTCGAGCGTGCTGCGCGCGTGGCTGTCGGCAAGAAGCCCGGCGAACGAAGCCTGGGTCAGTGCGCTGAACAGGTCGCCTTCGATCAGCGGCGCCTCGACAACGATGCCGGCATGCTGCTCAAGCGCAAGAAATACCTGGCCGTAGAGCCCTGAGGCGTTCATGGCCGCCAGCAGCCGCCTGCTCATCTGGCGTGGATCATCGCTGATGTATTCGATGACGTTACCCTTGGCACCCAGAATGTGAGTGAAACAGTGCGACGTGGTTTTCGAGCTGATCTGAAATATCCCCGGCACCTGTTTGCCATTCAGCGTCAGGACCCGGACCTCGGATTTTTCACCTCGTCCGCTCATGCTGATCGTGTCGGTGTCGACGGGAGACCGGTCAAGTCCCATGGCGTCCCGCGCCAGCCAATAACCGTCCCGACTGATGTGTCTGTGGTTGAGCTGCCGAGCCAGGTTGTCAAGGAACGCCAGCCGCGACAAGGTGCGCCAGGTTGCTTCGTGTCGTGTCCTGAAGGACTGCAGTACGGCGTTGTAGTTGCGTTTGAGCGGCAGCTCGCCAATCAGCCTGAACATCTGCGCGGTTGTCAGCGCAGGCGTGTCCTCGCACAGTGAAAGGTCGGCAAGTGTGCTACGCGACAGCGCCTGGAAATGCGCGGGTTCGAAGCTGGCCAGCGCCACATCGGTCAGCGACAGGCTGACGCTGTAATGCTCGTGTCCATTGTCGTCCACAGCAGGTCGGTCATCGTTGCTGAAGGTGATCTGCAGGGCGTCCGGGTCGAGTGCCTTGTCGCTCATCTGCGTGAGCAGCGTGGTCAGTTGCCGGCGAACGAAATCCTGTCGGGTCGGTGGAAAATCCATGTCCAGTTGGCAGGCTTTCAGGAGTAACGTCGAGTCGGCAATCAGCCGGAAACCTGCGCTGTTACGCATGGCCCTGAGTTGTCGCTCGATGTGTGGCGAGGCGTCTTTTGGCTCGCTTTCTTCGGCCACTGCAGGCGACGGTGTTGGCTCGGGCACTGAAAAGCCGTCGGGCAGCATAAACGGTATCGATGCGTTCAGCGTGTCGTGCCTGCTACTGCTGTGCTCGGGACGCAGAACGCTGGTTTGCTCCAGCAGCATAGAGGACGGATGAAACAGCGTGTCCTGGCGAAGCGGACTCCAGATGGGGTTCATGACGTGCGGTCAAAATGAATGAATGCCCATTATTTCGCGACGCGCGATGGGGAAGGTCATAACTATGTAGTGCGATTTCCCGTCGCGCTGAAAGAGTGAGGCGGCACGCCCGATCATGCCGCCTGGCGCTTACTGCTGTCGCACGTGCGCACGCCAGCCGCCGAGATGGCTGATGTCGCGGGCACCTTCCAGGCCATAGGCTTCGCAGATGAAACCGGTCTCCCAGCGGCCGTCGGCCAATTGCACCTTGCCCAGCCCGAGCGGTGCTGGAATGCCGGTCAGGAACGACCCCAACTCGATACTTGGCAGCTCCCAGACCTCCACGTCGATGGCTACGCCGTGTTCGGCCACCCGCACCATGCCAGGCCGGAAGGGCGGACCACCGGCCAGCGCATACAGCCGATAGTCGGCCGAGCTTTGCGTGGTTTCCAGCAGGCGTGCCCCGCGTTGCCTGAGCTGCCAGTTCAACGCCAGTCCGTCCAGGTGAGCACCGCAGACCACCAGCCGCGCCCTATCGTTGCGCGCGGTAGTCTGTGGCGCAGGCAGCCGAGGTGCTTCGCCGCCAATCAAGGGCAGGGCGGTTTGCCGTTGCAAGGCGTCGGCCAGGCTGAGCAGGTACTGATCGGTGAATGCGCGTCCGAACAGCGTTACGCCCCACGGCAGACCGTTGCCCATGAACGCGCTGGGCACGGCGACGGCGGCGTAGTCGAGCAGGTTGACGAAATTCGTGTAGTAACCCAGCTCCGAGTTACGCAACACTGGCTCGGCCGCCAGCTCTGCCGATGTCACCGGGCGGCCGATGCTTGGCGTCACCACGCACTCCAGCCCCTCAAGTGCCCGATCGCACGTCGCCTTGAGCGCTTGCAGGCGGTATTGCGCGCGAAACGTATCGACCCCGCTGACCTGGGGAGCCTTGGCCAGCACGTCGCGGATCACCGGCAATACGGCGTCAGGGTGTTCTTCCATTAACTGCCCGGCGACGCTGTAGCGTTCGGCCACCCACGGCCCTTCGTACAACAACCGCGCGGCTTCGAGAAACGGTGACAAGTCCACGGTGACCGCTTGGCCACCCAGTGCGATAAGGTGGTCGATGGCTGCGTTGAACAGCACCGGCCCCTCGGTACAGCCGAAGAACTGCAGGTCCTCGGCGCGGGGTACACCGAAGCGAAACGGGCGAGGCGTGCCGAACGCCGAGGCGTCGTTCCACAACGGGTTGCGACGGCTGTACTCATCGCGCGGATCAAATGCGGCGATCAGTGCCAATAGCTCGCTGGCTTCCCGTGCCGTGGCGGTGAAGGTCGAGACACAATCCTGCGTGCGGCATGCGGGCACCACGCCTGCCGTGGAAATCAGCCCCTTGCTGGCTTTCATTCCCACCAGGTTGTTCAGTGCTGCAGGTACCCGGCCCGAGCCCGCCGTGTCGGTGCCCAGCGAGAAGCTGCTGACGCCCAGTGCCACGGCCAGCGACGAGCCAGCGCTCGAACCGCCGGACGGGTACTCGTTCAACACGCTGTTGGGGCAAGCGCCATAGGGTGACCGGCTGCCGTTCAAGCCTGTGGCGAACTGGTCCAGATTGGTCTTGCCCATGGGCACTGCGCCCAGCGCGATCAGTTGCGCGACGACGCTTGCCGAGTGCCCGGGTGTGTAGGCGTAGTCCGGGCAGGCCGCGGTGGTTGGAATGGTCGCCAGATCAATATTGTCCTTGATCGCGAAGGGCACGCCGAACAGTGGCAGGTCCGTGGGATCACGATCGTCCAGTGCGGCCAGATAAGGCTCGAGTTCAGCCGGGCTAAGCAGGTAGATGAACAGGTGATAATCGCTGTTCAGCCTTGCGGCTTTTTCGCGCAGCGCCAGGATCAGCTGGCGCGGTGATGTCCGGCCGGACTGGTAGAGCGCGCGTACGGTGTCCAGGCGCAGGTCATTGGGCAGTACTGTGTCGTTCATGACGGGATTCCCTTGAAAGTGAAAAGTGGGTCGATTCAGTCTGCGGCCAGCACCACGACCCGTTGCCCTGCGCGTACTGCCGAGCCGGGTTGCACCCTGACGTCCTGCACCACGCCGGCGATCGGGGCGAGCAGGGGGATTTCCATTTTCATGGACTCCAGAATCACCAGCACATCGCCTGCTTCAACGCGGTCGCCCGGTTGCACCTGGACTTGCCAGAGATTGCCGGCGATGTGGCTGTCGACGCCTTGCTGGCCGGGTTGCAGAGGCTGTTCTTCGGTGTTCGGCGTCACGCCTTCATCGCTCTGGAAATCGGCCTGCCCGTTGGCGATCCAGCGTTCGCGCTCGGCGTTGAAGGCGGCGTTTTGCTGGGCGCGAAAGGCCGTAATACCTTCGGTTTCGCGGCTCAGGAAGGCCTGGTAATCAGCCAGATTCAGGGTGCTGTGTTCGATGTTCAGGGCAAAGCGACCCAGCGGGAAGTCGCGGCGGATACGCAACAGTTCGTCGGCGCTGACCGGGTAGAAACGGATCTGATCGAAGAAACGCAACAGCCATGGTTTGCCCTCGAAGGCTGCGACGTCGCGATAGCGATTCCACATCTGCAATGTACGGCCGACGAACTGGTAACCGCCGGGGCCCTCCATGCCGTACACGCACATGTACGCGCCGCCGATGCCCACCGAATTTTCGGCGGTCCAGGTGCGTGCCGGGTTGTACTTGGTGGTGACCAGCCGATGGCGCGGGTCCAGCGGCGTGGCCACCGGTGCGCCGAGGTACACATCGCCCAGCCCCATGACCAGATAACTGGCGTCGAACACCGTGCGCTGGACTTCGTCGAGGTTGGGCAGGTCATTGATACGGCGGATGAACTCCAGGTTGCTCGGGCACCAGGGCGCGTCCTTGCGCACGGTGGTCATGTATTTTTCAATGGCCAGCTGGCAGGCCGGGTCGTCCCAGGACAGTGGCAGATGGACGATGCGCGAGGCCACTTGCAGGTCTTTCGCTGCGCACACCGCGTCCCATTCTCCGGCGACGATGTCGAGCAGTTGCCGAAGCGGCAGTTGCTCGGGGCGGTAGTGGACTTGCAGCGAGCGAATGCCCGGCGTCAGATCGACCACCCCCGCCAGCGCCTTGGCCTCCAGCGCAAGTATCAAGGCATGGCCGCGCAGACGCAGCACCAGGTCCAGCTCCGGCGCACCGATTTCCAGCAGCAGATGGGTATCCCCGGACAGACGCGCAACCAGGCGTTTATCGTCCTGGCCGATGTCGAGGATGACCGGGGAGGGCAGATCTTCTATGCGGACAACTTCGCTGTCACGGGAGTTTGCGGTGCCCTGTAGGAGCGGACTTGTCCGCGAAGAGGGTGTTGCAGTCGATGGATTTTCTGCGTCAGGACTATAGCCTTCGCGAACAAGTTCGCTCCTACTGGAGTTTGCGGTGCCTTGTGGGAGCGAGCTTGCTCGCGAAGAGGGCGGTACAGCCGATGGATTTTCTGCGTCAGGACTATAGCCTTCGCGAACAAGTTCGCTCCCACGGGAGTTTGCGGTGCCCTGTAGGAGCGGACTTGTCCGCGAAGAGGGCGGTGCAGTCGATGGGTTTTCTGCGTCAGGAATATGGCCTTCGCGAGCAAGCTCGCTCCCACGGGAGTTTGCGGTGCCCTGTAGGAGCGGACTTGTCCGCGAAGAGGGTGTTGTAGTCGATGGATTTGCTGCGTCAGGAATATAGCCTTCGCGAGCAAGCTCGCTCCCACGGGAGTTTGCGGTGTCCTGTAGGAGCGGACTTGTCCGCGAAGAGGGCAGTGCAGTCGATGGGTTTTCTGCGTCAGAAATATAGCCTTCGCGAACAAGTTCGCTCCTACTGGAGTTTGCGGGGCCTTGTGGGAGCGAGCTTGCTCGCGAAGAGGGCGGTACAGTCGATGGATTTGCTGCGTCAGGAATATAGCCTTCGCGAGCAAGCTCGCTCCCACGGGAGTTTGCGGTGTCCTGTAGGAGCGGACTTGTCCGCGAAGAGGGTGTTGCAGTCGATGGATTTGCTGCGTCAGGAATATGGTCTTCGCGAACAAGTTCGCTCCTACGGGTATACGCGGCTTCCTGTAGGAGCGGACTTGTCCGCGAAGAGGGTGTTGCAGTCGATGGATTTTCTGCGTCAGGAATATAGCCTTCGCGAACAAGTTCGCTCCCACGGGAGTTTGCGGTGCCTTGTGGGAGCGAGCTTGCTCGCGAAGAGGATGTTGCAGTCGATGGATTTTCTGCGTCAGGAATATGGTCTTCGCGAACAAGTTCGCTCCTACGGGTATACGCGGCTTCCTGTAGGAGCGGACTTGTCCGCGAAGAGGGTGTTGCAGTCGATGGATATTCTGCGTCAGGAATATAGCCTTCGCGAGCCGGCTCGCTCCCACGGGAGTTTGCGGTGCCTTGTGGGAGCGAGCTTGCTCGCGAAGAGGGCGGTACAGTCGATGGATTTGCTGCGTCAGGAATATAGCCTTCGCGAACAAGTTCGCTCCTACGGGTATACGCGGTGTCCTGTAGGAGCGGACTTGTCCGCGAAGAGGGCGTTGCAGCCGATGGATTTTCTGCGTCAGAAATATAGCCTTCGCGAACAAGTTCGCTCCTACGGGCATCAGTGTTTCGCATGTTTTGTAGCAGCACTGCTGCCATTTCCGCATGACACGCCTCGACGCTCACCGGAGTGAATCGGACCTTGTCGCCAGCCTTCAATTGCCCCAGCTGCCACAGGTCCGCTTCGATGATGGTCACCGGGCAGACGAATCCGCCCAGGCTGGGTCCGTCCGGCCCGAGGATTACCGGCATGTCGCCGGTGAAATCCACCGCGCCGATCGCATACGGGTTGTCGTGAATGTTGGAGGGGTGCAACCCCGCCTCGCCACCATCGGCACGCACCCATTCGGGTTTGGGGCCGATCAGGCGCACGCCGGTGCGGCTGGAGTTGAAATGCACTTCCCAGTCGGTCGCGAAAAACCTTTCGATGTACGCTTCGGTGAAGTATTCCGGGGCGGCATGCGGGCCGTAAATGACCCTCATCCGGCGCACGTCTGTCAGCGCTTCAAGTGCCTCATCGGCAATCCGCTGCCCCGCACTGCGCTCCACCAGGGGCGCGATGTGCAGCACATCGCCGGCGCGCAGCGCGCGACCGCCATGACCGCCGAACTGGCCGAGGGTAAAGGTACTTTTGCTGCCCAGGTAATCCGGCACGTCGAGCCCGCCGCGCACGCACAGATAGCTGCGCACACCGGCACCTGCGATGGTGCCCAGCGACAACGTCGAACCGGCGCTCACGAATAGCGCGGTGTTCATCGCACAGGACTGGCCATCGAGGGTGATCGGGATGTGTGCACCGGTCACTGCGACCACCGCATCGGTGTTGAAGCGCAGTAGCGGCCCGCTCATGGTTATTTCCAGCGCGGCGCATCCTTCAGGGTTGCCCAGCAGGCCATTGCCCTGGCGCAACGCGCGGCTGTCCATCGGCCCGGATGGCGGTACACCGACCGCCCAGTAGCCCAGTCGTCCCGGATAATCCTGAACGCTGGTCTGGGTGCCGCCGCTCAGCACTTCGAAGGTGTCAGCGTGATACACCAGATCTTCCAGACAGCGGGTCCACGGCTGGCCACTGGCGAACGGCGCGTCGGCAATGATCTGGCGCAGGTAGTCGCGATTGGTTTCCACACCGTACAGGCGCGTTTCGTTCAGCGCGTCGATCAGCCCGGCGCTGGCGTCCTCGCGGCTCGGCGCCCAACTGATCAGCTTGGCGATCATCGGGTCGAAGTACGGCGGTATCTCACAACCGGCCTCGACCCAGGTGTCGATGCGCAGCGACCGGCCATCCGCAGGCGGGAAATCAGCCGCAGTCAGCAGGCCAGGGCAGGGCTGAAAGTCACGGCCCGGATCTTCCGCGTACAGCCGCGCCTGAATCGCATGGCCAACCGGTTTCAGACCGGCCTGCAACTGATCCAGCGGTGGCAGATCACCGGCGGCCAGTTGCACCATCCAGCTGACCAGATCCACGCCCCACACCTGCTCGGTGACGCCGTGCTCGACCTGCAAGCGTGTGTTCACTTCCAGAAAATAGAAGCGCTGATCTTCACTGTCGAAGACGAACTCTACCGTACCGGCGCTGCGATAATTGACTGCCCTGGCGAGTTTGACAGCCGCTGCGCACAGCTCTTCAGCCATGCCGTGCGGCAGGTTCGGGGCCGGGGTTTCTTCCAGCACTTTCTGATTGCGCCGCTGTACCGAGCAGTCGCGTACGCCGAGCGCCAGCACTTCGCCCTGACCGTCGCCGAACACCTGCACTTCCAGGTGGCGGGCGCGCTGGATGTATTTCTCGATGAACACACCCGCGTCGCTGAAATTGTTCTGACCGAGGCGTTTGACCGCCTCGAACGAGTCGGCCAGCTCTTCGGCGCTGCGACACACACGCATGCCGATGCCACCACCGCCCGCCGTGCTCTTGAGCATCACCGGGTAGCCGATGGTGCGGGCTGCCGCGATGGCTGACTCCAGGCTGTCGAGCAGTTCAGTGCCTTCGAGCATGGGCACGCCATGCTGTCTGGCCAACGCTCGGGCGGTGTGTTTGAGGCCGAATACGCGCAGTTGCTCGGGCGTCGGGCCGACGAAGGCGATACCGGCGTCTTCGCAGGCCTGAGCGAACGCAGCGTTTTCGGAGAGAAACCCGTAGCCGGGATGAATGGCCTTGGCGCCGCTGGCTTTGGCGATGGCGAGGATCTTGTCCACCGCCAGATACGTTCCGGCTGCGCCGCCTTCGCCCAGGCTATGGGCTTCGTCGGCCTGCATCAGGTGCAGGCTGGCAGCGTCGGCTTCGGAATACACCGCCACGCCTTTGACCTGCAAGGTGCGCAGGGTCCGCAAAATGCGGCAGGCAATGGCGCCACGGTTGGCGATCAGCAGTTTGTCGAACATGGCATAACCCCGGAAACCCAGTCGCGCTCGGTTTCGTGATGGGAAGCGGGCCGTCCCGCTATTGATCAATCTACGCAACGGTCGTCCGTTGCTGAGGGCAGGTGCCGGGTCAGTTGCGAATCAACAATTGCGCAGGCGTCGGGTTGTAGCCGTTGCAGGGGTTGTTGAGCTGCGGACAGTTGGAAATCAGCACGATCACGTCCATTTCTGCGCGCAGCTCGACGTATTTGCCGGGTGCGGAAATACCGTCTTCGAAGGTCAGGCCGCCTTCGGCTGTCACGGGTACGTTCATGAAGAAGTTGATGTTGGGGCCGATGTCGGCCTTGCTCAGCCGACCGTCATGCATGCAGGCGCGCAGGTAGTTGTCGCGGCAGCTATGCATGTAGCGCTTTTCCAGGGCGTAGCGGACGGTGTTGCTCTCTTGCGCGCACGCGCCACCGAGTGTGTCGTGGCGACCGCAGGTGTCATCGACAATGGTCAGCATCGGCTGGCCGAGGTTGGAAAACAGCACGCTGCCGGTGGTCAGGTACACGCTGTTCTGACGGCGCAGGGTGCGCTGTACGTCGTAGCGTTCACGCGGGTTGCTCAGGCTGAAAAACAGTGTGTCGACCGCCTGATTGCCTTGCAGATCGAGGATGCGCACGGTCTGCCCGGCCTTGACCTCGGCCAGAAAGGGCTCGCCGGCCGGTATGGTCGCGTCACAGCAAAGGTGAGTGGGTGAATTCATGACAAGGCTCCTCAGGCGAACAGACGGTCGGTATTGATGAAGCCGCGCTCGTTTTCCGGGCGCGAGGTGCGGCAGTGCTCGGCAACGCTGGCGTCGGCTTTCATCCAGCTGAGCTTGAGCGGTTGCGGGGCATATTCCGGGTTGGGGTCCATCGGGTGTTGCAGCGCGGTCAGCACCACCAGCGTGTCCATCGGTGCGTAGAGTTCGATGTAGTCACCGGCTTTGGAATTATTCGGCGCGAAGTGCAGGGTTCCTGCCTCGTCGACATCGACACGGCTGAACAGGTTGAGGGTCATCAGCAGGTCGGACAGCCCCAGCCCCCATTTGCCCAGCTCGACCAGCAGGTTGTCGACGCCGTTGCGAAAGAAGCCGTTGCGCAATTCCTGATAACGGCCCTGGCCGTATTTTTCAGCGACTTCCTGAGCATTGAGCACGCCGCCGATGCTGTCGCTCCAGCCGCAGGTGTCAGTGACGATGGCCGCCAGTACACGGCCCATGTCCGAATACAGGCAATGACCGTTGCTCAGGCGAGCGGTGTGCTGGCATTTGAGGCTGTCGGGCAGGTTCAGCCGTTCGGTTTTTTCGTGGGCGTTGAGCAGGGTCAGGCTGACGTTGGCGTTGCCGTGCAGGTCGGTCAGACGCAGCAGTTCGCCGCGTTTGAGGATGAACGAACGATGGCCGCCACCGGGCAGCATCTCTTCGGCGAAAACCGGGTACAGCGTGGTTGAGTCAGTCATTGAACGGGCTCCTCTGAAACGTTGAGCAGCGAATCGATGGCGGCGCGTTCGGCGCGGCGTTCGCTGTTGAGGGGGATGTCGTAAGTGATGCGCGCGCCATAGGCGCCGGGGGCGTGCGGGTCGTGGCGCACCTTGTCGAAAACCAGCAGGCGGGTGCCGAGGTTGAAACCTTCGGACAGGTCGTGGGTGACCATGAACACGGTCAGCTTCGTTTCGCGCCACAGGTCCAGCAGCAAGTGGTGCATGTCCTTGCGGATGCCCGGGTCGAGCGCGCCGAACGGCTCGTCCAGCAGCAGGACGCGCGGTTTCATGATCAGCGCCTGGGCGATCGCCAGTCGCTGTTGCATGCCGCCGGACAATTGCGTCGGGTACTTCTCCAGCGCATGCCCCAGGCCGACCTTGCCGAGCAACTGCGCAGCGTGCTCGCGCGCCTCGCTTTTGGCCTGGCCGAACAATCGGCCGAGCCAGGGCGAGCGGGGCAGCTCCAGACCCAGCGCCACGTTGTCGAGCACCGACAGGTGCGGGAACACCGAATAGCGCTGAAACACCACGCCACGGCTGGCATCCGGCTCATTGCGCAGGGGCGTGCCGTCCAGCGTGATCAGGCCGCGACTGGGGGATTCCTGACCCAGCAACAGGCGCAGAAAGGTTGACTTGCCGCAGCCCGACGCGCCGACCAGCGTGCAGAACTCGCCTTCGGCCACATCCAGGTTGAGGCCCTCGAGCACCACCTGATCGGCGTATTGCTGCCAGACATTGCGCACACTGATAAAGCTCATGCTCGCGCTCCTTCGTACCAGGGAAAGGCGCGTCGGGTCAGAGCTTTCAGGCCCCAGTCCATCAGCCAGGCGAGCAGGGTGATCCACACCACATAGGGCAGAATCACGTCCATCGCCAGATAGCGCCGCACCAGGAAGATCCGGTAGCCCAGGCCGTCAGTCGAAGCAATCGCCTCGGCGGCGATCAGGAACAGCCACGCCGAACCCAGCACCAGGCGCAGCGCGATCAACAGGCGTGGCAGCAATTGCGGCAGGATCACCCGCAGGATCAGTGTCCAGGTAGAGGCACCGAGGGTTTGCGCCTTGATCAGCAGTTCGACCGGAATTTCACGGGCGCGCTGTTCCAGATCACGGGCCAGAATCGGCGTGATACCGATCACGATCAGCATCACCTTCGATAACTCGCCCAGACCGAACACGATGAACAGAATGGGCAGGATGGCCAGCGGCGGCACCATCGACAGCACCGTCAGCAAGGGCGACAGCGGTGCGCCGCACAACGGCAGGATGCCCGCTGCGATGCCCAGACCCAGGCCCAGCAGCGCGCTGATCCCCAGGCCGATGGCCAGGCGTTTCAGGCTCGAGGCGCTGTCCTGCCACAGCAGGTAGTCACCGCTGCGCGGATCGGCAACGAACGCCATGCGCTTGACCGCATCGGCCATCTGTACCGCGCTGGGCAGTAGTTTGTCGCTGGGGTTTTCCGCAAGCCGGGTCGCCGAGCCCATGAAATAGGCGAACAGCAACAGGGCGAACGGCAGGATCACCAGTATCAGGCGACCGGCACGATCCGGATGGCGGTTTATCAAACGCATGGCAATGACCTTTCTACTGAGCGTGACTTACAGCTTGCCGTCGGCGGCCATCTGCACGTAGCTGGGGTCAAAGTGCAGCTTGAGATTGCCCTTGTCGCCGAGCGTCACGCCATTGGCGAACGACATGCCGACCGCATCGGCGTCGCGTGCGCCTTCGCCGAGCAAACCGTGGGCGAACGAGAAGTCAGCCACCTTGCGCTGGGTGTCCGGCAGCTGTTTGCTGGTGGCGAACTCAAGGGCTTCCTTGGGCGTGGCAAACAGCTTGGTGGTGTCCAGTTGCGCCTGGAAGCCGGCCAGATCGGTGCCCGATGCCTTGGCCATGTGTTCCAGCGCAGCCTTGGCCTGAGCATTTTTGGCATTCATCAGCGCGACCACTTCAAACCAGGCGCCGGTCAGGGCTTTGCCCAGGGCCGGGTTGTCTTTCAGGGTCTGGGTGTTGACGACCATCATGTCCATGATCTCGCCGGGGATCTGGCTGGAGTTGAACACTTCGGTCACGCCGGGCTTGGCCTTGATGTCCGAGAGCATCGGGTTCCAGGTGGTGACGGCCTGTACATCGTCGGTATTGAAGGCTGCCGAGATATCGGCATCCGAGGTGTTGACCACCTTGAGGTCTTTTTCACTGAGCTTGACGCTGTCCAGCGCTCGGGCCAGCAGGTAGTGAGACACCGACAGTTCGACCAGATTGACGTCCATGCCTTTCAGATCGGCGACTTTCTTGCCTTCGCCCTTGAGCACGATGCCGTCATTGCCATTGGAGAAGTCGCTGACGATCAGTGCCGTGCTTTCCACGCCACCTGCGGCCGGGATGGTCAGGGCGTCCATGTTGGTCATGGTGCAGCCATCGAACTGGCCGGCGGTGTACTGATTGATGGATTCGACGTAGTCATTGAGCTGAGTGACATCGATCTTGATGCCGTACTTTTTCGCCCACTTGTCGACGATGCCCTGGCTACCTGCGTATTCCCACGGCATCCAGCCTGCGTAGATGGTCCAGCAGACGTTGAAGTGATCTTTCTGGGCGGCATTCGCCGAGAGGCTCAACGCAGCAAACAGGCCTGCCGTCAGCAGACCGAAGAGACGAGACTTTTGCATGTTGAGAAATCTCCAGTAGTGAAAAAAGGCGGCCAGGAGCAACGTGACACCACTGGTGTCCCTGTCTCCCGGGCTTTTGTCCCGCCGTGTAACCTCTACTGGAGGTCGCCAACTCTCGGACCAGCCACTTGCCTGGCGGCAAGCCGGAACCCTAGTCGGCTATTGCAAATTGTGGTGCCGCGAACCTGTGTTGACTCCTGCACATCTCTCATCAAGCGAGAGTTGTGCCAACTCGTGCTGCGCCTTGTTTTTCAAGGGCTGGCCGAGTCATGGACGGCCAGCTGCCGGAGGAACTGCCTTGTGCTGGTGCGAGAGCGCACCGTGATGAGGCAAAGGTAGATGAAATGTTTTGTAGCATGTTTGTAGAAAGCCGAAACAGGCCTGCAGGCCTTGGTTGCAGAGCCTTTGCGCATCTGCTGGCGATCATTTGTATTGAGGCGTCGACGCAGCCCCAAGGCACTAGAAGGCCTTTTCGGTGTCAGATAATTCGTCCGCCAACCGCTTTGACGGACGCCGACCAGCGTCGCTGGTTTGGCCCAATCGCGGTCCAGGAGGCCGCCATGTATCGAAGACCCTTGCTTATCACGTTGCTGACCCTTTTCCTTTCTGGTTGCTACGCAGGTCCCGGTTACTACGAATCCGATGTGTACACGCAGCCGACTGTCGTTGGCGGTGCCTACGCGTATGACAATGGCTACCGCTCTACCTACTATCAGGAGCGACGCATCTATGTGGCGCCTCAACCGCGCTATTACGCCCCAGCACCCCGTTATTACGCGCCACCGCCCCCGCCGCGCTATTACCAGCCGGGACGTCCGCCGGGTTATGGCTGGAGAAACGACGGTTTCGGCCGCAATGACGGCTTTCGCGGCAATGGTGGCTTCGGCCGCAACGACGGCTTCCGCGGCGATCGAGGTAGCCGTGGCTGGGACGACCACGGTGGGCGTGGCGGACGGGATGGCCGTGATCATGGAAGAGGCGGGCGCGGCGATGGTCGTGGTGGGCATCGATAGCTGAAATATGCGCGCTCGCTATCCTCCCAACCCTGTGAACTGACAGCTGCGAACTGACTGTTGCAAACTGACTATCGTGCCGACGCTCCGCGTCGGCACACTTTTCTGGACGATCTGCGTCCGATCTTGAAGGCGCATGGCGCAACCGGCATTGACTTTGCTGTCCGGCTTTCCTAGTGTCCGCGCATTGTTTTTACCGGATGTAACCATGACTAGCGACGACCGCATCAAGCTTGAGCCGAGCTGGAAAGAAGCCCTGCGTGACGAATTCGAACAACCCTACATGGCTCAATTGCGCGAGTTTCTGCGTCAGGAGCACGCGGCCGGCAAGGAAATCTATCCGCCCGGGCCACTGATCTTCAATGCGTTGAACTCCACGCCGCTGGATAACGTGAAAGTGGTCATCCTGGGCCAGGACCCGTATCACGGCCCGAACCAGGCGCATGGGCTGTGCTTCTCGGTGCAGCCGGGTGTGCCGACGCCGCCATCGCTGGTCAACATCTACAAAGAGCTGAAACGCGACCTGAACATCGATATTCCGAACCACGGTTGCCTGCAATCCTGGGCTGATCAGGGTGTGCTGTTGCTGAACACCACCCTCACCGTCGAGCGCGCCAACGCGGCTTCCCATGCAGGAAAAGGCTGGCAGCACTTCACCGACCGGATCATTCAAGTGGTCAGCGAGCACCAGCCGCATCTGGTGTTCCTGCTGTGGGGCGCTCATGCGCAGAGCAAGCAGAAACTGGTCGATGCGACCAAGCATCTGGTGCTGACCTCCGTCCATCCGTCGCCGTTGTCAGCCTACAAAGGCTTTTTGGGCAACGGGCATTTCGGGCGGGCCAACAAGTACCTTGAGCAAAACGGCATTGCGCCGATCGACTGGCGCTTGCCTGCGCTTTGATTTGAGAAGGTTCCAGCGACCTGATCAGTCAGCGAGCCGTTTGTTCCAGCGTCGGTAAAGCGGCTCGGCGAGAAACAGCACGAACAGCAGGCGCATGACCTGCATGGCCGTGACCAGCGGCACCGACAGTTGCAGCACTTCGGCGGTCAGGCTCATTTCTGCGATGCCGCCGGGCATCATGCCCAGCGTCAGCGAACGCAGGTCCAGGTGGGTGAGGGCGCTCAGCGCCAGTGCCGCCAGCGCGGCGATCAGCATGGTCAGCGCAGTGCCCAGCAGCGTGCGCGCCAGGAACGATGGCGCACGCCGAAAGAACTCCCGATTGAAATGACAACCCAGCCCGCTGCCAATCAGCAACTGGCCAAGCTGGCTGGCACCGTTGGGCAGGCCGATTTTCAGATCCCAGACCACGCTCGCCACGGCACTGAGCAACAGCGGGCCGAACAGCCAGGGATTGGGCTGCTTGAGGCGTTGCCACAGCCAGGCCAGCGCAGCCCCGAGCGGCAGCAGAACGGCCAGCCAGCGCCAGTCCACGACGCTGGCATGCAAGGCGGGTGCGCCATCACCCGATAGGTATTTGAAGATCGCCGGTACGCACAGCACGACGGCGAGTACCCGCAGACTTTGTGCGGCCGCGACACTGCTCAGCGTTGCACCGTTACGCGCGCCGAGGTTGACCATCTCCCCGGAACCGCCCGGCATGCTGGAGAAGAACGCCGTAGGGCGATCCTCGCCGGTACGCAGCATCAGCCACACGCCGACCAGACACGACAAGCTGGTGACCAGGGCACCGATGAAAATCAGCCCGAAATGCGCCAGTACCTGCTCGATGACCACCGGGGTGAAGTGCAGGCCGATGCCGATCCCAATGATCAGCTGTCCGCATTTGCGACCGCCGGGAATCTGCGCCAGCTGCCAGGGTGTCAGGCAGCGCACCAGGATGATTGCCAGCAACGAGCCCACCATCCACGGCAACGGCCAGCCGACCTGGCTGGCGAGGTAGCCGCCCAGCAGGCCGACCAGTGGCGTTGCCCACCATTGGCGCAGAGACGAATCAGCCATGTGCCGCAGCGGCCTGCTGTTTGGCGCGCTTGCGCCAGATGCGCAGCAGCGGGAACAGCAGCATGAACACGGTCACTACCCAGACCCCGAGGGTAATCGGGCTGGACCAGAGGATCCCCAGTTCGCCGTTGGAGATCGACAGGGCACGACGCAGGTTTTGCTCCATCAGGCCCCCCAGGATGAACCCGAGCAGGATCGGCGACAGCGGGAAGTCCAGCTTGCGCAGGATGTAACCGAAGATACCGATACCGACCATCAGGAACAGGTCGAAGGTGGTAGCGTGCACCGCATACACACCGATGCCGGTGATGATCGCAATCACCGGGACCAGCGCCCAGTTCGGTACGGCAAGGATGCGCGTGAAGATGCGAATCATCGGGATGTTGAGGATCACCAGCATGATGTTGGCGATGAACAACGACGCGATCAGGCCCCAGACGATATCCGGTTGCTGTTGAAACAACATCGGGCCGGGCGTGATGTTGTACAGCGACAACGCGCCGATCATCACCGCCGTGGTGCCTGAACCCGGCACGCCGAGTGTCAGCATTGGCACCAGTGCGCCACAGGCTGTCGCGCCGATGGCTGTTTCGGGGGCGGCCAGGCCACGCATGTCGCCCTGGCCGAACTTGCCGCTGGCGCCGGCGATGCGTTTTTCCGTCATGTACGCGACCGCACTGGCCAGCGTCGCACCGGCACCCGGCAGCACCCCGAGGATGAACCCCAGCAGACCGCAGCGAATGTTCACCACGAACACGGAAGCGGCTTCCTTGACGTTGAACATCATGCGCCCGGTGGCCTTGACGGCCTCCTGGCCGCGATGGGTCTTCTCCAGCAGCAAAAGGATTTCGCTGATCGAAAACAGGCCCAGCACCAGCACCACGAACTGAATGCCATCGGTGAGGTGAATGTTGTCACCCGTGAAACGGTACACCCCGCTGTTGGCATCGATACCGACCGCAGACAGGAACAGCCCGATCAGCGCGGCAATGAACGTCTTCAGCGGCCGGTCACCGGCCATCCCGCCCAGACAGACGATCGCAAATACCATCAGCACGAAGTATTCCGCAGGACCGAAGGCAATCGCCCATTTGGCGAGCAAGGGCGCGAACAGCACCATGCCGCAGGTGGCGATGAACGCGCCGATGAACGAACTCCATGCCGACAGCGACAGTGCAACCCCGGCCAGGCCCTGGCGGGCCATCGGGTAACCGTCCAGGGTGGTCATCACGGTGGAGGCTTCACCCGGAATGTTCAGAAGGATCGAACTGATGCGTCCGCCGTATTCGCAGCCAAGGTACACGGCTGCCAGCAGAATCAGCGCCGACTCGGGCGGCAGGCCCAGCGCGAAGGCGATAGGGATCAGCAGCGCTACACCGTTGATCGGTCCAAGCCCCGGCAGCAGGCCGACGACAGTCCCGATCAGTGTTCCGCACAGCGCCGTGATCAGGTTGTAAGGCGTCAGGGCGACACCGAAGCCCTGGCCCAGATAACCGAAAGTATCCATTTTAATTCTCCAGAACGCTGAGCAGGCCCAAAGGCAAGGGGACGTCCATGGCCTTGTCGAACAGCAGGTACAGGCCGACGCTCATCAGAATCACCACCACCACGCTCGGCAGCCAGCGACCGCCATACAGGCGGGCCATGGGGATGCCGATCAGAATGCTGCTGAGGATGAAGCCCAGCGGTTCGAACAGCCCCGCGAATATCAGCAGCAGGACGATGCACACGCCGATCTTTATCAGGGTCTCGCGGTCCAGCTCCGGGTCTTCCTCGGTGTGCACGATGGGTGTGGGCCTGATCAGCAGGTACAGCAGGGCGGCGCCCATCAGCCCGAGCATCAGCAGCGGGAAAGCGCGCGGTCCGACCGGTTCATAGGAAAAAGGTGCCTGATAAGGCCAGGCCATAAGGGCAAGGCCTATGCATGCCAGTAACAGCACGCCAGCGAAGATGCGTTGTATGACCATGAGAAGCTCCTGAGTCACGCCCGTACGGCGGGCGCAACTGAATGTCAGCCAATTGAGTTCAATTACTGAATCAGGCCGAATTCCTTGGCCATCAACTTGTAGTCGGCAACCTGCTTCTTGACGTAGGTGTCCAGTTCCGCGCCGGTCATGGCGAACGGGAACAGCTCGCGCTGGTCGCGCAGTTTGGCGAAGTCCTCGGAAGCCAGGATCTTGTCGAACGAGGCTTTCCACCAGTTGTAGTCTTCGTCGCTGACCTTCGGCCCGAGGTAGAAGCCACGTACCACCGGCCAGACGATGTCGTAGCCCTGTTCCTTGGCGGTGGGGATGTCTTTCATTTCAGGTTCGTCGATACGCTTTTCGGCGAACACCGCGAGCAGGCGCATATCGCCGCTCAGAATGTGCGGCATGGAGTCGGAAATATCGGTACTGCCCACCTGGATGTGGCCGCCAAGCAACGCGGTGGCGATTTCACCGCCGCCTTCGAGTGCCACGTAGCGCAGGGCGCGCGGGTTGATGCCTGCGGCCTTGGCGATCAGCGCGGTCTGCATCCAGTCCTGGCTGCCCACGGTGCCGCCTGAGCCGATCACGACTTTGCTGGGATCGGCTTTCAGCGCCTGGACCAGATCGTCGAGATTCTTGTAGGGCGAGTCGCTCTTCACGGCGATGGCGCCATAGCTGGTGCCCACGGCGGCGAGCCAGCGCACTGCGTTCTCATCGAAACGACCGAATTTGCCCTGCGCCAGATTGAGCAGCGAACCGCTGGACCACGCGACCAGTGTGCCGGCATCGGCGGGGCGCTGCGCGACGACGGCGTTGTAGGCCACCGCGCCGACACCGCCTGGCATGTAGGTGACGCGCATCGGCGAGGTCAGAATCTTCTCGTTGATCAGCGCGCTCTGTACCAGTTTGCAGGTCAGGTCGAACCCGCCACCTGGCGAGGCAGGGGCGATGCATTCCGGACGTTTGGGTTCGGCAAGCAACTGGCTGGCAATCAGCATGCACCCAGCGGTGGCGGCTACGTGACGCAGGGAAAATTTCATGTTCAGTCTCCAGGGATATTGTTGTTTTTGGCAGAGAGAAGCTGTTCGCCAGGCGCTTTTGTCGCGCACACGGCGAAGCCTGTGTGCTGTTTCACAGGTACTGGCGTTTGCGCTGAAGTGTTGTTTTGCGGCGGGTGGCGGGAGGGGCGCGCAGAGCATTCCTCGACGGGAGGTGCTCCATGGGCTGGCAAGCCTGGACGGGCGTAGACATGACGTGACTCCGTTTAACAATTTATTGTTTTTATTGTTCAGACGCATCCGGGCGCCTGTTTTTTACGTACCCTTTTATCGGGTCGTTTCGCGATGCTAAACGACAAACCTTTCGTAAACCTTTCAGTTGCCTTTCACGTCGTGATTAGCGAGCCTCGAATCGTTTCTGCCCTTCACAGACGGCAGCCGGCCTGTAAACTCCACCGCCACGAGCCTCGATACCCAGATCGATAACAACAGTGACAATCAGGAGACGGCGATGCGTGTTCTTCTTGTGGAAGATCATCTGCAATTGGCTGAAAGTGTCGCGCAGGCGCTCAAAAGCGCGGGTTTGACCGTTGATGTGCTGCACGATGGCGTGGCCGCCGACCTGGCGTTGAACAGCGAAGAATACGCGGTCGCCATTCTCGATGTCGGGTTGCCGCGCATGGACGGCTTTGAAGTGCTGGCGCGTCTGCGAGCGCGCAGCAAAAACCTGCCGGTGCTGATGCTGACGGCGCGCAGTGACGTCAAGGACCGGGTCCATGGGCTGAATCTGGGCGCCGACGACTACCTGGCCAAGCCTTTCGAACTTTCCGAGCTGGAGGCCAGGGTCAAGGCCTTGCTGCGGCGCAGCGTGCTGGGTGGCGAGCGGCAACAGCGTTGCGGCGTCTTGGCCTACGATCTGGACACTCGACGTTTCACGCTCGGCGAAGAACTGCTGACCCTGACTTCTCGCGAACAGGCGGTGCTGGAAGCGCTTATCGCCCGGCCGGGTCGGGTGATGAGCAAGGAGCAACTGGCGGCGCAAGTGTTCGGGCTCGATGAAGAAGCCAGCCCCGACGCCATCGAGATCTATGTCCATCGTCTGCGCAAGAAGCTCGACGGGCATTCCGTGGCCATCGTGACCTTTCGCGGTCTGGGGTATCTGCTGGAAAGCCGTGATGATTAACGACAGCCTGCGCTGGCGGTTATTGTGGAACCTGGCCCTGCTGCTGGTGGTGTTGATGCTGGCCAGCGGCATGAGCGCTTACTGGAATGGCCGCGAAGTGGCCGACACCGCCTATGACCGCACGTTGCTGGCTTCCGCGCGGACCATCGCGGCCGGCCTGACCCAGCGTGACGGGACGCTGAGCGCCGACATTCCCTACGTGGCGCTGGACACCTTCGCCTACGACAGCGAAGGGCGCATCTACTATCAGGTCAATGACATTCATCAGAAGCTGATTTCCGGCTATGAAAACCTGCCGTCGCCGCCGCCCGGTACATTGCGCACCGACGATTACCCGGCCCTGGCGAAATTTTATAACGGGATCTATCAGGGGCAGGACGTGCGGGTTGTCAGCCTGCTCAAACCAGTGACCGATCCGGGTATGAACGGTACTGCTGAAATCCGCGTTGCCGAAACCCAGGAAGCGCGCAAGGGCATGGCGCGCAGCCTGATGGCTGACACATTGCTGCGTCTGGGCATGCTCGGAGGAGGCGCGCTGCTGCTGGTCTGGTTCACGGTAAGCGCGGCATTGCGACCGCTGGAGCGCCTGCGCACCGCCGTCGAGGAGCGTCAGCTGGATGATCTGCGCGCGTTACCGATGGTTGAAGTGCAGCACGAACTGCGTCCGCTGGTAGGGGCGCTGAACCACTTCACCGAGCGACTGCGCGTGCAGTTCGAGCGTCAGGCGCAATTCATCGCCGATGCCGCCCACGAACTGCGCACCCCGCTGGCCGCCTTGAAGGCGCGGGTCGAGCTGGGGCTGCGCGAGCGCGACCCGCAGCATTGGCGCAGCACGCTGGAGTCGGCGGCGCTCGGCACCGATCGACTCACGCATCTGGCCAACCAGCTGCTGTCCCTGGCGCGCATCGAAAACGGCGCGCGGGCTATCGCCGAGGGCGGGGCGCAACAGCTGGACCTCAGTCAACTGGCCAGGGAACTGGGCATGGCCATGGCGCCGTTGGCTCATTCCCGGGGCGTTGCGCTGGCGCTGGAGGCTGACGAGCCGGTCTGGTTGCGCGGCGAGCCGACCTTGCTGAACGAATTGCTGAGCAATCTGATCGACAACGCGCTGGCCCACACTTCACCGGGCGGCAACGTGGTGTTGCGGGTCTATGCGCCGGGTGTTCTGGAGGTCGAGGATGATGGTCCCGGCATCCCGGCAGATGAGCGTGAGCGGGTTTTCGAGCGCTTTTACCGTCGCAGTCAGCAGGGCAGTGGTGCCGGGCTCGGGCTGGCGATTGTGGGCGAAATCTGCCGGGCACATCTGGCCAGAATCACGTTGCACGAGGGCGCCGAGCGCGGCTTGAAAGTGAGGGTCAGTTTCAGCGCCACCTGATGGGTCGAAACTAGTAGAGCATGCTCTTGGCTTCGTCCATCTGGGCGCTGAGCACGCCTTCGCCTCTGGCGAGCCGCAACTGGCTGTAGGCAGGCAGGTCGACCATTTCAATGAGGCTGAAGGGGTGTTCGGTATTCCTGTGGATATGCACCGTGGCGATCTGCACCAGATCGGTGTAGTCAGGGCTTTTCGAGACACGTGCGAAGTTCTGGAACTGGCCCGGCACACAGGCCAGTGGCTCGGGGAAATCCCATGAGCGCAGCAGGCGCTCGCCGATGACCGGATGAATGCTGTCGATCACGTGGTTGAGGCTGATCGGGTCGGACAGCAGCTCGTAATGGTCTTCGGCATAGGTCAGGATCGGCAGGATCCCGATCAGATGGATCAGCCCGGCGAGCGTGGCCTGATCGGGTTTCAGATTGGTGTAGTGCTGACACAGGGTGTAACTGATACCGGCCACCTGCAGGCTTTGCTTCCAGATATCGCGCATCTTCTGCTCGATGACCGGCGACTTGGCGTGGAACATCTGCTCGACCACCAGGCCGATGGCCAGGTTGCAGGTGTAGTTGACGCCCAGCCGCCGAATAGCGGTGTTGACGTCGCTGACTTCAAAATTCGGGCGCAGCAAGGGGCTGTTCGCGACCTTGATCAGGCGCGCGGAAAGGGCTGTATCGCTACCGATGACCTTGCTCAGGGCCGAGATACTGATCTCGGTGTCCTCTGCAGCCAGGCGAATTCTCAGTGCCACTTCCGGCAGGGTGGGGAGAAACAAGGCATCTCTGTCGATGGCCTTGATCAAGTTTCTCTGCACCTCGTCAGCCATCTTGCTCATGTTGCATCTCGCAGCTGTTGGGGGTGTCCAGAGTTATCCGCGCGCTCTTCAGAGCGCCAGGCTGTACTGGAACGCTCTAAAGACACTAGGAAGCTGAATGTGTTCGTCTGGCTAGCGCTGAGTTTCGAGTTTGCTGTCCAGTGTGTAGGGCAGTTCACTCATTTGCAGCTCTGCGCCTTCTGGCGAGCCAAGATTGATACGACCGTCTTCCGCCGCATCACCCTGCAACACCGCAAGCAGTTCGATGTTCTGCCCATCCTGTGCGGCCATGACGACGTTGCCCACAGCGCTGGCATGCACCGGTGAGAACAGTGCCGTACCGGGCTGCGGGATCTCTTCGCCGCTCAGGGTCAGGCGGTAAAGCCTGCGCTTGAGTTTGCCAAGATATTGCATTCTGGCAACGATTTCCTGGCCGGTGTAGCAGCCTTTCTTGAAGCTGACGCCGCCAACCGCTTGCAGATTGATCATCTGCGGAATGAATTCTTCGCGGGTGCTGCCGAACACCTGGCCGATGCCGACACGTATCTGGCCCAGCAACCAGTCATTCAGCGGGGCTTCGCTCAACTGCGCTGCCAGGCTCGACTTGATGCTGTCCGCCTGTGCGCTGCGCACCCAGAGCTCGGCGCGGCCTGGCGAGACGCGGATCGCGATCAGATCATTGGCGCGTACCACGCTATCGGTTTCCTGTGGCAGATCCAGCCCCAGGCTGATCAGCGCAGCGTCCCCATCCTGCAGGCCGAAGCGCACCCAGTCTGCGCTTTCGTCCGTGAGCTTCGATTTGGAGAACACTGCGTATTTGCGCAGGTCGAGCAATTGCGCCTCGATCAGTTCGCCAGCCATCGCCAACAGGCAGCCGTCGCCTTCGAACACGATGCGAAAACTCGACTGCATCCGGCCTTTCTGCGTGCAACGGGCACCCAGGCTGGATTTGTCTTCATTCAGGTAGTTGAGGTTGCACGTCAGCTGACCCTGAAGAAACTTGCTGGCATCCACGCCGCGAACGGCGAGAACGCCCTCATGGGTTAGCGTGCAGAAAAAAGCTGTGTGGGCCATGGTCATCGCAGATTGGGAAAAAAGTCCGGGGGCACATCATAGTGCCGAGTCGAGGTTATGCATACGGGTACATGAAAACTGCTGCGACCATTGCAAGATTCGCGCGCCCGGCTCACGGCTGTATACTTGCCGCCTACTTTGAGGAGCGCTCCATGGTCGAAGACGTTGAACTCAACCGCCTTTACTGGCACAGCCGCCGCGGCATGCTTGAACTGGACGTGCTGCTGGTGCCGTTTGTCCGTGAGGTCTATCCCCACTTGAATGACGAGGACCGCGATTTGTACCGCCGTCTGCTGACCTGTGAGGATCAGGATATGTTCGGCTGGTTCATGCAGCGTGCCGAATCCGAAGATGCTGAATTGCAGCGCATGGTTCGCATGATCCTGGACCGTGTCCAGCCCCAGTGATCGCTTCGAATGTCATTGGCAGGCCTCGCGTCTGCTGGTGACGGCGTATCTCGCGGTCCAGTGTCTGGCACTGGTCGCGTTGTGCTGGCTGGACATCGCTGTGTGGGCTGCGGCGCTGGGTGCGCTGATATGTCTGGCGCATGCTGCCTGGGTGATACCACGCTCGATCCTGCTGACGCATCCGGCGGCATTCACTGCGCTCAAGCGCGATCATCAAGGCTGGCAACTGTGGAATGCACGTACCGGCTGGCAGCCTGTGCAGTTATGCCCCGACAGTCTTGCCTTGCCGTGGATGGTGATTCTGCGTTTTCGCCCGATTATCGCCGGTCGGCCAGCACGATCAATAAACAGTTGTTGTATCCCGCATGACGCATTGACGCCGGACATTCACCGACGTCTGCGCGTGCGTTTGAAATTCAGCCGGCATAGGTGGGCGGCACCAGAATAGTGTCCAGCGCCTCCGGCAACATATCAGGATAGTCCAGCGTGTAGTGCAGACCGCGGCTTTCCTTGCGCTGCATGGCAGAGCGGATCATCAGTTCCGCCACCTGCGCCAGATTGCGCAACTCGATCAGGTCGCGGCTGACCTTGTAGTTGCTGTAAAACTCGTCAATCTCGTCCAGCAGCAGGCGTACGCGGTGCTCAGCGCGCTGCAGGCGTTTGTTGGTGCGCACAATGCCCACGTAGTCCCACATGAACCGTCTCAGCTCGTCCCAGTTGTGCGCAATGATCACGTCCTCGTCCGAGTCGGTGACCTGGCTGGCATCCCAGGCCGGCAGGTCGGCGGGCATCTGCACGTCATTCAGTTGCTTCTCGATGTCTGCGGCGGCCGATCGGGCATAGACGAAGCACTCCAGCAGCGAGTTGCTGGCCATGCGGTTGGCGCCATGCAGGCCTGTGAAGCTGGTCTCGCCGATGGCGTAAAGGCCCGGCACATCGGTATGCCCCTTGCTGTCGACCATCACGCCACCACAGGTGTAATGCGCAGCGGGGACTACGGGGATCGGTTCGCGCGTGATGTCGATGGAAAATTCCAGGCAGCGTTCATAGACGGTTGGGAAGTGCGTCTTGATGAAGGCTTCCGGCTTGTGGCTGATGTCCAGATACACGCAGTCGATGCCCAGCCGCTTCATCTCATGGTCTATCGCGCGGGCAACGATATCGCGTGGCGCCAGTTCTGCCCGCTCATCGAAGCGTTGCATGAAGCGCTCGCCGTTAGGCAGCTTGAGGTACGCCCCTTCACCGCGCAGTGCCTCGGTGATCAGAAAGCTCTTGGCCTGCGGGTGATACAGGCAAGTGGGGTGAAACTGGTTGAACTCAAGGTTCGCCACCCGGCAGCCGGAACGCCAGGCCATGGCGATGCCGTCGCCACAGGCGCCGTCAGGGTTACTGGTGTACAGGTAAACCTTGGCGGCGCCGCCCGACGCCAGGATTGTAAAGCGCGCGCTGTAAGTATCCACTTCGCCACTGTGGCGATTGAGCACGTAGGCGCCGAGGCAGCGCTGGCCTTCCAGGCCTAGACGGCGTTCGGTGATCAGGTCGATGGCAGCGCGCTGTTCGAGCAATTCGATATTGGGGCGTTTGATTGCCTGTTCCAGCAGGGTGCGAAAAATGGCGGCACCCGTGGCGTCTGCAGCATGAATGATCCGCCGATGGCTATGGCCGCCTTCACGCGTCAGGTGAAATTCAAATCCGCTTTCGTCGGTGTCTGCTTCATCGCCACGGGTGAAAGGCACGCCTTGATCGATCAGCCATTGAATCGCCTCGCGGCTATGTTCGACAGTGAAACGCACAGCGTCTTCGTTGCAAAGGCCGCCGCCTGCGTTCAGCGTGTCCTCAACATGAGATTGCACGGTGTCGGTGTCATCCAGCACTGCCGCAACACCGCCCTGCGCCCAGAAGGTCGAGCCGTTGGCGAGATCACCCTTGCTCAGGACCGCAATCCGCAGGTGGTCGGGGAGGGTCAGTGCCAGGCTCAACCCGGCAGCGCCGCTGCCGATTACCAGTACGTCATGCTGAAAATGTTGGCTCATCTGCGAATTCTGCCCTTGGCGACCACTAGTATAAGTATTGGGGTAACGGCACAATAGCCTCGCCTACATGGCAATGTGAGACCACGGCGGGTCTGGATTGTGCTCCAGTCCCGGACCGCATGCCTATTGTTTTCCTTTTGTTCGGTTGCTGGAAATGCTCCAGCGCGTTGATTCAAGGGAGCTTTATGCAGTTTGAGGCTCACGCCGGCGATTGTGTCAATGGAACTTTTTGTAAAGAACCATGCTCAATAGCAGGTTGCCTACACAGGAACAGCGTCTATTTCGCAGGGTTAGATAAGTGATCATCAACTGCGAAACTGGCGACAAGACTATTCGCGCAGCCGACCGTGTCGAGCTGCGTTTTTCGTGCACGCTTTATGATGGCTTGCAGGAAACTTGCTTGAAGGGGGAGAACTTTTGCGAAAAGCCCGAGTCTATGTTTGCGAGCCTGAACAATATCAGTTGCAACACTCCTTCATGCTTAACGAGGAGTGTTCATGCTAACCCAGGAAGAGGATCAGCAGCTTGTCGAGCGTGTACAGCGTGGCGATACGCGAGCATTTGATCTGTTGGTGCTGAAGTATCAGCACAAAATTCTAGGGTTGATCGTGCGATTCGTGCACGACACCCATGAGGCTCAAGACGTTGCACAGGAAGCCTTTATCAAGGCTTACCGTGCTCTCGGAAATTTTCGCGGTGACAGTGCTTTCTACACCTGGCTGTACCGCATCGCCATTAACACGGCGAAGAACTATCTGGTTTCGCGAGGTCGGCGACCACCGGATAGCGATGTAAGGTCTGAAGACGCGGAGTTCTACGACGGCGACCACGGCCTCAAGGACATCGAGTCGCCGGAGCGTGCATTGTTGAGGGATGAGATCGAGGGCACCGTCCATCGGACCATCCAGCTTCTCCCGGAAGATTTACGTACGGCACTAACTTTACGTGAATTCGATGGTCTGAGTTATGAAGACATTGCGAGCGTCATGCAGTGTCCTGTTGGTACCGTGCGCTCTCGGATCTTCCGCGCTCGGGAAGCCATCGATAAAGCCCTGCAGCCGTTGTTGCAGGAATCCTGAGACAGCGGCGATAGCCCAAGAGAGGAACCCGCCATGAGTCGTGAAGCCCTGCAGGAATCGCTGTCCGCGGTACTTGATAATGAAGCGGACGAACTGGAATTACGTCGGGTATTGAATGCCATTGACGATGCCGATACTCGCGCCACCTGGTCGCGTTACCAAGTTGCTCGTGCAGCGATGCACAAAGAGCTGCTGATCCCTCATCTGGATATCTCGGCTGCTGTATCTGCCGCGATCGCCGATGAAGTCAGCCCGCTCAAGGCAGCTCGCGGTCCTTGGCGTACGCTGGGTCGTCTGGCCGTTGCAGCGTCGGTTACCGTAGCCGTTCTGGCCGGTGTCCGCCTGTATAACCAGGACGATATCGCCGGTGCGCAACTGGCACAGCAGACCCAGCAGCCTGCCAATCTGACTGTTCCGCAAGTGAAAGGCCCGGCCGTACTGGCTGGCTACACTGAAAGCGCCGAGCAAGCGCCTGGTCCTATGGCCAATGGTGTATTGCAGGGCGGTGGTCAAGGTGATCAGCGTCTGCCGGGCTATCTGCGCCAGCATGCTCAGGAAGCAGCGTTGAAGGGTACTGAAAGCGCGCTGCCATACGCACGTGCTGCGAGTCTGGAAAACCGTTAAGGAGGATCATGCGAGCCGTCCCTCTACTGCCACTACTGCTTGGTGGATGGCTTGCCCTCCCGGTACAGGCTGATGATGCGCAAGACGCAATCAATCGTCTTGCCAAGGTTGATCAGCAGCAAAGCTATCAAGGCACCTTTGTATACGAGCGCAACGGTAGTTTTTCTACTCACCGAATCTGGCACCGCATAGCGGACGGCCATATTCAGGAGCGCTTGCTGCAGCTTGATGGTTCTGCTCAGGAAGTATTGCGTGTTGACGGGCTTACTCAGTGCGTCAGCGGCACGCTCGAAGCCGGTGTGGCCAATCCGGCCGACTCTTCTCCCCGCGCATTCGATGTCAAAAGACTGTCCGCCTGGTACGACATGAAAATTGCCGGCAAATCCAGAGTGGCCGGTCGTCAGGCAACTATCGTTGCGCTGTCCCCCAAGGACCAGCATCGATACGGCCTCGAACTGCACCTGGATAACGAAACCGGTCTTGTGCTCAAGTCGCTTCTGTTGAGCGAGAAGGGGCAGCTGCTCGAGCGTTTCCAGTTTACCGATCTCGATACTGCCAGCGCGCTGTCCGAGCAGATGCTCAAGACCAGTGCCGACTGCAAGCCTGTTTCTGTGGTGAAGACCAAGCCTGAGCCCTCCATAAGCCCTGTGGCATGGCATTCGGACTGGTTACCGCCGGGTTTTGACGTCAGCAGCAGCGGTGTACGCAAAGACCCTGCTACGCAGTCGCCGGTGACCCATCTGATGTACAGCGACGGTCTGGCGCGTTTTTCGGTGTTCATCGAATCGGTTAAAGGTGGCGCGTCTTCGGATATTCGCACCCAGCTAGGCCCGACAGTGGCCGTTTCCCGCCGTCTGACAACGCCGCAGGGCGACATGATGGTGACGGTCGTCGGAGAAGTCCCGATGGGTACTGCAGAGCGCATAGCATTGTCGATGCGTAACGACGAACCTTCAGCCAATAAATAAACATTTGGAGTCACGGCTCCCAGGATGTAAAAATTTTCATCCTGGGTTACAGAAGCCGCCAGGCCGCACTCAACCTGGCTTGAGCAAAGGCGCTGAAATGTTTGGTGAGGTTTGCAGATTGCAAAAACTCTGTTTTTTTTCTATAGGTCAGAGCCTCGCAGCTCTGGCCTTTTGTCGTTTTCAGAGGTCATGTCGCTGATCCAGAGATAAGCATCGCTGCTTGAGGTCTTTGAGTCGGTTGCTTCGGACTGCTTAATTTTTTCCTCGTTACAAACGGGAGCCATATGTCGATACCACGCATGAAATCCTACTTTTCATTGATTGCCGCTGTGCTGATGCTCGGTCAGGTGGCTACGGCGCAGGCCGAAAACCTGCCGGACTTCACCGGGCTGGTCGAGCAGGCATCGCCCGCAGTGGTGAATATCAGTACGCGCCAGAAGTTGCCGGACCGTGCCGTCGCCAATCAGCAGATGCCTGATCTGGAAGGCCTGCCGCCGATGCTTCGCGAGTTTCTCGAGCGCAGCATGCCGCCGGGTTCGCGTCCGCCAGGCTCGGGTGCAGGCAAGGGCGATCGCCAGCGTGAGGCTCAGTCCCTCGGCTCGGGCTTCATCATCTCCCCTGATGGCTACGTGCTGACCAACAACCACGTAATCGATGGCGCTGACGAGATTCTCGTACGCCTGTCTGATCGCAGCGAGTTGAAGGCCAAACTGGTCGGTACCGATCCGCGTACCGACGTTGCCGTGCTGAAAATCGATGGCAAGGACCTGCCGACCGCCAAACTGGGCAATTCCAATACGCTCAAGGTCGGCGAATGGGTTCTGGCGATTGGCTCGCCGTTCGGTTTCGATCACTCCGTGACCAAGGGTATCGTCAGTGCCAAGGGGCGCAGCCTGCCTAACGACACCTATGTGCCGTTCATTCAGACCGACGTGGCCATCAACCCGGGTAACTCCGGTGGTCCGCTGTTCAACATGGCTGGCGAGGTCGTCGGGATCAACTCGCAGATCTTCACCCGCTCAGGTGGTTTCATGGGCCTGTCGTTCGCGATTCCGATCGACGTCGCCATGGATGTCGCCAACCAGCTCAAGGCTAATGGCAAAGTCAGCCGCGGCTGGCTGGGTGTGGTCATCCAGGAAGTGAACAAGGACCTCGCCGAGTCGTTTGGCCTGGACAAGCCTGCCGGTGCGCTGGTTGCGCAGGTGCTTGAAGATGGCCCGGCTGCCAAGGGCGGTGTGCAGGTGGGTGACGTGATTCTGAGCGCCAACGGCCAGCCAATCGTCATGTCGGCTGACCTGCCGCACCTGATCGGCAACCTCAAGGACGGCAGCAAGGCCGAACTTGAAGTGATTCGTGACGGCAAGCGTCAGAAGTTGACGGTTACCGTCGGCGCACTGCCTGATGAAGGTCAGGAGATGGGCGATGTTGGCGGTACGGGTGCCGAGCGCAGCAGTAATCGTCTGGGCGTATCGGTGATCGAGTTGACCGCCGAGCAGAAGAAGTCCCTGGACCTCAAAGGTGGCGTTGCCATCAAGGAAGTCACAGGTGGCCCGGCTTCGCTGATCGGTCTGCAGGCGGGTGATGTGATCACTCACTTGAACAATCAGGCGATCACGTCCAGCAAGCAGTTCACCGAGGTGGCGAAAAGCCTGCCCAAGGATCGCTCTGTCTCGATGCGCGTTTTGCGTCAGGGTCGTGCGACCTTCATCACCTTCAAGCTGTCCGAGTAACCGGTCGGTTTAAGCGGAAAGGGTGGCCATGGCCACCCTTTTTTGTGCCCGTTTGTTTACCGTGCGCCGATCCGGGTGCCTGTAAGCGTGACGCCTCTTGCTTAGTTCAGGTACAATTCCCGGCTATTTTTCGGCGGGCAATCTGCCTGCAACCTTTTTGAGTGTTGATCCGTGAGTGATTTGAGTCATATCCGCAATTTCTCCATCATCGCCCACATTGACCATGGCAAGTCGACGCTGGCCGACCGTTTCATTCAAATGTGCGGCGGCCTGACCGAGCGCGAAATGGAAGCGCAGGTGCTCGACTCCATGGATCTTGAGCGCGAGCGCGGGATCACCATCAAGGCCCACAGCGTTACCCTGTATTACAAGGCCAAAGACGGTATCACCTACCAGCTGAACTTCATCGACACCCCCGGGCACGTCGACTTCACCTACGAAGTCAGCCGTTCTCTGGCCGCGTGCGAAGGTGCGTTGCTGGTCGTCGATGCAGGGCAGGGCGTCGAGGCGCAATCGGTCGCCAACTGCTACACCGCCATCGAGCAGGGCCTTGAGGTCATGCCGGTACTGAACAAGATGGACTTGCCGCAGGCCGATCCGGACCGCGTCAAGGAAGAGATCGAGAAGATCATCGGCATCGACGCCACCGATGCCGTGGCGTGCAGCGCCAAGAGCGGCATGGGCGTTGACGAGGTCCTCGAGCGTCTGGTCGCGACCATCCCTGCACCGACCGGCAATATCGAAGATCCGCTGCAGGCGTTGATCATCGACTCCTGGTTCGATAACTACCTGGGCGTCGTGTCTCTGGTGCGTGTGCGCCACGGCCGCGTCAAGAAGGGCGACAAGATTCTCGTCAAGTCGACCGGCAAGCTGCATCTGGTCGACAGCGTGGGCGTGTTCAACCCCAAGCACTCGGCGACCGTCGATCTGAAAGCGGGCGAAGTAGGCTTCATCATCGCCGGCATCAAGGACATTCATGGTGCGCCGGTCGGTGACACCCTGACCCTGAGCACCACCCCCGACGTCGACGTGCTGCCCGGCTTCAAGCGTATTCAGCCACAAGTCTACGCAGGCCTGTTCCCGGTCAGCTCGGACGACTTCGAAGACTTCCGTGAAGCGCTGCAAAAGCTGACGCTTAACGACTCTTCACTGCAATACCTGCCCGAGAGCTCCGACGCGCTGGGCTTCGGCTTCCGCTGTGGCTTCCTCGGCATGCTGCACATGGAGATCATCCAGGAACGCCTGGAGCGTGAGTACAACCTCGACCTGATCACCACCGCGCCAACCGTAATCTTCGAACTGTTACTGAAGACGGGCGAAACGATTTACGTCGATAACCCTTCCAAGCTGCCTGACCTGTCGGCCATCGAAGACATGCGCGAGCCCATCGTTCGCGCAAATATTCTTGTGCCGCAGGAGCACCTGGGCAACGTCATTACGTTGTGTATCGAAAAACGTGGCGTACAGCACGACATGCTGTTCCTCGGCACGCAGGTTCAGGTGAGCTACGATTTGCCGATGAACGAAGTGGTTCTCGACTTCTTCGATCGTCTCAAGTCTGTCAGCCGCGGTTATGCTTCGCTGGATTATCATTTTGATCGTTACCAGTCGGCCAACCTTGTCAAACTCGACGTTCTGATCAACGCCGAGAAGGTCGACGCCCTGGCCCTGATCGTTCACCGCGACAACGCACACTACAAAGGGCGTGCGCTGACCGAGAAGATGAAAGAGCTGATCCCTCGACAGATGTTCGACGTGGCAATTCAGGCGGCTATCGGCGGTCAGATTGTGGCCCGGACAACCGTCAAGGCGCTTAGAAAGAACGTATTGGCCAAATGCTACGGCGGTGACGTCAGCCGCAAGCGTAAATTGCTGGAGAAGCAAAAGGCCGGTAAGAAACGCATGAAGCAGGTCGGCAACGTGGAAATTCCACAGGAAGCCTTCCTTGCAGTGCTCAGGTTGGAATAGTCAGGTCCTATGTCACTAAATTTCCCGCTGTTGTTGGTCATCGCTGTCTTCGTCTGTGGCGTGCTTGCACTGATTGATCTGGTCATCCTGGCGCCCCGTCGCCGGGCTGCCATTTCCAACTATCAGGGCAGCGTGGGCGAACCTGACATTGCTGTCGTGGAGCGCTTGAACAAAGAGCCTTTGCTGGTCGAGTACGGCAAATCGTTCTTCCCGGTGTTGTTCATCGTGCTGGTGCTTCGTTCGTTTCTGGTCGAGCCGTTCCAGATTCCTTCGGGCTCCATGAAGCCGACACTGGATGTGGGTGATTTCATTCTGGTCAACAAGTTCGCGTACGGCATTCGCCTGCCGGTACTGGACCAGAAGGTGATTCAGATCGGTGATCCGCAGCGTGGCGACGTGATGGTGTTCCGCTATCCGAGCGACCCGAGCGTCAATTACATCAAGCGTGTCGTCGGTCTGCCGGGTGATCGTATTCGCTACACCAGCGACAAGCGGCTGTTCATCAATGGCGAGCTGGTCGCCAAGAAGCTGATCGGCACCGAGCCCGGTACACTGGGCAGCGCGGAACTCTATGAAGAGCAGCTGGGCGAAGTCGAGCATCAGATCCGTCAGGAAATGAGCCGCTACCGCGCGCCGCCTGACAGTGAATGGACCGTGCCTGCCGCGCACTACTTCATGATGGGCGACAACCGTGACAACTCCAACGACAGTCGTTACTGGGATGATCCCAACATTCCCAAGGACGAGCTGGGCATGGTCCCGGACAAGAACATCGTAGGCAAGGCGTTTGCGGTGTGGATGAGCTGGCCCGAGCCGAAACTGAGCCACTTCCCCAACTTTGCGCGTGTAGGGCTGATCAAGTAATCGATGCGGCGCTGCCTGAGCAGCGCCGTATGTCATTTGGGCTGACTGGAAACGCCTCTGAAGCATGAGTCGACCCGGTCAGGAGGCGTTGCACTCTTGAGGTCGAAGTCGAACATGGCGTTCTCTACTTCTCAAAAAGGCTTTTCTTTCGTGGGCTGGCTGTTAGTGCTGGCGCTGGTCGCGTTTGCGACGAGCACGGCCTTCAAGCTGGTCCCGCACTACCTCGACTACATGACGATGAAGAAAATCATCGAAGCGGTCGACACCAACAAGACCCTGGACATCACCACGGTCGACGATTTTTACGGTTATGTCGGTAAGAACATGCAGGTCAACAGCATTCGGGATATAGATTTGAACAAGGCGTTGAAAGTGACGGTGGAGAACAATGCGTTCCAGGCTCATTTGAACTATGAGCAACGTGAACCGTGGTTCCAGAACATCGATCTGGTGTTGAAGTTCGACAAGCAATTCAGCGTGGGTAAACCGTGAGCGTATCCTTGAGCCGCCTTGAGCGTCAGCTCGGCTACACCTTCAAGGATCAGGAGCTGATGGTCCTGGCCCTGACCCATCGCAGTTTTGCCGGTCGCAACAATGAGCGTCTGGAGTTTCTCGGTGATGCGATTCTCAACTTCGTGGCTGGCGAGGCGCTGTTCGAGCGCTTCCCCCAGGCTCGCGAAGGCCAGTTGTCCCGCTTGCGGGCGCGGCTGGTGAAGGGCGAGACCCTGGCGCTGCTGGCCCGTGGTTTTGACCTGGGCGAGTACCTGCGCCTGGGCTCGGGCGAGTTGAAAAGCGGTGGTTTCCGTCGTGAGTCGATTCTCGCCGACGCGCTCGAGGCGCTGATCGGGGCGATCTACCTGGATGCAGGCATGGAGGCGGCGCGCGAGCGCGTCCTGGCCTGGCTGACAACCGAGTTTGACAGCCTGACGCTGGTGGACACCAACAAGGACCCCAAGACCCGACTGCAGGAATTTCTCCAGTCGAGGGCCTGCGAACTGCCGCGTTACGAGGTGGTGGATATCCAGGGCGAACCGCATTGCCGGACGTTTTTCGTCGAATGCGAGATCAACCTATTGAATGAAAAAAGCCGAGGACAGGGTGTCAGCCGCCGGATCGCCGAACAGGTAGCCGCCGCAGCAGCACTCATCGCCCTGGGCGTGGAGAACGGTCATGAATGATACAACCGCAACACGCTGTGGCTATGTTGCCATTGTCGGCCGTCCCAACGTAGGCAAGTCCACGCTGCTCAACCACATTCTCGGTCAGAAGCTCGCGATCACCTCGCGCAAGCCGCAGACCACGCGCCACAACATGCTGGGCATCAAGACCGAGGGCGCCGTGCAGGCGATCTATGTCGATACCCCCGGCATGCACAAGAATGGCGAGAAAGCGCTCAACCGTTACATGAACAAGACCGCTTCGGCGGCGCTGAAGGACGTCGACGTGGTCATCTTCGTCGTCGATCGCACCCGCTGGACAGACGAAGACCAGATGGTTCTGGAGCGCGTTCAGTATGTGCAGGGTCCGGTCATCTTGGCGATCAACAAGACCGATCGCATCGAGGACAAGAGCGACCTGATGCCGCATCTGGAGTGGCTGCAGGGCCAGCTGCCGAATGCGTCCATCGTGCCGATCTCCGCGCAGCATGGCCACAACCTCGAAGCGCTGGAAAGCCTGATTGCCTCGCACCTGCCCGAGAATGATCACTTCTTCCCCGAAGACCAGATCACCGATCGCAGCAGCCGCTTTCTGGCTGCCGAACTGGTTCGCGAGAAGATCATGCGCCAGTTGGGTGCCGAGCTTCCGTACCAGATCACCGTCGAGATCGAAGAGTTCAAGCAGCAGGGCCGCACCCTGCATATCCATGCGCTGATCCTCGTCGAGCGCGACGGACAGAAGAAGATCATCATTGGCGACAAGGGCGATCGCATCAAGCGCATCGGCAGTGACGCGCGTCGTGACATGGAGCTGCTGTTCGACTCCAAGGTGATGCTCAACCTGTGGGTCAAGGTCAAGGGTGGCTGGTCCGATGACGAGCGCGCACTGCGTTCCCTTGGTTACGGCGACCTCTAAGCTGTCCTTTCGCCCGACTTTGCTATGGTCGGGCGAACACTTCCCTTTCGAGCCAGCCTGATGAGCACGCCTACCGGCCAACCTGCTTATGTGCTCCACAGCCGTGCGTATCGCGAAAACAGCGCGCTGGTCGACTTCCTCACGCCTCAGGGGCGTCTGCGTGCCGTGCTGCGCAGTGCCAAGGGCAAGGCCGGTTCGCTGGCACGCCCGTTCGTGCCCCTCGAGGTCGAGTTTCGAGGGCGGGGCGAGCTGAAGAATGTCGGTCGCATGGAAAGCGCAGGCGTCGCTACCTGGATGACCGGCGAGGCGCTGTTCAGCGGCATGTACCTCAACGAATTGCTGATTCGCCTGTTGCCTGCCGAAGACCCTCATCCTGCCGTGTTCGAACATTACGCTGCCACGCTGCTGGCCCTTTCTCTGGGGCGTCCGCTGGAGCCGTTGCTGCGTTCGTTCGAATGGCGCTTGCTGGATGACCTGGGCTATGGCTTCGCGATGAACGCCGACATCAACGGCGAACCACTGGCCATTGATGGCATGTATCGTCTGCAGGTCGATGCCGGGCTCGAGCGTGTGTACCTGCTTCAGCCCGGTCTGTTTCAGGGCGCGGAATTGCTGGCCATGTCCGAAGCGGACTGGAGCGTCCCTGGCGCATTGTCCGCTGCCAAGCGCCTGATGCGTCAGGCGCTGGCGGTTCACTTGGGCGGTCGCCCTTTAGTCAGTCGTGAACTGTTTCGCAAGCCTTGATCAGGCTTTATTCTCTACAGCCTGCTTCGACCAGCTCGCCCATTTTTCTGGAGACCACCGTGACCCACAGCACTCGTATCCTTCTCGGCGTGAACATCGACCACGTAGCCACCTTGCGTCAGGCCCGTGGCACGCGTTACCCGGACCCGGTCAAGGCTGCCCTGGACGCCGAAGAGGCAGGCGCCGACGGCATCACCGTTCACCTGCGTGAAGACCGCCGCCACATTCAGGAGCGCGATGTCCTGCTGCTCAAGGACGTCTTGCAGACCCGCATGAATTTCGAGATGGGCGTGACCGAAGACATGCTCGCCTTCGCCGAACGCATTCGCCCGGCGCACATCTGCCTGGTGCCTGAGACACGGCAGGAGCTGACTACCGAAGGCGGTCTGGACGTGGCAGGGCAGGAAGCGCGGATCAAGACGGCGGTCGAGCGACTGGCGAAGATTGGCTGCGAGGTTTCACTGTTCATCGACGCCGACGAGCGTCAGATCGCCGCTTCAAAACGCATCGGCGCCCCCGCCATCGAACTGCATACCGGTCGCTATGCCGATGCTCAGACCCCGACTGAAGTCGCCGAAGAACTGCAGCGGGTCGCCGACGGCGTCGCGTTTGGTCTCGCCCAAGGGCTGATCGTCAACGCCGGTCACGGCCTGCATTATCACAACGTCGAAGCGGTCGCCGCGATCAAGGGCATCAACGAACTGAACATCGGCCACGCGCTGGTGGCTCATGCTCTGTTCGTCGGCTTCAAGGCGGCAGTGGCCGAGATGAAAGCGTTGATCGTGGCGGCAGCCAGATAACTCGTCCCTCAGGGCTTGCGCCCCACGATCACCGCACGCATGGGGGCAGGCAGGCCCTCGACTGTCTTGCTGTGGTCGGTGGGGTCCAGATAGTCGCTCAGGGACTGGAAGCGCATCCACTCGGTGCTGCGTTGTTCGTCGACCGTCGTGTGGCTGACATCGACGCAACGCACATCGGTGAAGCCGGCACGGCGCATCCACAACTCCAGAGCAGGTACTGAAGGCAGGAACCAGACGTTGCGCATCTGCGCATAACGATCTTCCGGGACCAGCACCTGATGGACATCGCCCGGCACTACCAGGGTTTCCATCACCAGCTCGCCGCCTTTTACCAGACAGTCTTTCAAGGCCAGCAGGTGGTCGATGGGCGATTTGCGGTGATACAGCACGCCCATCGAGAACACCGTGTCGAAACCTTCCAGATTGGCGGGCAAGTCTTCCAGCGCGAACGGCAGGTGCCAGGCGGGCAGGTCAGGCAGATAGCGCTGCATGGCCTGAAACTGACAGAAGAACAGCCAGTTGGGGTCGACCCCGATCACGCTGTCGGCCCCGGCGCCAAGCATGCGCCATTGGTAATAACCGTTGCCGCAGCCGACATCCAGAACGCGTTTGCCCTTGAGGTCCAGGTGTGGCGAAACCCGCGACCACTTCCAGTCCGAGCGCCATTCGGTGTCGATGTGCACGCCGAACACATTGAACGGCCCCTTGCGCCACGGTGACAGGCCCAGCAGTGCCTTGCGCAGGGCGGTGCGGGTCTCGCCGTTGCACTCGGCTTCCAGGGTAAAGCTGTCGATCAGATCGATTCGCTCGGGCTGCAGGTCGGGCAAGGCATCCAGCGCACTTTGCCAGCGCTGCAGGTCACCGTGACCCTTGGCCATCTTGGTGTCGAGCTGGGCCTGCAGGCCATTGGCCCAATCGGCCAGAGGGGTTCCCGCCAGACGACGGACGAGGGGAGCGAGATCAATCATGGCAGGGCAATCAACGAGGTGAAGTTAAGGCATTGAAACCACGGCACCACCTTGGAAAAACCTGCGGCAAGCAGGCGTTGGCGGTGTTCTTCGAGGCTGTCGGGTTTCATGACGTTTTCAATGGCGCTGCGCTTCTGGGCAATTTCCAGGTCGCTGTAGCCGTTGGCGCGTTTGAAGGCGATGTGCAGGTCCGTCAGCAGCGCATGTTCCTGCGGGTCGTCGAAGCGCAGTTTTTCCGAGAGGATCAGCGCGCCGCCGGGCACCAGTGCGTCACGAATGCGCCCGAGTAATGCCAGGCGCTGGTCGGGGGCGATGAATTGCAGGGTGAAGTTCAGCGCCACCACCGAGGCGGGTTTGAACGTCAGGGCGAGGATATCGCCTTCGAGGACCTGCACCGGCAACAACTCCTGAAACATGGAGTCCTGCGCGTTGAGGTATTCACGGCAACGCTCGACCATGGCACTGGAGTTGTCTATCGCGATGACCTCACAACCCTCGCCGCGTACATGACGGCGCAGGGCCTGGGTAACAGCGCCCAGAGAACTGCCAAGGTCATAGAGCACAGTGTTGGGTTGCGCAAATTGCGCGGCCAGCACACCGAGGTTTTCGACAATCGTCGGATAACCAGGCACCGAGCGTTTGATCATGTCCGGGAATACCCGCACCACGTCTTCGTTGAAGGCGAAGTCAGGCACCTGGGGTAGTGGCTGGGCGAAAATGCGGTCGGTTTCTTTGCTCACGGCGGTTCCGGCGAAGGCTTTGAAAGGCGGGCATTCTAGCCAAGTTGCCGCCGGGATGCATGGTGCAGTACGTGCTGTCGGACAAGCCGCGCGCAACGCCTCACTTCACGCTGATGGCGCACTCGAAGGTCTGCTCCGGGGCGACTTCGGGTGCCCAGGGTTGCTGATAGACCATCATCAGCCGGCCGGTCCCGGCATCGGTGGCCTTGAAGCGCCAGACCGATTGCCCACCGTTGCCGACCATTTCCTTGCTCTCGGCGTTGGCATACACCTCAGGCCCCAGGCTGCGCAGGATATTCTGGGCCGGGTTCTGGGTCAGCCAGCGAAAGCCGGTGGTCGGGTTGCTGGGCAGAGTCAGGATCAGCGTCTGCCCGGACGTAAGTGTCAGCGGGCAGTCGCTTTGCGTGTCGATGGACACAATGTTTTTCGGCGTCTGAGCGCACGCCGTCAGCAGCGCAAGGCTCAGCGGGGCAATGAAACGGGCAGGGGTCATGGCAAGTTCCGGTATCGCGATACGAGGCGCAAGGATAACTGATCGGAGTTTTGTGGGGGAGTACGACAGCTGTCACGCTCTGGATCGGACGCAGAGGGTCCAGAACTGCATTCCCACGCTGGAGCGTGCGGAACGAGAGGCGCCCGATAGAACACCTCTCGTGCCAATTCAGCGCAGGACCTGCGCAGTATCAAGCTCTAGAACAGCACCTTCACCACGTCCGCGAAGCGTTTGGCGAAGTGCACGGTAATGCCTTCCTTGAGATAGTCCGGCAGTTCTTCGAAGTTGCCACGGTTAGGCTCCGGCAGGATCAGTTCGTGGATTTTCTGGCGCCGCGCGGCAATGACTTTTTCGCGGACGCCGCCGATAGGCAGCACGTGCCCGGTCAGGGTCAGTTCGCCGGTCATGGCGACGCCTTTTTTCGGCGGCTGGTTGCGGGCCAGGGACAGCAAGGCGCTGGCCATGGTCACGCCCGCACTCGGGCCGTCTTTCGGGGTGGCACCTTCGGGAACGTGTACGTGCACGAACGCCTCATCGAAGAACTTCGCATCACCACCAAACTTCGACAGATTGGCGCTGACGTAGCTGTAGGCAATTTCGGCCGACTCCTTCATCACATCGCCCAACTGGCCGGTCAGCTTGAAACCGCGGTTGAGCGTATGAATGCGCGTCGCCTCGATCGGCAGGGTGGCGCCGCCCATGCTGGTCCAGGCCAGACCGGTGATCACGCCAGTGCCGGACAGCACCTGTTCGCTGCGGAACACCGGCATGCCCAACGACGCTTCGAGGTCTTTCGGCCCGATCTTGATCACTGAATCAGGCGCATCCAGCAGTTTGACTACCGCCTTGCGCACCAGCTTGCCGAGCTGTTTTTCCAGATGCCGCACACCGGCTTCGCGAGCGTAGCCCTCGATGACGGCGCGCAGGGCGCTGTCACTGATGCTCAGCTTGTTTTTCGCAACGCCGGCTTTCGCCAACTGCTTGGGCCACAAGTGGCGTTTGGCAATCGCCAGTTTCTCTTCGGTGATATAGCCGGACAGGCGAATCACTTCCATCCGGTCAAGCAGCGGGCCGGGGATCGAGTCCAGCGTGTTGGCCGTGCACACGAACAGAACCTTGGAGAGGTCCAGACGCAAGTCCAGGTAGTGATCGAGAAACTCGACGTTCTGTTCCGGGTCCAGGGTTTCCAACAGCGCGGATGCCGGATCGCCCTGATAGCTCTGGCCCATCTTGTCGATTTCATCGAGCATGATGACCGGGTTCATGACTTCAACGTCTTTCAACGCCTGCACCAGCTTGCCCGGTTGCGCACCGATGTAGGTACGGCGGTGGCCCTTGATTTCGGCCTCGTCGCGCATGCCGCCTACGCTCAGGCGATAGAACGGCCGCCCCAGCGACTCGGCAATCGAGCGCCCGACGCTGGTCTTGCCCACCCCCGGCGGACCGACCAGCAGCACGATCGAGCCGCTGATTTCACCCTTGTAGGCACCGACGGCGAGGAATTCCAGAATCCGTGCCTTGATGTCGTCAAGCCCGGCATGGTGCTGATCGAGCACCTTGCGCGCGTGCTTGAGGTCCAGCTTGTCGGCACCGTAGATGCCCCATGGCAGCGAGCTGGTCCAATCCAGGTAATTGCGTGTCACGGCGTATTCGGGCGAGCCGGTTTCCAGCACCTTGAGCTTGCCGATTTCTTCGTCGAACTTCTTGCGCGCCTGTGGCGGCAGGGTCTTGCCTTCCAGACGCTGCTCGAACTGTTCGATGTCGGCGCTGCGATCGTCCTTGCTCAGGCCCAGCTCCTGCTGGATGACCTTGAGCTGTTCCTTTAGGAAGAACTGCCGCTGATGCTCGCCGATCTTGCGGTTCACCTCGGCAGAGATTTCTTTCTGCAGGCGTGCAACCTCGACTTCCTTGCGCAGCATCGGCAGGACCTTCTCCATGCGCCTGAGCATCGGCACACAATCGAGTACTTCCTGCAATTCGACGCCGGTGGCGGAGGTCAGGGCAGCGGCAAAGTCGGTGAGCGGCGAGGGGTCATTGGGGCTGAAACGGTTGAGATAATTCTTCAGCTCTTCGCTGTACAGCGGGTTGAGCGGCAGCAGTTCCTTGATCGCGTTGATCAGGGCCATGCCGTAGGCCTTCACTTCATCGGTCGGCTCATTGGGCTGCTGCGGGTATTCGACTTCTACCAGATACGGCGGGCGATGATGCTTGAGCCAGGTACGGATGCGCACCCGGCTCAGGCCCTGCGCGACGAACTGTAAACGACCATTTTCACGACTGGCGTGGTGAACCTTGACCAGAGTGCCATACTCGGGGAGTGCGTCAGTCTTGAAGTGGCGTGGATCTTCCTGCGGAGTGTCCATGAAGAACAGCGCCAGCGAATGATGCTCGGACTTGCTGACCAGCTCCAGCGTTTCGGCCCACGGCTCTTCATTGACGATGACAGGCAGGACCTGCGCCGGAAAGAACGGACGGTTGTGGATCGGAATGATGTAAACCTTGTCGGGCAGGTTCTGGCCGGGCAAGGCAAGCGAGGTGCTGTCGGAACTCAGAGACACATCGTGCTCGTCTGCGTCGTTGGGCAAATCTGGCGAGTCTGTCTGCTGGTCGTTCATGGGGCACCTGAGAAGTTGAACATGGCTCTTAGATGGGGCGGTGGCTCTCAGGTTTCAATAGTCTCGGTCGATAGTCTGTAAAGCGATTGGAAAACCGCTATTTATGAGTGGTGGGGCCTGTCAGGGTAGAAAAGAGCGGGCTTATTTCATTTACGGCGCTGCCGTTATGGGTTGAATCAGGTATGACCAACGTATTTATATCGGCATTGCTGGCCGGACTGTGCGTAGCCTCGGCTGCGAGCGCATCGGCTGCCACCTTTACCGCGCAGGTGATGGACAAGGAGGGCAAGCCCCTTGCGGATGCGGTGGTCACCCTCAAAGGGCCGCCCGATCCTTCACCCGTTGCGTTGAAGGCATCAATGGATCAGCGTGATCAGGAGTTTGCGCCACATGTACTGGCCATCCACACCGGCACTCAGGTCAAGTTTCCCAACAGCGACAACATCCGCCATCAGGTCTACTCCTTTTCTCCGGCCAAGCGCTTCGAATTGCGACTTTACGAGGGCACACCCTCGGATCCGTTGTTGTTCGACAAACCCGGCGTGGTGGTGCTGGGCTGCAACATCCATGACTGGATGGTCGGTTACATCTACGTCACCGACGATTCATGGTTCGGCGTGACCGACAGCAACGGCCAGCTCAAGCTCGATCAGATGCCCGCCGGGCACTACAACGCCACCCTCTGGCACCCGCAGATCGCGGACATGCAGCCGGTATCGGGCGGCGAGTTCGAGGTGCCTGCCGCCGGGCTCACCCAGCGTTTCAACCTGGCGGTCGAAATGCAAGCCGAGGACAAACCCGGCAAGCCCGCACCAGGCGGCTTCGGTGACGCCTTCCACAAGGCCACGCATGAATGAAATTTAAAGCCAGCTTTCAGGCGCGCATCGCCGGGGTTCTGATTGTCCTGTTGCTGATTGTCGTGAGTGCGGTCTACATCGCCGTCAAGGTTGCAACAGGCGAGGCGGTGCGCACTCAGGCTCAGGCGCAACTGGAGGTGGGCAGTCGTGTGTTCGAACGGCTGATCGACCTGCGCGGCAAGCGTTTGCGTGACACCGTGCAATTGGTGGCAGCCGATTTTGGCTTTCGCGATGCCGTGGCCAGTGCCGATTCCTCGACCATTCGCTCGGTGCTGCTCAACCACGGCAAGCGCATCAATGCCAGCGACATGTTCCTGCTGGGCATGGATGGCGTAGTGATTGCCAGCACCGTACCGAAAGTCCCCGAGGGTTCCAGGTTTGTCTATGACCAGGCCCTGCGCAACGCCAAACGTGCCGGTCAGTCAGTGCTCATTGTGCCCGGCGGCGGAGACCCTCATTTGCTGGTGGAGGCCACCGTTCTCGCGCCATTGCCGATCGGCCGCGTGGTCATGGGCTTTACCATCGACAGCGATATTGCCGAAGAACTGCGCTCGCTCAGCGGTCTGGAAGTGTCTTTTCTCACCGTAGAAGACGGCAAGAACGGTGAACTGATCAGTACTCAGCCAGAGGCCTTGCACGCGGGCCTGATCGAGCTGATGCGCAGCTCCTCGGAAGGCCAGATGTTGCTCACCGAGCAATCGAATCTTAACTTTCTCAGCCAGACCCTGATGCTCGCCAACACCAGCAATGGCGGCGACGGGCAGGTCATCGCGCTGTTGCAGAGCCCTCTGGACAAGGCCTATCAGGCATTCGCGCCATTGAATCAAAAGATCTTCTGGATTTCCATGGTTGCCCTGGTGGCTTCGCTGATCGGCACACTGGCGCTGGCGCGAAGCGTCTCGCTGCCGGTTCAGGCCCTGGCCACGGCGGCCAAACGCATTGGTGATGGCGACTATAAAACCCCGGTCACGCTGGTCCGCAGTGATGAACTGGGCATGCTCGCCGACGCGATCAACACCATGCAGCAAGGCATTGCGGTGCGCGAGGGGCAATTGGCCCACAACGCTTTGCACGACAACCTGACCGGGCTGCCGAACCGGGCGCTGGTGATGGAGCGTCTGGGCAGTTCGATTGCGGCAGATCGCGGGGTTGCTCTGTTGTCTCTGAGCATAGAGAACCTTGCCACGATCAGCGAAAGCGTGAGCGCCGATGGTGTGGACCAATTGTTACGGCAGGCGGGCCAGCGCCTGCAAGGCAATCTGCGCGCCGGCGACACCGTGGCGCGTCTGGGGGCCAACGAATTTCTGCTGTTGCTGGACAACACGTCCAGCGCTGGCGCGGTGGGCATGGCTGACGCTGTGCAGCGTCTGCTCAGTGAGCCGCAGCGTATCGACAATCATGAGTACGCGCTTGAATGCTGCATTGGTATCACGGTGTACCCGGAGCACGGTGATTCCGCCCAGGAATTGCTCAACCGTGCGGCCATTGCCCGCAAGGACGCCGCGTTCCTTCCCGGTCGCCTGCAGATCTATCAGGATGGACGTGACCTGGCCCACCAGCGACAGATCACGCTCATTCGTGATCTGCGCAAAGCCGCGCAGAATGGCGAATTGATGCTGCATTACCAGCCCAAGCTGGATATTCGTCAGGGCTATGTGCGTCAGGCCGAGGCGCTGCTGCGCTGGGCTCATCCGCAGTTCGGTAATGTCTCGCCCGCTGAATTCATCGTCCTCGCCGAGCGTACCGGAAGCATTTACCTGCTGACCAACTGGGTGATCGAAGAGGCGATGCGCCAGCTGGCCGAATGGCGTAAGCGCGGTCTGGTCCTGCAGGTGTCGGTAAACATTTCCGCTGATGACCTGCTGGGTGATGATCTGGTCGGCTATGTCGTGAAACTGCTCAAGCAATACGCCATACCTGCCGAACAACTGTTATTCGAGATCACCGAAAGCGCCGTCATGAGCGAACCGGAAAAGGCACTGATCGTCCTGCATCGCCTGCGCGATTGCGGCATCAGCCTGTCGATCGATGATTTCGGCACCGGTTACTCGTCACTGGCTCACTTGAAACGTCTGCCCGTACAAGAGCTGAAAATCGATCAGTCTTTCGTGCGTAATCTGGATGAAACCAGTGAAGACGCAGTGATCGTGCGGTCGACCATTGAAATGAGCCACAACCTCGGACTGAAGGTGGTGGCAGAGGGTGTCGAGTATCAACACAGCCTGGACCTGCTCCGGCGTTGGCACTGCGATACGGCCCAGGGTTACCTGATCAGTCGACCGCTGACCGCGTCGGCGTTCGAGGCATGGATTGCTACGTATCAGGCCTCACCCGGTCTTATGGTGAATTAATCCATGTTGCACAAAACATCGCTGCTGTTGGGGTCTTTGCTGGTGGGCATGGCGGGCGTTGCTCCGACGTCCGCCCTGGGCGACAACGGCCGGTTGATCGCCACGGGCGGCGCGACCAGCATTGAAGGCAGCGCCGGCGGCGGCATAACCCCGTGGGCGGTGATCACCGGCTACAGCGAGCAAGGCGAGTGGGGCGCTACCGCCTTCGCCACGCACGTGAATCTGCCGGACTACAACCTCGATGTGGCAGGCCTGGCGGTCGCCTATGGCAATCGCGTGGAGTTGTCCTACGCGCATCAGCGTTTCGATATCAGCAACCTGCAGCACAGGCTCAGCCTGCCGGACGATAACCTCAGTCAGGACGTGTTCGGCGTCAAGGTGCGGCTGTTCGGCGACCTGATCTACGAAAGCCTGCCGCAGGTTTCTCTGGGTGTGCAGTACAAGCATCAGAACGATTTCCTGATTCCCAGCCTGGTCGGCGCCCGGCGTGACTCCGATGTCGAAGGCTACCTGACGGCCAGTCGGTTGTTCATGGGTGCGGCGTTCGGCTACAACGTCGTGGTCAACGGCGGCGTGCGTTACAGCCGCGCGAACGAAACCGGACTGTTGGGGTTCGGCGGCGATCGGCGCGACAGCCGCAGCCTGCTCAAGGAGGGTTCGGTAGCCGTGCTGTTCAATCCGCGCTGGGCGCTGGGCGTCGAATATCGCGAGAAGCCGGACAACCTGTCGTTTGCAGACGAGAGTGACTGGGCCGATGTGTTTCTCGGCTATTTCCCCAACAAGCACGTGTCCGTGGTTCTGGCTTACGCCCGCTTGGGTGAAATCGCCACGCTGGATAACCAGAACGGCACCTATCTGTCTGTGCAGGGGAGTTTTTGATGAGGCGCTTGCTGATAGCCATGATGCTGACGCTACTGGCCGGTTGCGCGCAGCAGCAACAGCCACCCAAGGATGACAGCCTCTACCAGGGCCTGGGCCAGCGTGCAGGTATCCAGCGCATCGTCGAAGGCATGCTGATAAACGTGGCCAAGGATCAGCGGATCGTCGAGCACTTCAAGAAAGTCGACATCGTGCGTCTGCGCGACAAGCTGGTCGAACAACTCTGCGTCGAGTCCGGCGGCCCGTGCCGCTATACCGGCGACAGCATGGCCGAGGCGCACAAGGGCCAGAACCTGACGCCCAGCGATTTCAACGCGCTGGTCGAAGACCTCATCGCCTCGATGGACACCGAAAAGGTCCCGGTCCCCGTACAAAACCGCCTCATCGCCCGTCTGGCACCGATGCGCGGCGAAGTGATCGGCAAGTAAGTCGTAGCCTGGACCTTAAAAAATAGAACGCTCGTACAGGCGCGAACTTGTTCGCGAAGAGGGCGTTTGAGCAGCAGAAATGTTGTGAATGTACAGGCCCTTTCGCGGACAAGTCCGCTCCTACAGAAACCGGGTTTCACACCGAGTGCGAGTTGACTCTTTTATATAGCGTGGCAACGAGAGTGATCCAGCCCGCCTCAACTCAACCGAGTCAGATACCCCGGCACTTCCTGCTCCGGCAATACCGACAGGACTTTCAGGCGTTGCAGCATGCGCTGCCGGGCGCGTAGCAGGTGTTCCTTGAGGTTCAGGGCGGCGGCGTCGAAGGCGCCGTGCAGCAGCAATTCGATGATCAGCCGGTGTTCGGCCAGCATCGCTTCATCGGCGCCAATGCTCAGCAAGCGGTAGAAAATCCGGTTGATGATCATCGGGCTTTGCGCCTGGCTGATCAGCATGGCGATCTTGCGGTTTTGCAGGCCGCCCAGGCATTGCTGATGCAGATCATCTTCAAGGCGCTCGATTTCCTCAAGGCTGCACTGTTCGGCGTTTTGCGCCTCGATGACTCTAGTCAGCATCGCTTCGAGGGTTTCGCGGCTCAGCTGTGGCGCCGTCTGGCGCAAGGCTTCGGGCTCGAGGCAGGCGCGCAATTCGTAGTCTTCGGTGATTTCCCGGGCCGTCAGCGGCCCCGCGAGCCATTGCGAGTAAGGCTCTTTTTCCACCAGGCCGCGATCGCGCAGACGCATCAGCGCCTCACGAACCACTGCGCGGCTTACTCCGTAATGCTGCGCGGCGCTTTGTTCATCCAGCCGGTAGTGACCAAACGCGATACAGGCTGACAGTGCCGCACCGATCTCATCATGAATGCGTTCGCCGAGCGGGCGGGTATCGACCAGTTCTTCACTGCTGTCCAGCCCGAACTGCTTGTGGCTCAGGCTCAGGCGCAGCGGCTCGACTTCCTGCGCGTCAGGATTGACCAGATAACCCCGGCCGTCGAAGCGGCTGATCAAGCCTTCTTCGTGCAGCAGATTGAGCGCCTTGCGCACCGGCACCCGGCTGGTGCCGAACAGCTCTGCCAGCGGTGCTTCAAGCAGCACCAGTCCATTGGCGGCCGCGCCCGAGACGATGGCGTTACGCAACACCTCGCGAATCATGGCGTAGCGCGACGCGGTGCGCGGGTCCTCTTCTGACATCGGTTTCATACACTTCTGGCGGTTGACGGACGATTCTCGCACAGAAGCGCTGTTGTCACCTTGGCACACGTCCTTATGCTCGCTCATGGGGCCACCGTTACTTTTTTGCACTGAAATGTACCTTTTATAAAAGATACATTATTTCTTTATGACGATCCTGTGCGCTGACGATGCCCTATCGCAACTGATTGATCCCTTTGCAAAAAGGTTTCTAGTACGGCGGTTCCAGCGCGAAAGGGCCATCAGCTCGATCGGGTCAGGGTGTCGCGACGTGCAGATTGGCATGGAATCTGCCTTTGTTAAATGTACATTTTATTAATAAGTACATTTTTTAAAGGTGTGATGTCCATGACCGATACCGGGAGTCACAGCGTTACCCGTGATGCCTGCGCACTGGCCGAGGATTTTGCTCAGGGGCGCAGTGACCCTGTGCAGGCTCTGGACAAGGCTCTGCAACAGGCAGAAACCGCCGATCATGTGTTCATTTCCATGAGTATCGAACGGGCACGCAGGGAAGCCGAAGCGTCTGCGGCCCGCTGGCAACAAGGGCAGCCATTGAGTCCCTTCGACGGCGTGCCCATCGCCTGGAAGGATCTTTTCGATGTGGCAGGCAGCGTCACAACCGCCGGTGCCGCGGTGCGCACCAACCTGTCGCCCGCGCTGCTGGATGCGCCGAGTGTCGGGCTGCTGGCACGGTCCGGGATGGTCAGCCTGGGCAAGACCAACCTCAGTGAATTCGCTTATTCAGGGCTGGGCCTGAACCCGCATTTCGGCACGCCGATCAACCCCAACAGCGACAGCTCGCCGCGCATTCCTGGCGGTTCGTCTTCGGGTTCGGCAGTCGCCGTGGCCAACGGAACCGTGCCGATCGCCATGGGCACCGATACCGCCGGTTCTATTCGTGTGCCGGCAGCGCTCAACGGTCTGGTGGGGTTTCGCAGCACCAGCCGCCGCTATAGCCGCGACGGTGTTTTCCCGCTGGCACTGACGCTGGACAGCGTCGGGCCATTGACCCGCAGCGTACGCGACGCTCTGGTGATCGACGATCTGCTCTGTGCGCGCAGCAAACCTTCATCGTTGATACCACGCAGCCTGGCCGGTCAGCGTTTTCTGCTCGATCAGGCGGTGCTGGAAGACGAGCGCGTCACGCCAGCCGTCCGCGACAACCTGTTGCGTGCCGTCGAAGCCTTGCGTGCAGGCGGTGCGCTGATCGAGGTCAAGCCTTGCCAGGCATTTCAGGCCACGTTGCTGTTGACCCAGCAACAGGGCTGGCTTGGTGCGGCCGAAGCGTTTGCGCTGCATCAGGCGTTGCTCGACAGCGACGCCGCCAGCCAGCTCGACCCCAGAGTTCGCAAGCGCCTGGAGGCCGCCCGTTCCATGCCGGCCAGCCTGCTGGTCAATCTTTACGCCGCGCGCGAACGCTTGCAGGAGCAGTTGACCCTCGAACTGGACGGCGCGCTGTTGATTACCCCGACCGTGGCCCATGTGGCGCCGCCGCTCGCACCGCTGCTGAAGGACGACGATCTGTTCGTTCAAACCAACCTCGCCACGCTGCGCCTGACCATGCCCGGCAGCCTGCTGAACATGCCGGGTGTGTCACTGCCCAGCGGCCGCGATGCCTCGGGCTTGCCCACCGGGCTGTTGCTCAGCGCACCGGCAGGCGAAGACGCACGGCTGCTGCGGGCGGCGTTGACCGTGGAGTCCTTGATCGCAGCCCCTTGAACACGTTTTGCAGTTCCAACCGGCCCGCGTGCCGTACCGCGCGAAGCCGATCTGATTAACCCGTGGGAGAACAACGATGGCCAAAGAAATTCTGTGTGCGTTTGGTGTGGATGTGGATGCCGTTGCCGGCTGGCTGGGCTCCTATGGTGGCGAAGACTCGCCGGACGATATTTCCCGCGGCCTGTTCGCCGGTGAAGTCGGCGCGCCGCGTCTGCTCAAGTTGTTCGAGCGTTACGGTCTGCGCACCACCTGGTTCATTCCGGGGCACTCCATGGAGACCTTCCCCGAGCAGATGAAAGCCGTGGCGGATGCCGGGCATGAAATCGGTGTGCATGGTTACAGCCATGAAAATCCGATTGCCATGACCCCGGAGCAAGAGGAGATCGTCCTCGACAAATCCATCGACCTTATCACGCAAATGACCGGCAAACGTCCGACCGGCTATGTCGCGCCATGGTGGGAGTTCAGCAACGTCACCAACGAGCTGCTGCTCAAGAAAGGCATCAAGTACGACCACAGCCTGATGCACAACGACTTCCATCCTTACTACGTTCGGGTGGGCGACAAGTGGACCAAAATCGATTACAGCCAGCACCCGGATACCTGGATGAAGCCCTTGGTGCGTGGCGAAGAAACCGATCTGGTGGAAATCCCGGCCAACTGGTACCTGGACGATCTGCCGCCAATGATGTTCATCAAGAAGGCGCCGAACAGCCATGGTTTCGTCAACCCTCGGCACCTGGAAGAGATGTGGCGCGACCAGTTCGACTGGGTCTATCGCGAACATGAACACGCTGTATTCACCATGACCATTCACCCGGACGTGTCTGGTCGCCCGCAAGTGCTGCTGATGCTGGAGCGCTTGATCGAGCACATTCAAAGCCATGCTGGCGTCAAGTTCGTCACTTTCGACGAGATTGCCGACGACTTCGTGCGTCGCAACCCCCGTACCCGCTGATTCATTGCCCTGTCCGAGGCGTCACTCATGTCCATTTACAATAAGCTCGACCTGACCGGCTGGAAACCTGAGCAACTGACTCCGGAGCAAGTACGGTTCGCCACATGGATTGCGTTTTTCGCGTGGGTGTTTGCGGTATATGACTTCATTCTGTTTGGCACGCTGTTACCGGAAATCGGTCGGCATTTCAGCTGGAGTGAGGTCGAACAGGCCGAAATCGCGACCTGGGTCGCGGTCGGCACCGCGGTGGTGGCTCTGGCCATCGGCCCGCTGGTAGATCGCCTGGGACGGCGCGTGGGTATCATTTTCACCGTGAGTGGCTCTGCGATCTGCTCGGCGCTCACGGCCATCGGCGGAGCATGGGGCAAGTCGCCCCTGATCCTCATTCGTTCGCTGGGCGGTCTGGGTTATGCAGAGGAAACGGTCAACGCGACCTATCTGAGCGAAATCTACGCGGCATCCGACGACCCGCGACTGACCAAGCGCCGTGGCTTCATCTATAGCCTGGTGCAGGGCGGCTGGCCGGTCGGTGCGCTGATCGCGGCCGGTCTGACAGCAGTGCTGTTGCCGGTTATCGGCTGGCAGGGTTGCTTCGTGTTTGCGGCCATCCCGGCCATCGTCATCGCGATCCTGGCGCGCAAGCTCAAGGAGAGCCCGCAGTTTCAGATCCATCAACGCATCACCCAGTTGCGCAAGAAGGGCGACCTCAGCCAGGCAAAGGCCGTGGCGCAGACGTACGGGGTGGATTACGAAGAACACAGCAAGGCCGGTATCGGCGCTGCCTTTCGCGGTTCCTCGCGCCGCGCGACTCTGGTGATCGGTGCGGCGATCCTGCTCAACTGGGCAGCCATTCAGGTGTTCAGTGTGCTGGGCACGACGGTGATCGTCAGCGTCCACCACATCTCGTTCGAGAACTCGCTGATCATTCTGGTGCTGTCCAACCTGGTGGGCTATTGCGGCTACCTGTGTCACGGCTGGATGGGTGACCGGATCGGTCGCCGCAATGTTATCGGCCTTGGCTGGATGCTCGGCGGCCTGGCGTTTGCCGGCATGCTTTACGGGCCGAGCAACATGGTGACGGTGGTCGGCTTGTACAGCCTGGGGCTGTTCTTCCTGATCGGCCCGTACTCGGCGGCATTGTTCTTCATCAGCGAAAGCTTCCCGACCAGCATTCGTGCCACGGGCGGCGCAATCATCCATGCCATGGGCCCGCTCGGTGCCGTGGTCGCAGGCTTCGGTGCCACATCGGTACTGAGCGCAGGCGGCGACTGGCAGACCTCGGCGTTGTACTTCGGCGCAGTGCCTTGCTTCCTGTCGGGTGCGCTGATGTTCGCCGCTAAACACGTGCGACCTGAAACGGTGAAATGAGGAGCAGCACATGACGCGTAAAGTTGCAGTGATAACCGGTGCCGCCAGCGGCATCGGTCAGGCCCTGGCAGTGGCTTTTGCCCGCCAGGGGGTGGCGGTGGCAGGCGGGTTCTATCCGGCTGACCCGCATGATCCGGACGAAACCCGCACGCTGGTGGCGGAGGCGGGCGGCGAATGCCTGATGCTGCCACTGGACGTGACCTTCACCGAGTCGGTCAATGACCTTGCCGCGCAGGCGGTCAAGGCGTTCGGCCGCATCGACTACGCGGTCGCCAATGCCGGATTGTTGCGCCGCGCGCCCTTGCTGGAAATGACTGACGAGCGCTGGAACGAGATGCTCGACGTCGACCTGACTGGCGTGATGCGCACCTTCCGCGCCGCCGTCCGGCACATGGGTGAGGGCGGGGCGCTGGTGGCGATTTCCTCGATTGCCGGGGGGGTGTATGGCTGGCAGGACCATTCCCATTACGCAGCGGCCAAGGCCGGCGTACCAGGGCTGTGTCGGTCACTGGCGGTGGAGCTCGCCCCGAAGGGCATCCGTTGCAACGCGGTGATTCCCGGCCTGATCGAGACGCCGCAATCGCTGGACAGCAAGAACTCGCTGGGACCGGAAGGTCTGGCGCAGGCGGCCAAAGCCATCCCCCTGGGCCGGGTCGGCCGAGCGGATGAAGTCGCTGCGCTGGTGCGTTTTCTGTGCAGCGATGAAGCCAGTTACCTGACCGGGCAAAGCATCGTGATCGACGGCGGCCTGACCGTGCGCTGGCCCGAGTAGATCGATTCGGATCGGCAGCGAGCTTGCTCGTGAAGCGTTCAGTACAGACGCGTGCCAGTAACTGAGCGTTCGCGAGCCATACGCCGTCATCCCCCAATCAACCAAGGAATCCGACCCATGCAGCAACTCAAACAAAAGCGCGCAGTGATCACCGGAGCAGGCAGCGGCATCGGCGCAGCCATCGCCCGCGCCTATGCGGCTGAAGGCGCGCGTCTGGTGCTGGGCGACCGAGACGCCGACAGCCTGGCGAAGATCGCTGCAGAGTGCCGCCAACTGGGCGCGCAGGTTCAGGAGTGCGTGGCCGATGTCGGCAGTGTCGACGGCGCGCAAGCCAGCGTCGATGCCTGTGTCGAGCAGTTCGGAGGTATCGACATTCTGGTCAACAACGCAGGCATGCTGACCCAGGCACGTTGCGTCGACCTGACCCTCGATATGTGGAACGACATGCTGCGCATTGATCTGACCAGCGTGTTCGTGGCCAGTCAGCGGGCATTGCCGCACATGATTGCCCAGCGCTGGGGGCGCATCATCAATGTCGCTTCGCAACTGGGTATCAAGGGCGGTGCCGAACTGACCCATTACGCCGCCGCCAAGGCCGGGGTGATCGGTTTCAGCAAGTCTCTGGCGCTGGAAGTCGCCAAGGACAACGTGCTGGTCAACGCCATTGCGCCCGGTCCTATCGAAACCCCATTGGTCGCCGGGATCAGCAGCGCCTGGAAAACCGCCAAGGCCGCCGAGTTGCCACTGGGCCGCTTCGGTCTGGCCGAGGAGGTTGCCCCGGTGGCGGTGCTACTGGCCAGCGAGCCGGGTGGCAACCTGTTCGTCGGTCAGACACTGGGCCCCAATTCCGGCGACGTCATGCCATGAGCAAACAGCTGGAGAACGCCTGATGTGTGGATTGTGCGGGCTGCTGGGAGAAGACGTGCACTGGAGCGATCCGCTGGCTGCAGAACTGCCCCGGAGGCGTGAGCGCTTGCGGCGTATTGCTGCAATCAACAAGGTGGTCGCGCCGTTTCGTCTGAAGGTCGAAGATTTTCAAGGCGTGTCTTATCTCCTGCTCGGGGCCACCGGCAAGCAGGAGCTGGCGACCGGGCTGGAGCAGCTCTGGCAGAAAGCCGAGTTGCTGATCGGCCGGCCGCTGGACCCGCTTGATTCAGGTCTGCTCGATCATCTGCAGAGGTCATCATGAGTATTGCCCTGAACGTTATTACCGGCTTCCTCGGCAGCGGCAAGACCACGCTGCTCAAACGCCTGCTGGCCGATGAAAACATGGGCGACACCGCGCTGCTGATCAACGAATTCGGCGACGTAGGTATCGATCATCTGCTGGTTGAAGAGGTCGCACCGGATACCGTGCTGCTGCCCAGCGGTTGTGTCTGTTGCACCGTCCGCGGTGAATTGAAAGACGCGCTGCTCGGCCTTCTGGAGCGGCGTAATCGAGGTGAAATTCCTGCGTTTCGGCGGGTCATTCTGGAGACCACCGGCCTGGCCGATCCGGCACCGATTCTCACCACGCTGAGCAATGACCCGCAACTTCGTGGGCGTTTTCATATCGGTCTGATCGTCACGCTGGTGGATGCCTGTCACGCGACGCTGCAGGAGCGTCTGCATCCGGAGTGGCTGGCACAGGTCGCGGCGGCGGACCGGCTGCTGTTGAGCAAGACCGATCTGTTCGACGAGCCGGTGCTGGATGGCCTGCGCGAGCATCTGCAAGCGCTGAATTTTTCTGCGCCACTGCTGGATACGGCGGATGTCCACAGCGGCGATCAGTTGCTGCTGGGCGAGGGCATGCGCAGCGACGAACCGGCCGCTGAAGTAACGCGCTGGCAACTGCATCGGGTGCTGTCGACTTCCGCGCGGCATGGTGATGCGCAGGTCTGTTGCCTGACGTTCGAGCGGCCTCTGGACTGGGTCGGCTTCGGGGTGTGGCTGTCGATGCTGTTAAGATGCCACGGTGAACGAATCCTCCGCGTCAAAGGGCTGCTCAACGTGAACGACAATCAGGCTCCCATCGTGATTCATGGTGTGCAGCATTGCCTGCATGCGCCGGTGCACCTTGCCGCCTGGCCGGGCGAGGATCGCACCTCGCGGCTGGTGTTCATCCTGCGCGGTCTCGATCCCGATCTGCTGCGTCGTTCGTTCGAAGTCTTCTCCAGCAGTTTCGCGCCGCCGCTCAACGAGTCGGCAGCATGACCATCACCTTGCGCGTGCTGGGTACCTCGGTGACCCTGCTGGAGTCTTTGCGTGAGCGGGCCGAGCAAGAACTGGGGATCAAACTGGTCTATCAGATTCACGACCTGCAAACCGCGCAACGTATCGCGGTCATGCAACCAGACAGCTACGACCTCTACGACCAATGGTTTCATAACGTCGATTTCGTCTGGCCAGCCCGGGCGATTCAACCCATCGACACGCGGCGCATTGCGCTGTGGCACGAAATCAACGACTTGCCCAAGCAGGGCCGGCTGCGGCCTACCGACCAGCTTGGCAGCGGCAGTGTGCCCAGCGAGCGTTTGTTCGTGCAACACGACGGCAGCCTGGGCAGCGCGGTGACCGAGCGCATCAGCATGCTGCCGCTGACCCATAACGCCGACAGCTTCGCCTATCGCCCCGAGCGCTTGCCGGAGGGCTTGAGCTCTGCGGACGAAAGCTGGGGCTGGTTGCTCGACCCTGTGTGGGGCGGGCGCATCGCCTTGCAGAGCGACGCGGCCATCGGCGCACTGGATGCCGCGCTTGCGGTGCAGGGGGCAGGGCTGGCGAGCTTCAAGGACATCGGCAACATGAGCATCGAAGAGATCGATCGGCTCGCTGATGTGCTGGTGCGCAAACAGCAGCAGGGGCATTTTGCTGCGTTCTGGTCAGGCGACGAAGAAGCCGCCGAACTGATGCTCAGCCCGAACATCGACATTCAGAGCCTCTGGTCACCGACCCTGGTCAGGCTGCACCGTGCCGGTGTGAAGTACCGCGTCGCGGTGCCCAAAGAGGGGTATCGGGGCTGGTTTGGCGGGCTGTCCTTGTCACGTCACGCCAAGGGGCCGGTGCTGGATGCCGCCTATGCGTACCTGAACTGGTGGCTGTCGGGCTGGCCCGGCGCAGTGATGGCACGGCAGGGCTATTACATCGGTAACCCGGCACGCAGCCGCGATCACCTCAGCGCTGCCGAATGGGATTACTGGTACGCCGGCCTGCCTGCCCGCGAACAACTGCTCGGCAGCGACGGCTTGCCGCTGATCGACGCCGGAGAAGTCCGCGATGGCGGCTCCTACGAAGAACGCATGGGCCATATCGCCGTGTGGAACTCGGTCATGAACGAGCACAACTACCTGGTCCGCCGCTGGAACGACATCCTGCGCGCCAGTGACAAAAGCAGCGCCAAGGCGCGCTAGTCAGTCGCACTGATAGAAGCCCTCAAGAGAGGACGCAGAGCGTCCAGAACGGCATTCCCACGCTGGAGCGTGCGGAACGATAATTGTGTGAACACTATCGTGCCAATGCTCCGCGTTGGCATGCATTTCGTGACGCTCCGCGTCACAGATCCGCAGCCCTGCCCGGTAGCTGGCGCCACTGAAATCAAGTTTCAGCGGCGACAAAAAAAGCGGCTACCTCTCGGTAGCCGCTTTTCATTGACCTCAGCAACGCATTACTTCGGCAGTTTGAACGCCATCACGTAGTCACCCTGTTTGGTGCCCAGTGAGCCGTGACCGCCTGCAACGACCAGCACGTATTGCTGACCGTCCTTGCCGGTGTAGGTCATCGGGGTGGTTTGCGCGCCTGCTGGCAGGCGGGCTTCCCACAACTGCTTGCCGTTACGCACGTCATAGGCACGCAGGTACTGGTCAAGCGTAGCGCTCATGAACGCCAGGCCGCTGGCGGTGGTGAACGTACCACCCAGGCTTGGAACACCCATGGTCAGCGGGAGCGGGATCGGCGAGCTGTCGCGCACGGTGCCGTTCTTGTGCATCCAGATGGTTTTTTGCGTGGTCAGGTCGACCGCCGCCACGTAACCCCATGCTGGCGCCTGGCAAGGCAGGCCCATCGGCGACAGCAGTGCTTCCAGGATCACACCATAAGGCGCGCCCTTGTTCGGCTGTACGCCTTCGGTTTCACTCTTGCGACCCGGGCCGCCTTCAACTTCGGCAGACGGTACCAGCTTCGAACGGAAAGCCATGTAGTTAGGATTGACGAAGGCGATCTGACGCACCGGGTCGACGGAAATACCGCCCCAGTCGAACACACCGAAGTTACCCGGATAAACGATCGAACCTTGCAGCGAGGGTGGCGTGAACGGACCATCGTAGCGCAGCGACTTGAAGTCGATCCGGCACATCATCTGGTCAAACGGCGTCACGCCCCACATGTCGCGCTCCTTGAGCGGCGGCGGCATGAAGTTCAGGTCGGACTTGGGCTGGGTTGGCGAGGTGTGATCACCAGCGACAGCACCTTGCGGAACCGGTACTTCATTGATCGGCACGATCGGTTTGCCGGTGCTACGGTCCAGCACGTAGATGCTGCCCTGCTTGGTCGATGCCAATACCGCAGGCTTGACGCCGTCAGCGGTTTTCATGTCCAGCAGGGTCGGCTGACCACCGACGTCCATGTCCCACAGGTCATGGTGAGTGAACTGGTAGTCCCAGCGCACGCGGCCGGTCGCGATGTCCAGTGCAACCAGGCCCGCGCTGTACTTCTCGGACTCTGGCGTACGGTCGCCGCCCCACTGGTCAGGGGTCTGGTTACCCATCGGCAGGTAGATCATGCCGAGCTTTTCATCGACGCTGAACATGGACCACATGTTCGGCGAGTTGCGCGTGTAGATCTTGCCTTCGGCAATCGGCGCAGTTTCTTCCGGATTGCCGCTGTCCCAGTTCCACACCAGACGGCCGGTGTGCACGTCATAGGCACGGATCACGCCGGACGGCTCGTCCATGGAGACGTTGTCAGTGACGTGGCCACCGATAATCACCAGGTCCTTGGTGACCGCGGGTGGCGACGTGGAGTAGTAGCCGCCCGGAGCGAAGGTGCCCATGTTGGCGGTCAGGTCCACCGAACCCTTGTTGCCGAAATCTTCACACATCTTGCCAGTATCGGCGTTCAGCGCGATCAGACGGGTGTCGGCAGTCGGCAGGAAGATTCTGCGCGGGCAGGCAGCACTGGCAGTGGCCGTGCCGTCAGCAGCCGGGACCGTCGGGCTTTGCGCCGGGGTGCTTGCGGCATAGGCAGCGTCGTCATGATAAGTGACGCCACGGCAGGTCATGTGCGCCCAACCCTTGAAGTTGGCAGCGTTCTGAGTGCTGAGCTTCGGATCGAAGCGCCAGATTTCCTTGCCCGAATCCGGGTCGAGCGCAATCACCTGACTGTGCGGCGTGCACACGTAGAGCATGCCGTTGACCTTGAGCGGGGTGTTCTCGGCAGTGGTTTCACCCGGGTCATTCGGCCCCGGAATGTCACCGGTGCGATAGGTCCAGGCCGGCTCCAGCTTGTTGACGTTTTTCGGTGTGATCTGCGCCAGTGGCGAGTAGCGGTCACCGAAGGCGGTGCGGCCGTAGGACTGCCAGTCGCCGTCAGGCATGGCCGGGGCGGTGTTGGTCGTGCCAGCCGTCTCGCGGTCCAGCTGGCCTTCGATACGACCCGGATTGGTGAACTGGCTTGCCAGCGCGGTCAGGCCGGCCAGCACCACGGCGATGCTCAATGCACCGGTGCCCATGCGTGCCGGACCGTTGCGCAGCAGCGGCTTGCGGAACCATGGCAGCAGCAACACGATACCCAGGGCGAACCACAGCGCCAGGCGTGGCACCAATTGCCACCAGTCGAGGCCGACTTCCCACAACGACCACACGGTGCTCGCGAACAGCAGCAGTGCATAAAGGCCCAGCGCAGCCGCACGACCCGTGATCAGCAGCACGCCAGTCACGGCGAAGCCGATACCGGCCAGCAGGTAATACAACGAGCCATCCAGTTGCAGCAGTCGGGCACCACCGACCAGCAAGGCCAGCCCCATCAACAGGATCACCAGCCCGAGCAGGGTCGGTAACAGGCGATTTCTATTTGAAGCACCGTCAGTGCTCATAATGCGAATCTCCGCGAGAAGTAAGTAATTGACATCTTGTTTTAAGCATCGCCTGCCTTGGCGCCATTCCTTGAAGCTGCTTGTTGAGACGAATCGCCGACGGTGGAATTAAACCGTCGGGCAGAGCGCGGCTGCACGTTTGGTCGGCGCGGTCATTGAGTCGTAGACCATCACCGCCCGAATTCGTGCATAGGCTTTTGTCCGAAGGAACATCTGCAGAAGGGGAAATCTTCAATCCTTAACCCGGCAATGATAGGGCGCTAACGATTTTTCTAAAAGCGAAAAACCTGACATGGATCATTGCGAAGCCGGCAACAGTGCTGCAGGTCGACGGTGTTTTATCAAGGCGTGGCGCTTACAATGGCAGACTTTCGGGAAGCACCTGCGTACTCCAGAGATCCGTTCAGGTTCGTCTCCTCTTCATCGGTTGCAAGGCTCATCATGACAACACCCAACTCCGACCCATTGCACGGCGTCACGCTGGAGCAGATCCTCAGGGCGCTGGTCGAACATTACGAATGGTCCGGCCTTGCCGAGCGCATCGATATTCGCTGCTTCAAAAGCGATCCGAGCATCAAGTCCAGTCTGACCTTCCTGCGCAAGACCCCCTGGGCGCGGGAGAAGGTCGAAGCGCTGTATGTGAAATCGCATCGCAGCAAGGGCTGGTAACAGGCCCGCCAGAATAGCTTGGCACGGAAGCCGGCACTCAAGGATACCGATTGATGCTCAGCGAACATCCACAACCTGCGCAGGGACAGCGCTATTACGCCCTCGTGGCCGCTTGCCTCGGCTGGTCGGGACTGGTGATTCAGCTTTACCTGATCCTGATTGGTCGTTATGCCGATCACGCCAGTCTGCTGGGTGGGCTGGTACGCTTTTCAAGTTTCTTCACCGTACTGACCAACATGCTTGTAGCGGTCGCACTGAGTTGCGCGCTGACGACACAGCAGTCGGCAGGCCACCGGTTCTTCCGCCATCCAGTGGTGTGTGGCGGCATTGCGGTGAGCATTGCGCTGGTGGGCATCGCCTACAACATCCTGTTGCGCCACTTGTGGCACCCGGAAGGCTGGCAGTGGGTGGCCGATGAACTGCTGCACGACATAATGCCGCTGGCGTTCGTGCTCTATTGGTGGCTGTACGTGCCCAAGGGCGCGCTGCGTCTGAGGCATATACCGCTCTGGGCGATCTATCCGCTCGTCTACTTCGCCTACGTCCTGCTGCGTGGCCACATGTTCGGTGATTACCTGTATCCGTTCATCGATGTCGGCACGCTCGGTTTCTCGGCTGCATTCATCAACGCGCTGGGCGTGCTGCTGGGTTTCGTACTGATCGCATTGGTGCTGCTGGGCGTCGATAAACGGGCGTCTCGTCGTACGCGGTGAGTCGCCCGGTCCTGCTCATTCTGCAGTGCTGTCCAGCTTCCAGTAACCGGCGGCCTTGACGAAGTCCTCTTCCAGGCCGAACTCGTCGAGCAGCACACGACGTAGCTTGCGTGACAGCGCGGATTCAGTCGCGACCCAGGCGTACAGCTTGCCCTCGGGCATCTCCAGGCGACGCGTGACGTCCAGCAGATTCTGTTCGCCGCGTACGAGCCAGATCACGTCGACCTGTGCGGCACTGTCGAACACCTGCTGTTCCTGCGGGTTGGCCACTTCGACCACCACCAGCGCAGCGCGGTTGGCGGGCAGCGATTCCAAGCGTCGGGCGATGGCGGGAATGGCTGTTTCGTCACCGATCAGCAGATAGCTGTCGAACATGTCCGGCACCACCATCGAACCCTTTGGCCCTGCGATGTGCAGAAATTGCCCGGGCGCTGCCTGAGCGGCCCAAGTGGTCGCCGGGCCTTCGCCATGCAGCACGAAATCGATATCCAGTTCCCCGGTTTTTTCGTCGTAGCGACGCGGCGTGTAATCGCGCATCGCCGGGCGCGGCGTGTCCTTGTCACCGGCAGGGTTGAGGTTTTCCAGCGCTGCCTGTTCTTCTGCCGTTTGCGGGAAGAACAGTTTGACGTGGTCATCGGTGCCCAGGCTGATGAAGCCCGCCAGCTCCGGCCCCTGCAAGGTAATGCGGCGCATCAGGGGCGTCAGTTCCGTGACCCTCACCACCTGTAGCTTGCGTCGCTTGATTTCATGCATGACGCGATGGATTGACTGGGGCGAATTCATGCCGACTCCTCCGAGGCAGGTTGAGGCCCATCGACGACAGCCTTGGCCGTGCTGTTGAGCAGTTCGCTGACGCGCAGAATCTCTTCCGGGCTCCAGCGGCCATGGTGCATCTGCAGCGCGTGGCGCAGGTTATGCACCGCTTCATGGATTTCCGGCGGACGATCATGGCCGCGCAATGAGCGCTTGCTGACATCGATTCGCATGCGCACACCTTCCAGCGCTACGGCCTGATCTTCCAGGGATTGGCGACCCGCATCGGTGACGGTGTAGAGCTTCTTGCCGGCCTGTGCATCGCCGACCACCATTTCGCTTTCTTCAAGGAACGTCAGGGTGGGGTAAATAACGCCGGGGCTGGGGCAGTACGCGCCCTCGAACAGGCCTTCGATCTTGCGGATCAGGTCGTAACCGTGGGCAGGCTGTTCGGCGATCAACGCCAGCAACAGCAGTTTCAGATCGCCAGGGGCGAAAACCCGAGGGCCACGTCCACCGCGTTCGCGGCCTGGGCGTTTTTCAAAACCGTCGCGATCTTCACCTGCTTCACGAAGATGCGGCGGACGGTGGTGGGGTGGGTGTTTATCTTCACGCATGTTTTTGCTCTCTGGTTACAAGTTAGATATACCTTAAGATATATCTTATTGTAATCACAGAGCTGGCAGACGAGCGGTCATTGCCGGTCAGACACCCTTGGGCGGATCCGCAAGCGGGGCGTTGCACATCGCCTGTCCGTGGTTTTCCAGGTACGGCGTCAGAATCGGCGCCATGCCTTTGAGCACCTGCACCGGCAACGCCGAGGTGAAGCGAAAGCCCTCGGCAGCGCGTCCCGGCACGAACGCCGTCAGCGCGCCAAAGTGGTTGTCGCCGATATAAAACACAAAAGTCGCCGTGCGGTTGATCGCCCTTGAGCTGAGAATTCGCCCGCCCGCACCGACGCTTTCGATCCTGTTGTCGCCGGTGCCGGTCTTGCCGCCCATCGCCAGCACACTGCCGTCCTGCATCTTGAACGTGCCTTGCACGCGTTTGGCCGTGCCGCCGTCCACCACTTGCGACAAGGCCTCGCGCATTGCCGCTGCGACTTCCGATGGCAACACACGCTTGCCCAGCTCCGGGTTGATACTCAGCTGGGTGTCATAAGGCGTATCGGCAGCAAAGTGCAGACTGTCGATGCGCACCGCAGGCAGGCGGATCCCATCGTTCTGGATGATGCCGATCAGCTCGGCAAGCGCCGCCGGACGGTCTCCCGAACTGCCGATAGCCGTCGCCAGCGAAGGCACCAGGTGGTCGAACGGATAACCCACACGCTGCCAGCGTTGCTCGATGTCCAGAAACGCTTCGACCTCCATCATGGTCCGCACCCGGCTGTCGCGAGCGCCTTTGTGGCGACTCTTGAACAGCCAGCCATAGACTTCCTGACGCTCGAAACGACTGGCGGCCACCGCGTCCTTGAACTGTGCTTCCGGGTGCTTGAGCAGGTAGCCCACCAGCCACAGCTCCAGCGGGTGAACGCGGGCGATGTAGCCTTGATCGGGCAGGTCATAAGTGCCCGGACCGTAACTTTGGTACAGATCGGCAAGACGTTTGTCGGTGAGTTTCGAGCTTGCCCTGGGGTCGTCGAGGTGGGCGCGGATGAACGCGTTGAATGTGCCCTGATCAGCGCCCGGCAGCAGATAACGGTGTACCGCAGCCAGGCGAATAGCCGTCGGGTGAATGCCGTCCAGGAAGGTGTCGAGCCGTTCCTGTGTGGTCTTTTCCTTGTAGCGTTTCCAGAAGCGCAGCAGGAATACCATGCCTTCGCGGTCGGCAAACTGCGCCAGGTATTCCTGACGGCGCGGGTTGTCGTCATCCTTGAGCAGCTCGGCGCTGTTGTTGGGCGCCTGATAGGTGCTGTAGCGCACGACATCGCGCATCAGGCGAATGAACGGCAGGTTGATCGACTCACGCAGCGACTCGCGCAGGGTCGGAATCCGCTCGTTGTCTTCGCGCCGGAAATTATTGAAACGGTGCATGCCGCCACCGGTGAAGAACGCTTCTGCTGGGCTGGCCGAGTAGGTGCGGTCGAGTGCGGCCGAGAGCATCTTCGCCAGATCACGGTCCTTGTTCATCAGCAGGTAATCCACCGCCCAGCGGGTCAGCCGATCCGGTTCCTCGACCGGGACTTTGCGCAATTGCGCAGGGCTCAAGCCCGAATAGCGCCCGTGCAGCTCGGCGATGATCTCCAGATACGTCGTCAGCACGCGCATCTTTGCCGTCGAGCCCAGCTCCAGCTTGCTGCCTTCGTTGATGTCGAACGGCTGATCGGTGCTGTCGGTCTGCACCCTGACCCGCGAGCCATCCACGCCGCGTTCGAACAACGTGAAGCTATAGCGTACCTGGGTGGTACTGGCCGGGGTCAGCAGCCGCTCGCCCATCAAGCCGGTTTTTGCGGCAAACTCAGGGTTGGCCAGGTCACGCAGGTACTGGCTGACGCTGCGCTGCAACTCGCCATGCAGGGTGCTGGTGGCGGACAGGTCGAGACGGTCGAGGTCGTAAAGCGGGCGATTGAGCAGATTCGACAGGCGAGTGCGCGCGACACTGATGCCCTTGTTGGTTTCGATGGGCTGCAGGGTCGGTTGCTGTGCCCAGTCGCGGTAGGTGACCTGGGCTGCCAGCGCGGCCTCGGCCAGCGGTCGGTCGATGACGTTGGCCTGGGCCAGCAAGCGAATGTGGCTGTCGGTCAACTCGGCGAGTTCAGAGCGGCCCTTGGCCAGATAGTGCGACGGGCGACGTTGGGCGATTACCAGTGAGAGCACCTCACGCAGCGCCAGCGCCTTGTCGGCCAGCGCCTGTTTATTGCCTGGATTCGACGCCAGTATCTCGTTGGTTTTGCCGAAGTCTGCGCCGAACCATACCCTCAGCCCTTCAGCCAGACCATGCACCTCGCCATGCCCCGGCACCGCAGACAGCGGCACGCTGTTCAGGTAGTCACGCACCACCCGTTGGCGCACGGCAAGTGTCTCGGTCCCCGGCTGATAGGCGCGAACGCTGGCGGAAATCATTTGCCGCAGCTTTTCAGAACCCGACAGCGTCAGCCCGTCTGGGGAGTGACGGTATTTTTCCAACTGAGTGGCCAGCGTGCTGCCCCCAGCCGACTGGCCGGGGAGGGCAAACATCTTCGCCAGTTGCGACCAGGCGGCTTTGACAAAACGTGGCCAGTCCACCGCAGGGTTGGCCATGGGCTGCTGCGGATCGAGCAGGTCGCGGTTTTCGATAAACAGCAGGCTGTTCACCAGCATCGGCGGAATGGCGGCAAAGGTCGGGTAAAACTGCTGTGGGTATCTGAACTCGTACAGTGGCTCGTTCCGGCAATCGGTGATCGACAGCCCGGCCTGGGTTTTTTCCTCGTAAGGCACGAAAAAACCATGCCGGACGTAACGCAGCAGTTCCGGGGAAAACCGGGTCTGGCGCGTAATCACATAATCGCGCTTGAGCAGGCGCGAGAGGAATTCATCCATGGATGAATAGCCCAGGCGCCTGTCGAACGGCCCGTCACCGGGATACACCACGTCATGACTCGGCCCAGGCTGCATCGAATAACCCAGGCTCGCGGCAAAACGGCTGAATTCGCGCGCCTGAAGCCTGGAGGTTCTGCTCTCCACGGCCACCGCCACGCCCAATGCAACCCCGGCCAACACCACCACGACCCAGAACACCCGCCATCCGTATCGCTTGCGACGAGGATATTTGGGCGTACGAGGATCATCCTCACGATCAGCGGATAGCGTCTCTTGCTTGCTATCGGAATGCCGAAATGCGCCCATAGTCGATTGTCCGGTCATCCTGTCAAAGCACCTGACCCAAGCTTAGACGCTGGATGGGATTGTGGGAGGGAATTGTCTGGTGGTTTTTGAGCCGCTCGGAGGCGCTGCTTAGACGAGCCTTGCCTGGGAGTTGCTTCTTCAGGCGCCAAGCCTGATTGAAAGGGGATCGGTCATGGACAGGCGTTCTAGAAGCAGTTTTCAAACTGGCTTTTAGTTTTTAAAGACTGATCAGTTATTTGTAAGACCTTTCCGATAATTGTTTCAAACGCTTGATCTTGGAGGTAACAGTTGATTACGTCCGATTTTGTCAGTGGCAATGATGCCCTGGGTAATCAATCACTACTATCGAGATCAATAAAATGAAATACAAGAAGAGCAAAGCGGGTCGTACGTTTGTTTGCGGGCTACTATTGACAATGTCTTGCCATGCGATGGCGCAAGTAGAGGTGGCACCAGTTGTCACTGAACCGCCCATGCCGTCGGAGCAGACTGCACGAAACCAAAATCATTCGATTCCTGTGGTGCTGTCGGACAAGATTCATCAGATCAGTAATATTCTGGAAAGCACAACGGCGGTCCATCAGTATGGATTCACTGCAGTACGCGGCCAGAATGTTTTGATTACGACGCCGGACAGAGACTATAACCAGAAATGGCGGCTTGAGTATCAGGTGGACGGCGGGGAATGGCAGTCCAAGCGTCACTCATCGGCAGAGAGAATCAAAGCGCTCAACCCTGGTTCGCAAGTCAATATACGTATTGTTGCAACTGACGGTGCCAGGTTTGATACGGCTGACTATAAAGTAGTATTTGGCTCTTTTCCTCATATGCAGTATGACTTGCACCATGAGAAAGGCTTCAGATTGATTCCGTATGGTTTTACCGATCCTCCTTTTTTGGCGACTCAAGCACTTACAAATGCCATGCTGGAAGCTACCTTTACAGACAGCAAAGCTTTTCCATTGGAGGGTGGGGTGCTAGATTTTTTTCTAGGTGTAGAAAGCGACGCTGGTGTGACGTATACCTCGGACAGTTCTGGGAAGATCATGCAGTTGATAACGTTCGGCCGATGTGAAGGCGGAAAGCTTGCTGATAACTTTACTCATTACAGCGAAAACGGAAGAGAAACCTGGAGTACACGCTATCAATCAAAATACTACTGGGCTAAAAATGTGCTGCCGGAACAATTGGCTGACAAGCCGCACAAATATAATTTTGGCCATATTTGCAAGCGGTGGTTAACTAATTGGTCCAGGAATTGATATAAGCTTAAATATTTTGCCTGGAAACATCCAGGCAGAGTGTTTTCTATTTCTGCAAGCAAGGCTGCCGCGCCTAACAAAAAATGCTTTTTCCTGTTGCTGAAAGATTAGGACTCTGTAGAGTCCTAATCTTGTATAAATCAAGCATGAATGTCAATTATGGACCTGTGCTCATCCTCACGCTTCGGCGCATTACGCTCCACTTGATAAAGAATCGTGTTGATGAAATTGCCGATGTGGTTGCGGCTGAATATCTGTCCGTAGTCAACGATCTTGCTGTAGTTCTCCAGGTTAAGCGTGTGGCGGTTGTCGAGTTTTTCTGTGTATTGATCGACGAGTTCCATGACGCTTTTGGCGTTCTTGCGTAGATCGTCTTTCAGTGACTGACGCTCGTTCAACTTCTCGGTCAGATAGCTGAATTCTGCGGGGGTGAGTACGCCATCAGGATCTGTAACCTGAATCTCCTGATTGAAGCCCAGTGTGAAGCCAAAGTGCTTGTTTGACAGCTCCAGATTTAAATAAGGAAGCTGTTGTTTGAATTCGTGGTAATTGTCGAACATGCGGCACATTTCTGCGTTCGATGTTTTGATTAGCTCCTTCAGATATTTGTCTCTAAGGTCATCAAGATCTTCTTTGGGAAGCATCTTGTAGAATGATGCAATTTCACCTCTTGAGTTTTTTGTTAGCCAAGGAGAGTCCTCATAGCGGTAGAACTCTTCATTAGGGTTGCGTTGTTTTATGGCCGGCTTTGCAGTTTCATTATTTGCGTTTTCAGGCGGCGCGGATGTACGACTGCTCAGTGTACCGAGCTGGCTCTGTAACGTTAGGATTGAAGAATTTATGTTCATGCCAAGGACTCGCCGGTAGTAAGTTAAATTGCTAACGGCAGTCCTCAGCAAAACTTGGCCTGACAAACCTGTAGGAAATCTCCGAGAGGGCATGCAAACGTGACGCTGTTCTCAAGTTGGCAATAGGTGCGGCGATGTCCCCAGTCGTTTATTCAACTCCAACCCATTGGCCATCAACATCATCAATCCCAAGCCGACAATCGCCGTGGTCACTTGCATGGGCCATGTATCGCCTGCCAGTGCATTGGCCATGTCTGCCAGTGGCGCGAGCAGGACGCCCAGGCAGAAGACTTCCAGTGAATAACGCCCCATGCGGGAGGTCTGGCGCGCAGGCCAGTTTTCCAGCCACGTGCTTGAGGCTGGCAGCAGTCGGGCGACGACGTACACCAGGGCAAGAAAGTGCAGTAACCGGACGGGCGCAAGGTCGGTCTTGCTGATTGGGTAAAGGCTTTCAAGGTGCAGGCTGGAGACCAGCGCGGCGTGCAGGCCGGGCCATTTTTCGCTGAAGGTCAGGATGCCTGCGACCAGCACGTAGACGGCAGCCACCATGAACAAGGGCTGTTGGCGCAACGGAGGGCGCTCAGTTGTTGTAGCTGTTTCGCTGCGCAACGCGCACGCACCGCCGAGCACGAACAGCAGCTGCCAGGCGACCGGGTTGAAGTACCAGACACCGCCGCCTTCGTAGGCGCGCAGGTTCCAGCCGAATAGCGGCACCATCAGGTACAGGGCAATCGACAGGCCGACGGCCACTTCGAGTTTGCGCAGCATCACTGGCAAGGTCAGCGGCAAGGTCAGCAACAGCACGATATACAGCGGCAACGGGTCGGTGAGGTTCGGTTTGAAGCGCAGCAGCAGTTCATCGGCCAATGCCTGTTGCGGGTTGCCGACGAAGTATTCAAGGCCCATCTGCTGGACCATGTCGCGCGTCTCGACGTGATTGTTGGCGACGAAGACGATGCCCATCAGCAGGGTCAGCAGAAAGATATGCACCACATACAGCACCCAGGTCCGGCGCAGGATACGCACGCCAGCCACCAGCATGCCGTCACGTCGGGCGATGCGCCCGTAGGCCAGGATCGAGGCGTAACCGGCGAGGAAAACGAAGATTTCCGCTGCGTCGCTGAAGCCGAAGTTGCGTATGGTCAGTTGCGCCATGGGATTGTCCGGCACGTGATCCCAGAAGATGAAGATCAGTGCCAGGCCGCGAAAGAAGTCGATTCGATGATCGCGTCCGTTAGTCATAACGGTGGACTCTTGAAAGTGCTAATGAGTAAAGATAGGCCACAGAGGCTCAGGTTCCAGGCCAGCGACCAGTGACGTTCGGCGGCGCGGCAGGGTGCCGCTAATCGAGGGCAATTGCAAAGGCGCGCTATTACAGAATGTCTCCGGCTCAGGCGTTCCGGTGGCTTCACGCCGACAGCGGCGCCGTGTGCGTGTTCGATCAACCTCACCAATGATGGCAATCAACAGCAGTCATTCTCATCTCCCGTTACGTTACTGTATAACTATTTCAGTCAACTCACCGGAGAGATCACGATGAAACCCGATATCCATCCTCAATACCGCACCGTGCTGTTCCACGACACTGCTGCCGATGCTTACTTTCTGATCGGCTCCACTGTAGACACAGACCGCACGCAACAGCACACCGACGGCACTGCCTATCCTTATGTTGCGCTCGATGTTTCCAGTGCTTCGCACCCGATGTACACCGGGCAGCAGCGCAAAACCACCACCGAAGGCCGGATCGCGGGTTTCAACAAGCGTTTCGCCGCCTTTGGCTCCGCTGGCAAGAAAGAAACCGCAGCCGCTCAATGAGCGGTCTGACCTCCCGGTCGTGGGCACTTCGCATGGATTGCCCACGACCGGGATTTTTTTGTCTGAATTTCAGGCCTGCGGCCAATCATCTACTGGACTAACAGCCGACATTGCTTTTATCTTCGCGGCCTGAAAAACAGGAGTAACCGCTTTGAAAAAGTCAGTCGCCATCGTTTTCGGTGGGCAATCCAGCGAGCATGAGGTTTCGTTGCAGTCGGCACGCAACGTGATCAATGCGATTGATCGTGAACGCTATGCGCTGACCCTGATCGGCGTCGACAAGCTGGGCCGCTGGCTGCATTTCGACGAAGCCGATTACCTGCTCAATGCCACTGATCCTGCACGGATCAAACTGAGCGCATCAGGCAAGCCATTGTCCTTGCTGCCGGGCAGCATCGGTGGGCAGTTCGTTGACGTCGAGTCATGCCAGCCTCTGGCAGCTATCGATGTAGTATTCCCGCTGATCCACGGCGCTTTTGGTGAAGACGGTGCGTTGCAGGGTGTGCTGCGCATGCTGGCCGTGCCCTTTGTCGGCGCCGATGTGCTGTCCTCTGCGGCCTGTATGGACAAGGACGTGACCAAGCGTCTGCTGCGCGATGCGGGCATTGCCGTCGCGCCGTTCAGGGTCCTGTCGCGTGGGGAGAGCCTTTCTTTCACGGAGGCTGCCGAACAGTTGGGGCTGCCGATGTTCGTCAAGCCGGCCAACCAGGGTTCATCGGTGGGCGTGAGCAAGGTGTCCGACGAGGCTGGTTTCGCGGCGGCACTGGCGCTGGGTTTCGAGTTCGATCACAAGCTGCTGATCGAGCAGGGCATCGTCGGCCGTGAAGTGGAGTGCGCCGTACTGGGCAACTTCGACGCGCAGGTCAGTGTCTGTGGCGAAGTGATTGCCAACGATGAATTCTATGCCTACGACACCAAGTACCTGAACGGCGATCAGGCACGCATCGCGATTCCCGCCGAGCTGCCGGCCGATCTGAGTGATCAGGTGCGTGACGTCGCGTTGCAAGCGTACAAGGTGCTGGGCTGCGCGGGGCTTTCGCGGGTCGATTTCTTCGTCACCGAAGGGCGCGACATCATCATCAACGAAGTCAACACGCTGCCGGGTTTCACCTCCATCAGTATGTACCCCAAACTCTGGCAGGCCAGCGGTCTGTCGTATGCCGAACTGATCCATCGCCTGATCGTTCTGGCCCTGGAACGGGCTGATCAGGCGCGGCTGCTGAAAACGGAGATCTTCGCATGAAGATCATCCGCATCGCGGCGGCGCTGCTGATCGGCGCAGACGGCCGGACCCTGCTGGTGCGCAAGTGCGGTACTCAGGCTTTCATGCAGCCGGGCGGCAAGATCGAGCCCGGTGAACCGGCACCGCAGGCGCTGGCCAGGGAGCTTGAAGAAGAACTCGGGCTGATCATCGATCCGCAGCAGGCGCTGTTTCTCGGCGAGTTCGCTGCACCGGCTGCCAACGAGCCGGGCTTTGAGGTGTGTTGTCAGCTTTACGAGGTCAGAACTGATGCCCAGGTTCTGCCCGCCGCCGAGATCGAAGAAGTGCTGTGGGTCGGCGCAGACAGTCTTGCGCATATGCATCTGGCTCCGCTGACACGCGACCTGATCCTGCCGTTGTACCGCGAGCGGCAGACTCCAGCGAACTGAACCCGTGTCGTCCTGTGCCTTGGCGCAGGACGATACTGTCAGCGAACCACACTCACTCCGTCCAGCGTCGAAAACGAAGTGTCCTTGGCGGTCAGCAGGAAGTCACGCATGTACGGTGCGTCGAGCATGTCGGCGCGGATACCGGCGTAGAGCGTCGCGAACAGTCCTTTCTCGCCCAGGCGCTTGGCTTTTACATAGCCGCGTGAGCTGTATTCATGCAGCGCCCAGTGCGGCATGCCGCAGACCCCGCGCCCGCTGGCCACCAGCTGCATCATCATCACCGTCAACTCTGATGTTCGTACCTGTGCCGGTTCGATGTCGGCGGGTTCCAGGAAGCGCGTGAAGATATCCAGCCGGTCGCGTTCCACCGGGTAAGTGATCAGCGTTTCAGTCAGCAAGTCTTCCGGGACGATGTAGGGCCTGGTTGCCAATGCATGTTGATTGGCCACCGCCAGCATCGCTTCATAGGTGAACAGCGGCACGTAGGTGATGCCCGGCAATTCCAGCGGGTCGGAGGTCACCACCAGGTCCAGATCGCCACGCGCCAGGGCAGGCAAGGGCGCGAACGAGAAACCGGAAGACAGGTCCAGTTCGACCTCGGGCCAGGCATCGCGGAACTGGTCGATGGTCGGCATCAGCCACTGAAAACAGCTGTGGCACTCGATTGCCATGTGCAGCCGTCCCGCCGTACCTCCCGCCAGTCGGGCGATGTCGCGCTCGGCACTGCGCAGTTGCGGCAGCATGGAGTCGGCCAGTTGCAGCAGGCGCAAACCGGCGCTGGTAAAGCGCACCGGTTTGGTCTTGCGCACAAACAGCGGCATGCCCATGCGCTCTTCCAGCTCCTTGAACTGATGAGACAGCGCCGACTGCGTCAAATGCAGGCGCTCGGCTGCCTCCACAAGGCTGTCAGCCTCGCGCAGGGCATGCAGGGTTTTGAGGTGGCGTATTTCAAGCACGGTCAGTGCTCCATGAGCAGTATTTGTGATCAACACGAAAAAAATGAGTTTGTCTCATGTTGTATCAGCTGTCGACAATAGCCCCATCTTTTATGGAGGACGCATCGTGGCCCTGACTCAACACCCTGACTATTTTCACATTGGCGCGGACCGTGAATTGCAGCACGCTCTGCAGGCTTTCTGGAAACAGGATCAGGGTGTTGCGACCACTGGCGCCGAATTGCGCACCTGGTTGATGGCGCGTTACCCGCAGCAGGTGCCACACCTGAAACGCGACCAGCGTTTTCAGCCCGATTGGGCGCCGCTGCTGGCGAGCGTCGCTGAAACCTGCGAGCAAGGTCGCAAACCTGCGTTGATAGGTCCGCTGACACTGCTCTGGCTAAGTGACGTTCAGGGTGACGAAGTGGATCGCCTCGACCTGCTGGAGCATCTGCTGCCGGTGTATGGCGAGATCTTCGGGCGGCTGGCCGCGCGCGGTGTCGAGTGGATTCAGATCGACGAACCGATCCTCGCGCTTGATCTGCCGCTGGCATGGAGCAACGCCTTCGAGCGTGCCTATCACATTCTTCAATATTCGCCGTTGAAGAAGCTTATCGGCCTCTATCACGGTGACCTGCGGCCCAACCTGGGTGTCGCGGCCCTGCTGCCAGTTGCAGGGTTGCACCTGGACAGCGTGACCGAACCGGAGCTGCTGGCTCCGGTGTTTGATCGTCTCCCGGTTTACAAGGTTCTGTCCCTGGGCGAGTGCGATACGCATTCGAACTGGCATCAGGAATCGTTGCTCGAAGCGCGCGCCCGTTTTGGGGAAAACCTGATGGTGGCGGATCAGGTCGCGGCCTAACGCAACATCCGATTAACGACCGCTCAGCGCCATTCATCAAACTGTCACGCAAGTGTGGCAGCGCGCTTGGAAAAACATCATCAGACTCGCGGCCTACTGGGGTTCTGTTTTTTGGTGTTTTTCATGCGGGTTTTAATTTTTCTGGCCGCGCTTCTGTGCGGCTTGCCGTCTTTTGCGGCCGATCGTTGTGATACCGATGTTCCTGTACAGATGGCTGACCTCAAGGAAGTGCGGATTGCCTACCAGAGTATTGGTAGCGAGTCCGACCCTGCCTTGCTGTTGGTGATGGGGCTGGGTGGGCAGCTGATTCACTGGCCGGACGAGGTCGTGGTTGCGTTGTGTCAGCAGGGCTATCGGGTCATTCGCTATGACAATCGCGATGTGGGTCTGTCTTCGTGGGTGCAGCAGCCAGCGGATGCCAATCTGACATTCGAAGTACTGCGTTACAAACTGGGTCTGCCTGTCTCGGCACCCTATTCGTTGACTGATATGGCCGATGATGCACTGGGGTTGATGGATGCATTGCAGATTCGCCAGTTTCACGTGTTGGGCGCGAGCATGGGCGGCATGATTGCCCAGCACCTGGCCGATCTGGCGCCGTCGCGGGTCGAAAGCCTTACGCTGATCATGACCAGTTCCGGTGCGCAGGGTTTGCCTATGCCCAGTACCGCGCTCATGCAACTGTTGGCGCGTCGCGGCGCGCCCAATCGGGAAGTGGCGATCGAGCAGCAGGCCGATTTGCTTGCGGCGCTGGGCAGCCCGCAGGTCAAGGACGATCGCCAGCAGCTGCTGCATCAGGCGGCTGTTTCCTATGACCGGGCGTTCAATCCCGAAGGTGTGAAACGCCAGATCATGGCGATTCTGGCCGAGCCCAGCCGCGTGGAACTACTGAACCGTCTGCGTCTGCCGGTACTGGTGGTTCATGGCACGGCTGACCCCTTGTTGCCGGTCATGCACGGTGTACATGTGGCCGCGCACATTCAGGGCAGCCAGCTGCGCCTGATTCCGGGGTTGGCGCATCGTTTTCAGGAAGCCTTCAAGGCGCCGTTGCTCGGTGCAGTGTTGCCCTACCTGAAAGCCCAGCATGAAGACGGTCGCAACCTGGCTCAGTTGTAAGCTGGCCTGGTTGTCAGGCATGGACAGAGGTGTATCGTGTGACCTTTGCTTCCAAACTGTGTAAAAACTACTACGCTTGGCAATACTGCGTTAAAAACAGGCGAAAAATGCTCATTTAGAACACCTAGACTCCGCTTTTTCGCCTGTTTTTGCCTTGTCTTGCCTTCGCTCGTGACGTTTTTACACACTCTGTACCGAAAAGGGCCGACATGACAACTGCACTGAAGATCGACTTCATCTCCGATGTTTCCTGCCCCTGGTGCGTCATTGGTCTGCGCGCGCTGGATCAGGCGCTGGAGGCATTGGGTGATGAGGTGCAAGCGCATATTCACTTCCAGCCTTTCGAGCTGAACCCGAACATGCCTGGCGAAGGGCAGGACATCAAGGAGCACATCGCCGAAAAGTACGGCTCCACGCCGGAGCAGATCGAAGGTATTCACCAGACCATCCGTGAACGCGGTGCTGAACTCGGCTTCACCTTTGCCAGCGGCGAGCGGCGTATCTACAACACGTTCGATGCCCATCGCCTGCTGCACTGGGCCGAACAGCAAGGCAAGCAGCACGCGTTGAAGCAGGCGCTGTTCGAGGCGTATTTCAGTGACCTGAAAGACCCGTCCAGTCACCAGACTCTGGCAGATGTGGCGCAGAAGGTCGGCCTGGACCGTCTGCGTGCTCGGGCCATTCTGGAAGGCGACGAGTACACCACCGAGGTTCGCGAGGCCGAGCAGCTCTGGACGTCTCGCGGTATCACGTCCGTGCCGACCATGGTCTTCAACGACCAGTACGCCGTCTCGGGCGGTCAGCCGGTCGAGGTATTCGTCAGCGCAATCCGCCAGATTGTCGCTGAATCGCAGTAACGCACTGCCTGTGCAGGATAGGACGAAGAGCATGGGCACGATAGGTGTCTTGAAGACGCCTATCGTTCCTCACGCTCCAGCGTGGGAATGCAGTGGGTGACGCTCTGCGTCACAGATCTGCGCTACACCGCACGCTCAAGATCGGGCGCAGTGTTCAAAGCCCGTATTTCTTGACCTTGTCAAACAGTGTGGTCTTGGCCATGCCCAGTTCCTGGCTGGCCTGGCTGAGGTTGCCGCCGCTGCGTTGCAAGGCGTCGCCGAGCAATGAGCGTTCAAAGGCTTCAACCGCTTCGGCAAACCCCAGACTCTGGTTTTCACTGACCGTGCCCGACTGCTTGAACGCTGGCAGACCCAGCGCAAAGCGTTCTGCCACGTTGCGCAGTTCGCGTACATTGCCCGGCCAGTCGTGGCTCATCAGGTTCGAGCTGGTCTGTTGATCCAGCGCAGGCGGTTCGCGGTCGAAGCGTAACGACGACAACTGCAGGAAGTGTTCGAACAGCTGCAGAATGTCTTCGCGGCGTTCACGCAGGGGTGGCAGTTCAAGCGTGACGACGTTCAGGCGGTAATACAGGTCGCTGCGAAACTGATTGGTCTTGCCCAAGGCATTCAGGTCGGACTTGGTCGCCGCTATGACCCGGCAATCCACGGCGACGCTCTGGTTGGAACCCAGCCGTTCGAGGGTTCGCTCCTGCAGGACGCGCAGCAGCTTGATCTGCAGATTGACCGGCATGCTTTCCACTTCATCGAGAAACAGCGTGCCGTTGTGCGCGTGTTCGATCTTGCCGATGCGCCGTTTGCCCGCGCCGGTAAAGGCGTTGGCTTCATGGCCGAAAATTTCCGATTCGAACAGGCTTTCCGCCAGCCCGCCACAGTTGAGCGCCACGAACTGGCTGTCCTTGCGCCGACTGAAATCGTGCAGGCAACGCGCGACCAGTTCCTTGCCCGTGCCGGTTTCGCCTTCGATCAGTACGTTGGCCGAGGTGTCGGCGACGTTGGCAATCAACGCACGCAGGTTTTGCATGGCCGGGGAGCGACCGATGATCCGGCCCTCCAGCGAATCGCGCTCGGCCAGTTGCTTGCGCAAGGCCCACACTTCACGGGCCAGGCCGCGTTGCTCCAGTGCGCGCCGGGTGACGTCCACCAGACGCTCTGGAGAAAAGGGTTTCTCCATGAAATCGTAAGCGCCATCGCGCATTGCGTTGACGGCCATGGTGATGTCGCCATGGCCGGTGATGAGCACCACCGGCAGGCTGCTGTCACGTGCCTTGAGACGGCTCAGCAACTCCAGTCCGTCGATACCCGGCAGGCGAATATCGCTGATGACGATACCGGCGAAGTTGTCATCAATGCGCTTCAAGGCCTCTTCGGCGCTGGAAACGCCCTCGCTGGCAATGTCTTCCAGCGCGAGGGCCTGCTGACAGCCGAGCAATACATGCGGATCGTCTTCGACGATCAGGACAGTCAGGTCGCTGTTTATGCTCATGGGTGTCGTCTCATGTCGGGCTGTCCGGGTGGCGGGCATCGGGGATAAACGGCAGGCTCAGGACAAACGTCGTACCGCCGTCCTGCGGATGCTCTGCGCTCAGGCTGCCTCCGGCTGCGGCGGCAAGGCTCGCCGACAGCGTCAGGCCCAGCCCCAGGCCTTGTTCGCCCGGTTTGGTGGTGAAGAAAGGTTCAAACAGATGCTTGCGCGCCTCGGCATCGACGCCGTGCCCGTTATCACGTACCCGCAGACGGTATCGGCCGTCGACAACCGATCCGGTGAGCCATAACTCCGGTTGCAGCAGGTCGAACATGGCGTCCAGGGCGTTGCCGATCAGGTTGACCAGAATCTGTTCCAGGCGGGTCTGGTCGATGGTCAGGGTGGCGTCGACGAAGTCTCGATGCACTATCAGGCCTGACTGCTCCAGACGCACGCCCAGCAACTGCGCCGCCGCATCGACAGCCTTGCTCAGTTGCGCCTGGCCCTGATCGTCGCCGCGTCTGGCGAATGCGCGCAGGCTGGCGGTGATGCGGCCCATGCGGTCGACCAGATCATTGATGGTACGCAGGTTGGTACTCGCGGTGTCCAGCGCGCCTCGTTCCAGAAAACGCACAGTGTTGCCGGACAAGGTGCGCAGTGCGGCCAGAGGCTGGTTCAGCTCATGCGCGATGCTGGTCGACATCTGGCCGATGGCTGCCAGCTTGCCGGCCTGTACCAGCTCGTCCTGGGCTTTGCGCAAGGTGTCTTCGGCCTGCCTTCGTTCACGAATCTGTGCCTTGAGGCGTTCGTTGCTGGCGCGCAGGTGTTCGGTGCGTTCGGTGATCTTGCGTTCCAGCTCGTTGTTGGCCGCCTGCAGCGCTTCCCTGGCAGCAAGCCGGGTCGAGATCACCTTGCGCCGCTCGTTCCAGGCAATCAGCAGAAAGGTCACCAGCGCGCAGGCCACGGCGACCAGCATGCCCTGATTGGCCGCTTCACGGCGCAGATCCTCCAGCGGGGTAAGCAGCGTCAGGTGCCAGGCGGTGTCACTCAGCGGGCGGCTCTGGGCCAGATAGCTGACCTTTTTGTGTTCGCGGTCGACACTGATGTTGGCGGGGAAAACCAGTGTTTCGACGCCTTCAGACAAGGTTTCCCGTTCCAGTGGCACCAGTTCGTTGAGCGGCCACCAGTAATATTGCAGGCTGCGAGCCAGACGTTCCTTGACCTCGGCCGTGAGCGGCCGCACTGATTTCAGCCGCCGGGCCGGGTCGCTGGAGAGGATGATGATGCCATTCTCGTCGCTGACAAATGCCTCCAGCCGTGCCCGCTGCCAGCGTTCTTCAAGTGCTTCGAGGCGTACCTTGATCACCGCAACGCCGATGATGCGGCCTTTGTCTTCCAGCCCATGGGCCAGGTAATAGCCCGACTCACCGGTGGTAGTGCCGATGCCGTAAAAGCGCCCGGGCAGGCCGCGCACGGCGTCCTGAAAGTAGGCACGGAAAGACAGGTCTTCACCCTGATAGCTGTCGGAGTCGCGCCAGTTGCTGGTGGCCAGCACGCGTCCGGTGGTGTCCATCACGTAAATGGCACGGCTGCGGCTGCGTCGATTCAGCCCTTCGAGGTAGCGGTTGACCTGTTGCTGAAGCTCCGGTCCCGGTTCGTTCAGCAACTGCGACACACTGGATTCCAGCTCCAGCACGCTGGGCAGGTAGGTGTATTTGCTGATTTCACTCTCGACCGTGCGCGCGTGCAGCTCGAGCTGGCGTTCGCCGGTTTCGCGCAGGCCCTTGATGGCGCTGTGTTCACTGACCAGATAGGCGACATAGCCCAGCCCGATCATCAGCATGAGGATCAGTGGTGGCAGAAACAGTTGACGGATCAGACGGGGTTTCACGGCGAGTGATGGCGGGGCGGCGCGATAAAGAGTGGGGTCGCATTTCATCACAGTCGTCCTGGACCGAACAGCTGCCCGCTGATAGGCGGACAGCCGTCAAGCTATTGCCTAGTGCTGAAGGATCTTGGCGAGGAATTGCTGGGCGCGTTCCGAGCGTGCGCTGACGTCACCGAAAAACTCTTCCTTGGCGCAATCTTCGACGATCTGTCCCTTGTCCATGAAAATCACCCGGTTGGCGACTTTGCGGGCGAAACCCATTTCGTGGGTCACGCACATCATGGTCATGCCTTCATGGGCCAGTTGCACCATCACATCGAGCACTTCATTGACCATTTCCGGGTCGAGCGCGGACGTGGGTTCATCGAACAGCATGACCACCGGGTCCATCGCCAGCGCGCGCGCGATGGCGACACGCTGTTGCTGCCCACCGGAAAGCTGCCCGGGATGCTTGTGCGCATGCTCGGAAAGCCCGACGCGGTCCAGCAGCTTCAGACCCTTCTCGGTGGCTTCGGCCTTGCTGCGGCCCAGCACCTTGATCTGCGCGATGGTCAGGTTTTCGACAATGCTCAGGTGCGGGAACAGTTCGAAGTGCTGAAACACCATGCCCACCCGCGAGCGCAGCTTGGGCAGGTTGGTCTTCGAATCGGAGATCGATGTGCCGTCGACGACGATATCGCCTTTCTGAAACGGCTCCAGCGCGTTCACGCATTTGATCAGGGTCGATTTGCCGGAGCCGGACGGGCCGCACACCACAACTACTTCGCCCTTGCTGACCTCGGTGCTGCAATCGGTCAGTACCTGGAAGTCCCCATACCACTTGTTGACGTTTTTGATGGAAATCATACGGCAAACCTTTTTTGCAGACGCTTCACCAGCAGCGAGGCGGCAAAGCTGATCGTGAAATACACCAGACCGGCAATGATCAGGAACTCGTTGGCGCGCCCGATGATGTCGCCACTGGCGCGCGATGCGTTGAGAAAATCGACGAGGCCGACGGTGTACACCAGAGAGGTGTCCTGAAACAGAATGATGCTCTGTTGCAGCAGCAACGGGGTCATCTTGCGAAACGCCTGGGGCAGGATGATCAGTCGCATCATCTGCGAGTAATTCATACCCAGCGCCTGAGCGGCGCCCATTTGTCCCTTGGAGATCGACTGCACGCCGGCACGGACGATTTCGCAGAAGTACGCGGCTTCGAACATCATGAAGGCCACGACGCAGGAGGCGAACGCACCGATGGGCGTGTCTTCACCGGTAATCCAGCGCAGCACGAACGGTACGGCCAGATAGAACCAGGTGATCACCAGCAGCAGCGGGATCGAACGAAAGTAGTTCACGTAGGCACCGGCCACATTGGCCAGCAGTTTGTTCGATGACAGGCGCATCAATGCCAGCAGCGTACCAAGCACCAGGCCGCCGCCGACACCCATCGCCATCAGCTTGAGGGTCATGACCATGCCGTTCCACAGGCCGGGAATGGCCGGAACGATTCCAGTGAAGTCCATTTATTTGCCCCCCAGTGAGATGAGTCCCGGTACGGCGACTTTCTTCTCGATCGCACGCATCAGCAGCATCAGGCTCATGTTCAGCGTGAAGTAGATGAGCGTCGCGAGGGTGAAGGCCTCGAACAGGTTGGCGGAGAACTCGGCGGTTTGTTTGGTCTGCGCGAGCAGCTCCATCAGGCCGATCAGCGACGCGACCGACGAGTTCTTGAACACGTTCAGGAATTCGGAGGTGAGCGGCGGAATGATGATCCGGTAAGCCTGCGGCAACAGCACGTTCCAGTAGATCTGTGGCAGCTTGAAGCCCATGGCGCGTGCGGCCGATTCCTGGCCCTTGGGCAGTGCTTCAATGCCGGTACGCACCTGTTCGCAGACCCGTGCAGCGGTGAACAGGCCAAGGCAGACCACGACGCTGAGGAACGCGGAGGTGGTCGGGTTCAGGTCTTGCTTGTACCACTCCTGCAGGTTTTCCGGCAGCAGGTCGGGCACCAGGAAGTACCAGATGAACAGCTGCACCAGCAGTGGCACGTTACGGAAGATTTCCACGTATACCGTGGCGATGCCCGACACCAGACGGTTTGGCACGGTGCGCATGACGCCCAGCACCGAACCCAGTATCAGGGCAATGATCCAGGCAATGACAGCAATGGCGATGGTCCAGCCCAGACCGGAGATGAACCAGTCCAGATAGGTCTCGCTGCCGACGCCGGTGGACTTGAAGAATACGCCCCAGTCCCAGTTGTAATTCATCAGGGTCTCCCCCTCTTTTTATTGCTATCGAAATGCACGCACTGTCGTCAGTCAGGAGTGACGAGGCTATCCCGGGCAGGCAGTGCTCGCCCGGGATACCGTCAGTTCGGACTGGCTGAACCGGTATCTCAGGCTTTCTTGTCGTCAGCCGCTTTGTCGGTCGGGTTCTGAATCAGCTCCTTGAGCTTGTCGCTCATCGGGAAATTCAGATTCAGACCTTTCGGAGGAACAGGGGACATGAACCACTTGCTGTAGATAGCGTTGATGTCGCCCGACTTGTAGGTAGCGACAATGGCGTCATCGACAGCCTTCTTGAACGGGGCATCGCCCTTGCGAACCATGCAGCCGTAGATCTCGTAGGATTGTGCAGTCCCGGTCACTGCCCAGTCGTCCGGCTTCTTGGCCTTGGCCATTTCGCCTGCCAGCAGCGCGTCGTCCATCATGAAGGCGACTGCACGGCCGGACTCGAGCATCTGGAAGGATTCACCGTGGTCTTTGGCGGAGATCACGTTCATGCCCATCTGCTTGTCAGCGTTCATCGCCTTGAGGATGCGCTCGGAAGTGGTGCCAGCCGTGGTGACGACGTTTTTGCCTTTCAGGTCGTCGAAATCCTTGTAGCTGGAATCCTTTTTCGACAGCAGGCGCGTGCCGACTTCAAAGATGCCGATGGAGAAATCGACCTGCTGCTGGCGCTCGGCGTTGTTGGTGGTCGAGCCACATTCCACATCGACGGTGCCGTTCTGAACCAGCGGGATACGGGTCTGCGAAGTCACCAGGTTGTACTTGACCTTGAGGTCAGGCATGTCGAGGTCTTTCTTGATGGCTTCGACGATTTTCAGCTGGATATCGTGGGAGTAGCCCATCGGCACGCCAGAGGCATCAGCGATGTAGGAAAACGGGATAGAGGCGTCACGATGGCCCAGCGTGATGGTGCCGGATTCCTTGATCTTCTTCAGAGTGCCAGTGAGTTCGGCGGCGAAAACCGGCGTGCTGATCAGAGCGGCAGCGATAGCTGCGCCCAACAGGTGGGGAACGATGCGCATGGTTGAGTCCTTGATTTCATTTTTATTGATGGGGCCGTAATCAGAGTCGGCCCGCTTCTTGGCGAATGCTTCAACGGCGTCCACATCCAGACACACGCTCTTGTCGAAACGCTCGGTTCAGAATATAGAGCATGAGTCGTGCCAAGCAGTTTTAAGAATTCAACATGCTGATTTAAAAGGGATTTTTTGAGGTTGGCTGTAGTGCCGCGGACCAAGGCGTCCGGGAAGCCGAATAAGGCGGGGCCGATTGTTCGGAAAACCGAATGGAATGGGTTGTGCAGGAGTACGGCTGCAAGGAGGGAGACCTGTTCACCGCACGATGGGTGAACAGGTTGCAGGCGTATTATCAGGCAGCTTCGAAAGAAGCTTTATTGCGCACGACTGTTTCCAGGTAGCTGCTCACGGCGGCCTGTTCCTCAGGCGTCGTGAACAGGCCGAGCTTGGTGCGGCGCCACAGGATGTCTTCGATGCTGGTCGCCCATTCCTGGTCGCACAGGTAGTCGACCTCGCGGGTATACAGGCCTGCACCCAAATGCTGACCAAGGTCTTCCAGGCTTTGCGCGCCCTCCAGCAAGCGCCAACTGCGGCTGCCGTAGGTAATCGACCAGCGCTTGGCGATAGGCGCGGGCAGCCAGCTGCAGCGACGGGTCATTTCTGTTGCCAGCGCTTCGGCGGTGGTCATGTCTTCGCCACCCGGCAGGGCAGCCTTGGCCGTCCAGCTTGGCTTCATCTGTTTGAAGAACGGTGCCAACTGCGCCATCGCCGACTCGGCCAGTTTGCGGTAGGTGGTCAACTTGCCGCCGAACACCGACAGAATCGGCGCTTCGTCTGCACCGCCTGACAACGAAAGCGTGTAGTCACGGGTGATGGCAGACGGATTATCGGACTCGTCGTTGCACAGTGGGCGCACGCCCGAGAACGTGTGGAGCACGTCTGCGCGACTCAACTGTTTCTTGAAGTGGTCGTTGGCCACTTTCAGCACGTAATCCATCTCGCCTTCAGTGATATCCACCTTGTTCGGATCGCCCTGATACTCACGGTCGGTGGTGCCGACGATGGTGAAGTGCTCCAGGTACGGAATCGTGAACACGATGCGCTTGTCTTCGTTCTGCAGAATGAACGCGTGCTCACCCTCGTACAGTTTCGGCACGATCAGGTGGCTGCCTTGAATCAGGCGGATGCCGTAAGCCGAGTCGAGCTTGAGGTCTTCACGAATGAACTTGGCCACCCATGGGCCTGCCGCATTGACCAATGCCTTGGCATGGATCGAGAACAGGCTGCCGTCGCTGCGCTCCAGATGCAGATGCCACATGCCCTTGATACGACGGGCGCTGACACAGCGGGTCTGAGTATGAATGTGCGCACCGTTTTCACGAGCGGACATGGCGTTGAGCACGACCAGACGCGCGTCGTCGACCCAGCAGTCGGAATATTCGAAACCGCGGGTGATGCTCGAGTTGAGCGGGCTGTCTGCACCGAAATGGATGGTTCGGGATGCGGGAAGTTTTTCGCGCTTGCCGAGGTTGTCATAAAGGAACATCCCGGCACGAATCATCCAGGCCGGACGCAGGTGCGGACGATGAGGCAGCACAAAGCGCATTGGCTTGACGATGTGCGGCGCTTTGGCAAGCAGCACTTCGCGTTCTGCCAGGGCTTCACGCACCAGACGGAACTCGTAGTGCTCCAGATAGCGCAGGCCACCATGGATCAGCTTGCTGCTGGCCGAGGACGTGTGGCTGGCCAGATCGTCCTTTTCGCACAGAAAAACCGAAAGGCCGCGACCGGAGGCATCCGCTGCGATACCGACACCGTTGATGCCACCGCCAATAACGGCAATGTCGTAGACCTCTGAGAGGGGCGGGGTTGGCACGTTGGTGTGGGGCATTGGTGGCCTCCTGGACAATTCGTGAGCAGTGCTCGAAAGGCGAATCTGAACATTAATGTTCACTTTCGAAAATAATAGCTCAATAAAATGACCCTTGCTAGCGCGTATCGATTGAAAATACTGATGACTGGGTCAGGAAAAGAACAAATATGAACATTGTAGGGCGGGAATTGTTACCGGGAGGATGGATGCACAGCCTGCCCGGAATTGCTCTGGCTCACAGGTCTGCGCTGCATCGCAGAAGCAGGAGAGGACGCAGAGCGTCCAGAACGGCATACCCACGCGGAGCATGGGTACGATGGTGTTCTTGCGTACACCTAGCGTTTCTCACGCTCCAGCGTGGGAATGCCCTGGGTGACGCTCTGCGTCACAGATGCATGCCGCGCCATACATCCACGAGTCTTGTGGGAGCGAGCTTGCTCGCGAAGAGGCCGGTACAGACTCCAGAAAATAGGGCGCTCGATGCACCGTCTTCATGAGCAATGCGGACCGCCGCGCGAACACAACCCGCGCCTGACAATCACACCACTTCCAGACGAATCTTGTGCTGGTTCAGCAACTGCTGCAGGGCGGGGACGGGGGGCTGGTCGGTGACCAGGCAATCGATGAGGGTGATCGGCCCCAGGCGGACCATGGCGTTGCGTCCGAACTTGCTGGAGTCAGCTGCCAGCAGCACTTTGCGTGCGTTGGCGATGATCGCCTGGGACACCCGCACTTCCTGGTAATCGAAGTCCAGCAGGCTGCCGTCTTCGTCGATGCCACTGATGCCCACCAGGGCAAAGTCCACTTTGAACTGGGTGATGAAGTCGATGCTGCCCTGGCCCACAACGCCACCGTCACGTCGCACATTACCGCCTGCTATCAGCACCTCGAAATCATCCTTGGTGCTCAGGATCGACGCCACATGCAGGTTATTGGTAATGATCTTCAGGTTGTTGTGGTTGAGCAACGCACGTGCGATGGATTCGGTGGTGGTACCGATATTGATGAACAACGAGGCGTTGTCCGGGATCTGCGCGGCGATGGCCTCGGCGATCCGTTGTTTTTCGTCGCGCATCTGGTCCGCACGCATGGCGTAGGCGGTATTTTCGATGCTGGAGTCATAGGCCGCGCCGCCGTGGTAGCGGCGCAACAGGTTCATTTCCGCCAATTGATTGATATCACGGCGAATGGTTTGTGGGGTCACGACGAACAGCGTCGCCATCTCCTCGATGCTGACATAACCACGGTCACGGACCAGTTCGAGGATCTGTTGTTGGCGGGGAGGCAGGTTCATTGTTTTTCCTTGGGCGCCCTCTACAAATGGCGCCCATCATGCCGCAGGAAAGTGCAACCTGTCAGCCGGAATCCTGCTCCCCTCCTTACAACAGCACTGTCACTCTTCGTTTTCGTGCGGTTCCCAGTCACGAGTGCGCGCGACTGCTTTCTGCCAGCCTGCGTAAAGTTTTTCACGATGCGCTTCTTCACAGGACGGCTCGAACACACGCTCTATCACGGCCTTGTTACGCAACTCGTCCAGGCTGCTCCAGAAACCAATCGCCAGACCGGCCAGGAAGGCTGCACCCAGTGCCGTGGTTTCACGCATTTGCGGGCGCTCAACGTGGGTGCCGAGAATGTCTGCCTGGAACTGCATCAGGAAGTTGTTGGCCACTGCACCACCGTCCACACGAAGCGACTTGAGGCGTTCGCCGGAGTCCTGTTGCATGGCGTCGAGCACGTCGCGGGTCTGATAGGCGATGGATTCCAGCGCTGCACGAATGATGTGATCGACTTTCACGCCACGGGTCAGGCCGAACAATGCGCCTCGTGCGTAGGGGTCCCAGTAAGGTGCGCCCAGGCCCGTGAACGCCGGCACCAGATACACGCCGTTGCTGTCCTTGACCTTGCCGGCGAAGTATTCGGTGTCCAGCGCGTCGTTGATGAGCTTGAGTTCGTCGCGCAGCCACTGCACGGTCGAGCCACCGTTGAAGACCGCGCCTTCCAGCGCATAGGCCACTTCACCGCGCGGGCCGCAACCGATGGTGGTGAGCATGCCGTGCGCCGATTTCACGGCTTTCTTGCCGGTGTTCATCAGCAGGAAGCAGCCAGTGCCATAGGTGTTCTTGGCCTGGCCGGGTTCGACGCACATCTGGCCGAACAACGCTGCCTGCTGGTCGCCTGCGATACCGGCGATCGGGATGCCGCTCTTGCTGTGGCCGTAAACTTCGGAGGAGGCTTTGACCTCTGGGAGCATCTCGCGCGGGATGTCCAGCACGTCGAGCATGCGCTGATCCCATTCCAGCGTATGGATGTTGAACAGCATGGTCCGCGAGGCGTTGGTGTAGTCGGTGACGTGAACCTTGCCGCCGGTGAATTTCCAGATCAGCCAGGTATCGATGGTGCCGAACATCAGCTCGCCTTTGCGTGCGCGCTCGCGGCTGCCCTCAACGTTGTCCAGGATCCACTTGACCTTGGAGCCGGAGAAGTACGGGTCAATCACCAGCCCTGTGGTGTCCTTGATGTACTCCTCAAGACCGTCGCGCTTGAGTTGCTGGCAGATCTCGGTGCTGCGGCGGCACTGCCAGACGATTGCGTTGTAGATCGGGCGGCCGGTGTCGCGTTCCCAGATGACCGTCGTTTCACGCTGGTTGGTGATACCGATGGCGGCGATCTGGTTGTGGTGCAGATCGGCTTGTGCCAGTGCCTTGGTCATGCACGCCGTCTGGGTAGCGAAGATTTCCATCGGGTCGTGTTCGACCCAGCCTGCCTGCGGGTAATGCTGGACGAATTCGCTTTGGGCAGTGCTCACCACGTTGGCGTCGCGGTCGAAGATGATGGCGCGCGAGCTGGTGGTGCCCTGGTCAAGAGCAATGATGTAGTTCTTGTTCTGTGTGTCAGTCATGTCGATTGCCTTGCATTATTGGGTGGGATTCAGTTGTGTGAGATTCAAATTGAGTGACATTCAAGATGAAACCTGAACTTTGCCGCGAACCACAGGAGCCTCTTTTTCATTTTCAACAGGAGCGGCGCTGGGCAGATGACGCGCAATCAATGCGCGGTAGCCAGCAGCACCAAGGCAGGCACCCAGAATGGGCGCAAAAATCGGAACCAGGAAATAAGGAATGTCGCGACCGCCGGTGAAGGCCATTTCACCCCAGCCAGCGAAGAACGTCATCAGCTTCGGACCGAAGTCGCGCGCCGGGTTCATGGCGAAACCGGTCAGCGGGCCCATCGAACTGCCGATCACGGCTACCAGCAGGCCGATCAGCAAGGGTGCCAGCGGGCCGCGCGGCAAACCATTGCTGTCATCGCCCAAGGCCATGATCACACCCATCAGAATGGTGGTGATGACCACTTCGACCAGAAAGGCCTGACCGACCGAAATGGCCGGGTTGGGATACGTCGAGAACACCGACGCCAGCTCAAGACTCTGCTCGCTGCCGCGAATGATGTGGTGAGCATGTTCGAAGTCGAAAAAAAGGCTGATGTACAGTAGGTACACCAGACCCGCTCCGCAGAACGCGCCTGCGATTTGCGCCGAGATGTAAAAGGGCAATTTACGTTTTTCAAAACCGGCGAACAGACTCAGCGCGATGCTGACGGCCGGGTTGAGGTGGGCACCCGAAATGCCGGCGCTGAGGTAGATCCCCATGCTGACGGCAATGCCCCAGATGATGCTGATTTCCCAAAGGCCGAAGGTGGCTCCCGCGACCTTGAGCGCTGCAACGCATCCAGTGCCGAAAAAAATCATCAGGGCGGTGCCAAGAAATTCAGCCACACATTGCCCGGTGAGCGTCGGTTGTTTTAGTGCGATGGACATGGATACCTCATTTTTTGTTTTTGTCTCGGCACCCTGAGACAGGTGTGGGTGCTCGTTATTCGTGCGTCTCAGAAAAAACCCCATTTCTGATCGCCGTTGCGAGTTATACCGAAAAATCGCTTTCGATAATATTCGTAAACGAAAAAATATAGACAAGAAACAACGCTGTCAAAGGTCGGAACCGAACGGTCAGTAAATCGCCAGGACCCCGCAAGGACCCGGCAAGACCGCTTTATACCGGGGAATTCAGGCTGTTGCCAAAAGGCCATCAGTGTCGCAGGTGGCGTGAATCAAGGCATGTTCACTTTACTTCGCTTAAAGTGACGGGCATTCGGAACCTTTTGGAGCGCTGCATGACACCCGCACTGGATTTGCTGAAAAAAAATCGCGCCGAGCATCGCATTCACAGTTATGAACATGATCCGAAAGCGCCGTCATATGGACTGGAAGCAGCGGAAAAGCTGGGTCTGGAGCCTGCACAGGTTTTCAAGACGCTGCTCGCCAGTACCGAAAAAGGTGAGTTACTGGTCGCCGTCGTGCCGGTCGTCGGAACACTCGATCTAAAGGCGCTGGCGCAGGCTGCCGGGGCGAAAAAAACCGAAATGGCTGACCCTGCGGCGGCGCAACGTTCGACGGGTTACCTGTTGGGTGGCATCAGTCCCTTGGGCCAGAAAAAGCGTCTGCGCACCTTTATCGACGAAACTGCCCAGCGCTTTGACAGCATTTATGTCAGTGCCGGGAGGAGGGGGCTTGAGGTCGAGCTGTCGCCAGCGGTGCTGGCTGAACATACCCAGGCCAGGTTCGCCCCGATCGGCAGGGAATGACCTGCGTCTCAGTGGTTGAGCGTATGCACGGCCACGCTGCCGGGTGCCGGGAACAGCACCAGATGGTCTGCTGCCACACGAATACCGACTTCCTCACCCTGGCCGTGGTCGGCGTGGCTGGGGAAAATGGCTTCCAGCTGACTGCCGGTCGACAATTGCAGACGATACAGCGTCGAGGCGCCCTGAAAGGTTCGACCGATGACCCGTGCTTTCAGGTCGCTGTGCGGCGCGTAGACGATATCGTCAGGACGTAGCAAGACATCCACAGCGGAGCCACTGACGCCCGGGTATGCCCGGTTGCCGCGCAGTACGCCGAGTTCGGTATGCACCGATTGCGGGTCCATCATCTGCCCGCGAATGAAATAGCCCTGGCCGATGAAGCTGGCAACGAATGGCGTGCGCGGCTCGTGGTAGAGATTGTAAGGGGTGTCCCACTGTTCCAGGCGTCCCTCCTTGAATACGCCTACTTGATCGCTGACGGCAAAAGCCTCTTCCTGATCATGAGTCACCAGAATCGCGCTGGTGCCACGCGCCTTGAGAATATCGCGCACCTCATGGCTCAGGCGCCGACGCAACTCGCCGTCCAGGTTGGAGAAAGGCTCGTCGAGCAGCAGGAGTTGCGGCTCGGGCGCCAGTGCTCTGGCCAGCGCCACTCGCTGTTGCTGCCCACCGGACAGCTCGTGAGGATAGCGCTTGCCCAGCGCGCCGAGGTTGACCAGTTCAAGCAACTCGGCGATCACCTGATCCAGGCGCGGGTGGTTGCGAATGCCGAATGCGATGTTTTCAGCGACACTCAGGTGCGGGAACAGCGCGTAATCCTGAAACACCATGCCGATGCGGCGTTTCTCTGGAGGCAGGGTCCAGCCCGGACGGGAGATCACTTCGCCCGCCAGGGTGATCTCGCCCGCATGGATCGGTTCGAAGCCGGCAATGGCGCGCAGTGTGGTGGTCTTGCCGCAGCCCGACGAGCCCAGCAGGCAGCCGATATCACCCGCGTTGAGGTGCAGGTTCAAATCCTGCACCACGCGCTGGTTCTGATAGCCGCAACCGAGGTTGCGCAGGTTCAGCAGCAACGGGTTCATGCGGGCTTGCAGGCCGGCGCGACGAGAAACTCCAGCAACGCTTTCTGCGCGTGCAGGCGATTTTCTGCCTGATCCCAGGCGACCGAGCGTGAATCATCCAGCAGGTCGACACTGATTTCTTCGCCGCGATGAGCAGGCAGGCAGTGCATGAACAGCACGTCCTTGTCAGCCAGGTCGAGCAGGGCGCGCGTGACCTGAAAGGGCGCGAACAACTTCTTGCGCCGGGCGGTTTCCTCTTCCTGTCCCATGGAAGTCCACACATCGGTGCTGACCAGATGGGCGCCGGCAACTGCGGCTTTCGGATCGCGGACCACAGTGACACGCTCGCCAGCCAATGCCAGAAACTCGGCGTTCGGCTCGTAGCCGGCAGGGCAGGCCACACGCAACTGGAAGTCGAATTGAATCGCCGCTTCTATATAGCTGTTGCACATATTGTTGCCATCGCCGATCCAGGCGACGGTCTTGCCCTTGATCGAGCCGCGATGCTCCAGGAAGGTCTGCATGTCGGCGAGCAACTGGCACGGGTGCAGATCATCGGACAGGCCGTTGATGACCGGCACGCGTGAATTGGCGGCGAATTCGGTCAGATTGCTGTGCGCATAAGTACGGATCATGACCGCATCCAGCATGCGCGACATCACTTTTGCACTGTCGGCAATCGGCTCTCCACGTCCCAACTGGGTGTCTCGATGCGACAAAAAGATGGCCTGGCCACCGAGCTGAATCATCCCTGCTTCAAAAGAAAGACGGGTACGTGTCGAGGATTTCTCGAAAATCATCCCCAATACCCGGTTCTTCAGCGGTTCAAAAAGTACACCGCGATTTCGCAGGTCTTTAAGCTCTACGCCACGACGGATCAAGCCCAAGAGTTCATCCGGGGTGTAATCCATCATCGAGAGAAAGTGCCTGGCGTTCATGATTAACTACCTTTTCTGCAACAGACCGCAGGTTATCAAAGCCGGTTTTTATCGATAAAACGGGCGAGACCTGCGGCGGAAGCCGCACGGGGCGACGAATAAGAAAGGCGCGATAGTATAAAAAAATGTCGCGTCTTACCAATAGCATGCGTTTTTCTGAAACATGAGTACGACTGCGTCCCGGATAGAGGGGACGCCGTTATTCTGTGTTGACGGGGCAAAAACTGGCTACGCTGAGAAGGTTGATAGCCATCTGCACGTTTTCCGAAGGCAGCATTTGTACACTGCCCAAATAGCGCTTGGCAATTAGTACCAATCCTGTAACAGTCCACGTTTGCGCGGGCGTTGCCTGATGGGATGCGCTTCACGGGCTTGAAACAAGGACCGTTTCTTTAATCCCGGACGTGGGTTATAAATCGTTGCCGATACATTACTGATCGAGGGGTGGGGGAATGGACTCAAAAGAGCATCAATTAACGGAGTTGCTCGGGCTCACCGCCCGCACGCTTACCCATCTGACAGCTTCGATGACCTCGATGTCTTTCGAGCTGCTGCGCAGCGAGGACGAAGTCACGCGTACGGCGGGGCGGCGCATGATCGATCGCATGGCCACCATCAGCTCAGGCCTCGACGAGCACTGGCGCCTGATCGGCGATCTGACCGGCGTCCACTTGGCGCAGGAACAGATCGAAACCGTGGCTGAAATCCAGCAAAAGCGCAAGGTCGTCACGCCTATCGGCGGTTGATTCGGCCAACTCATCCGCGCGCCTGATGCCCCTCGATTCACGGGCCGAACATCAGTGGTGCGGGGCATGGCAAGGCAGCATAGTGAGTGTTCGGCAATCAACCGGATTGCCATGACAAGATCTGAGGCTGTGATGACCCGGACTGAACACTACCGAGCCTGCCACCTGTGCGAGGCCATTTGTGGTCTTGTGATCGAGACCGTCGTGGAGGCGGATTCTGCGCCGCGCATTGCCTCGATCAAGGGCGACCCGCTGGACACGTTCAGCCGCGGCCATATCTGCCCCAAGGCGGTTGCGCTGCAGGACATCCAGAACGACCCTGATCGTTTGCGCCAGCCGATGCTGCGCAGCGGTGATCAGTGGCAGCCGATTGCCTGGCAGCAGGCGTTCGATCTGGTGGCGGAGCGACTTTACGCCATTCAGCAGCGCCATGGGCAAAACGCGGTAGCGGTCTATCAGGGCAACCCCAGCGTGCATAACTACGGGTTGATGACGCACAGCAATTACTTTCTCGGCCTGCTCAAGACCCGCAATCGTTTTTCGGCCACGTCGGTCGATCAGTTGCCGCACCACCTCAGCAGTTTCCTGATGTATGGCCACGGCATGCTGTTGCCGATTCCGGATATCGATCACACCGATTTCATGCTGATTCTCGGCGGTAATCCGTTGGCCTCCAATGGCAGCATCATGACGGTACCGGATGTCGAAAAACGTCTGAAAGCAATCCAGCAGCGCGGCGGCAAACTGGTGGTCATCGACCCGCGCCGCAGTGAGACGGCTGCCATCGCTGACCAGCATCTGTTCGTACGTCCGGGCGGTGATGCGGCGTTGCTGTTCGGGCTGCTCAATACGCTGTTCGAGGAGGGGCTGACCCGCGAGAGCCATTTGCCTGTCGACGGCCTGGAGCAGGTTCGCCACGCCATTGCCGGTTTCACTGCAGAGGCGATAAGCCCGCGCTGCGGTATTGCTGCCGAGCAGATCCGGCAACTGGCGCGGGACTTCGCGGCCGCTGACAAGGCGGTGTGTTATGGGCGAATGGGCGTGTCGACTCAGACCTTCGGCACGCTGTGCCATTGGCTGGCACAACTGATCAATCTGGTGACTGGCAACCTGGACCGTGTGGGTGGCGCACTCTGTACAGAGCCCGCCGTCGACCTCGTCAGCTCGACATCCGGCGGTCATTTCAATCTGTGGCAAAGCAGGGTGTCGGGCCTGCCGGAGTATGGCGGGGAGTTGCCGGTCTCGGCGCTGGCCGAGGAAATGCTCGTGGAGGGGGAGGGGCAGGTTCGCGCGCTGGTGACCGTTGCGGGTAACCCGGTTCTGTCGACGCCCAACGGCCGTCAGCTGGAGCAGGCGCTCGAAGGGCTTGAGTTCATGCTCAGCATCGATCTTTACATCAACGAGACCACTCGCCACGCCGACTTGATCCTGCCGTCCACCTCGGCACTGGAAAATGATCACTACGACACCACCTTCAACACCTTGGCAGTGCGCAACGTCACGCGCTTCAATCGGGCCATTTTCGACAAGCCCGAAGGTGCGCTGCACGACTGGGAGATTTTCGTCGGGCTGGCCAGCGCCTTTGCCGACAAGGCCGAGCGGGCGCTGAAACCCACGTTGCCGCCTGCGCAGATGATCGATCGCGGGCTGCGTGCAGGCCTCTATGGCGACGCATCACCCCATAAGCTGTCACTGGAGACCCTGGACAGTCATCCGCACGGTCTTGATCTTGGGGCGTTGAAGGCCAACCTTGCAGAGCGCCTCAAGACCGCCAATGGTCGCATTCAGGCCGCGCCTGAGGTGATCATGGCCGACCTGGCGCGCTTTGCAGCCGAGCCAGCTCCCCAGGCCGGTGAGTTGCTGCTGATTGGCCGTCGGCATGTGCGCAGTAACAATTCCTGGATGCACAACTACCATCGGCTGGTGAAGGGCAAACCCCGGCATCAACTGTTGATGCATCCTGACGATCTCGCGTGCCGTGGTCTGAGTGACGGCCAGCAGGTTCGGGTCAGCTCCCGGGTCGGGATGATCGAGGTTCAGGTGCTGGGCAGTCTGGACATGATGCCCGGGGTGGTCAGCCTGCCGCACGGTTGGGGGCATTCACGTGCGGGGGTAAAGATGGCGATCGCGCAGAGCCTGCCTGGCGTCAGTGCCAATGACCTGACCGACGAACGGCAACTCGACGCGCTGTCCGGCAACGCGGCGTTGAACGGCGTACCGGTGCAGGTCGTGGCGTGTTAAGCCTCAAGACAGAGCGTCATGCTCGGGATTTCGTTACAATGCGCCACCGTGCCGACAACTGAGTCGGATATTTCAGCCGAGGTGCTCCATGGATATCATCGAAACGATCAAAGAGCAGATTGCCAACAACACCATTCTGCTTTACATGAAAGGCGCTCCGAATGCTCCGCAATGCGGCTTTTCGGCCAAGGCTTCCCAGGCATTGATGGCGTGTGGCGAAAAGTTTGCCTACGTCGACATTCTGCAAAACCCTGAAATCCGCGCCAACCTGCCAAAGTACGCCAACTGGCCGACTTTCCCGCAACTGTGGGTTGCCGGTGAGCTGGTCGGTGGTAGCGACATCATCACCGAGATGATGGCTGACGGTTCGTTGCAGACGTTGGTCAAGGAAGCATCCGCCGCTAAGGCCGAGTAAAGCCTCGCGCAGAGCGTCGCACGATAGTCGCGATTATCGCCTCCTACGCTCCAGCAAGGTTTTACGCACAAGAAAAAGCCCGCTCTCGATTGAGGCGGGCTTTTTCATTGCGGCGCGATGGGGAATCAGTCACCCATCTGCGACTGCAGGTAGTTCTCGATACCGACTTTGACGATCAGACCCAACTGAGTCTCCAGCCAGTCGATTTGCTCTTCCTTGGGCTCAAGGATGTCTTCCAGCAGCTCACGGCTGCCGAAGTCACCGACTGTCTCAAAGTGAGCGATCGCGGCTTTCAGATCGGCCAGACCTTTTTGCTCGATCTTCAGGTCGCACTCCAGCATTTCCTTGGTGTGCTCACCGATGAGGATCTTGCCCAGGTCCTGCAGGTTGGGCAGCCCTTCCAGAAACAGCGTGCGCTTGATCAGCTTGTCAGCGTACTTCATCGCATGGATGGACTCTTTATATTCGTGGCCACCCAGCTTTTTCAGACCCCAGTCTTCGTACATGCGCGCATGCAGGAAATACTGATTGATAGCGACCAGCTCGTTCCCGAGGATCTTGTTGAGATGCTGGATGACGGTAATGTCGCCTTTCATGTTCGAGGTCCTGCCAGTGGCTTGTGTATATAAGTGCCGAGTGTGAGCTGCGCTTAAACGCCTGTCAAACCTAAGTTGTTGAATAATAAGTGAAATTAAATAGGAATAAGAATGTTTGAGTTCCGCATCTTGACGCTAAGCGCTTGAATTACAGGCATAAAAAAACCGGACGTGGTGTCCGGTTCTTTAAAAAAGGGGGTTCAGGCAGCTGAAAATTTTGCCGGATAGGCCAGCAAGGCATGGCTGGTTTGTAGCTCGGTCAGCGTATCACGCACCACTTCCTTAGCAAGGCAGGCGCATTTTCCACATTTACTCGCAACACCCAGTGTTTCACGGACTTCACGATAACTGCAGCAGCCTTCCAGAATTGCATCCCGGATTTGACCGTCGGTGACACCTTGGCAGAGGCAAACATACATAAGCTATGGACCGTCGCTGGTTTATTGCTTGGTGCCGAGGAGCTTAATGTTAATGAGAATGCTTGTCAAAACTGTTTTGGGTTGTATTCAGGTCGAGCGATGAGCGGTTGTTTTCGCAGGAATCGCATCATGGGTCGGCCCTCTGAATGGTCGAGTTCCAGGCATGAAAAAACCGGCACAAGGCCGGTCCATTCACAGACGTAACGACCTCAGTCGTCGAAATCTTGCCAACCGCCCATTTCTTTCCAGCGATTGACGATGCCGCAGAACAGCTCGGCCGTCTTCTCGGTGTCGTAACGGGCCGAGTGTGCCTCGCGTCCGTCGAAGTCGATGCCGGCAGCCTGACAGGCCTTGGCCAGCACGGTCTGACCATAGGCCAGCCCGGCGAGGGTGGCGGTGTCGAAGCTGGAGAACGGGTGGAACGGGTTGCGCTTCATGTCCATCCGCGCGACGGCGGCATTTACGAAGCCGAGGTCGAAGCTGGCGTTGTGGCCGACCAGCACCGCGCGTTTGCAGCCATTGGCCTTGAGGGCCTTGCGCACTCCGCGGAAGATGTCGTTCATCGCGGTTTCTTCGCTGACGGCCATGCGCAGCGGGTGATCGAGCTTGATGCCGGTGAACTCCAGCGCCGCCGCTTCGATGTTGGCACCCTCGAACGGTTCTACGCGGAAGAAATAGGTGTGTTCCGGGAACACGAAGCCTTTTTCATCCATGCCGATAGTCACCGCAGCGATTTCCAGCAAGGCATCGGTGGCTGAATTGAAACCGCCGGTTTCTACGTCGACGACTACTGGCAGGTAGCCGCGAAAGCGCGCCGCCATCGGGTGACGGGAACCGCCGCCACCGCCGTGGCCTTCGTGTTCGTCGTCAAAATGATCTTCACTCACGCGTGTTCCTCCAGACGCCAGCGCAGCTTTTCACCAGCGCGCAGCGGGATAACAGTCAACTCGCCAAATGGCAGGCTGGCAGGGGCGGTCCACTCGTCACGCACCAGCGTGATGGTGTCCTGATTGGCGGGCAAGCCGTAGAACGCCGGACCGTGAAGGCTGGCGAAGCCTTCCAGCTTGTCCAGAGCGTTACGCTGCTCGAAAGCTTCGGCATACAGCTCGATGGCTGCGTAGGCGGTGTAGCACCCGGCGCAACCGCAAGCGTTTTCCTTGGCATGCTGGGCATGCGGCGCCGAGTCGGTGCCCAGGAAGAACTTGCCGCTGCCGCTGGTGGCTGCGTCGAGCAGGGCCGTCTGATGCGTATTGCGCTTGAGGATCGGCAGGCAGTAGAAGTGCGGACGAATCCCGCCGACCAGCATGTGGTTACGGTTGTACAGCAGGTGATGCGCGGTGATGGTCGCCGCGACATTGGCTGACGCTTCATTGACGAACTGCACCGCTTCACCGGTGGTGATGTGTTCGAACACCACCTTCAGGGCCGGGAAGCGCTCGACTACACGACGCAGGTGCTCATCGATGAAGACCTTTTCGCGATCGAATACGTCGATTTCGCCACGTGTCACTTCCCCGTGCACCAGCAACAGCATGCCGACTTCGGCCATGGCTTCGAGGGCAGGGAAGATCTTGTCGATGCTGGTGACACCGGAATCGGAGTTGGTGGTCGCGCCGGCCGGATACAGCTTGGCCGCGTACACGAAGCCACTGGCCTTGGCGGTGCGGATGTCGTCGGGCGTGGTCTGGTCGGTGAGGTACAGCACCATCAACGGCTCGAAGCGGCTGCTGGCCGGGCGTGCAGCCAGAATGCGCTGGCGATAGGCATCGGCTTGCTGCGCGTTGCGTACCGGAGGCACGAGGTTGGGCATGATGATTGCGCGGCCAAAAGTTCGCGCTACGTCAGCAACGGTATGAGGCAAGACAGCTCCGTCACGGAGGTGAATATGCCAGTCGTCGGGACGCAGGAGGGTCAGGCGGTCAGACATTGGGGATTCCAGGCGGGTCAAACTCGCTGGGAATGCTACCGGAAAAGACTCTCTCAGGCATCCGCTATCAAGTTTTGCATGAAGTTACCGATAGCTCCCTTGTCAGTCGGTAATTTTCTGTTTCGCGTTCATTTCCAGTGGAGCCTCCCGTGCGCCAGCGATATTTAGCCCTGCTCAGCATGTTTGCCAGCCTCCCGGCGATGGCTATCAGTTTCCAGACGCGTCTGGAGAGCATTGAGTGGAAGGTCGAAGGCGATCAGTTCGAGTGCCGCCTGACTCAGCCGATCACCGACTTCGGTGCCGGTGAGTTCGTGCGCCGCGCGGGCGAGCAGGCGACGTTTCGCCTCAAGGCTTCATACAACATGCTCGGTAATGGCTCTGCGACGCTGCTGGCCGCTGCGGCGCCCTGGCAGCCGGGACGTGGCGATATCAACCTGGGATCGGTGCGCGTCAGCAATGGCGATATTCCTTTCAATACCTCTCAGGCTCAGGCCGGACGTCTGATCAGTGGTCTGATGGACGGGCGCAGTCCGCTGATCCGCCACTACACCCGCGACGGCGGCCAGATGGAAGTGCGTTTGCTGCCGGTCAAGTTCAGCAAGGCATTCAGCGATTACCAGGCATGCACTGCCAAGCTGCTGCCGATGAACTTCGATCAGATCAAACAGGCTGAAGTGGGTTTCCCTGGCGGCGGTATCGAGCTGGATGCGCGTGCCAAGGCGCGTCTGGACAATATGGTCGCCTATTTGAAGGCCGACCCGACCGTGAACCGTATCGAGCTGGACGGTCATTCGGATAACAGCGGCAATCGCCTGACCAACCGTGACCTGTCCCGCCGTCGCGCGCTGGCGGTCATGGATTATTTCAAGGCTCAAGGCATACCCGAGCAGCAAATCACCCTGCGCTTTCATGGCGAGCGCTACCCGCTGGCGCCTAACACCAATGAAGCGAACCGTGCGCGCAACCGTCGGGTGAACGTGCACCTCGAGCGCGTTGCGCCCGATGAGCGCCCGGTACCGGTTGCGTCTGCCAGCGCAGCACACACCTCTTAAAGCCTGTAAAAAGCATCTGTCAGACGTCGCCTTGTCGTCACAAGCTGTCGCGCCCCTGTAAATTTGCTGGTTTGAACGGTAGAATCAGCGGTTTTCCGTACAACCCGGTGGAGTGATGGCATGGCGGACGTAAACAAGGTAGTGCTCGCGTATTCCGGTGGCCTGGATACTTCGGTAATCCTCAAGTGGCTGCAAGATACGTACAACTGCGAAGTGGTGACCTTTACCGCTGACCTGGGTCAGGGTGAAGAAGTCGAGCCGGCACGCGCCAAGGCGCAGGCCATGGGCGTGAAAGAAATCTACATCGATGACCTGCGCGAAGAGTTCGTGCGCGATTTCGTCTTCCCGATGTTCCGTGCCAACACCGTCTATGAAGGCGAGTACCTGCTGGGCACCTCCATCGCCCGTCCGTTGATCGCCAAGCGTCTGATCGAGATCGCCAACGAAACCGGCGCTGACGCCATTTCCCACGGAGCAACCGGCAAGGGTAACGACCAGGTGCGTTTCGAGCTGGGTGCCTACGCGCTCAAGCCAGGCGTCAAGGTCATCGCTCCGTGGCGCGAATGGGATCTGCTGTCGCGTGAAAAACTGATGGACTACGCCGAGAAGCACAACATTCCGATCGAGCGCCACGGCAAGAAGAAATCCCCGTACTCCATGGACGCCAACCTGCTGCACATCTCTTATGAAGGCGGCGTGCTGGAAGACACCTGGACCGAGCACGAAGAAGACATGTGGCGCTGGACCAAGTCCCCTGAGGACGCGCCAAACGTTGCGACTTACCTTGAGCTGACCTATCGCAATGGCGACATCGTTGCGCTGGATGGCGTCGAAATGACCCCGGCCACTGTGCTGGCGACGCTGAACCGCATCGGCGGCGAAAACGGTATCGGCCGTCTGGATATCGTTGAAAACCGTTATGTGGGCATGAAGTCCCGTGGCTGCTACGAGACGCCGGGTGGCACCATCATGCTGCGCGCTCACCGCGCCATCGAATCGATCACTCTGGACCGCGAAGTCGCCCACCTCAAGGACGAACTCATGGCCAAATATGCCAGCCTGATCTACACCGGTTACTGGTGGAGCCCTGAGCGTCTGATGCTGCAGCAGATGATCGACGCGTCCCAGGCTCACGTGAACGGCGTTGTGCGCCTGAAGTTGTACAAGGGCAATGTGATCGTCACCGGTCGCAAGTCGGATGATTCGCTGTTCGACGCCAACATTGCCACGTTCGAAGATGACGCAGGTGCCTACGATCAGGCCGATGCAGCGGGCTTCATCAAGCTCAACGCATTGCGCATGCGGATTGCAGCCAACAAGGGCCGCAAGCTGTTCTGATACCGCAAGTTGTTCGACAAGTGCAGCCCATTCAGGGCTGCACTTCAAATACGATCGACAGAGTCATTCCTTCCAGGCGTCATGTAAAAAGACGTTGAACCAGTGAAGTCAGTGGTTGATAGATGGGGTACATGTGCTATGCAAGATAGCAGCGTGTAGCCGACGGCAGAAATATCATGTGTCACAGGTATTCAGCCGTTGAGTATCTTCTTACCGTTAGCGTCGAAAAAGTGCTTATTTGTTTTAGTGTTTTCCTACAACAGCTGTAGAAGTTCAGGGCAGGGAATAACAGAGTTTCCCGTCGGCTCCCTGAAACGTATCGCGCTGTTTGTTTTTTGCGTCGTTATTCAGAGCGTGTCGCTCTCCTGTCGTTGCCTGAACTCAAACCGGTACGCCTTGCCAATGCCGAGTACCTGGCGAAGGCTCAGATCGAGTATCCGGGCAATCTCGGACGCGGTGTAACCCAATGCCGAGTAATGCATGGCGTGACCTGCAACCACGTCATCGATGTCCGTAACGTCATCAAGGGCCTCCCTGCTGGGGGTACGCAGGGGCTGGCTGAGGTTAATGGTCACGCCATTTTCTGTGGCCAGCCGGCGAACATCCCTTTTATTCATCCGCAATGAATACTGTAGCGCGGTGAAACCGGCGCCCTTGGCCGCCAGGTACTTCAGTTGCTGTACTTTGCCCGCGAGTTCAAGTCTGTGTTCCTCGGCAGGTTGTGTACGCACTGATGAAGGGGTGGCTAATCCTGCGGTCTCTCCTTCGGGTATGACTGCAATAACACCACCGCTGGCAACAAAGGCTTCCACTGCGGTGGTGAGATCAGACGCGGTGGGCGTTGATGACCGCGTACGAGCGTATTTAGTGTTCATGGTACATCCCTTTTTGAACATGGTTATACACAGCGCCCAACTCAAAAGAGTTGCCAGGCGCCCTGAAAGTTTCCAGAAAACAGCGATGCCGGATCGGCTATATACCCAGTGCCCGAATTCATAAGCCGCGCACTACATGAAGCCTGCTTGAACGCAGCGCTGATGAAGTGCGCAGGTGCAGTACACAGCGAAAGGAATTCATATAGCTGCGCGTGTTCAAGGGCGGTAAGTAATAAGATTGCTGTTAAAAAAGTAACGACTGGTAATAAATTTTGCAAGGGGAAAATGGCGGGTTACAGGAATTGATTGAGCGGTTTTTATAGTGTCTTACGAGTTGTAAAGTTGCGTCCACTAATCGTGTAGTCCGTTTCCTATTCGAAAGAACGTGTCTGGCTTTGAAATGAAAAATGGTATTTGCTACTTGTCGAAAGAGCTACTTATGGTCTTGAATGATGTAGGTTTATGCTAGGGTGTCTGTAAGATTTTGCGACACTAAGGCGGTGGAGCTTGCTGGATAACGCCATGTCAATGAGCGGTTCGTAGAGGTGTGGAACTTTGAGTCTTTGCGCTTGTTTGTAGGATTTTTCTTGATGTCTTGTGAGGTTTTTCCTTAAATAAATATTTGTACGAATTTCTGTAAATAATGTGTAATTTTTAAACCTTGTTTACGTATGTAGCGTGTGGGATGTATCCAATGGTTTTCGATCATCGGTGTACAGGGTAGGGCATCCGCATGCAGAGACTTTTTCAGTCGCTCTGCCATAGGGGCGTTATGTGCAGGTATCGCTTTCCATGCGGCAGACCGATAGCCATGGGCTGTGACAGCGGGCGTGCGCTACCCGGATGCGCAAGGGGCAACCTGTTTTTAAATGATTCAGCTAAAGGGAATTGGTTTTAAGTTGCTGGCGATAAGCCATGTATTGGGTCGGTTTGTGACACTGATGCAGGAATGCGCTGGCAATACTGTTAACAGGTGCAGCAGGGTCTCGTTTTGAATGCAAGTGTTCGGCGGTCGCCTGTTGTACGCATTTATCCACTGATGCTGCGATGCTTGTGCTGCGGCGATCAACAACAATATTCACCAGGTTCCGAAAAGGAAGGCTCTGTGAGAATTAATAAAAAATGTACGTTTCTGCCAAGTATTGTAGGAAGTTTCTGCTGTAATTGTAGGAATGGTCTTTGGCTGTCAGTCCACAAGGGTGAGCGCCATGCAAAGCAGTAAACGACTAAGTTATTGTGCTGGCTCTGAAAATTCGAATAGCGAAAAATGGACTGCCCATGAATAAAGTGCTGATCGTGGATGATCACCCCGTCATTCGCCTTGCTGTACGCATGCTGATGGAGCGTCATGGCTATGAGGTCATCGCGGAGACTGACAACGGTGTGGATGCGCTGCAACTGGCGCGTGAGCACCTCCCGGATATCGTCATTCTTGATATCGGTATCCCCAAGCTCGACGGGCTGGAGGTAATCGCCCGTCTGTCAGCCATGACGTTGCCATTCAAGGTTCTGATCCTCACCTCCCAGGCGCCGGGCCACTTCTCCATGCGCTGCATGCAGGCCGGAGCCGCCGGCTACGTCTGCAAGCAGCAGGATCTGACCGAGCTTCTCAGTGCCATCAAGGCGGTGCTGTCAGGGTACAGCTACTTTCCCAACCAGGCGTTGCACACTGTTCGCTCCAGTATGGGCAACGCGAGTGAGTCGGACATGGTTGACCGACTTTCCGGCAGGGAGATGATGGTTCTGCAGCAGTTGGCCCGAGGCAAGACCAACAAGGAAATTGCAGACGGCATGTTTCTGAGCAACAAGACCGTCAGCACGTATAAAACGCGTTTATTGCTCAAGCTCAACGCGCATTCGCTGGTCGATCTGATCGAGCTCGCGCAGCGTAACGGGCTTGTCTGAGTAAGGGATTGTCTGGAAAGAGTCGTGGCTGATGCCCGGTCGTGCAGGTCAGCTATCGAGCCTTCATTTTCCGTATTGATCACGTATTGAAGCCTCTTTTGCGAGAGGCTTCAGAGGCCTTGATCGAGCAAGTCAGTGCGAGGTTTCAGGGCTGCCTAGAAATCGAAGTCGTAATCAGCCAACTGCTTCTGCAAACGCCGCTCTTCAAGCAGGTTGTCGATGGTGCGTCGTTTGCTCAGGTTGGTCTTCGCCGGCTCGACAGTCACTGGTTCTGTGTCGTCCGTGTCGACGGAGACGAGGTCGTCGTCCACGTCCAGTTGTTCGTTGTCAGTGCTCATGAAGTCGACTCCAGGGCTGGGGCTCTCTGGCGCTTCTTATATCGACAATCCACAAGTCGGTAAAAAAGATTTTTTCAATCGACAAGACAGCAATGAGCTGTCTGGCTCAATCGTCGGACGTTTTTGTCTTGTAATCGCACAGATCTTCTATACGGCAACTGCCGCACCGCGGTTTACGGGCCTGGCAAACGTAGCGCCCGTGCAGAATCAGCCAGTGATGAGCGTCGAGCAGGTAGTTTTTAGGCACAAATTTCATCAGTTGCCTTTCCACCTCCACCACATTTTTTCCTGGCGCGATGCCTGTGCGGTTGCTGACGCGGAAGATATGCGTGTCTACCGCCATCGCGATCTGGCGGAAAGCGGTGTTGAGCACCACGTTAGCGGTTTTGCGTCCGACGCCCGGCAGCGCCTCGAGTGCTTCTCGGGTTTGCGGTACTTCACCGTTGTGTAAATCCACCAGCATGCGGCAGGTTTCGATCACGTTTTTGGCTTTGCTGTTGTAAAGGCCGATTGTCTTGATGTACCCGGAAAGCCCCTCTACCCCCAGTTCGTGGATGGCCTGTGGCGTATTGGCTACCGGGTAAAGCCTGGCAGTTGCCTTGTTGACGCTTACGTCGGTGGCCTGGGCGGAAAGGATGACGGCTATCAACAGTTCAAAAGGCGTGGTGTAGGCCAATTCGGTTTTTGGGTCCGGATTGTCCTCATGCAGCCTGCGAAAGATTTCCTGGCGTTTTGCGGCATTCATGGGCGGCGCTTTTCCTCGGAGTTAGCCTGTTCGGGAGGCGGCAGAAGTGCTGCGAGTGTCTGCTCGGCAGCTTCGTATTCGCGCTGCAATTCCACAAGCCTGGCGGCCTGCTCCGCAATGGGAGGATGACCAAACGCCTTGAGCGACTTGTTGAGTTGCGCGCGGCTCATGGCCAGCGCAATTCGGGCTTTTTTCAAGGCTTCATCCGGTCCGGCAGGCTTGTCGTTCCGGGCGAGTGCCACAGCGGATCGAGGCAGCACGTCACGAGCGGATTCAACGCGCTGCGACCGCGCCAGGCGCTCTGCCAGGCGCTTTTGCTGTTCACGGTGCAAGCGTGCATTTCGTGCTTCGAAACGCATCCGGGCATGGCTACGCTTGCGCTGCCGCGCCTCCTGCAGCTCGGGGGTAGGGGCCAGACCGCCGACGATGGGCGTGACCGTTGCCAGTGGCAGCGGGTGCATTTCAATGCAATCCACCGGGCACGGCGCAACGCACAGATCACAGCCTGTGCATTCATCGATGATCACGGTGTGCATCAGCTTGGCTGCGCCGAGAATGGCATCCACGGGGCAGGCCTGAATGCATTTGGTACAACCGATGCACTCTGCTTCGCGAATGAAGGCAACCTGTGCAGGTGCAGTGCCGCGTTGCATATCCAGTGTCAGCACCGGAACAGACAGCAGTTCGGCCAGCTGGACTATCGTTTCGTCGCCGCCCGGTGGGCATTTGTTGATGGCTTCACCGCCAGCGATACCTTCGGCGTAAGGCTTGCAGCCGGGATGGCCGCACTTGCCGCACTGAGTCTGCGGCAGAAGGGCGTCGATACTGCGGATGAGGTCCACGTCGGGAAGCAGGCGAATCAATTCAGTCATGGTCTTGCCAGGTGACCAACAGGTGTCTGTCTATCCGGAGAGCAGCATTATCGGACAGATCAGGGGGCTTGCGAATGCGCAAGGCCCGGTATCCGCCTGATGGCAGGATACCGGGCCTCGCGTCGTTTACTTGATGCGCTGGCCTGGCTTGGCGCCGCTGTCGGGGCTGAGCAGATAGATCTCCTCGCCGCCGGGGCCTGCTGCCATCACCATGCCTTGCGAAGTGCCGAAGCGCATTTTTCGCGGCTTGAGGTTGGCGATCATCATGGTCAGACGGCCTTCGAGTTCGGACGGGTTCGGGTAGGCGCTCTTGATGCCGGAAAAGACAATACGCTGCTCGTCGCCGATGTCCAGGGTCAGACGCAGCAGCTTGTCGGCACCCTCTACCTGTTCGGCCTTGAGAATCAGCGCGACGCGCAGGTCGATGGCGGCAAAGGCGTCAAAGTCGATTTCCGCTGACAGCGGGTCTTTGGCGAGTTCGCCATTACCGGCAGGCGCGGTGTCCGCCGACGAGTCGGTAGCGGTCAGGTCTTCTTTGGAGGCAGTGGCCATGGCCTCGACCTTGACCGGGTCGATACGGGTCATCAGTGCCGAGAACGGATTGAGCTGATGATTGGCCAGCAAGGTCTTGTGGTCTTCCCAGGTCAGTGGTTCGACGTTGAGGAACTTTTCTGCATCGGCGGCCAGATTCGGCAGGACCGGCTTGAGGAAAATCACCAGCTGGCGGAACAGGTTGATGCCCAGCGCGCATACGGCCTGGACTTCATCCTGCTTGCCTTCCTGTTTGGCCAGCGCCCATGGCGCCTTTTCCGCGATGTAGGCATTGGCACGGTCCGCCAGGGCCATGGTCTCGCGCATGGCGCGGGCGAAGTCGCGGGCTTCGTAGGCGTCGGCAATGCTGGGTGCAGCCGCCAGAAACGCGTCGGTCAGCTCGGGCGCGGCATTGGCTTCGACCATCACACCGGCGTTGCCCTTGTGAATGAACCCGGCGCAACGGCTGGCAATGTTAACAACCTTGCCGATCAGGTCGGAGTTGACCTTTTGCACGAAGTCTTCGAGGTTCAGGTCCAGGTCGTCGACGCCACGGCCCAGCTTCGACGCGTAGTAATAGCGCAGGTACTCGGGCGGCAGGTGGTCGAGGTAGGTGCGCGCCTTGATAAAGGTGCCACGCGATTTCGACATCTTCTGGCCATTGACGGTCAGGTAGCCGTGGACGTTGATGCCGGTCGGTGTGCGCAAGTCAGCGCCTTCCAGCATGGCAGGCCAGAACAGCGCATGGAAGTTGACGATGTCCTTGCCGATGAAGTGATAGAGCTCGGTGGTCGCTCCCTTTCCCCAGTACGCATCGAAGTCCAGGTCCGGACGACGCGCACACAGGTTCTTGAAGCTGGCCATGTAACCGATCGGCGCATCGAGCCACACGTAGAAGTACTTGCCGGGCTCGTCGGGAATTTCAAAGCCGAAATAGGGCGCATCGCGGGAGATGTCCCACTGCTGCAGGCCGCTGTCCAGCCATTCGGCGATCTTGTTGGCAACCGCATCCTGCAGGGTGCCGCTGCGTGTCCAGCGCTTGAGCATGGCGTCGAATGCAGGAAGGTCGAAGAAGAAGTGCTTCGAGTCCTTGAGCACCGGCGTGGCACCGGAAATCGCCGACTTGGGGTCTTTCAGGTCTGTCGGGGCATAGGTGGCGCCGCACTTTTCACAGTTGTCGCCGTACTGGTCCTCGGCCGCGCATTTCGGGCAGGTGCCCTTGATGAAGCGGTCGGCCAGGAACATTTTCTTTTCCGGGTCGAAGTACTGGGTAACCGAGCGCGTCGCGATATGACCTGCATCGCGAAGGCGCTTGTAGATCATGCTCGACAGCTCGCGGTTCTCGTCCGAGTGCGTCGAGTGGAAATTATCGAAATCCACCAGGAAGTCGGCAAAGTCGGCGCTGTGTTCGGCCTTGACGTTGGCGATCAGTTGCTCTGGCGTAATGCCTTCCTTTTCGGCACGCAGCATGATTGCCGAGCCATGGGCGTCGTCCGCGCAGACATAGATGCATTGATTGCCGCGGTGCTTCTGAAAACGCACCCACATGTCGGTCTGGATGTACTCGAGCATGTGGCCAAGGTGGATGGAACCATTGGCATAGGGCAGGGCGCTGGTAACGAGAATCTTGCGTGGCTCGGACATGGGGCTCGGCTACTTGAAGTGAAACGGAGACCGGCCACTATAAAGGTCTGAACGATTTTTTTCACCCGTGCGGTTGTGGGAATGCTCCTGAAAGGTTGGGCGCGGTTCAGTGAAATCATGTGGGCTGCTGGCAGAACAGGTACGATAGTCGGCTGTTCCAGTCAGTCTTTTTACGGAGTAAGCCCATGAGCGCAGTCAATCGCGCAGCGGTGGAGACGATTCTTCGCCAGTACACCGACCCCTATCTGAATCAGGATCCGGTCACTGCCGGTTGCATCCGGTCCATCGATATTCAGGGGGCACAGGTCAGCGTGCAACTCGAATTGGGCTATGCCGCCGACCTGTTCAGGAACGGCTGGGCGCAAGTGTTGAAAACGGCCATCGAGAATCTGGACGGCGTCAGTTCGGCCACCGTTGCCATCAGCAGCGTGATCAGCGCGCACAAGGCCCAGAGCCAGATTCCGGGGCTTGCCAATGTGAAAAACATTGTCGCCGTCGCGTCCGGCAAGGGCGGTGTCGGCAAGTCCACGACCGCCGCCAACCTGGCCTTGGCGCTGTCCCGCGAGGGCGCTCGCGTCGGTATCCTCGATGCCGATATCTATGGGCCGAGCCAAGGGGTGATGTTCGGTATTCCCGAAGGCACGCGGCCGAAAATCAAGGACCAGAAGTGGTTCGTGCCGGTCGAGGCGCATGGTATCGAGGTGATGTCGATGGCCTTTTTGACCGACGACAACACGCCGATGGTCTGGCGCGGACCGATGGTGTCGGGGGCGTTGCTGCAGCTGGTCACGCAGACTGCCTGGAATGATCTGGATTATCTGGTTATCGACATGCCGCCCGGCACCGGCGATATCCAGTTGACGCTCGCGCAGAAAGTCCCGGTGGCGGGTGCCGTGATTGTCACCACGCCACAGGATCTGGCTTTGCTGGATGCGAAAAAGGGTGTCGAGATGTTCCGCAAGGTCAACATTCCGGTGCTGGGTGTGGTGGAAAACATGGCGGTGCACATCTGCTCCAACTGCGGCCATGCCGAGCATCTGTTCGGTGAGGGTGGCGGCGAGAAGCTGGCGACGCAGTACGATGTCGAGCTGCTGGCGTCACTGCCGCTGTCGATGCTGATTCGCGAGCAGGCAGATGGCGGCAAGCCTACGGCGATTGCCGAGCCGGAGAGTCAGATTGCTATGGTGTATCAGGAACTGGCACGTCACGTCGGTGCGCGGATCGTATTGCAGGAAGCTGCAAGTCCAGCCATGCCGACGATTTCGGTAAGCGACGACTGATTGCATAGCGATGATCGGGCGGGGGAGGTGCTTTGCTTCTCTCGTTCTGGTCAGGTGTTCAGTCAGTGAGAGGTCAAAAGGCGGGCAATAAAAAACCCCGCTTTTGAGGGCGGGGTTTTTAAGCGAATCAGTACAAGTTAGATAACTTGAACTTCTTCAGCTTGCATGCCTTTCTGACCGCGGGTAGCGATGAAAGAAACCTGTTGGCCTTCTTTCAGGCTTTTGAAGCCGTCGGATTGGATAGCTTTGAAGTGCACGAACAGGTCGTCACCGGATTGTGGAGTGATGAAGCCGAAGCCTTTTTCATCGTTGAACCACTTAACGGTACCAGTTTGGCGATTGGACATAGTATATCTCCTTGGACAAAGTTAACTGCGGCGTAGGAAGAGCCCTGGCCGAGACTGAGTGCAAAGAGCTGGAAAATTCATGGAGATGGTTGGATCGAAATTCAACATCGTGTAGAGATTCTCAGTGACACAAGCAACACAGTGACGCCACCTTAACCCTTTTTTCCGAACGTGCCAATGGTCTGTTGATGATTATTTCCATTCACAGCGAAACAGCCCGGCCGGTCACGCAAACTCGCGATCTGTTGCCTTTGAACCCTCGGCCTCAGCCCGGTAAGATGCCGGATATCTTTTTCACCTCGCTATTCAGGACACCGCCATGAGCATCAAATCGGACAAGTGGATTCGCCGCATGGCGCAGGAACACGGGATGATCGAGCCCTTCGTAGAGCGCCAGGTACGTGGCGAAGGCGCTGATCGGGTGATCTCTTTCGGGGTGTCCAGTTATGGCTACGACGTGCGTTGTGCCGACGAATTCAAGGTCTTCACCAACATCAATTCGGCCACGGTTGACCCGAAAAACTTTGATGAAAAAAGCTTCGTCGATATCAAGAGCGACGTGTGCATCATCCCGCCCAACTCGTTTGCACTGGCGCGCACCGTCGAATATTTCCGCATTCCGCGTAACGTTCTGACTATCTGCCTGGGCAAGAGCACTTACGCGCGCTGCGGCATCATCGTCAATGTCACGCCGCTCGAGCCTGAGTGGGAAGGCCATGTAACGCTGGAGTTTTCCAACACCACGACACTGCCGGCCAAGATCTACGCCAACGAAGGTGTGGCGCAGATGCTGTTCCTGGAGTCCGATGAGGAGTGTGAAGTGTCCTACAAGGATCGGGGTGGCAAGTACCAGGGCCAGCGTGGCGTCACCCTGCCACGCACCTGATTTGCGCTTCAGGTGACTAGTGGAATTGAATTAATACTCTATTTCGCACTCTATCTGCTCACATGCTTTCGCATAATTCATTACGTGCGAAGGCCTTTGATCTGGAGTGCCCTATGAAGACTACTTTCAAAATCTCTGAACAGGTTCAATCTCCGCTTAATGAGATCGGGCTGCTCGCCTGGTCATTGATGGCTCATTCCGATCTCAGCCCGGAGCTGAACATGGTCGGTGGCGGGATCCCGGGTGATCCAGGCCCCGATACTCCGTTTCAGCCTACCGAGCCAGGCGGGCCTACTGTTCCTGACGAGCCGCCACCTGCACCTGTGGCCTGAATATTACAAGACTGCCTGCTGCTCTCGCGAGCAGCGGGCAGTTTTGTATAGGGCGACCGGCGACGCTATGTCACTCGCCACACCGCATCACCGCCGGTCACGTAGATCGTACTGTCTGGTGCGGGGCGAATCTGAAAACCGCCCGTGAATTCGCCGAACGCTGGCAGCAGACTGACTTGCCGGCCGAGGTAAAAGCACGCCAGCCGCAAGCTTTGCCGGCCGCGCCCGTGTAGTCGATACACAGGATGAACGTGCCCGGCCAGTACGTGCAGTTCAGGGTGCGGATCGGGCTCGTGCTGCAGGGCAAACGGCCCGAGTGCCAAGGGCTCGGGGACCACATCGATGCCCAGATAGGCGGGCGGATCGCCAGCCCGTTTGTCGTGGTTGCCGCGGATCAGCGTGATGCGCAGCGTCGAGTGCTCTGCCCGCCACTGCTCCAGCGCCGCCAGCGTGCCGACCGCGTGAGATTCCGGTGCGTGCAGGAAATCGCCCAGAAAGATCAGATGATCGCAGGGATAGGCATTCAAAAGGCTGTCCAGGCGGCGCAGATTCGCCTGTGTAGTGCCGTGTGGCACCGGCTGGCCGAGCTTGCGATAGGCGGCCGCCTTGCCAAAGTGCGCATCGGCAATTAGCAAGGATCGTTCGGCGGGGTAGTAAATGGCCTTGTCGGCCAGCAGCCACAGCTCTTCTCCTGCCAGCGTGACAGCCAGATACGGGTTCATTGTTCAGGCTCCGGGCCAGCGGCTTTCTCCAGGTCGCGGACCATGCGCGCGATGCGGTCGGCAAGTTTCTCCGAACTGAGGCTTTCGCGAAAGCGCTCGACCAGCAACGGAAAGGCCAGCGGGGTCGCGCGCTTTATCGCGTGCAGGTCCAGCGTGCGGCTGTTGATCTGGCGCAACGTCAGTTCCAGACGCTGCAGGTCCAGTTCCTGACGCAGGACTTCCTGTTCGGCCTGGGTCAGCAGCATGTTGTCAGCGTCATACTGCTTGAACACCTCGAAGAACAGCCCGCTGGATGCCTGAAGCTGACGATTGCTCTTGGCCGCGCCAGGGTAGCCGGAAAAGACCAGACCAGAGATACGCGCGATTTCCCTAAAGCGCCGCAGGGCCAGTTCGCCAGCGTTCAGGCTGGCAATAATATCGGGTAAAAGATCCGTTTCGCTGAACAGGTCAGCCTGCAACGTCTGCGCCCAGTCAATCTCGCTGGCGCTGAGCAGCTCCAGCCCGTAGTCGTTGACGGCGATGGAAAAGGTCAGCGGCTGATGCCGGCTCAGGCGCCAGGCCAGCAGGCTGCCCAGCCCCAGGTGCACATGACGACCGGCGAACGGGTAGAGGAACAGATGCCAGCCTTCGCGGGATTTGAGTGTCTCAGCCAATAATGTGTCGCGTCGTGGCAGCCCTGACCAGTGCTGCTGCACTTCCAGCAGGGGTTTGATGGCGCGCATTTCCGGGCTGTTGAATTCGCCCCGCGCAGCAGCATCGAACTTCTCCACCACGGCATCCGCCAGTTCGCTGGACAGGGGCATTCGACCACCATTCCAGCGTGGTACGGCGGCTTTCTTGCCGGTCGCGCGCTTGACGTAGGCCGTCATGTTTTCCACTCGAACCAACTCCAATAAGCGTCCGCCGAACAGAAAACCATCACCGGGTTTGAGTCTGGCGATGAAGCCTTCTTCGACGCTGCCCAGCGAGCCACCGCCGCCGCCTTTTTTCCAGTATTTCAGGTTGACGGTGGCCTCGCTGACGATGGTCCCCACGCTCATGCGGTGGCGTCTGGCAAGACGCGCATCGGGGACCCGCCAGACGCCGTCTTCGTCAGGTTCGGCGCGGCGGTAATCGGGATAGGCGGTCAGCGAGTGGCCACCGTTGCGAACAAACGCCAGCGCCCATTGCCATTGCTCGTCGCTGAGGTCGTGGTAAGCCCAGGCGCTGCGTACTTCGTCCAGCAGTTCATCGGGCAGGAAGCCACCACCCAAGGCGATGCTGACCAAGTGCTGGACCAGCACGTCCAGCGGCTGGTGTGGGGATTCGCGGGGCTCGATCAGCCGAGCTTCGACGGCGTCATGGGCAGCAGCGGCTTCGACCAGCTCCAGGCTGTGGGTCGGCACCAGTGTCACGCGCGAAGGACGACCCGGCGCGTGGCCCGAGCGCCCGGCGCGCTGCATCAGGCGCGCGACACCTTTGGGCGAGCCGATTTGTAACACGCGCTCGACCGGCAGAAAGTCCACGCCCAGGTCCAGGCTGGAGGTACACACCACGGCCTTGAGTGCGCCTTCTTTCAACGCGCGCTCGACCCAGTCGCGGACCTCTCGGGCCAGCGACCCATGGTGCAGGGCAATCAACCCGGCCCAGTCGGGGCGGGCTTCCAGTAACGCCTGATACCAGATTTCCGACTGCGCCCGGGTGTTGGTGAACACCAGACAGCTCGCGCTGCTTTCCACCTCGGCGACGACCTGCGGCAACATGCGCAAGCCCATGTGCCCGGCCCACGGAAAGCGTTCGATGGACGGCGGCAACAGCGTATCGACCTGCAAGTCCTTGACGATTTTGCCTTGCACGGTCACGCCGCCGTCGCCGATCAGTACCTGCTGCGCGTGTTGCTGATTACCCAGCGTCGCGGAAATGCCCCACACGATCAGTTGCGGATTCCAGCGCCTCAGGCGGGCAAGGGCCAGTTGCAACTGCACGCCGCGCTTGTTGCCGATCAGCTCGTGCCATTCGTCCACCACCACCATCTTCAGTGTCGACAAGGCGACCTGAGCGTCGGCACGGGTCAGCAGCAGCGTCAGGCTTTCAGGGGTGGTGATCAAGGCCGAGGGCAGCCGCCGACTCTGCCGGGCGCGCTCGCTGCCGCTGGTATCGCCGGTGCGCAAGCCGACCGACCACGGAATGTCCAGTTCTGCCAGTGGCGCCTCAAGGGCCCGGGCGGTATCGGCGGCCAGGGCGCGCATGGGCGTGATCCACAGCACACTCAGCGGTTCGGCAGGCGGTTTGCGTTTGCGGGGTTTGTTGTCAGCGGTGAGCGTATTGGCTTTGGCGAAGCGGTTGAGCGCGGCGAACCATACGGCGTAGGTCTTGCCCGAGCCGGTGCTGGCATGCAGCAAACCGGACTCGCCATTCTTCACTGCCGCCCAGACCTCTTTCTGAAACGCAAAGGGCTTCCAGCCCCGGGCGAGAAACCATCGTCGAGCGAAATCGGTGGGTCTGCTCATCCGTTTGAGTGTGCTCTGAGTGGCGTTAAGTCAGAGACAGCAGAGAAAGGGTAATAGTTTTAAATGGTTATGTGACTGATCGTTCCTGGATTGCCTATCGTGCCGATACCAGGGATACCACCATGACTATAGTGCCGATGCTCCGCGTCGGCATGCCGTTCTGGACGCTCTGCGTCCTCTTGATGACGCGCAGCGTCTCCCACGCTGGAGCGTGGGAACGAGATTTGAGGGGGATCGAGACGTGTGTACGCAGCAATCCGTGCTACTTCAGATTGCCGCTCAAGAACTGCTGCAAACGCTCGCTTTTCGGGTTGTTGAGGACTTCGTCCGGGTGGCCGGATTCTTCGATCTGGCCCTGGTGCAGGAACACCACCTGGCTCGCCACCTTGCGCGCGAAACCCATTTCGTGGGTGACCAGAATCATCGTCCGGCCTTCTTCAGCCAGGCCTTGAATGACCTTCAGCACTTCACCGACCAGCTCCGGGTCCAGCGCGGATGTCGGTTCGTCGAAGAGCATGATTTCCGGCTCCATCGCCAGCGCACGGGCGATGGCCACGCGCTGCTGCTGACCGCCGGAAAGAAACGCGGGGTACTGATCGGCGACACGCTCCGGCAGACCGACCTTTTCCAGGTATTTGCGCGCGCGCGCCTCGGCTTCGGCCTTGGGCACGCCCAATACCCGGCGCGGCGCCATGGTGATGTTTTCCAGCACGGTCATGTGCGCCCACAGGTTGAAGTGCTGAAACACCATCGCCAGCCGCGTGCGGATACGCTGCAGCTCATCCGGGTCGGCAACGCGCATGCCGTCCTTGTCGCTGACCATGCGCACTTGCTTGCCATCCAGGCTCATCGCCCCGTCACTGGGCTGTTCGAGAAAGTTGATGCAGCGTAAAAAGGTGCTCTTGCCGGAGCCACTGGCGCCGATCAGACAGATGACGTCACCGCTGCTGGCCTTGAGCGATACGCCTTTGAGCACGTGGTTGTCGCCATAGCTTTTGTGCAGGCCATCGATGGTCAGTTTGTACATGACAGGTCCTCAAGGAGAAAGTAGATAGCCGCTGCGATAGGCGTGGGTGCCGGCGATATGCGCAATGACCATGCCGGCAGTCGCCATGCGGCGCAGGGAACGCGCATACAGCAGGCCTGCGTTGAGGGCATGGATGCAGGTCACGGTGTCGCTGATCGGGTCGATGACCTCGGCAATCAGTTGGCCGGCCTCGACGTGTTCGCCGGGCATCGCGCAGAACACCAGCAGGCCGCCGACCGGCGTAGCCACCGGTTCGACCGCTGCCAGTGGCGTAGCGGGGTAGAGCAGTTCGGGCAGTGGCTGCAGATCGCCGTCAATGATGCCGGCATCGATCAGGTAATGAATGATCGCCTGACAGTCGCGACTGGCCAGCGCATGGTTGACATCGCCTTGCCCGCGAAGCTCCAGGGTCACCGAAAAGCTGCCCATGGGAATCGGAAAGCGCTCGCCAAAGCGTTGCTGCAATTGCCACCAGACCAGCGTGAAGCACTCATCGAACGACTGCCCGCCTGAGTCGGTCGCCAGCAGGCTGGCTTGCGCGCCCAGGTAGCGGGATAACGGTTCGACTTTCGGCCAGGCCTCGGGCGTGGTGTACAGGTGCTCGACCGACTCGAAATCACAGTGCAGGTCCAGCACCATGTCGGCATCGCAGGCCAGGCGCTGCAGGGTCAGGCGCAACGAATGCAGCTGGGTGGTCGCCGGTACGGCATTCAGCGCCGCCAGCAGGCTGTCCCTGACCAGCGCGCAGTTGTGCTCTGCGTCGTTAGTCAGTCGGGCTTCGATGTCATCACCAACCTGAGTGCAGAGGTCGCTGAACCCGCGATTGAAGTTCTGGCCGCTTTCCAGCTCGTAGCGGCCCAGCGGGGTGTCCATCAGCACCTGTTCCAGACCGATCGGGTTGGCGACGGGCACCACAACGATTTCGCCCAACAGACGACCGGCGTTTTCCAGTTCGGCCAGACGCTGCTTCAGGTACCAGGCCACCAGCATGCCCGGTAGCTCGTCGGCATGCAGCGACGCCTGAATATAGACTTTGCCGGCGCCGTTTTGCGGCCCGTAATGGAAGCTGTGGATTTGCCGACCAGTGCCGGGCACTGGCGACAGCAAGTCATGGGTATGATGGCGCATGTTCAGTCCTGATTAATGGGCTGGGCCGAGAAAGGCCAGCCAGCGGCGTTCGGCAAGGCGGAACAGCCCGACCAGAATGAACGTCACGGTCAGGTACATGACGGCGGCGATACCGAAGGACTGGAACGTCATGAAAGTGGCAGAGTTGGCATCCCGCGCCACTTTCAGGATGTCCGGCACCGTGGCGGTAAAGGCCACGGTGGTCGAGTGCAGCATCAGGATCACTTCGTTGCTGTAATACGGCAGAGAGCGGCGCAGCACCGACGGCATGATCACGTAGGCATAAAGCTTCCAGCCGGTCAGGCCGTAGGCCTTGGCCGCTTCGACTTCGCCGTGGGCCATGCTGCGGATCGCCCCGGCAAAGATCTCGGTGGTGTAGGCGCAGGTGTTCAGGGTGAAAGCCAGGATCGTGCAGTTCATCGCATCGCGAAAGAATGCATCGAGCATCGGCTGTTCACGCACCGCGGCAAGGCTGTAAATGCCGGTGTAGCAGATCAGCAGCTGTATATAGAGGGGCGTACCGCGAAACAGGTAGGTGTAGAACTGCACCGGCCAGCGCACCCAGCGGTTTCTCGACACCCGCGCAATGGACAGCGGGATCGACACGCAAAAGCCGATGACGATGGAGGCGCTGAGCAGCCACATGGTCATCGCCAGGCCGGTCACGTTGACGCCATCCGTATAAAGGAAGGGTTTCCAGTATTCCTGCAGCAATTCGATCATCGCTGTGCCTCCCGGCTGCCTGCGGCGTAATACCGCTCAGCCCAACGCAGGGCGAAGTTCGAGGCACTGGTGATCAGCAGGTAAATCAATGCTGCCAGCACCAGAAAGTAGAACAACTGATAGGTGCTCTTGCCCGCATCCTGTGACGCCTTGACCAGATCGGCCAGGCCGATGATCGATACCAGCGCAGTCGCCTTGAGCAGCACCTGCCAGTTGTTACCAATCCCCGGCAGCGCGTAACGCATCATCTGCGGGAACACGACGTAACGAAAGCGCTGGCCGCGTTTCAGTCCATAGGCCGTCGCTGCCTCCACCTGACCGCGAGGCACGGACAGAATCGCGCCGCGAAAGGTCTCGGTGAAGTACGCACCATAGATGAAGCCCAGGGTGATGACGCCTGCGCCGAACGGGTTGATCTCGATGTATTCCCATTCCATCGCGTCGGTCAGCATGGTGAGCCAGGTTTGCAGGCTGTAGAAAATCAGCAGCATCAACACCAGGTCCGGAACACCACGGATCAGTGTCGTGTAAATTTGCGCCGGCACGCGCAGCAGCGCGGAACTCGACAGTTTGGCGCTGGCCCCGATCAGTCCGAGCAGAATGCTCAGAGCAAGCGACAGCACAGCCAGTTTGACGGTCATCCAGGTGCCTTCCAGCAACAGCGGGCCAAAGCCCTTCAGGCTGAATGCCGAGAGTCCCAGGTTTTGCATGAGTGCATCGAGCATGGATAGGCCTTGTTACCAACAAAAACGCCCACCGATCGGGCGACGAATGATCGCCGAAATCGATGGGCGTCGGGGTGTTATTTACCGCTGTAGAGGTTCAGGTCGCCAAAGTGTTTTTTCTGGATTTCAGCGTAGGTGCCGTCTTTATGCATCGCCTCGATGCCTTTATCCAGCAGCGCCTTGAGTTCCTTGTTGCCCTGGGCAATGCCGATGGCGGTTTTGGCTGGCAGCAGTTCGCTGTCGATAGGCTTGCTGACTTCGTAGTCAGCACCGGCTGGCGATTTCAGGAAGCCCAGTTCGGCCTGCAGCATGTCCTGGATCGAGGCGTCGAGACGACCCGAAGTCAGGTCGGAGTAAACCTGATCCTGGTTGGCATAGGCCTTGGTGGAAATACCTGCCTTGTCCAGTACGGCCTTGGCGTAGGCTTCCTGGATGGTGCCTTGCTCATAACCCACGGTCTTGCCTTTCAGGCTGGCCGGGTCGGCGGTAAAGCCTGCACCCTTCTTGAACACCAGCGAGGTCGGGCCGGAGAACAGTTCGTTGGAGAAATCGATGACTTTTTCGCGAGCAGGGGTCACGGTCATCGAGGAAATGACGCCGTCGAATTTGCGTGCCTTGAGACCGGGGATCATGCCGTCGAAGTCGCTTTCGACCCATTTGCATTTGACTTTCAGCTCTTTGCAGATCGCGTTGCCCAGATCGATATCGAAGCCGACCAGGCTGCCGTCGGCCGCTTTGGATTCGAACGGTGCGTAAGATGGATCGACGCCAAAGCGCAGTTCCTTGTATTCCTTGGCCATGGTGTTACCGGCGGCGATGCACAGAGCCAGTGCAGAAAGAGTCAGCCATGCTTTTTTCATTGTTCAGTCCTTAAAACCTTAAATGGGGCGTTGGGAATACGCGAAGCGTGCTACCGGCAAGTGCCAGACAGGCATTGGTTAGCAATTTCCGAACCAGAGGAACGAACGTGCGTTTGAAATGTAAGGGGTTGTCGCTATTTCATATAAACGGCTGGCAATTGGCCGCCCATGCGCGCTTACAGGGCTGGTGTTCATCGCCCGGTCCTACGCACGATGCTTTTCCAAGTAAGAAAGAGCGGAAGATTGGTAACGAATCAGGAAGTTTCCTACAAGCGAGCGGGATGATTTGTCTGGTGGTGTTTCAAAAAGGTGCACGCTATTTGGCGTGCGCCTTTTTGGTGCCCTAGTTCAGCAGGTCCTGCAGCGTCGCCAGACTGTCGGCTTCGGCGACCGGCTTGTCCTGCCGCCAGCGCAGCATGCGCGGGAAACGCACCGCGATGCCGCTCTTGTGGCGCTTCGACAGGGCGATCCCTTCAAAGCCCAGCTCGAACACCAGCGTCGGCGTTACGCTGCTGACCGGCCCGAACTTCTCCACTGTCGTCTTGCGAACGATGGCGTCGACCTTGCGCATTTCTTCATCGGTCAGCCCCGAGTAAGCCTTGGCGAACGGCACCAGTGTGCGCTCAGTGGCGTCGGGCGGGCCGTCCCAGACTGCAAAGGTGTAGTCGCTGTACAGGCTGGCACGTCGTCCGTGACCGCGTTGCGCGTAAATCAGCACGGCATCGACACTGAACGGGTCGATTTTCCATTTCCACCACACCCCCATGTCCTTGGTGCGGCCGACGCCATACAGCGAGTCGCGAGCCTTGAGCATCATGCCCTCGACGCCCAGGCTGCGCGAGGCTTCGCGCTGGGTGGCCAGGTCCAGCCAATCCTTGCCGGTGAGCACCGGGGAGGGCATCAGCACCTCGCTCTGGCAGGTTTCGATCAGGGCTTCCAGTCGCGAGCGGCGCTCATGTTGCGGGCGACTGCGCCAGTCATCGCCTTGCCACTCCAGCAGGTCATAGGCGAGCACCACGACCGGAACGTCGGCAAGAATCTTTTTGCCCAGCGTCTTTCGGCCTATGCGCTGTTGCAGCAGGGCGAACGGTTGAACCGAGGGCGCAGCCGCAGGCGCATCGCTGTTCAAGGCAAACTCCGCATCGGCATCGGGGTTCGCATCGGGGGCTTTCCAGACCACGATTTCGCCGTCGATCACCGTGCCGTCCGGCAGGCACTGCACCAGGCTATGCAGCTCCGGAAAACGGTCGGTCACCAGTTCCTCGCCACGCGACCAGATCCACAATCGCCCGTCACGTTTGACCAGTTGCGCGCGAATACCGTCCCACTTCCATTCCACCTGCCAGTTCTGCGCCGGACCAAGCAACGCCTCGAACTGATCGGCGGGCTGTTGCAGCGAGTGGGCGAGAAAAAACGGGTAGGGCTGGCCGCCGCGTTGGGCGTGCTCGTCTTCGGATTCAGGCGCGATCAGCTTCAAATAGCGTTCGGCGCTGGGCCGGTGCGACAGGTCGGTGTAGCCCACCAATCGTTGTGCGACACGTTTGCTGTCGATGTCTGCCAGCGCCGCCAGCGCACGGGTGACCAGCAGCTTGGACACGCCGACGCGGAAGCTGCCGGTGATCAGCTTGATGCAGACCATCAGGCTGCTGCGGTCCAGCTGCGACCAGAACAGCGGCAGCCGCTCGGCGAGTTCTTCAGGCGGCAGACCGCGCAATGGCAACAGCTTGTCTTCCATCCAGGTGGCCAGACCTTCGTCATTACTGTGGTCGGCCTGGGGCAGCAACAGCGACAGGGTTTCCGCCAGGTCGCCGACTGCCTGATAGCTTTCTTCGAACAGCCATTCCGGCAGATTTCCCAGGGTCATCGCCTGTTCGCGCAGCACCCGGGTAGGCACCAGTTGCCGTGGGCGGCCGCCTGACAGGAAGTAAACCGCCCAGGCGGCGTCCTCTGCTGCCGCCTTTTCGAAGTAGTCGCGCATTGCGGCGAGTTTGGCGTTGCTTGACGTGGTCGCGTCCAGCTGTGCGTAGAGTTCAGCGAAGGCTTTCATGACTGAGCCTCACCCGTGCCCGCAGCCTCGGGTTCGCCGGCTGCCGGGTTGCTGTCTTCCTCATCGCCGTATTCGGTGCTGAAGCCCTGTGCATCCAGGCCCAGTTCACGCAGGTAGCGCACCAGTATGCCGACCGAACCGTGGGTCACCATGACGCGTTCAGCGCCGGTCTGTTCCACAGCCCACAGCAGGCCTGGCCAGTCGGCGTGATCGGACAGCACAAAACCGCGATCCACACCGCGCCGGCGTCGTGTGCCGCGCAGCATCATCCAGCCGCTGGCAAACGCATCGCTGTATTCGCCAAAGCGCTTCATCCAGCTGCTGCCACCTGCCGAAGGCGGTGCCAGAATCAACGCCTGACGCAGCGCGGGATCGGTCTTTTTGAAATCGCCGGCGTATTGGGTTTCCGGGATGTAGATGCCGCCTTCACGATACACGCGGTTCAGCGGCTCGACGGCACCGTGGACCAGAATCGGTCCGATCTGCGCGTCGATGCCGTGCAAAATGCGCTGGGCTTTGCCGAACGAGTAAGCGAACAACACGCTGGCCTTGCCCTGGGCTGCATTGGCACGCCACCACTGGTTGATGCCTTCGAAGATCTGCGCCTGCGGCGCCCAGCGATAGATCGGCAGGCCGAAGGTCGATTCGGTGATAAAGGTATGGCAGCGCACCGGCTCGAAGGCCGCACAAGTCCCGTCCGGCTCGACCTTGTAATCGCCGGAAGCAACCCAGACCTCGCCTTGGTACTCCAGCCGCACCTGCGCCGACCCCAACACATGTCCGGCCGGATGCAGGCTCAGTTTCACGCCGTGATGAGTGATGGTTTCGCCGTATTCCAGGGTCTGCAGATTGATGTCCTGCCCCAGGCGCGAACGCAAAATACCCTCGCCACTGGCCGCCGACAGGTAATGCTCATTGCCGGTACGGGCATGGTCGCCATGCGCATGGGTGATGACGGCGCGTTCGACAGGACGCCATGGATCGATATAGAAATCACCAGGTGGGCAGTACAAACCTTCGGGGCGAGCAACGACAAGATCCATGGGGCAACCGTATGGATGGGCTTGTTAGCTATGAGCCGGGAAGGATCTGGAAGTTCGGGGAGTTTGCGTGAGCGCTGCGGAGCGTGAGGCGCGATAAATGTCCAGAAGAACACTATCGTGCATAAAAGCGCTTTTTTGTCGCGATGGCACAGACGACGCCAAGGGGCGGAAAGGTGACCTGAGCCGAACTCCAATCTACCTGACAAAGAAACACTGCCATGTGACGCGGAGCGTCACGAACTGCATTACCACGCTGGAGCGTGGGAACGACAGGCGCCCTGAAGAACGCTATCGTGCCCATGCTCTGCGTGGGTATGCCGTTCTGGACGCTCTGCGTCCGGTTTTCGGTGCTTACTTGCCCGGTGTCAGCGTCAGGCGCTGTTTGCCGTAGCCCTTTTCGTAGTTCTGTTGTTGCACCGGAATCGACTGGTACTGGCCTTTCTGCCACGGCTCGATGCTGTTGGCGTAATACGGGCTGGCCGGGTTGCCGGATTGGCCGGTGCTGATCAGGCCGGTCATCGGCTCGACCAGGCTGAAGTCGACGATCATGCGCAGACCGGGGGCCATGCGGGCGTCGAAGCCCTTGCCCCACTCGAAGCCGGACACGTTCAGCGTCGTGTGATCACCACCTGCTGGTGTGGCGCTACGGTTGAACTCGCCGCCACCCAACTGCTTGGCCAGCGGGCTGGTCGAGGCCCAGTTGTCGCGGTGCAGCTTGCCCCATTGCCAGGCTTTGTGATCGCTGCCCAACAGGCTGTCGCCGCTGGTGATGGCGGCCGCCAGACTGCGCGCGAGGATGGCCGGTTTGTCTTCCTTCTGCGGGGTTTTGACGTCATCCCAATACGGACTGTCATCGCGCCCCAGCAGGTGGTCGGCCTGTGGTGAGTAGGATGAGCTGGCGTTGGCCACCAGTGCCTGCCAGGCAGGGCTGGTTTCCGGACCCAATTCATCAAGGAAAATCTGCTTGGCGCTTTCCTGCAGAAACAGCTCGTACAGCGCCGCATCGGCCGAGGTAGCACTGAGCTTGCCATCGAACGCCATCAGGTGCGTGAACGCTTCGCGGGCTTTGTTGCGTTCGGCTTCAGGCAGCGCATCGATGGCCTGCTTGAGCGGCTTGCTCATGCCGGGCGCCTGGAACATGGTCTTGAGCTTGGCGGCGAACGTGGTGGTCTGGTCGTATTGCATGGCGATGGTGCTGCGCAGGTCCTGCTTGCCACCGTTGGCCAGCTCGGCAATCCGCTCGGCGCGCTCCGGGTAGCCCCACGAGTTGGAGAGCTGCATGCCGTAGCCTTTCGGGATCGTGCGCTGGTTGGCCGCTGCAAGCCAGCCCTGGCGCGGGTCCTGATCATAGGGGTGGAGCATCGAGTCGGCGAAACCGTCCCAGTCGTACTTGCCCTCCCAACCCGGCGAAGGCAGCAGGCCCTGGCCTTCACGCCGGTTCGGGAAGCGACCGGTGACCTGCCAGCCAATGTTCGAGGCGTCGGCAAAGATCATGTTCAGGGTGATCGCCCGAATCTCGCGGCTGGTATCGAAGGCTTTCTCGACGTTGGGCGCACGGGACAGATCGAAGAATGCATCCAGGCTCTTGTCGTCCTTGAAGTTCGGAACTTGCAGCGCCAGGCTCAAACCGTTGCCGGGCGGGGTTGCAGAGGCGTTGAGCAGCGCGCCGTGGCGGGTTTCATACACGGTTTCACGCAGCGGGCTGCCACCCTTGACCAGAAAGGTTTCCTGATGCGCCGCCGCTGGCAGCCATTTGCCGTCAGCCATGTAAGAGACGCGGTTGCCTTCGCGCTTGATCTTCTCCAGAAACAGGTCCTGGTTGTCGCCCTTGACGTTGCTCATGCTCCACGCCAGCTTGCCGTTGAAACCGCTGAGCACCAGCGGCATACCGGCGATGGTGACGCCGGACACCTGGTATTTCGGTGCGCGGATCTGCACGAAGCTCCAGGCAGAATTGAGCCCGGCAGGCAGCTGCATGTCACTGGCCAGCAGACTCTTGCCGTTGCGACTGCGTTGTGGCGCGATGGCCCAGTTGCTGGAGGCCGCGACGCCGAGCATGTTCAGGTCCGAGAGCTGCAGGGCGATCCTGTTCAGATCGCTCAGGCCGGTGACCTGATTGTTCAGGTTCAGGCCCTTGAGCTTGTCGGCTTCGGCAAATGGCAGCTCTTCGTCAGGGTAGGTCGGCAGTAGCCAGGCGAGCTTGTCCGCGCTGACTTTCTGCGCCAGAACCAGCGCCGACAGCTCTTCCTGCAGGTTTACCGACAGGCTGAAGTTGAGCAGGCTGAAGATCAGCGCCGAGTCTTCCGGCTTCCAGTATTCCGGCTTGTAGCCTGAACTGGCGATATCGGCAGGCAGCTTGTCGCGATAACGGAACAGGTAGGCGTTCACGCCGCGCGCATAGACATCGAAGAAACGTTTCAAGCGTGGCGACGCGGCGTTGTACAGGTCGCTGGCGTTCTGCTTGAGGTTCACCGAGCGCATCAGGCGGTCGACGTCCAGCGCATCCGCGCCGGCCATTTCCGACAAACGGCCCTGCGCCAGTAGGCGCATGCCGAGCATCTGACTGATTCGATCACCGGCATGAACGTAGCCCAGCGTGAACAGCGCATCGTGGTAGCTGCTGCTTTCTATCAGCGGCATGCCCATCGTGTTGCGGCGCACCGAAACATTTTGCGCCAGCCCTTTGAGCGGGAACGTCCCGGAAACAGGCAGCACGGTCTCGGGATCGCCGCTGCCCAACTGGCAGCCGGCAAGGCTCAGGAAGCTCGCCGCAGCGGCGGCAGCGCCGAATCGGGGTAGAAAATGACGAAGGGCTGGCGAGGCCATGGGCAAGCTCCTGGAGGGGTAACGTACAAAAGTCGCTACGTTAGAGAGCAGGCAAGCCGCACGCAAGCGGCACGGACTAGTTTATTTCAGGATTTTGCAGAGGCTGGCCAGACGCCTTTAGTTCGCAACGCTCTGCGCTACATTGCAGCCAGTGGCTACATGCCTTAGGTCACTGATTGAAGGCATGCAGCACACTCAAATGAAAACGGCCTGCAATGCAGGCCGTCGTCAGAATGCTCCGCGTCTTACGCGCCGTGGCATTTCTTGAATTTCTTGTCGCTGCCGCACGGGCAGGGATCGTTACGACCGACATCCTTAAGGGTATTACGCACCGGCTCCTGGTGGGCATGACCGCAGTTCGGACCGTGTACATGGCCGTGCTGGTGGTCGTGGTGATCGTGGTCATGGTTGCAATCGGGGCCATGCACATGGTCTTGCTGGTTCATCGGTTTTACTCCGCAATTAAATCTGGCGCGCATTATCCCGCAAATCATGGCCAAGCAGTATCGGCATATTGCGATTCGCACAGCGCCGTTTTTTAAGTATGCTTAGTACCAGTTGAGCGTTTTTCAGTATTCTTTATTACCATGTGCGGAGCCGATTCATGACCCGACAGGAACGTATCGCCAGGGCAATCGCCGCCAGCGGCCTGAAGAAAGGTGAGATTGCCGCCCAGTGCGGTGTGGCCAACTCTGCCGTTACCCAATGGATCAGCGGGGAAAGCAAAAGTCTGCGGCCGGAAAATCTTTACGCACTGGCCCGGGCCACAGGCTTTCGTGCTGAATGGCTGGCGATTGGCGAAGGGCCGGAAAAGGCGCCTGCCTTCGACGCCAACGTTGCGCTGATCGATCAGCCGAAAATGTCCTTCCGCTATCCGGTGATCAGCTGGGTGTCGGCAGGCTCCTGGGAAGAGGCGGTTCAGCCTTATCCCGACGGCTTTTCCGACCGCTATGAAATCTCCGACTACGACTCCAAGGGGCCGGCGTTCTGGCTGGAGGTCAAGGGCGATTCGATGACCGCGCCCACCGGCGTCAGCGTGCCGGAAGGAATGATGATTCTGGTGGATACGGAGGCCGATGTGCAGCCCGGCAAGCTGGTGATCGCCAAGCTGCCCGCCAGCAACGAGGCGACGTTCAAGAAGCTGGTCGAGGACGGTGGCACACGCTACCTGAAGCCTCTGAACCCGGCGTACAAAATGATCGAATGCGGTGCCGACTGTCGCATTATCGGCGTAGCGGTGAGGATGACTGGCAAGCTGTAAGCCTCGCGTGAAAAGGCTTGCAGGCTTTTTCGCCAAAGATGCTCGGCAGGAAACGTCCTACGAAATGCTTGCGACGTTCATACAGCTGGAATACTGTATTTATATACAGTTATGCCTCGGAGGCTATCATGGCTGGCAATGATACTGGATCGACAGGCAGGTCTTCCTACGAACAGATCGGCAAGCGCATTCAACGGCTGGTCTCCGCGCCGAATGTTCAAAAGACCCAGTGGGTCATCGTCGCCCGTCGTGATGATGAGCCCGTGGACAGCTGGAACGTGGTGCTGCAGGAAATCGAAGAAACCGAAGGCATCGAGATTGACCGTCAGCCAGACGGTTCGGTAAGGATTGGCTGGCAGCGCTACATCGATAACTGACCTTAAGCCTCTGATGCTCGCCCGGTGGCGCGGCGGGTTGGTGGCATACGTTTGCTTGTGGTTTTAAGCATGCTTAATTTTTCCGGTTTTCTAACGGTGCCGACGCCGCAGCAGTCCGCGGCACGCCCCCCAGTGTCTGAATTTTTCTGTGTTCGTGAACGGCTGTATTTCTTGAACGGAGTCAGAACCGATGGATATCTTGAATGGTTTGGCAGACCGAGGCGAATGGCTGGTAGCCGGTCTGGTGGGTGCGATCATTTCTGGCTGGTGGTATAAGGCAGGTCTGCTGGACTGGCGTGCCTGGCTGGTTTTTCTGGTGACCGGCGTGGCCTGTGCAGTGTTCCTCACCGGCATCGCCAGTGATTACCTTGGCGTCGCAGATCCGCGCAACACCACGGGCGTGGGGTTTTTGCTGGGATCGTTCGGTGGTGCGCTGATCAGTGCCGTCAACCGGGCATTGTGGGCTGCGGACATCTGGAAGTTTCTTCTGGAACTGATCAAGGGCAAGCTGGGCGGATAGCCGGAATGATCATCGGCGCTGGATCAGGTCTTCCGGCAGCACATCTCCTGATGTGCCGATGCGCACGTTGTGCCTGAACACGATGCCGGTCTTGAGCTTGCCCTCCAGCTGATAATGAACCAGCTCATCAGGCTTTTTCAGCAGTTGAGCGATGTACCGCGCGTAGCGCCAGAGGTTGGTGCGAATCGGCACCACGAAGGTTTTGCGGCTATTACCGTCGACGACAAACCAGTCACTGAACGTATCATCGACAAGGATCATGTCATTGAGGGTGATCTTGTACTTCAGGCCACGCACCAGCAAGCTGTCTTCGTTGGGGTTATCGACTTCGAAGTACAGCTTGAAATCCTGCTGTGTCAGCCTCGCCTTGACCACCTGGACCTTCAGCAAATGCACTTCCGGCTCCTGAGCGCGGTCAAAACTCAGGAGCGAGCATCCGCTGAGCCCGAACAGGATCAACGCAAGGCTTATGATTCTTGTAATGTGCGCCTGAAAAAACATGGATGTGCTCCCTTTGACGCCTGAGTCTACCAACTCGACGTTCAACGGCAACGCGCTTATTGCGCTGTCTGACGCTTCGCCATACTTTTACTGACGTGCATATCGGTGTCTTCTTCCATGAATCTCTACGAAATTGTCTTCAGCGCCGAACTGGTCGCCGGAGCACAACCCGAGAAGGTAAGGGCTAACCTTGGCAAGCTGTTCAATGCAGATGCCGAACGTCTGGACCTCCTGTTCTCGGGACGCCGGCTGGTTCTGAAAAACAATCTCGACGCCGCAACGGCAGAGAAATATCGCGCCACCCTCGAGCGTGCGGGTGCTCTGGTGCGTGTGCTGGAAATGAACACGCCATTGCCCATGGAAGAGGTCGAACTGGCGCCGCCGCCCGACGCACCGAACTGGTTGCGCAAGACCCCGATCAGTCCGGGGCGTTTGCAGATCAAACCGCGCGACGCCTACATGGCAGCTTTTGTGGACGTCGATGCGCCGGATTACTCAGTCGCAGAAGCGGGCGTCGAATTGCTGCCTGGCAAGCCCCAGCCGGTTGCGCCGCTGCTGGATCTCTCGCGTTTGAGCTTGGCCCCGGTGGGCAGCGACATGGGACAGGTCGAAAAACCCGAGTCGCAGGAGGCGCCCGATACGTCGCACCTGAAGATCATCCCGGAGTGACGCTACGAGTCTGCTGAATCCTGAAACGGAATTATTTTCAATCAGCCCTGTTACTTTCGCGCGCTCGTCCGGCTAACAGGCATTGAGAAGTATTCCATCAGGAGTTGCCCGATGTCCCGTTCGTTAGACACCCTTCTGCGTCCCAGTCTGTTGGCCGTGGCGATCGCCCTGTGCACGCCTCTGACCAGCCCGCTGTCGATGGCGGCGCAGCAGGCCAGCGTGGTTGCCTATGATCTGCCCGCAGGCCCGATGGCGAGCACGCTGAATCGGATCTCCAGCCAGGGTGGTCTGGCACTGAGTCTTGACCCGGCGCTGGTTGCCGGCAAAACCAGCTCGGCGGTGAAAGGCAATTTCGACGCGGCGAAGGCATTGCGCGAGGCCCTGCGTGGCAGCGGCCTGCAACTGGTGCAGAGCAGCGCCGGGACCTATACGCTGATGGTCATGGAACAGAACGCCTTGAACCTGTCGGACGTGAACATCAACGCCAACAGCACGCCCCTCGAAGGTTCGGAAGCAGCAGGTTATCGCAGCGAGAACGTCAGCAGCGTCGGCGCGCTGGGTGGCATGCGGCTGCAGGATGCGCCTTATTCCATCAGCGTTACGCCTCAGGCATTGCTGAAAAACATCCAGGCCACTTCGCTTGACGATGTCATCAAGCACAACCCGTTCACCCAGATGTACTCGCCGACCAGCGCCGGTTACGCCAGTGCCGTCAATATTCGTGGTTTCAGCAGCGCGGGCAGCCTGAACATCGCCAATGATGGCCTGCGTTTCACCAACGGTGCCGACGGCAGCAACTACATGGAGGAGATGGAGCAGCTGGAAGTCATCACCGGTCTGACCGGCTTCCTGTACGGCCCCGCTTCGCCGGGCGGGCTGGTCAACTACGTGCTCAAGCGCCCGACCTATCAACGCTACAACAGCGTCACCCTGGGCAATGCCGGGGGGGAGAATTACTACCTGCATGGAGACTTCGGCGGGCCGATCGACAGCGAGGGCAAGTTCGCCTATCGCCTCAATGTGCTGACCCAGGATGGTGAAACGGCCGTCGATCTGAACAAGCGCCGTCGCGAGATGATTTCTCTGGCGCTGGACTGGAACGTGTCCGACGACCTGCTGGTGCAGTTCGACGCTTCGCACAAGAAGACCGAAATTCGCGGCCTGACCAGTTACTGGTATTTCGGTGACCAGTCCCTGCGCCCCAGCGCGGCATCGCTGGACAACGACAAGCTCTACAGCCAGAAGTGGTCGTTTTCCGACTACGAGTCCGACAAGGCCGGCGTGCGCGCCAAATGGCGTTTGAACGACACCTTCACCTTGCGCGCGGCCTTCGCGGCCCAGCAGTACACCTCGGAGAACACCTACACCGGGCCAACGGTCTACAGCGCGGGCCTTTACTCGCAGCCGCTGTATGCCTTCGCCCCGATTGAAACCGAGGAAAAGACCGGCTCGCTGTTTCTCGATGCGGCGTTCGATACCGGCTTCATCGGTCACAAGGTCACCGTGGGCTATCAGGGCAATACCTCGCGCCAGAAGCAGTACGAGGATCACATTCCCTACACGCCCGATCAGCCAGGCCCGCAATACACCTCGCCGGTGGGCACGATACCGCTGGACCAGACGCCTCAGATTGGCAAGCCTGCGTACTCCATCGGGCATGGCGACCAGCGCCTGGCCAACAGCTCGGAAAGCAATAACGTCCTGATCGGTGACGTCATTACTTTCAATGAGCAGTGGTCGGCGATCCTGGGTGTGACCAACACCCAGATCAAAACCTACGCCAACGAGTTCGTCTACGCCAAGGCGTTCGGTTCCGCGGAAACCGAGACCACCTACAACGAGAGCAAGACCTCGCCGAACATCTCGCTTGTCTATAAACCGCTGCCGTGGCTGACCACCTACGCCACGTATATAGAAGGCCTGCAATCGGGCGGCGTCGCGCCTAGCGGGACCGCCAACGCCGGCCAGGCGTTTGCGCCGGAAATCAGCGAGCAGTACGAAATCGGTGCCAAGGCGACGCTGGGCGAAACCCTGCTGACCCTGGCGCTGTTCAACATCGAGAAGCCCAACGTTTACACCACTGCCTCGAACATCTACGTCGTGGACGGACGTCAGGAGAACAACGGCCTGGAATTCAGCGTCACCGGCAAGGTCATCCCGGAACTGACCGTGGTTGGCGGCTTTACCTTGCTCGACCCGAAAATCAAGAAAACCGGCGTCGCAGCGGATGAAGGCAACGTACCCACCAACGTCGCCAAGCAACTGGCCAAGGTCTATGCCGAATACGACATCAACCCTGTACCAGGCCTGGCCATGACCGGCGGGGCGTTCTACACCGGCAAGCAATACACCGACCAAAGCAACGAAAACGACCTGCCGTCCTTCACCACCTTCGACGCCGGAGCCCGCTACCGCCTGCGCCTTGCAGAAAACGACCTGACCCTGCGCGTCAACGTCAGCAACCTGACCAACAAAGAATACTGGCTCAACAGCAGCTACCTGGGCGACCCACGCACCGTCGCGTTCTCGGCGCAATTGGAGTTTTAAGGCGAACGAGACCGCTGTGTGACGCAGAGCGTCACGAACTGTATTCCCACGCAGAGCGTGAGGAACGATAGTCAGGGCTGACGCACAGCGCCAAGAGTAAAAGTGCTTTTCTACCCCGATGGCACAGACGACGCAGAGTGCGACGTAAGTGACGGCTGAGTCCTGGCGCTGATCCGGGGGTAGCCTGGCAGTACGCCAGGCTAGCCGCACCGGACCATGGATGGTCCGTTGCGGCGACCCCCGGATCAGTGACAGGGCGAAGGAACCCGACGAAGTCGGGCCGGAAACGGAGCTAAGGGGTTTGCTTACTTTGGCCCCATCAAAGTAAGTCGCCGAGGGGCGAAAAGGTGACCTGAGATCGAACCCAAATCTACCTGACAAAGAAAAACCGCCGTGTGACGCAGAGCGTCACGAACTGCATTCCCACGCGGAGCATGGGAATGATAGTCAACCGCGGAGTTCTCGACGCTCAGGCAAAGAGCCGCAACTCAGTCCACATAAGCCGAACAGCATTTCTTGAACTTCTGCTCACTGCCACACGGACACGCATCATTACGCCCAGCCTTCAACGGCACGGTTGAATCGATAAAATACCAGCGCGCCTGATTCTGCACGAACGACGAACGCTCCTTATGACTGTGCTCACCATTGCCATCATGCCAGCGAGCGGTAAAAGTCACGAACGCATGCTCCGGCTTGCCGCCGAACACCTCCGAGCTTTCCACCTCCAGCCCCAGCCAGGTGCTCTGCGCACTCCACTGAGCGATAGCCTCACGGTCCAGCCCGCCTTGCTGCACCGGCAGAGTGGTCTGGACCAGATAATCAGTCAGCCCCAGCACATAGGCGCTGTAACGCGAGCGCATCAGCGTTTCCGCGCCGGGGGCAGGCTGACCTGCGTGATAGCGACCGCAGCAGGCCAGCAACAGATCGCCGCTGCCGCAGGGGCAAATGGCACTACTCATAGGTCACCACCAATACTTTCCAAAATTCTCCGGGTTGGCCCAGTACTTCGCGTTCAGCCAGTCGGGCACCTGTTTGTACTCACGCAAGTCGTACGTAAACAGGTTCAGCACCTGCTCGTCGCGGGCGAAGCGTTCGCTGGACTGTAGCGCCAGCGAGAAAAAATCCGTCTCCTGCCAACCGCAGGCCTGCAAGTCGGCGAGCACCGCGATGCGGCTGGCGTTGAGGTTGCGGATGCCACCCAACAATTCCAGGCCGGTGCGCTTGGGGATGTGTTCCAGACAATCGACCACCAGCGCCAGATCGAAACGTTGTGCGGCCAGATGAGCAGGCAGCGCACCGGGTTCGGCCAGCGCGACCTCGGTCTGCGGGTGGGCCTCCTGAAAGGCTTGCAACGCCGGAAACGCCTGAGCGCCGATCAACAGCAGGCGCTGCGGCGCGTAGCGATCGAGCAGGGCAGCCAGCGCTTGTTGGGGCGTACGGTTCGAGTAGCCGACGGTCATTGAAAGTCCTCTGGTTAGCTGACAAGACTAGCCTGCCCGGCGAGGTCTGGAAAGCGTCGTTCACGGGCTTTCAGCTGCAACGACCGGGTTATTAAGCCATTTGGCAGATACTTAGATTATAAAGTTACTTGCAAGCTGTTTTCAGACGCATTAGGATCCGCAACACAAATTGGATCCCAAGAGTGACTGCATGGACGCGACGTATAAACACCTACTATGTAACTCAATTGTAATCTCTGCGATGCCTTGATAAAGGCGTGGTAGGTGCTGTGTGTCCGGCGGGCACGCAGAATATTCTGGCCATGGGCTATTAGACGTGCAACGTTCATTATTATGGACCGTCTTTCTGTGCGCCTTGAATACGTAAAGCGATGATATTGCCCGGGCCATTCGGGGGCGTGTCAGTGACGGCTGTTAAAAAACACCGGTTGTTTAGCTGCCGCCTCTGGCAATAGGCAAGGGCACTGGTTTGACGTCATTTTTTTATTTTACGCAATCGTTGTTTGACCTATCGATCAGCTTTCGCTCGCGGTTCTGGCCGTCGGTCATTTGTTTTGTTGTGCTACGGATAACACGATTCAGCAGGGCGCTGAATATTAAATATCATTAAGCCATTAATGATTAACATGGAGAGAAGCAACCGATGATATCCACCGCTGAGATGCTAAAGACGCTTGAAAGCACCGTTGATGCCTGCCTGGAAGCAGAATTCAAAAAAGACACCGTCATGGGCGAGTTCCATAAAGGCGACTGGTTCAATGAGTCTTACTACAAGCGTCATATCCTGGAGTGCGTGATCCGCATTCACATGAACAACGAACTGGACGCACGTGCTGTACAGGTTGCGGCAGTCGACAACATTTCCGCCGCCAAACAATTGTCTTACTACTTGTATGATGAGTTCGGTCACGACGAAATGTTCGGTCAGGACCTCATCACGTACGGCTATTCTCCTTCCGATGTTCAGGCGCAGTTCGCCTTTCCGGAAACCTGGAAACTCATGGGTTACCTGAACTTCTGCGTCAGCAAGTTCGGGCCTTTGTCCTCGATTACCTGGGACTGGTTCCTCGAATACTACGGCGACAAGTACAGCTCGTTCATCACCCAGAAGGCCAGTGCCAGCATGGGCCAGCCAGCGGTCAGCGGGGCGGCTTCGCACGTGGCTTTCGACGAAGCCGAGGACCACAGCGGCATGATGAACAACATGCTGGCGTCGGTTATCAAGGACGAGAAGGATCTGCAAAAGGCTGTCGTTCATATCAAGGCATTCATACCGATGGTCGGTGAGTACTTCCAGGCCCTGCGTGCAGCAACGCTTTAATACACCTTACTCAAGGTCGGTGTAATGGCAATCTACAGTGTGCGTATTGGAGACCAGACTTACACCGCCGAGAGTCAGCAACCCCTTACCGATGCCCTTCCTCATGAAGCGTTGGTAAGGGGGTGTCTCAAAGGGGTGTGCAGAGTGTGCAAGTGCACACTGGTTTCGGGGCGCGTTCTGGAACAGGGAAAGGTCGTTGCCTTGAATGAAGCCTTTCTGCCATGCGTCAGTCGTGCTGAAACGGATATTGATATTCGTGTTGCGATCAGCACCTTTCATAAGGCCAGGCTGAAAAGCAAACGGATGCTGTCCGGGCAAATAATGGAAGTCGTGCTTGAGGTCAAAAAGGTTTTCTATAACGCCAAGTCGGTCATCAGCTTGAAATACCCCGAGGGTTCAGCGGTGCGCAGTTATTCTGTGGTGACCTTGGGTGGCAAGGATTACGACAGCCTGACCTGCCATGTGAAATTGCGTGAGGGTGGCCTGTTCTCGGGGTTATTGTTGCAGTGGCCAGTGGGCGAACCGCTGGAATATTCAATTGCAAGTCCTGCCTTACCGGTCTATGAACAGTCCCTGAGTCGTTTGAATGTCGTGAGTGGTGGAAGTGGAATGGGCGCGGCATTGAGTCGTGCGCAGGAACTGGTGGCGAAGTACGGTATTCGTGAAGTTGCCATTTATGCCGTCAACCGTGCAGACCTCAGCGATTATCACGCAGGGTGTATAGAGGTCTTCCGCAAGACGGTTGAATGCGACGTTCATGTGACCAACTTTCCCTTTTCCGAATGGACCCACCCTGACTTCGCCATTAGCGAACATTTGATGCACGACACGCTCACCATCGGCGTCGGGTCGGATGGGGTGATTGGCAAGTTAAAGAACCTTCCCTTGTGTGAACTTGAAAGTTTTGGATAGTCGGAGACTGAGCCATGTCCATCGTTGTCATTGATCCTGTTTCATCCGGCATTAACTATATCAATGCGGCGCAGCAACTGGGCGTCGGTGTCTATGTGTTTTCCTGTGACGGTGGCGAGCAGGAGCTCAACGCTGAGTTGCGGGCCAAGGTACGTCAGGTCATCAAAATCGACACCGGTGATTTTGATACACAGCTGAAGAAAATCAATGAGTTGGGAGACATCCGCGCCGTTCTTCCCGGTGTGGAGTACGCCGTGCCCATGGCCGCGCGCCTGGGGGCTGCGTCAGGCACAACGCATCTGCACGACAGTGCAGTAGAGAAAGTGCGCAACAAATTCAATTTCCGCAGCCGGCTGACTGAGGCGGGGCTGAGCACGATCGGCTTTTTCCTTCTGGATGCCCACGCGCCGGTAGCTGTACCGGAGGGTTTCAGCTTTCCGGCGGTGGTCAAGCCGATCGATATGGCGGGCAGCATCGGTGTGCGCAAGCTCTACAGCCATGAAGAATTGATCGAAGCGGTGGAGACGTTTCGTCAATCACTGCCCGACGACATCGGCTTTACTGCCAGTGGCCAGCTGATTGTCGAAGCGTACATTCCCGGCACTGAATACAGTGTCGAAGGCATCGTGCGCAGCGATGGCAGCGTCACCCTTGCGTCGATAACGGAAAAACTGCTCGGCTCGGAGCCGTACTTCGTCGAAGTCGGTCACATCGTGGGCCAGGGCTATGACGAAGGGTTTCGCAGGGTGCTGACCGACTATTCGCTGGCGGTGCTTGAGGCCATAAAGCTGAACGTCGGGCCCTTCCATCTGGAGTTGCGCGTCACGCCACAAGGCCATCCGGTAGCGGTTGAACTGGCGGCTCGTCTTCCAGGCGACAATATCGTCGAGTTGATCAGGCGTGCCAGCGGCATTGACCTTGCCAAAGAGACACTGTGTGAGTACCTGGACATCGACAGTCGGGCCGTGCCATGTGCGAACGGCGTCAGTGCCATCGCCTTCATCCCCCGAGGCGACAAGAGCGAATTTACCGAGCTGCAGGGGCTCTCCGACATTTTCGACAGTCCTTATTACCTTTCGCACCAAGTCTATTACCGATCCGGCGACGCTCTGGGCTCCGATCAGGACTGGACCTCAAGAATCGGCTACGTCATGTTCGGTGGTACCGACGAGGCGCTTGTAAGAAGCCTCGTCGGGCGAGTACACGCAGAGGTTGGAATCGTATGAAGCATGTCCTGATCATCAACCGCTATGACGACGAGCTTTCGGACTACCGCAACTACATCGATCACTCGCAGGTCGATGTCTCCTACATATCACTGGCAGAGCACTCGCGGCTGATTGATCCGCAGGTCAGCGCCAACGTGGTCGAAGTCAGCGCACTGGACGCCGATCTGATACTTCAGGAAGCGCGGGCCATTCATCGTCGTCAGCCTGTCGATTTCGTGATCGCCTTTTCGGAATACGATCTGGACGCCGCTGCGCTGGTGCGTACCGAATTCAACATACCCGGTGCCAAGGTCGCCGATAACCTGCTGTGCCGTAACAAGGCGAGCATGAAGGAAGCATTGACCGGTTCTTCGGTTCGCTATCCTCAGTACCGGAATGTAGCGTCGCGTGGCGGCGTCGAAGCCTTCTGTCACGAGCACGGCTTTCCGGTCATCCTCAAGCCTCAGGTTGGCGCGGCCTCGGACGGCGTGGTGAAGATCGAGCGCCTGGAAGACATACCCGACCTGCCGGATTTCAATGGCTACGAAGTCGAAGAGTACATAGAAGGCGATATCTATCATGTCGACGCGATACTGGCGGCCGACAGCATGCCGTACTTCAAGGTGTCGAAGTACCTGAACACCTGCCTGGACTTTCGCAACGGCCTGCCGCTCGGCTCGGTCACAGTCGATGACCGGGCGTTCATCGCGCGAGTGCGCGCGTTCACCGAAGAAGTCTGCCTGCGTCTCAACCTGCACAACCAGGCCATTCACCTGGAAATCATCGAACGTCGTGGCGAGCTGGTGTTTCTGGAGATCGGCGGTCGAGTCGGTGGCGGCGAGATTCCGTTTGTCGCGTTGCGCAGCGAGGGGATCGACCTGTATGAGCTCTGGACCCGCGCCGCGCTGGAAGTGGCTATCGCTCCGGTAGACACCCGAATCACCGGTTTTCTGATGATGCCCAATCCGTTCCCCGGCGGGTTCACCTTCGATCCGCAGATGGAGCTCTCCCATCCGCTGCTGACCTATAGCAGCGTGCAGTCCCGGGGCGATTCGAATGCGTTCAGCTACGAGGATATCCCCGCCAGACTGCACTTCGCCGCCGACAGTCAGGCAGCGATAGAGCAGGCCATTGTGCAGTGCATGAATATTTTGCAGACGTCGATTCGCGCAACCTGATTTCTGGAACCCTGAATGAAAGTGCTCCTGCAGCTTCCCTCTGTCGTGCAGCCTGTTTCCATGTCGGTCTTCATGGAATCGCAGCAGCCGTATTCGCTTCGGCAGGCAGATGCCGATGTCATGGCTCTGGCCAGCTCTTTCAATGCAGCGGGTTTCCCGACCGTTTTCCTCTCCGATGCGCTGTTCAGCGAAGACGGTCCGCATGTGGGCATCGAGGATATGCGGCGCTTGGCAAGGCGGGCGTTGCGCTTTGCCGACAATGTCGAACACGGGCGCCAGCAGCTTGCTCACCAGCAATTGCTCCGCTGCAGTCGGCAGGAGTTGGCCGAGATCATCATCAACCAGCCCGAGCTACGGCTGCATTACGATGACGAGTTGGGCCGGATCAGTCCGGACGCTACCTACGAGAGCTACCGCATTGAACCGCTGTACGGGCTTCTGTTTCCGCGGGACCACTTCATGAACGTCGGCGGGCAGCCGGTTTTCGGGCGCCTGAAGCGTCAGGACAGGGCGCGCGAGGTGGACGTGGTGAAGCAGGTGGTCGCTGCTCATGGTCACGTTCCTGTCGAACTCGATCAAGTGCTCGAGGGCGGTGATTATCTGGAAAACGAACACGTATCCGTGATCAACACCGGCTTTCGTACCGAGGCCCCGGTGCTCGAGTTCTTGCTGGCTTCAAACCTGCTCAAGGGCGAGGTTGTGCTGGCGGTGCAGGACATATGGCGTAATCCCGAACAGTTTCACCTGGATCACTACGCCTGCCTGCTGCGCGACGCCCTGCTGATCGACGCGACAAGAGCGGACGCAGCCGACCGCTCCCTGGTCAGCGTTTATCGGCGCATGTCATCGGGCTGGCAACTGACTGGCAAGGACCTGACGTTTCGCCAGGCAGCACAGGTAGCGGGTATCGGGCTGATACCGCTGGACGACGAAATGATGGCGGCATGGTGCGCGAATGCATTTTCATTGGGCAATCATGTCTGGATCGATCAAAACGCACCGGTACGCCTGCTTGATCAGCTGGCTGAGCTTGACTGTCATGTTCATCTGATCGCCTGCACAGAACATCAAAAGCAGTTCGGCGGCATTCATTGCGCCACTCAACTCCTATAATTTCGAGGGATCGTCATGAAAGTGGGCAATAAGGCGTTTCTGCCTGTTCTGGCACTGGTCATAAGTACCATCGGTGTGGCCTCCGCCATTGCGTTCGTCAAGCTCAGTGAAGTGGATGCCACGTCTACCCTGATGCTGCGAATGTTCATGGCGGGCGGCATGGCCTCTGCGCTGGCCGCCTGGCCAGCAGGTAAAAACACTGAGACCGGGACTGTCGGTACGGCGCGCAGCCGGCGGGCGATGCTCTGGCTGCTGGTATTGTCGGGCGTGGTGTCGTGTGTGGATCTGCTGTCCAATCACTGGGCGGTCAAGCTGACCAGCATGGCCAACACCTCGGTCCTGATGAACCTGTCCCCGGTGTTCGTGGCGCTGCTGTCCTATCTGTTCATGAAAGAAAAAATCGGTGTCTATCAAGTGTTGGCGCTGGCCCTGAGTATCGGCGGGGCGTGTCTGCTGGTGTTTGACGGCAGTGCCAGCGTGGCGTTTTCCAGCCAGAGCGTGACTGGCGACCTGCTGGCCCTGAACTCCGCGCTTTTCTATGCGATCTACCTGATCCTGATCAAGTCGCTGCGCGACTGCTTCACATCTCGCAAGATCATTATCTGGAACAGCTTTACCTGTGCAGTGCTGTTACTGCCCATCGCTTTGCTCACCAGTCCGAAGATTCTCCCGGACACCATGCAGGGCTGGGTGGTCATTGCGTTGCTCGCGCTGATCAGCCAGCTTCTGGGCCATGGCCTGATGGCGTATGCACTCAGGCACGTCGATGTGGTGCTGGCCTCTGTTTCGGCACTGGCCCGTCCGGTGGTGGCGATTCTGATCGGGTTCTTCTTTTTCGATGAGCAGCTCACGTTCGTGCAGTGGGTTGGCGTTGCTGCGGTATTGGTAGGTGTCTGGTGGTACAAGCGTCCGGTGCCGGTGGTGCGTCCAGTCGTCCAGGCCAAGACTCCCAGCGAGGCCTGACAGGCTCGATACACCAGAGGTCCTGCAAAAAGCCCTGCATCCTTTGTGACAGGGCTTTTTGGTGTCCGCTATCCTTGATTGCGGTACTGCCGCACACAAACATTGCCTTGCGTCGAGATCATTCCGGATCTTTTTCAACACACCGCTGGCATATTCGGCGTACAGCACGTCTACTGTGCGGCGACGAAAAGCATGCGAAGACTGCAATTTCGTAACGGATCATGACAAGGGGTGGGCGGGCAATGAAGGTGTTTTGGGGGCTGGGAAAGATATTGATGCTGGGCTTCTGGCTGGTGGTGCTGGTCAACGCGGCGATCGAGGCGCCCAGCCCGTTTGGCGTGATGATCGATATGGCCGGCGCGGTGCTGCTGTTGACGCATTTGCTGGAGCTGATTCTGTTCAACGGCAGCCTGCGCGGTCGCCGGCATCCGTGGCGCGACCGGGGCAAAATCATCCTGTTCGGCATCTTTCACGTTCAATCCATCGGCCGTCCGGTCAGGGGGCACACTCATGCGTAAGCTCGTTCTGTTGGCAGCATTGTTCAGCCCTCTGGCCATGGCCCAGGCAATTATCGTTGCTCCGCACTCGCTGATGCGTCTGCCTGGTAACAGCAGCGTTCTGCAGGTCGAGCGCCTTGAAGTGGCCGACTACGGCACTCTGCTGATTCCGGCCGGTATCGATGATGTGAAGATTGGCGAGCTGGTGCTGGGGCATGAAGCGCGAATTGCCATCGTCCCTGGTGTGCAGGCGTTCAACATGGTCGTGCTGCACGGTGAGTTCGGCACCGGCAGCCAGATCACCGCACGCGGCGCACCGGGTACTTTCGAGAAACCGGCACGGCCAGGGCGCAACCTGACCCTGCGCCTGCAGAGCCTGAATGCCGAAGAACTGTCGATTGACGCCCGCGGTGGTGCAGGCAGCCCAGGCTATGCCGGGCTGGACGGCGGCACGGGCGAAGACCCTGGTTGCACCTGGGGCCAGGCCGGGCGTGGTTATAACGGCGACAGCGGCGGTAATGGGCATGACGGCGCTGCGGGCGCGCAGGTTCGTCTTGAACTGCCACAGAGCTATCCGGCCGAACGCATCAAGGTGAATGTCGCAGGTGGCGCAGCGGGCAAGGCTGGCGAAGGCGGCAAGGCAGGCAAGGGCGGTGCGTCCAAAGGCTGCATCGTCTACCGCGCTGAGGGCGGCAAGGCTGGCAGACAGGGTGAGCCCGGTCTGCCAGGTGCTCCGGGACCGGCAGGCGCGTTGATCCTGCAACGTCTGTAATCTGCGAGATGTCCGGATCAGGCGTAAGGCCATGATCTGGACAGTCGCGAATCGCTTCACATCACGTTATTGCGGTACGCCTTTTTCCCAATTCTTCCAGTCGCCGACAATTGCCTGCACCAGCGGGTTACCGGTGCGGTAGAGGTTTTCCAGCGCCGGGACGAAGGCACCCTGATCGGCGTACTTGAGCAGGTTGTCCACTTCGCTGTAACCCGGATACGGACGATCGAAGTCGGAGCCCGCGCGCACGACAGCCAGGCGATTGACATCGACCTTGCCGGCCTTGCTCGCTCGCAACAGAGCCTCGTAGGTGGAGTTATCCTCCTGCTGGGTGGTGCAATACTCGCCTTTACCGTCGGTCAGGAGCTTGGTCCAGACTTCCGCACGCTCGCTCAGACGCGTCCCGGAGAACCAGGTATTGCCTGCCAGCGTGTCGCACTGCGTGACCTGCGGCGGCTGGTTGGCAGGCGCATAAGGGTATTTGACGCGCCAGGCGGCTGATTCCTTGCTCTCGCTGAGCGTCACCTTGTGCGACAGGGCAAACGCCTTGGCCTGCAGCTTGGGGTTGAGCTCGAAGACTTCGGTCTTGTAGTCCAGCGGCGGTTTCTCGTTCGGGCCTTTGGTGTTGATGCCCAGATAACCGGTCGGCCAGTCCTTGGGCACATCGCGGGAATCGATTTCCCACTGCGTGCCGAACTCCACCAGATAATGCGCCCAGGCAGTGGTGCCGAGTGTGCCGCGGTGCGGGTTGATGCCGGCAATGCCCGCGACAATGAAGTAAGTCTTGCGCAGGTCGAATTGCGGCGACAGGGCCAGCGCCAGGGTCGATGCCGCAGCGTTGGTCTGGCCCATGCCGGTGACCAGCAGGCAGACGTCCTGATCATTACAGCGGATGGCCGGGTACTCGGCGGCAAGACCGGGCACCTGGATTTCCTTGGTCAAGTGCAGCCGGTCGATCCAGTTCTGTGCTTCGGGCGCAAACATGGCGACCAGCATGACCTTGGGCGTGACCGGTGCCACCGGTGCGGTAGCCGCCCAGACAGCCGGGCTGAGCAGTGCCAGCGTGGCGCAGAGCGTGTTGCGAGTGGTGTGTTTCATGAAAACTCCTGTCGTCATAATAAGGTTCAGAACTGGTAACCCACGCCTGCGTAGTAGCCCCAGCCATCAGAGCGCGCGCGGAAGTTGCCATCGCCGAAGTTCAGCTCGCTGCCGTCCTGCCAGTTGCCGCCATTGTGGAAGTAGCGGCCAACCAGGGTGAAGCGCAGATGCGTGAAGGCGTAAAGCAGCACATTGGTAGCGACCGTGGAGTTGCCGGTGCGTGCCAGATCGTTCTTGAGGTCCGAGCCGAAATCGAAGTTGGTGAAGCCGATGTAGGTCAGCGAGGCGCCGTTGTCGAACGTGCTGATCGGTACGATGTATTTGAGCTGGGCGCGATAGCCGTCCCACGAATACTCGTTGCTGGCGCCGTAGTTCTCCCACTGGTAGCGGCCATAGAAGTTGGCCGACAGATTGACCCGCGAGTGGGTATCGATGTCGGTGCCCAGGCCGCTGTACAAGGTGTTGGCCCGGTTGGCCGTATTGCTGCCGTGGTCATAGATCCAGTCGAAGGCGACGTACCATTCTTTGAATGGGCCGATGGCCAGGCTGCGTCCGGCGAGGTAGTCGATCGAGACGCGTGGCTCGTGCTCCATGAACAGCGGCGAGCCATGGTCCCAGACGCCTTTGTCATTATCATTGCCGATGCCGAGTATCTTCGGTACGTCGACATAGCCATACAGCTCGAACGGCCCTTTGCGGCCGAAGTATTCGTACTCCAGGTAGATGTCATCGTTGGGCTTGGGGCCGAAGCTGATGTCCTTGCTGCCGATCAGCGTCAGGTCCTGGTTGAACCAGTCTGAAAAATACGCGCCTTTACCTTCCTTGGGCGAGGCGGGCGGGCTGAGTGCTTCGCCCTGCGCCGAGTCTTCGGCAGCGGCGGGCGCTGCCAGGACGCTGGTACAGGGCAGCGCCGCGGCGGCGGCGAACAGCAGGGGCATAAAGAATCTTGAGGGCGTTGCGGGTGGAGTGAACGGCGGCTGTGGCATTGAAGCTCCTTTTCGTGGGCGCGTACTGCTGATCGCAAGCGTTTGCACAGCCCATGCCAAACTGTTTCAAGATGTTGAATGCCTTGGATATCAGGCACAGAAGATGACCGATCGGGCAGGAAAACGCCCGCAAGCTGTGCGCGGTGTCACCGCCAGTGCCCCGCGATGTTCCGTTTTGCCTCAAAGGCCCGGACGCGCCGCCGCCAGCATGACCACGGCCAGACCGATAATCAGATTGATGCCGACCAGGCGGCGGATATTGCCCAATACCGCCGCGCCCTCGGCCCACTGCTCGGCTTCCACGGCACGACGCAGCTCCGGCAGTTGCAATGACTGGATACGCAAGAACAGCGCAACCATGACGACGTACAGGCCCATCATGATCTGCACATAACGCGGCGCGGTTTCAAAGCCGGTGAAGTTGAGCTGAATCATGCCGATGCCGGTTATCGGCAGCAGCACCACCGCAGCCCAGACCCAAGCGAAGAAGCGCGGAAACACCTGGACCCACACTTTCAGGCGAGAAGGGCCTTCAAGTGCTGCAATGACTGCTGGGCGCAACACCATCCAGGCGAAAAACATGCCGCCAACCCACACCAGGGCAGCCAGCAGATGCAATGTATAGACAGTAGAAAAAGCGGTCATCGGACACTCCGTTCTGCGCGGATGGATTTAGCGCGCTATGATAGCGCCCACTCAGAACTACTGAAAATTTATCCAGCCTTTTTAGCCGTGCCCCCGAACCGAAGCCAATGATCAGTACCGAACTCAAAACCCAGATCCAGGGCGCTTACTCGCGTTTCCTCGAAGCCAAGAGCCTCAAGCCACGCTATGGCCAGCGATTGATGATCGCTGAAGTCGCCAAGGTGCTGGGGGACATTGACACCGATGAAGAGGGCCGTCGTTCGGGCGATCCTGCGGTAGTGGCGGTCGAGGCCGGAACGGGTACCGGCAAGACCGTGGCCTACGCCATCGCCTCGATTCCCACCGCCAAGGCGGCCGGCAAGCGGCTGGTGATCGCCACCGCGACCGTCGCCCTGCAGGAGCAGATCGTCTACAAGGACCTGCCGGACCTGATGCGCAACAGCGGTCTGAATTTTACCTTCGCCCTGGCCAAGGGGCGCGGGCGTTACATGTGCCTGTCCAAGCTCGACGCATTGCTGCAGGAAAGTGACGCGACCAACGCGACCGCGCAGCTGTTCGAAGAAGAAGGCTTCAAGATCGAGGTCGATGAGGCCAGTCAGAAGCTTTTCACCAGCATGTTGCAGAAGCTGGCGGGCAACAAGTGGGACGGCGATCGCGACAGCTGGCCGCAGGAACTCGCCGATCAGGACTGGGCGCGTCTGACCACCGATCACAGCCAGTGCACCAACCGGCACTGCCCCAACTTTCAGCAGTGCGCCTTCTATAAGGCGCGTGAAGGCATGGGCAAGGTCGATGTGATCGTCACCAACCACGACATGGTGCTGGCCGACCTGGCACTGGGCGGCGGTGCGGTGCTGCCGGACCCGCGTGACACCCTGTATGTATTCGACGAGGGTCATCACCTGCCGGACAAGGCCATCGGCCACTTTGCCCATTACACCCGTTTGAAATCGACCGCCGACTGGCTGGAACAGACCGCCAAGAACCTCGCCAAGCTGCTGGCCCAGCATCCGCTGCCCGGCGATCTGGGCAAGCTGATCGAGCAGGTGCCGGAGCTGGCCCGCGAGATCAAGGGCCATCAGCAGTTCATGTTCGGTGCCTGCGAGCAACTGGCGGATTTCCGCGCCGGTGAAGACATGCAGGGCCGCGAGCGTCCACGTCACCGCTTTGTCGGCGGCGTGATTCCCGAGCACATCCGCGAGATGGGTATCGAGCTCAAGAAGGGCTTCGCGCGCCTCGACGACCTGTTCACGCGCCTGACCGAGCTGCTCAAGGAAGGCATGGACGGTGAAGTCAACATCGGCATCGCCAGCCATCAGGCCGAAGAATGGTATCCGCTGTTCGGCAGCCTGCTGGCCCGCGCGCATGGCAACTGGGAGTTATGGACAGCCTTCACCGCCGAAGACCCGGAAGACAGCCCGCCAATGGCGCGCTGGCTGACCCTGGCCGACAGCGGTGCAATGTTCGATATCGAGGTCAATGCCAGCCCGATCCTGGCGGCGGAAATGCTGCGTCGCAACTTGTGGAACATCGCCTACGGGGCGCTGGTCACTTCTGCGACGCTGACCGCGCTGGGCAAGTTCGACCGCTATCGCATGCGTGCCGGCCTGCCCAAGGGGGCGGTGACCGCCGTGGTGCCAAGCCCGTTCCATCACGCCGATGCCGGGGTGCTGCGCGTGCCGGACCTCAAGGCCGATCCGCGTGACTCGGTGGCGCATACCGCAGCGATCATTCGCGACCTGCCCGGTCTGGTGGAGGGTTCGCGAGGTACGCTGGTGCTGTATTCGTCGCGCAAGCAGATGCAGGATGTCTTCGACGGCCTGGACCGTGACTGGCGCAAGCAGGTGTTCATTCAGGGCAACCTGTCCAAACAGGAAACCCTCAACAAGCACAAGGCACGCGTCGACAGCGGCGAGTCCAGCGTACTGTTCGGGCTGGCCAGCTTCGCCGAGGGTGTGGATTTGCCCGGCGCCTACTGCGAACACGTGGTCATCGCCAAGATCCCGTTCGCGGTGCCGGATGACCCGGTCGAGGCTGCGCTGGCCGAGTGGATCGAAGCGCGTGGCGGCAACCCGTTCATGGAGATCGCCGTGCCGGATGCCTCGTTGCGTCTGGTGCAGGCCTGTGGTCGCTTGCTGCGTACCGAAGAGGACCGCGGCACCATCACGCTGCTGGACCGCCGCGTGGTCACCCAGCGCTATGGCAAGGCGATTCTCAATGCGCTGCCACCGTTCCGTCGGGAAATAACCTGAGCCAAAGATGAAGAGCGTTTCACATCTGTTCCCAAAGCGCTCGATCGCTGAAACAATACGCGCCATTTAGCCTGTCGTCGGGCTCATGTTGCCAGTCAGGAGTCAGCCGTTGCAGATCCAGGGTCATTACGAACTTCAATTCGAAGCAGTACGTGAAGCCTTTGCGGCGCTCTTTGACGACCCTCAGGAGCGCGGCGCTGCCTTGTGCATTCAGGTTGGTGGCCAGACCGTCATCGATCTGTGGGCGGGCACTGCCGACAAGGACGGTGCCGAGGCGTGGCACACCGACACTATTCTCAACCTGTTCTCCTGCACCAAGACCTTCACCAGCGTGGCGGTTCTGCAACTGGTCGAAGAGGGCAAGTTGAAGCTGGACGAACCCGTGGCCAGGCTTTGGCCCGAATTCGCCGCTGCGGGCAAGGCCTCCATCACGCTTCGCCAATTGCTCTGCCATCAGGCCGGGCTGCCCGCGTTGCGTGAGCCATTGCCTGCCGAAGCGCTTTACCAGTGGGACACCATGACCGCCGCCCTGGCAGCCGAAGAACCCTGGTGGACACCGGGTCAGGGGCATGGTTATGCGGCGATCACCTATGGCTGGCTGGTGGGCGAGATGCTGCGCCGCGCCGATGGTCGAGGCCCGGGGGAATCCATTGCTGCGCGTATCGCCCGCCCGCTGGGGCTGGATTTTCATGTGGGCCTGGCGGATGACCAGTTTCATCGCGTGGCCCACATCGCACGCGGCAAAGGCAATGCCGGTGACGACGCTGCCCAGCGCGTGCTGCAGGCGACGATGCGTGAGCCGGCTTCGATTACTGCCAAGGCGTTCACCAACCCGCCGTCGATCATGACCAGCACCAACAAGCCGGAGTGGCGCCGCATGCAGCAACCGGCGGCCAACGGCCACGGCAATGCGCGCAGTCTTGCCGGTTTCTATAACGGTCTGCTCGATGGCAGCCTGCTTGAAGCAGACATGCTCAATGAGCTGACCCGTGAACACAGCCTCGGTCAGGACAAGACATTACTGACCTCGACCCGTCTGGGACTGGGCTGCATGCTCGATCAGCCGGGCGTCGCCAACGCGACCTACGGCCTGGGGCCCAAAGCCTTTGGCCATCCGGGGGCGGGCGGTTCGGTAGGTTTTGCCGATCCTGATCACGAGGTTGCCTTTGGCTTCGTTACCAATACGTTGGGGCCCTACATTCTGATGGACCCACGTGCTCAGAAACTGGTCGGGGTTCTGCGTGAGTGTTTGCAGTAAGTATCGGCTATAAGTGCTTGTTTCATACCGACTGTCAGTTAAATGGCTGTAACAGGAACCGTACGACGGTTTCTTTTTCCAACTGCATCTTTATGCATGTTATACCGGCGTAGTTACGTCCTTCTGTCTGATCAAAACCGTTGCGGGTTACCCATGTCGTCTAATAAAAGCCTCGTTCTCGCCCTGTGCATCGCCGTGACCGGCTGTGCCCAAACCCCACAATCCGACTCTGCTGCAACCGGAGGCCATTGGTGGCAGTTCGGTTCCGGCAGCGAGTCCGCTGACGCAGGCACCGCTGCCAAGGCTCCGGCACCGAGCCCGGCACCCGCTCCGGTTGCCAAGGCTGCTGCAACGCCGGCACCTGCGGCAGGTGCGGCAGGTGCGGAAAACAGCGCGCCGTGGTACTGGCCGTTCGGTTCGAACGATAATGCGCAGGCCAAACCTGATGCCGTGGCCGACAAGCCGGCAGCCAAGCCCGCTGCGCCGGCGATGGTTGCCAAATCGGAGACCGACACCAAGTGGTGGTGGCCGTTTGGCAACGATTCCGCCAAGGACGAGCCGAAAGCGCTGCCGATGCCTGATCCGAAAGTGACCCAGGCCTGGCTGGACGAGTACGAGCCGCGCCTGCGCGCTGCAATCAAGGACAGCCCGTTCCAGCTGGAGCGTCGCGAAGACCTGCTGGCAATCACCGCGCCAGTCGACAGCTCGTTCAACCCTGACCGTCCGGCCATGCTGCTGCCGAACACGCTGGGTCCGATCACCCGTCTGGCCAAGGTGGTCGAAGGCGATCAGAAAACTGCCGTGCTGATCCTCGGTCATGCCGACACTTCGGGTCCTATCGAAGCCAACCAGAAGATCAGCCAGGAGCGCGCCCAATCGGTTGCCGCGATTTTCCGTCTCAGTGGCCTGGAGCGTAACCGCCTGAGCCAGCGTGGCATGGGTGCGGTGATGCCGCGTGCCGCCAACGACAGCCTGCAGGGCCGTGCGCTCAACCGTCGGGTCGAGATCCTCATGACGCCGCAGGACACCATGCGCGCGCTGATGGCCCGTTATGCGCTGCCGCCGGTTGCTCCGGTCATGGTTGCCACCCAGGACGTCAAGCCAGTAGCGCCAGCACCTGCTGCCGCGCCTGCCAAGAAAGCCGCCGTGGCGAAGAAAGATACTGCCAAGAAAGCGCCGGCCAAGGCCAGCACTGCCAAAAAGGCAGCGCCTGCCAAGAGCACCGCAGCGGCCAAGAAACCGGCAGCGACCAAGGCCAAGGCGCCCGCCAAGAAAGATGACAGCCAGGCCAGTAACTGAGGCCTGGTTACCTCACGACTTTCGTCTCCACGCTCCGCGCTTTGCGTTGTGCACAAGTCCTGAATAGCCTGAAAAACAAGGCTTTCAGGCTTCTGCCCGGAGGGCGTGGGAGCGAACTTGTTCGCGAAAAGGCCGGTACAGTCTGCGAAACGTATCGTCTGAATCACCGTCTTCGCGAACAAGTTCGCTCCCACGGCCTTCGGCCAGAATCAAAAACGAATGTGTGATAACGGCGAGCGCCGAGCCTCGTAACGAGAGTTAGCTAACGTTCATGATATCTGCGCAGGAATGAAACCATGACTCAGACCCTGGCCGACATGCGCCGTGATTACACGCGCGACGGGTTGACCGAAGCGCAATCACCGGACGAGCCCTTTGCACTCTTTCATGCATGGTTTGCCGACGCGGTGAACACCGAGCAGCCGCCTGTCGAGGCTAACGCCATGACACTGGCGACGGTTGATGAGCAAGGACGTCCACATTGCCGCGTCTTGCTGCTCAAGGGCCTGGACACTCAGGGCTTCACGTTTTTCACTAACTACGAGAGCGCCAAGGGCCAGCAGATCGCTGCACGTCCATTTGCCGCGATGACCTTCTTCTGGCCGACACTGGAGCGCCAGGTGCGTATCGAGGGCCGGGTGGAGAAAGTCTCAGCGCAAGAATCCGACGCTTATTACCAGGTGCGCCCTCTGGGCAGCCGTCTGGGTGCATGGGCCTCGCCACAGAGTCGCGTGATCGCGGATCGCGACGAACTTGAAGGCCTGATCAGACAGACGGAACAACGCTTCGCAGACACCCAGCCACACTGCCCGGAGCACTGGGGGGGCTATCGTCTTTTGCCCGAGCGGATCGAGTTCTGGCAGGGTCGCTCCAGTCGACTTCACGACCGTTTGAACTATCGTTTGATAGACGACAGATGGACACGCGAGCGCCTTGCACCCTGATTGAATTATTCGTTTGGTCAATCGTCTGAGCGTTATACGGGCTGTGGCTGTATGAGGCCTGAATCAATTTAATTTGCAGGCTCGGGGCCGTGACAGCACCTTTGTCGGGTAGTCTAATGGCCACTGATTCCTCTGGAGATTCCTTTTATGCGCAAGTCTGCTCTTCTGGTTGCTTCGTTCACTGCCATGGCCCTGACGCTGGGCGGCTGTACCTCGAATCTGACCGGTGATTCCTATTCCCGTGACGAGGCCAGGACCGTACAGACAGTTCGCATGGGGACGATCGAATCCTTGCGTCCGGTCAAGATCGAGGGCACCAAGACCCCGATCGGCGGCGCGGCGGGTGCAGTCGTTGGTGGTGTGGGCGGCAGCGCTATCGGTGGCGGTCGCGGCAGTATCGTGGCAGCGGTGATCGGTGCAGTGGCCGGTGGTCTGTTGGGTTCGGCGACCGAGGAAGGCCTGACCCGTACGCAAGGTGTCGAAATCACCGTGCGTGAGGATGACGGCAGCATGCGTGCCTACGTGCAGCAGGTTCAGGAAAACGAAATTTTCCGGGTCGGCGAGCGCGTGCGCATCATGAGCGTCAACGGCACCAGCCGCGTTACCCATTGATCTGCAACACCGCACAGCAAAACCCCGAGCCGCAATGCTCGGGGTTTTTTATTGCCAGGCGTGAATGCTCCCACAAGGCTTATGTATAACGACAGTCAGACCGGGGTCAGCCCTCGATACCCAGCATGTCGCGCACCAGCGCTTCGGCCACCCGAATGCCGTCTACGCCAGCCGAGAGAATCCCGCCCGCATAGCCAGCGCCTTCACCGGCCGGGTAAAGGCCTTTGGTGTTCAGGCTTTGCAGAGTCGGCCCGCGGGTAATGCGCAGCGGTGCCGAGGTGCGGGTTTCGATGCCGGTCAGCACAGCGTCGTGCAGCGAGAAGCCTTTGATCTGCTTGTCGAACGCAGGCAACGCTTCACGAATCGCTTCGATGGCAAAGGCGGGCAGGGCCTCGGCAAGGTCCACCAGCTTCACACCCGGCTTGTAGGACGGTTCAACGCTGCCCAGAGCGGTCGAGGCCCGGCCTGCAATGAAGTCGCCGACCAGTTGCGCAGGAGCCTCGTAGTTGCTGCCGCCGAGCAGATAGGCGTGGGATTCCAGACGCTCCTGCAACTCGATACCGGCCAGCGGGCTGCCAGGGTAGTCCTGTTCCGGCGAGATACCGACCACGATGCCCGAGTTGGCATTGCGTTCGTTGCGTGAGTATTGGCTCATGCCGTTGGTGACCACTCGACCGGGCTCTGACGTGGCTGCCACGACCGTGCCGCCAGGGCACATGCAGAAGCTGTAGACCGAGCGACCGTTGCTGGCGTGATGCACCAGCTTGTAATCGGCTGCGCCGAGCTTCGGGTGACCGGCGTACTTGCCCAGTCGCGCGCGGTCGATCAACGATTGCGGGTGTTCGATGCGGAAGCCCACCGAGAACGGCTTGGCTTCCATGAACACGCCACGGCCGTGCAGCATGCGGAAGGTGTCACGGGCACTGTGGCCCAGCGCCAGAATCACGTGCCGGGACTCGAGCTGTTCGCCGCTGTCCAGTTGCACACCCAGCAATTGGCCGTCCTCGATCATCACGTCGGTCACGCGCTGCTGAAAGCGCACTTCGCCGCCCAGCGCTTCGATCTGATGGCGCATGTTCTCGACCACGCCCGTCAGGCGGAACGTGCCGATATGCGGCTTGCTGACATAGAGGATTTCATCCGGCGCGCCGGCCTTCACGAACTCGTGCAGCACCTTGCGGCCGATGAATTTCGGGTCCTTGATCTGGCTGTAAAGCTTGCCGTCGGAAAAGGTCCCGGCACCGCCCTCGCCAAATTGCACGTTGGACTCGGCGTTGAGGACGTTTTTGCGCCACAGCGCCCAGGTGTCCTTGGTGCGCTGACGAACTTCGGTGCCGCGCTCGAGAATGATCGGCTTGAAGCCCATCTGCGCGAGCAGCAGGCCGGCAAAGATACCGCAGGGTCCGAAACCCACGACGATCGGGCGCTCTGTCAGCCCCTCGGGAGCGTGACCGACGACTTTGTAGCTGACATCAGGTGCCGGGCCGACGTGGCGGTCATTGGCCAGCTTGCGCAGCAGTGCTTCTTCATCCTTGACCTGGAAGTCGATGGTGTAGATGAAGCACAGCTCGGAAGACTTTTTGCGCGCGTCGTAGCTGCGCTTGAAGAGGGTAAAGTCCAGCAGTTCGCCGCTGTCGATACCCAGGTGCTTCAAGAGCGCAACGCGCAGGTCTTCTTCCGGATGATCGATCGGCAGCTTGAGTTCGGTGATTCGTAACATTAAGGGGTCCAGTTTTCGGGCCGCAGGTTCAGCCCGACAGCACTACAAGAACCGGCGATTATAAGCGCTGAACCCCTTTGGCGGCGAGCCTGGGCGATCAGTCGTCGCGTGAACCGCCGTAATAACCGCAGCCACGCTGGGCCTGGCCGTTGATGCGCAGCTCTGCGGTGAGGTGTTGCACCGAGCCGTCGACGCTGTCGACGCAGCGCTGTGGCGCGACCCAGATCTCGATGCGTTGGTTGTTGGCTTCGCTGCTGACGCTGAAACTGCCGTCCGGCAGCTTCTCTTCCACGTAGGGCAGCGCCAGTGGCGCAACGCCCTCGCGCTCCAGAACCATGCCCTTGCCGCTGACATTGACGTTCCAGGCGGGCTTGTTGCCATTGACGTGCAATGTCAGGCGTTTGAAATTGAGGTCTTCACAGGCCTGGCCGGGACGTTCGACGCGGTACAACTGATGCAGGTCCAGCTGACCGTCACTGTTGGCTGCCTTGCTTGCGGCAAAGCTGCCGCGCAGATCGGCAAACACCGTGCCCTTGCTGTCTGCCAGCGAGGCCGCTTCCTGCAGAATGCCGGTGTTGCCGCGATCCTTGACCACGTAGCGACGCTGCTCGTTACACGGCTTGAACAGCAACTGGCCGTTTTCCCCGGTCAGGTCGCCCTGCATACGGAGCATGCCCGCGGTGGAAACCTTCGGTTCCTCGGCCTGTTTACCGAGCAACTGACACCCGGCAAACAGCGGTAGAAGAGCAAATACGAGGACGGAACGGGCAGCGAACATGATGTGGTCTCCAGACAAGTGCCGCCACGTTACTCAGACTGGAGGTGCATCACAAGGGTCGGGATGCTTATCGCGCGAGCAGTGGCTTCGACTATCGTGCAGGTTTGACGCTGACCGTAGGAGCGAACCTGTTCGCGAAAGGGCCGTTTTGTTCGACGAAAATACATCGTTTAAACGAACGCCTTCACGAACAAGCGAAGCGTCGCCCGATTCGCTCCTGCAAAACCGTTTCGGCCTCTCGGGACGTGGCGTGCGCTTACCCGCCCAGATACGCGTCCCGCACTTTCGGATCGACCAGCAGTTCTTCACCTGTGCCTTGCATGACCACGCGGCCGTTTTCCAGTACGTAGGCGCGGTCGGCGACTTTCAGGGCCTGGTTGGCGTTCTGTTCGACCAGAAACACCGTCACGCCATCGCGGCGCAGCTGTTCGACGATCTCGAAAATCTGCTGGATGATGATCGGCGCCAGACCCAGTGAAGGCTCGTCCAGCAACAGCAACTTGGGCTTGCTCATCAGTGCGCGACCAATGGCCAGCATCTGCTGTTCGCCGCCGGACATGGTGCCGCCGCGCTGATTGAAGCGTTCCTTGAGGCGGGGAAAGAGGTGCAGAACCTTGTCCATCTGTTCCTGATAATCCTCTTTTTCCGTGAAGAAACCGCCCATCGCCAGGTTCTCTTCAACGGTCAGACGTGCAAATACCCGGCGGCCTTCCGGCACCACGGCAATGCTCTTGCGCATGATGATCGACGACTCCAGCCCGACCAGTTCCTCGCCCATGTAGCGGATACTGCCGCTGTGGGCGCGCGGTGAGCCGCACAGGGTCATCAGCAGGGTGGACTTGCCCGCGCCGTTGGCGCCGATCAGGGTGACAATTTCACCCTGGCGTACTTCCACGTTGACGCTGTGCAGCGCCTGGATCTTGCCGTAGAAGGTGGAAACGTTTTCGAACTGCAGCATTTACGCTTCCCCCAGGTAGGCTTTGATCACATCGGGATTGTCACGAATCTGTTCCGGCGTGCCATCGGCCAGAGGCGTGCCCTGATTGATCACCACGATGTGGTCGGAAATGCTCATCACCAGTTTCATGTCGTGCTCGATCAACAGGACCGTCGCGTTGTGCTCGCTGCGCAACACGCCGATCAGCGCTTTCAGATCATCGGTTTCTCTGGGGTTCAGACCCGCTGCCGGTTCGTCGAGCATCAGAATGCGCGGACGCGTCATCATGCAGCGGGCGATTTCCAGGCGGCGTTGCTGACCGTAGGCCAGCGTCCCGGCAGGGCGGTTGGCGAATTCCCTGAGGTTGACCGCCTCAAGCCAGTGCTCGGCGTAGTCCATGGCTTCACGTTCGCTGCGGCGGAACGCGGGCGTCTTGAACAGGCCGGACAGGAAGTTGGTGTTCAAATGCCGGTGCTGGGCAACCAGCAGGTTCTCCACGGCGGTCATTTCCTTGAACAGGCGCACGTTCTGGAACGTACGCACCACGCCCTTGCGCGCGATCTGATGGCCAGCCAGGCCCTGGATCGGCTCACCGTCGAGCAGAATCGTGCCCGCGCTCGGCCGGTAGAAACCGGTCAGGCAGTTGAAAACTGTCGTCTTGCCGGCGCCATTGGGGCCGATCATCGACACGACCTGCCCCTGATTGACGCTCAGGGCAACGCCATTGACCGCCAGCAGGCCGCCAAAACGCATGCTCAAGCCAGTGGCTTGCAGTAATGGGCGGCTCATTTCGGCAGCTCCGCTTTCAATTTCATTTCGGGCCGCTGCATCGGCAGGAAGCCTTGTGGACGCCAGATCATCATCAGCACCATCAACGCGCCGAACATCAGCATGCGGTAGTCACTGAATTCACGCATCAGCTCAGGCAACAGGATCATCACGATCGCCGCCAGGATCACGCCCAGTTGCGAGCCCATGCCACCCAGCACCACGATGGCCAGGATGATTGCCGACTCGATGAAAGTGAACGACTCCGGAGTGATCAGACCCTGACGTGCAGCAAAGAAGCTGCCCGCGAAGCCTGCGAATGCAGCGCCAAGGGTGAAGGCCGAGAGCTTGATCACGGTCGGGTTCAGACCCAGTGCGCGGCAGGCGATTTCATCTTCGCGCAGGGCTTCCCAGGCCCGGCCGATCGGCATGCGCAGCAGGCGATTGATGACGAACAACGCCGCCAGTGCCAGCAGCAGGGCGATCAGGTAGAGGAAGATGACCTTGTTGATCGAGTTGTACGGCAGACCGAAGAACTCGTGGAAGGTCTGCATGCCCTCAGCGGCCTTGCGCTCGAAGGTCAGACCGAAGAGGGTCGGCTTTTCGATGTTGCTGATGCCGTTCGGACCGCCAGTGATATCGGTCAGGTTACGCAGGAAGATGCGGATGATCTCGCCGAACCCCAGCGTCACGATGGCCAGATAGTCGCCGCGCAGGCGCAACACCGGAAAGCCCAGCAGGAATCCGAACAGCGCCGCCATCAACCCCGCGATCGGCAGGCAGATCCAGAAACCGAGCCCGTAATAGTGCGACAGCAGGGCATAGCTGTAGGCGCCGACCGCATAGAAACCGACATAGCCCAGGTCAAGCAGACCTGCCAGGCCGACCACGATATTCAGGCCGAGGCCGAGCATCACGTAGATCAGGATCAGCGTGGCAATGTCCACCGCACCGCGCGACCCGAAGAATGGCCAGATGAAGGCCAGTACGATGAGCGCCGCGAGGCCCCAGCGCTGGGTTTTCGGCTGGGTCAGGAAGTCGCTGGTCTTTTGCGGGATCAGCGGTTTGTCGGAGCCGCGACGCAGGCCGCTGATCTGCTCGGCAAACAATACGCGCAGAAACAGCAGGACCGAACATACGGCAATGATGGTCAGGGTCATCGGGCTGGCGTTCTGCACTTGCAGGGTGACGCCGGAAAAGGCCAGTTTCAGGCCGAACACCGGGTAGGCCACAGCCCAGACCAGTGCGGCGCTGAACAGCGCCTGTTTGAAAGACTTGCTCATACTTTCTCAACCTCCGGACGACCCAGAATGCCGGTCGGTCGGAACAGCAGCACCAGGACCAGCAGGCCGAAAGCCACGACGTCCTTGTACTGATCACCAAAAATGTCGGCACCGAAGGCTTCGGCGACGCCCAGCACCAGGCCACCGAGCACGGCACCCGGGATCGAACCGATGCCGCCCAGTACCGCAGCCGTGAAGGCTTTCAGGCCGACGAGGAAACCGGCGTTGGGGTTGATCACGCCGTATTGCATGCTCAGCAGCATGGCGGCGACGGCGGCCAGTGCAGCACCTACCACGAAGGTCAGGGCGATGATGTTGTTGGTATTGATCCCCAGCAGATTGGCCATCTTCATGTCCTCGGCGCAGGCGCGGCAGGCGCGGCCCATTCGCGAGCGGGAGATGAACAGGGTCAGGCCGGTCATGGCCACCAGGGTGACGACGAACACCACGATCTGCATGTAGGAAATCAGCACTTCCTCTGCGCCACCGGGCCCGAACGAGAGGCTGCCGGGCAGCAGGTTGGGGATGGCGAAGTTGCCGGAGCCCTGGGAAAGCTGGACCGAGTTCTGCAGAAAGATCGACATGCCGATGGCAGAAATCAGTGGAATCAGACGGTTGCTGTTGCGCAACGGACGGTAGGCTACGCGCTCGATGCTGTATCCGTAGGCACTGGTCACGATGATCGCAGCGGCAAAACCGGCAATCATCAGCAACGGCAGGCTGTGAATCCCCAGCATCGCCAGACCGGCGAGTGCCATGAAAGCTACATAGGAACCGATCATGTACACCTCGCCATGGGCGAAGTTGATCATTCCGATGATGCCGTACACCATCGTGTAACCGATGGCGATCAATGCATACGTACTGCCAATGGTCAGGCCATTGACCAGCTGCTGCATGTAGTGGAATAACTCGGGCATTTACCGCGCTCCTAAAAACCTGATCTGCATTTCTCTGACCTGCGCCGGGGTGGCATTCTGTCGATGCGTAGCCTGTTGCGCTGCCAAGGAACCGCTATTGACGGTTTTAAGATTTTCAGGGGGCCTCGTGCATGCCGTTCGGGTCGCCGAAACGTGCGTACGGGCCTGGATTCGTAAAACAAAGCCCACTGCGCTGGCAGTGGGCTTTGAGGGTTGACGCAAGCAGCTTATTTGGCGGCTTCGGTCTTGGGTTTGCCGAAGTGCCACTCGTAGACCACGAACTGGAAGTTCTTCAGGTCACCTTTTTCGTCGTAGCTCAGCTCGCCCATTGGCGTCTTGAAGGTACCGGCATGGATGGCAGCAGCCACCTTGGTGGTGTCTTCGGACTTGGCGGCCGCGATGCCGTCAGCAATGACCTGCACGGCGGAGTAGGACGGGTACACGAACGGGCCGCTCGGGTCCTGGCTCTTGGCCTTGAAGGCTTCGGTCAGTGCCTTGTTGGCCGGGTCCTGGTCGAAGGATTTTGGCAGGGTGACCAGCAGGCCTTCGGAAGCTTCGCCAGCAATTTGCGAGATCGACTCGTTGCCGACGCCTTCAGGGCCCATGAATTTGGCGTTCAGGCCTTTTTCCTTGGACTGTCGCAGGATCTGGCCCAGCTCAGGGTGGTAGCCGCCGTAGTAAACGAAGTCGACGTTGGCCTGCTTGAGCTTGGCGATCAGCGACGAGAAGTCCTTGTCGCCAGCGTTGATGCCTTCGAACAGCGCAACCTTGACGCCTTTTTTCTCCAGCGTCTGCTTGACGGCTGTCGCGATACCTTCGCCGTACTGCTGCTTGTCGTGGATGACTGCAACGATTTTCGGCTTGGCGACGTCGGCAATGTAGTTGCCAGCGGCCGGACCCTGGGCGCTGTCCAAACCGATGGTGCGGAACACCAGTTTGTAGCCGCGCGCGGTGATTTCCGGGCTGGTGGCAGCCGGAGTCACCATGATGATGCCTTCGTCTTCGTAAACGTCGGAGGCTGGCTGAGCGGAGCTGGAGCAGAGGTGGCCGACCACGTATTTCACGCCGTCATTGACCACTTTGTTGGCGACCGCAACGGCCTGTTTCGGATCGCAGGCGTCATCGTATTCGACGGCTTCAAGCTTTTTGCCATCCACGCCGCCTTTGGCGTTGATCTGCTCGATGGCCATCTTGGCGCCATTGAACTGCATGGTGCCGTATTCGGCGACAGGGCCGGTCTTGGGGCCGGCGATGCCGATCTTGATGGTGTCAGCTGCGAACGAATGGCTGGCAACCCCCGCCATAACCAGTGCGGCAAACAGCCTTGAAAGCTTATTGGTACCCTTAGTCATGATGCTCCACTCTTGCGTTGTAGTTTTTATAATCCTGATGGCCAAGGCTCCAGGACCGATTCGATCACCGGTTGTCCCACGCCGCCAACTGTACCGGAACAGTTTAGAGCGCGGTTCGCTGGCTTGGAAAGCCGGGCGTCTGGGGACAAACCTGTGGGTGTCGCTTAATCGAAAGAAAGTTACAGAATCGAACCGCTTGAGCGTCTGAAATCACTTCAGATCCATAAGGTTATCTGCACTTCCCTGCGATAAATCGCCTGCTTCTGGGCTTGCCGGTGGGAAAGTCAGCGCTATCATTGCGCCGATTTTCTTTTTGGTGAAACCCATGACGCAAGAACCTAGCACCCTCTATGCCAAACTGCTTGGCGAAACCGCCTCAATTACCTGGACTGAATTGCAACCATTCTTTGCCAAGGGTGCCCTGTTGTGGGTCGAGTTGCCTCTGGATTTGATCGAAGTCGCCGAGGCAGTGGCCGAAAATGATGCAGCCAGGGTGTCTGCATGGCTGGCTGAGGGGCGGGTTGGCAAGGTGTCTGAAACCAAGGCGCTTGAGCTGGTGGAGTCAGATCCGCTGCTCTGGGCTGTGGTAGTGGCACCTTGGGTTTTGATTCAAAACAGGGCGCAGGACTGATTTGCGCACCAGTCAGGTGCCTTGCGGCTTTCCGGAGTGAGTTGGAAGGTAACTCTTCGGCAGCCCGCGTAGCGTAAAACCACACCGTGGAGGTCGCGGTTTTCGCGGGCTGCACTGTTTCTTTCGACGATGGCGCCGTGCGCTGCGCCTTCAGGTACGAACAGGTCTGGGGCTGGCGAAATCGTCATTCTCAGACAGTTCGGCAAACACATCCGGAATGTCCGGTGTTTCGCTGTCCGGCTCCTGGCTATGCTGTTGTGGCAGGGCAGACCAGCGGGTCGTGGGTTCGCGCTGGTTCATCTGTCTGGCAAGGGGCAGGATGCGCTCCAGCGGCTGGGGCCTGCTGAACAGATAACCTTGTACGTAATCACTGCCAAACTGCCTGAGAAACTCCAGCTGATCCTGGGTTTCGACGCCTTCGGTCACGACTTTCAAGCGCAGCGTATGCGCCATGACGAGGATTGCCTGAACGATTTCCATGTCCTGCGGGGACTGGGGGATGTCGATAATGAACGAACGGTCGATCTTCAGCGTGTCCAGTGGCAGCCGCTTGAGATAGGCGAGTGACGAGTAACCCGTGCCGAAGTCGTCGATCGACAGGGAAACACCCAGGCTGCGAATGTGCTTGAGCATCAGGATGGTGTTGCTGATGTTGCCCATCAAGGCATTTTCGGTCACCTCCAGTTCCAGCCTTCCAGGCGCTGCGTCGGCATCGGCCAGCGCCCGCTCAACCTCCTCGACCAGTTCGTTGCGGCCCAGCGTCAGCGCTGAGCAGTTGACGGAGATGATCAGCGGTTCCAGCCCTTCCTGATGCAAAGTGCGCAGGTCGTGACAGGCGCGGCGCAGCACCCAGTTGTCCAGTTCGGCAATCAGGCCGTTGGCCTCGGCAATGCCGATGAAGCGTGCGGGTACCAGCAGGCCGTGGTGCGGGTGATTCCAGCGTACCAGCGCCTCGAGCTTGGCAACGTGGCCGGTGCGCATGTCGACGATAGGCTGGTAATACACCTGCAGCCCCGTGCCCTCGCGCAGGGCATTGCGCAGCTCTTCTTCCAGTTGCAGCTCCAGACTGGCCTTGGTCTTGAGCGCCGGGTTGAAGAAGTTGACGCCGTTGCGCCCTTTGTCCTTTGACTGGTAAAGCGCGAGGTCCGCGTGCTTGAGCAGCTCATCGCAGGTCGAGCCGTCACGCGGGAACACGGCAATGCCGATACTGGTGGTCATGACCATGCGCCTGCCTGCCAGCGCGATGGTCTCCTTCATTTTGTGCATGACCCGATGAGCCAGATGCCGTGCCTCTTCGTAGTCCGGAATGCTCAGCAGGATGCAGAATTCGTCGCCGCCGAAACGGGCTACCACGTCCTGGGCGCGGGTAGCACTGCGGATGCGCTCGGCGATCACCTTGAGCAACTCGTCACCCGCGTCATGGCCCAGGCTGTCGTTGATGCGCTTGAAGTGGTCGATGTCCAGAAACATCACTGCGAGCATGCCTTTGGTGTAAGTGTGCTCCTGCAGCTTCTCGGCGAAGATCTGATTGAAACCGCGGCGGTTGATCAGATTGGTCAGCGGGTCGTAATGCGCAACCTGCTGAAGCGAGACGCGTGCCTGATCCAGCTGGGTAAGCAGTGCATTGACCCGCTGCAGATCATGCTCCTTGCCTTGCAGTTTCTTGTCGGCCATTGCCGCGCTGATGCTGCCGGCGATGATCAGCAGGGCGATGGCCGCGATGGTAAGCCCCAGCTGTAGGCTGTTTTCGGTGGTGGGGCCGTGCAGCTCAGTGCCTTCGGGTACCACCAGCCGCAGCGCCTTCATGCCCATCAGGTGCATGGTCAACAGGCCTGCGCCCAGCAGAAGGCTAACCGCGTAACGGAACATCTGATGAAACATGCCGCTGTACTGGCGCAAGTGCCGGGACAGGGTCAGGAGCGCGATGCTGGAAAGGACCGCCACCACAATCGACAGGGCAAACATCCGCGGCTCGTAGTACTGCGTGGCGCTGGAGCGCATGGCCGACATGCCCAGGTAGTGCATGACGCTGATGCCGATCCCCATTACCACAGCGCTGATCAGGCAGCGCCTCAGGGTCAGTTCCGGGACGGTCAGTGCTCGCATGGCCACCAGTGCGGTAATCAATACGATCAGCAGGGAAGTCAGCGTGATGGAGAGGTCATAGGCGATTTTGAGCGGTGCCTGGAAGGCCAGCATGCTGATGAAGTGCATCGCCCATACGCCACCGGCCAGGCAAAGCGCGCCCAGCGCTTTCCAGAGGCGACGGCTTTTGAGGGCGTCGACCTGGATGACACGGTCCGCAATGTCCAGCGTGGCAAAGCACGCAGCACAGGCCACGCCGTAAGCCAGCGCGACCAGAAACAAGTTGTGACTACAGTCGATCAACAATTGCACGTCCGCTGGTGGGTCAGCGAATACGTTCAAACCCAGCCAATCCATAGCTTGCCCTATTCTCACTGCAAGGGCGCCAGGGCTGAAAGCCTGGCGTTGTAAGCTGAGTATAGAAGCTGTTTACAACCTGCCAATACATGAGGTGCCAATTTGGCATCAAAGTGATGGCTGGCGCGTCTGGACTCCATGATTGGGAGGACGCAGAGCGTCCGGAAGGGCATGCCCACGCGGAGCATGGGCACGATAGGGGGTGTTGCGAATATCGGGAACAGGTGCACGGTAGGGGGTGTTGCGGATATCTAGGCGCTACGGGACACATCGTTCCTCACGCTCCAGCGTGGGAACGCCTTTCATGACGCTCTGCGTCATAGCGTGAGCAGGAGCGCCATGCCCATGCGGCGCATGGGCATGGCAGGTGGGTGTGTAACCGGCCCTCAGCCGGCGACCAGTACCCGGATCGCTTCCAGACGCAGGGCCGCTTTTTCAAGCATGGCCAGACCCTGTTCACGTTGCGCGCGCAGAGCTACCAGTTCACTGTCGCGCACGGTCGAATTGACCGCTTGCAATGCCGTCAGGCGGGCCAGCTCTTCTTCGGTGTCGGCTGCCAGGCGGCGCTGGGCTTCGGCGACGCGCTCTGCGTGTTTCGGCGTGATTTTCTCTTCGCCCGCGTTGATCCTCGGGGTCAGTTGGTCACGTTGTGCCTGGATGAACTTGTTGGCGCTGGCACGGGGCACACTTTCGAGCTGATCATTGAGCGTGTTGAACGACACACGGCTGGCCAGATCGTTGCCATTCGGGTCAAGCAGGCAGCGCAGCGCGGCAGGCGGCAGATAACGTCCCAGCTGCAGCGAGCGCGGCGCAACCACTTCGCTGACGTAGATCAGTTCCAGCAGAACGGTGCCCGGCTTGAGCGCCTTGTTCTTGATCAGCGCCACGGCGGTGTTGCCCATCGAACCGGACAGCACCAGATCCATGCCGCCTTGCACCATCGGGTGCTCCCAGGTGATGAACTGCATGTCCTCGCGGGACAGCGCCTGATTGCGATCGTAGGTGATGGTCACGCCTTCGTCGTCGCCAAGCGGGAAGCTGGCGTCGAGCATCTTTTCACTCGGTTTGAGGATCAGGGCGTTTTCCGAATGGTCCTCGCTGTCGATGCCAAACGCGTCGAACAGGGTTTCCATGTAGATCGGCAGGCTGAACTGATCGTCCTGATCGAGGATCGCTTCGACCAGCGCTTCGCCTTCGCCAGCGCCGCCGGAATTGAGTTCCAGCAAACGGTCGCGACCGGTATGCAGTTCGCTCTCCAGGCGCTCGCGTTCGCTGCGGGCTTCATCGATCAGGGTTTGCCACTCGTCGTCGTCACCGCTTTCCAGCAGCGGCAGCAGGCGCGGGCCGAACTGATGCTGCAGGGCGTTGCCGGTCGGGCAGGTATTGAGGAACGCATTGAGCGCTTCGTGATACCACTGGAACAGACGGGCCTGCGGACTGGTTTCCAGGAAAGGGACGTGCAGCTCGATGGTGTGCTTCTGGCCGATCCGGTCAAGACGCCCGATACGCTGCTCCAGCAAGTCCGGGTGCGACGGCAGATCGAACAGGACCAGATGGTGGGCGAACTGGAAGTTGCGGCCTTCGCTGCCGATTTCCGAACAGATCAGCACCTGGGCGCCGAACTCTTCGTCTGCAAAGTAGGCCGCCGCACGGTCGCGCTCAAGGATGTTCATGCCTTCGTGGAACACCGTCGCGGGGATACCGGAACGCACACGCAGCGCATCTTCCAGGTCCATGGCGGTTTCGGCGTGGGCGCAGATGACCAGCACCTTGACGCGTTTGAGCATTTTCAGGGTATCGATCAGCCAGTCGACGCGTGGATCGAAGCGCCACCAGCGCTCTTCTTCACTGACTTCCGATTGCGACTGGAAGCTGACTTCCGGGTAAAGATCGGCGTGCTCGCCGACCGGCAATTCGAGGTATTCGACGGGGCAGGGCAGCGGGTATTGATGCAGCTTGCGCTCCGGGAAGCCCTGCACCGCGGCGCGGGTGTTGCGGAACAGCACGCGGCCGGTGCCATGACGGTCGAGCAGTTCGCGAATCAGACGCGATTTGGCTTCTTCGTCGCCGGTATTCACTGCGGCCAGCAGCGAATCGCCTTCGGCACCCAGGAAGCCGTGAATGGTCTCCTGCGCTGCTGCGGACAGCTTGCCCTTGTCGAGCAACTCCTGAACGGCCTGAGCCACCGGGCGATAGTTCTCGCTCTCGGCACGGAAGGCCTTGAGGTCGTGGAAACGGTTCGGGTCCAGCAGGCGCAGACGGGCAAAGTGGCTGTCCTGGCCTAGTTGTTCCGGCGTCGCGGTCAGCAGCAGTACGCCAGCAATGACTTCGGCCAGCTGTTCGACCAGCGAATATTCGCGGCTGGCCTTGTCTTCGTGCCAGACCAGGTGATGCGCTTCGTCAACCACCATCAAGTCCCAGCCCGCCGCAAACAGGGCGTCCTGGGCTTTTTCGTCTTCGACCAGCCATTCCAGGGCAACCAGCGCGAGCTGGGTGTCTTCGAACGGGTTGCCGGCATCGCTTTCCATGAAACGCTCGGCGTCGAACAGCGCAACCTGCAGGTTGAAGCGGCGACGCATTTCCACCAGCCACTGGTGCTGCAGATTTTCCGGAACCAGGATCAGTACGCGGTTGGCGCGGCCCGACAGCAGTTGGCGATGGATCACCAGACCGGCTTCGATGGTTTTACCCAGGCCCACTTCGTCGGCCAGCAGAACGCGTGGCGCGATGCGGTCCGCGACTTCGCGAGCGATGTGCAACTGGTGGGCGATAGGCTGTGCGCGCACGCCACCCAGGCCCCAGAGCGAGGACTGCAATTGACGGCTGGTGTGCTCGAGCGTGTTGTAGCGCAGCGAAAACCATGACAGCTGGTCGATCTGGCCGGCGAACAGACGATCGGTCGCCAGGCGGAACTGGATGAAGTTCGACAACTGGGTTTCCGGCAGCGTGACCACTTCGTTCTGCGCGTTCAGGCCGTGGTAGACCAGCAGGCCATCGACATCGTCGACTTCGCGAACGGTCATTTTCCAGTTTTCGAAGTGCGTGATCACGTCGCCAGGGGAGAAGCGCACGCGGGTCAGCGGCGCGTTACGCAGTGCGTACTGACGTGTTTCGCCAGTGGCCGGATAGAGCACGGTCAACAAGCGGCCGTCCTGTGCCAGAACGGTGCCCAAACCCAGCTCGGCTTCGCTGTCACTAATCCAGCGTTGCCCCGGTTGATACTGCTGCGCCATGCTGCCTGTCTCCCGCTTGAAAAAGCTGAGTATGTTAACGGAACGCGCCCCGAAGGCCAAAGGCAGCGTGAAAAAACTCATGGTCAGCGCCGGAACCTATCGAATTTTTGGTTCCATGACACTTATTTCACTGAGAGGGGTCAAAAAAGATCTTATAAACCACCACTGGCTATTTCAGCCCGGTTCAAGTTGCCTCGTGCACGGCCGAAACCCCGGTAAGAGGAGATAAAACCATGCTGCAACCTATGCTTCCGTTAAGTGTGGTACCTGTGACATCACAGCTGGATCCGGCCAAACGCATGCCGGACATCCCACCTGTAGCGCCGGTGCAGCAGAGCTCCAGCGAGACCTCCATCGACCTGCACAATGAAGATACTGAGCGCAGCGCGTTGCTGTTGCGTGAAGAGCAACAGCGCCAGCAGCAACAGCAGCAGGCTCATGGCGGCGGAGAAGCCGAGGAATACGTGGGGCTGGTGGTCCCGGGTGATTCGCTGAACGCCGACAATACCGTACCCGTCGTACCGCTCATCGACGACGAGCCGCGCCAGGGGCTCTGGGTGGATATTCAGATCTGATCGCTGCACCGCCCTTGTCTGTACGGGTCACGGGACTGGCCAGGGCCGCTGCGATTGAGCATTATTGGCCCTGATTCCCCGTGTTCGAGAACCGCAAGCCATGAGCGACGATGCACAACTGATCGATCTGGGCGCCGAGCGCGCCAAGCGTATCCACGATCTGAATGACAAGCGCCTCAATGAAGTACGCAATGCCTTCGAGCAGGCCATGCCGCTGGGCAAGCAGAAAAAGTCCGGCAAAAAGCCTAAAAAGCGCTGATCCCGCCTTCACACCCTTGATCTGATCAGTCTGGTTCAGCAACAGCTGATCTGGATCAACTCGTCTTTATGCACGCTGCCTTAATCTCGTTCCATCGAATGCGCTGTGGGCGGACACGCGCCTACACGCATTCAATGAGCACGCAAGGCACTTGGGGCGACTTCGGTCGCCCTTTTTTTCGTCTGCATGCCACGCCCTGTATCGAGCGTCGGGCGTTATCAGTTCACGGTGTTGGCGCCGGCATGGGCCAGGTCATAGGCTCTGGCGGCTTCGGCGGTCTTGATGTCGCGCTGATAGCTCGGCGTCCAGGCGGTCACCGGTGACTTCTGGGTGAAGCTGACATTGCTGCCGATGTCCTTGAAGTGCGCATCGCCATAGTCATCCAGTACGCCGGAGTTGCTGGCCTTGTTGGAAACATCCACGCCTTTTGCGAAATAGTTGGCCTGCGAAAGGATCGTCGCATCCCCCGTCGCAGTGAAGCCGAGGTGGAAGTCGTCGATCGAGTTGTTGAACACATCAAATTGCCCATGACGCATCAGGCCAGGTGCCCGAACATCAAGGTTGCTGAACACGTTGTTGGCGATGGTCATGCGCGGGTAGCCCTTGTACTCGGCCTTGGCTTGAGCGGAGTCGTCCGGCTGACCGAGAATCACGCCATATTCGTTGTTCTGGAATTTCGAGTTGGTCAGGCTGACGTTGTCTGCCGTCCCGCCGACATAGAGCAGCTTGTCCAGACCTTTGGGGTTCTGATCCTTGGTGCCTGAATAGGTATTGTGGTCGATCCAGTATTTCTGACCGCTGCTGATGAACATCTGCATGTCGCCGTTTTCGCGATAGCGGCTGTCGTGGTCGAAGTTCAGGTTCTGGAAGATGTCATTGCTGGCGGTCTTGCCGCTGGCCAGGTAGATGTTGTGCAGACTGTTGCCCTTGTCGGTGCCGAGCAGGGTCTTGTTGGCGCCAAAGTTGATGGTCACCTTGCTGTCGGCAGACAGGTTGGCCCCCAGTTTGACGGTACGGGCTTTGTCGTCCTCCATGTACTTCTTGAGGTCCGCCACGGTATTGACTGTAACGACTTCGCCACCGTTACCGCCGGTGGTGTTGGCCTCTTTGGCGAAACCCACAATGCCGGACATGTCCGCGCCCTGGCCATGCGCGGCCGGGGTCGCGGTTTTGGCTGCGTTAACCGGGTTATCGGTTTTGGCGGTGGTGTCCGTCGAAGTTTTCGGCAACGCAGGATCATGGACCACTGCCGGTTTTGCCGCATCGGGTCTGGCGGGTGTCTTGTCTGGGGTGGCACTGCTTGGCTCGGCCGTCCGGGGTGCTGTTTGTGACGGCGCAGCGGGCGTCGGCTCTGTATTTTTTTGCAGTGATACAGGTTGTTCTGAAGGGTGATCGCTCTGCACCACAAAGGGTTTTTCTGCGTTGCCCTGAGGTGTTGAAGGCGTCGACGAGGAAGGGGAAGAGGGCGATTGAGCGAGCGTCGGCGTCTGTTCGCTTTGAGGCTGTGCAGGCCCAGAGCCGCTGTGTAGATTGCCTTCCAGCAGCGAGAGCAGGTTGTTGAGGATGTTGCGGATCGCTTGCACAAGTTTGTTCAGTACCTGCTCACCGTTGCTCCCCATCGCGTTTGAAGACGTGCTCGTGTCAGTCGGCTGGACTCTGGAGCCTAGTGTATTCAGCGAGGAGTGCGGGCCATTGGCCTGCTGTGTCAGGCCGAAGTCGATCAGGTTGCTATTGTGGCCCGGCTTGATGCCCTGGCCTTGAGGCTGCAGTTGATCGGTCTGTGCCGGGGCATCCTGCGCAGGAATCCCGGAGACGGGGTAATAGTTTCTGTTGATCGTATTCATGGCTGATTTCCCCGCCTGTGAAATGAACAATTCGTGACCCGGATAGGGAGCGCTACTGGTTCCCTGAGTGGAAAGCGCAGGAAAGCAGTTCCGGTTGCATCATGAATTTTTTGTTCAGGCCACTGGCGAGTCTGGCGTGCGCGGTGCGTGGCACACGCCCGTGCGCGGTATCAGCCGAAAGTGATCTCGGGCAATACGGTCAGGTCGACGGTCTGCTGTTTGCGCGGTGCGAGAATCTCGGCTTCGCCGTCTACAACCAGCTCATCGTTCTGATTGAAAACGCGGGTGGCGATGCGCACGCGGAACTTCGGCAGTTTTTCCAGGATTTCCAGGCGCACAGTCAGGGTATCGCCCAGTTTTACCGGCTTGAGGAAGGTCATCTGCTGACCGATATAAATGGTGCCGGGGCCAGGCAACTCGCAGGCAACCGCTGCACTGATCAGTGCGCCGCTGAACATGCCGTGGGCAATACGCTCCTTGAACATGGTCTTGGAGGCGTATTCGGCGTCCAGGTGGACCGGGTTGTGGTCTCCGGACATGGCGGCGAACAGTTGAATGTCACGCTCTTCCACTGTCTTGCTGTAGCTGGCGGTCTGACCGACTTCAAGGGCTTCGTAAGGCGTGTTGGTGACTTGAGTCATGTGGCTGTCCTGACAATAAAAATGAATTGAAGCGCGCCGGTTCGTGCAACCCGACCTGGCCTTGATTTGTAACACTTGATGACCTGTCGCCGCCAATGCGCGGAGAAGATCATTCAGACGCTTGCTGGCGCTCCCCGGATCACATTCAAGGCAAATAATAAGCAAACGTCGTGTGAATACTGCTACTGCGCTATCGGGCAAGTATCTTTACCAGCCCGATTGCCGTGCGCAGTGTATCGCCGGCGACAGATTTCAGTCTGAACAGAGACAAGATTCATGCTGCTGATGAGGCCCGGACGATTATTTGCCTGAGGCACTTTAACTGCTAACGTCCGCCCAGACCTATGCAGGGAAAAAGGATAAAAATAATGCAAGCTGACTTCTGGGATGACAAGCGTCCGGCGGGTGTCGATGCCGAGGTAGATCTGCAGACCTACCAATCGGTCGTCGAGGTGTTCGAGCGCTGCTGCAGGAAATTCGCCGACCGGCCTGCGTTCAGCAACATGGGCGTGACGCTGACCTACGCGGAGCTCGAGCGTCACTCCGCCGCCTTCGCCGCGTATTTGCAGCAGCACACGCAACTGGTGCCGGGTGACCGCATTGCCGTACAGATGCCCAATATCCTGCAGTACCCGATCGCCGTATTCGGTGCGATGCGTGCCGGTCTGACGGTGGTCAACACCAATCCGTTGTACACCGCGCGCGAGATGCGCCATCAATTCAAGGACTCCGGTGCGCGGGCGCTGGTCTACCTCAATCTGTTCGGCAAGCTGGTGCAGGAAGTGCTGCCGGACACGGCCATCGAATACCTGATCGAAGTGAAAATGGGCGACATGCAATCGGCTGCCAAGGGCTGGCTGGTCAATACCATTGTCGACAAGGTCAAGAAGATGGTCCCTGAATTCCATCTGCCTCAGGCCGTCGGCTTCAAGCGAACGCTGCGCCTGGGGCGCGACAGCCGCATGCAGGCCGTACCGCGAGGTCTGCAGGATGTTGCCGTTCTGCAGTACACCGGTGGCACCACGGGGCTGGCCAAGGGCGCGATGCTCACCCATGGCAATCTGGTCGCCAACATGCAACAGGTCTACGCCTGCATGCGCCAGCAAGGGCCGCAAGGCGGATCGCTGTTTGAAGAAGGCAAAGAGGTGATGATTGCGCCGCTGCCGCTCTATCACATCTACGCGTTCACGGCGAATTGCATGTGCATGATGATCAGCGGCAATCACAACATCCTGATCACCAACCCTCGCGATATCGGCGGCTTCATCAAGGAGCTGGGCAAGTGGCAGTTCACCGCCATGATCGGCCTCAACACGCTGTTCGTTGCGCTCATGAACCATCCGGAATTCAAGAATCTGGATTTCTCGGCGCTGAAAAGCACCAACTCCGGCGGCACTGCGCTGGTCAAGGCCACGGCCGAGCGCTGGGCGCAGATCACCGGCTGCACGATCGTCGAAGGTTACGGCCTGACCGAAACATCGCCTGTTGCCAGTGCCAATCCCTACGGCACTCTGGCGCGCCTGGGAACCGTGGGCGTTCCCGTACCCGGCACCGCGATGAAAGTCATCGATGACAATGGCATCGAGTTGCCTTTCGGCGAGCGTGGCGAGCTGTGCATCAAGGGGCCGCAGGTCATGAAAGGCTACTGGAACCAGCCTGATGCCACAGCCGAATGCCTGGACGCCGAAGGCTGGTTCAAGACCGGTGACATTGCCGTGATTGGCGCTGACGGGTTCGTCAGTATCGTCGACCGCAAGAAAGACCTGATCATCGTGTCCGGTTTCAACGTCTATCCCAACGAAATCGAAGACGTGGTCATGGCTCATCCTAAAGTCGCCAACTGCGCCTGTATCGGCGTGCCGGACGAGCGCTCGGGGGAGGCCGTGAAGCTGTTCGTGGTGGCGCGAGACCCGGGGCTGAGCATCGATGAGCTCAAGGCCTTCTGCAAAGAGAATTTCACCGGCTACAAGGTGCCCAGGCAAATTGTTTTGCGTGATTCATTGCCGATGACTCCGGTGGGCAAGATTCTGCGCCGCGAGCTTCGGGACATCGCCTGATCCTTTAATCGTCTCCATCTGTGTACCTGACCCCGTTTGCAGAGTGCTGCAAACGGGGTCGATTTTTTTCGGAAAAAGGCGATTATGCGGAGGGGCCGCTCTGGTCCGGTGCTTTTAAGGTGTTGATGAAGTTTTATTAAGTGTATTTAAAATGACCATTTGTTATATTTTAGTCTAATTAGTGACTGTGCGGCCTTCTTCTGCCTCTAGTCGACCTTTGGCAAAGCTGCTACTCTCGGCGCGCTTTTTGATCAGTCATAAAGCGGAAAAAGCGTCTACTGCATAATTCCAAGCACAAGAAAATCATCGCTTCAGGCGATGTGAAGAATTCGCTATCGCTACGGAGCCGACTGAATGATTGATAACTTCTGGAAGGACAAGTACCCGTCCGGTATCCCTGCCGATATCAACCCCGACGAGTACCCTAACGTCCAGGCGGTCCTGAAGCAGTCCTGCCAGCGCTTCGCCGACAAGCCGGCGTTCAGCAACCTGGGCAAGACCATCACCTACGGCGAACTGTATGAGCTGTCCGGCGCGTTTGCCGCCTGGATTCAGCAACATACCGACCTGCAGCCGGGTGACCGTATCGCCGTGCAGCTGCCCAACGTATTGCAGTACCCGATTGCCGTTTTTGGTGCGATTCGCGCCGGGCTGATCGTGGTCAACACCAACCCGCTGTACACCGCGCGGGAAATGGAACACCAGTTCAACGACTCCGGTGCCAAGGCGCTGGTGTGCCTGGCAAACATGGCCCACCTGGCCGAGAAGGTCGTACCCAAGACGCAGATCAGGCAGGTGATTGTCACCGAAGTGGCCGATATGCTGTCACCGTTCAAGCGCTTGCTGATCAACAGCGTCATCAAGTACGTGAAGAAAATGGTCCCGGCCTACCACTTGCCCAAGGCCGTCAAATTCAACGATGTGCTTGGCAAGGGCCGTGGTCAGCCGGTGACCGAGGTGTCGCCTGGCAGCGCTGATGTTGCCGTGCTGCAGTACACCGGCGGCACCACCGGCGTGGCCAAGGGGGCAATGCTCACGCACCGCAACCTGATCGCCAACATGCTGCAATGCCGGGCGCTGATGGCGTCAAATCTGGACGAAGGCTGTGAGATCATCATCACGCCGCTGCCGCTGTATCACATCTATGCCTTCACCTTTCATTGCATGGCGATGATGCTGCTTGGCAATCACAACATCCTGATCAGCAACCCGCGTGACCTGCCGGCCATGGTCAAGGAGCTGTCGAAATGGAAGTTCAGCGGCTTTGTCGGCCTTAACACGCTGTTCGTGGCCCTGTGCAATAGCGAAGGCTTCCGCAACCTCGATTTCTCGGCATTGAAAGTCACCTTGTCCGGCGGCATGGCCTTGCAGCAGGCTGCTGCCGAGCGCTGGAAGCAGGTGACGGGCTGCCAGGTCTGCGAAGGCTACGGCATGACCGAGACCAGTCCGGTAGCCACGGTCAATCCCTCTCAGCACGTGCAGATGGGCAGCATCGGCATTCCGGTGCCGTCGACCCTGTGCAAGGTCATCGACGATGCGGGCAACGAGCTGGCATTTGGTGAAACCGGCGAGCTGTGCATCAAGGGGCCGCAGGTCATGAAAGGCTACTGGCAGCGCCAGGAAGCGACCGATGAAATGATCGACAGCGAAGGCTGGCTGAAGACCGGCGACATCGCGATCATCCAGCCTGATGGTTACATCCGGATTGTCGATCGCAAGAAAGACATGATCCTGATCTCCGGTTTCAACGTGTATCCCAACGAACTGGAAGACGTGCTGGCGACACTTCCCGGCGTGCTTCAATGCGCGGCGATCGGCGTCCCGGACGAGAAGTCGGGCGAGACCATCAAGGTTTTCGTGGTGGCCAAACCGGGCGTGACCCTGACCAAGGAACAGGTCATGGCGCACATGCGCGCCAACCTGACCGGCTACAAAGTGCCGCGCAGCGTCGAATTCCGCGACGTGCTGCCAACCACCAACGTCGGCAAGATCCTGCGTCGCGAGCTGCGTGATGAGGAATTGAAGAAACTGGGTGTGAAGAAGTAAGAGCAGGCCCGAAACCGGATTGACGTTCATTTCCACGCCAGGCGCTCATCGTTATATAAAAATCTCGATGAGTGCAGAGCAGGGCTTTTGTAGATACTCTGTTCACGGTCAAGCTTTTATCAGGTGCTTTTCGCTGAAAAGCTTGGCTGTGTCAAAATCTTCTCCAGCGTGCATGCACGCCCACAAACCCGCCAGATATTTACGCATGACAGCACAGATGGCCTGTATTTTCCTTTTCCCACTCCTTCAAGGCCGAGGGCAGAAATTCAAGCTTAAAGGTCATCTATATCTACCGACACCGGCTTTTCATGTTGGCGAGATTTGATCAGCTCGGCCAGATCAAGGTCATCAAGCCTTTCCATCATTGCTTCAAACACCTCGGCAGGGACCATGTAGCCCATGACTTTATTGTGATTAAGGACGGCCACAGGTAAACCATGAGCGCCACTCAGGACCGCTGTCGGATTTTTCTTGAGTTCAGAGACGCTGACCGCGACATCTGCAAGGATGCTTTGCATGATTTAGGACTCCAGTTAGTGCTCTATTTTGGTCTTTTTTGATGCGCTGGTGCAGGAGAGAAGATGCTGCGTCGTTGCCGTCATAGACCGCCCAAGCCTCAGACCATCGTCACGACCCACCGCAATCTGCGACAATCCGCATCTGCCATTTGAAAAAAGACCCTGCGCGCCTGATGACCGACGAATCGCCCTCTATCGACCAACTTCTGAAAAACCTCGACCAAGCGATGATCAGCGAACGTCATCGTCTGCGCCGTCAGTTGCACGACCTGCGCAAAAAGCCCGACGAGGCGAAGCTGGCGCAGTGGGTTGCGCGGGTGCAGGCATCCTGTGCGCAGGTCACGGCGCGGCGTGAAAGTGTGCCGGCGATTCGTTACGACGATAACCTGCCCATCGCGGCCAAGCGTGACGAGATCAAGGAAGCGCTGCTCAAGCACCAGGTGCTGATCATTGCCGGCGAGACCGGCTCCGGGAAGACCACCCAGTTGCCGAAAATCTGCCTGGAAATCGGTCGCGGTCAGCACGGTCTGATCGGTCATACCCAGCCACGCCGGATCGCCGCTCGCAGTGTGGCCAGCCGGGTTGCCGAGGAAATCGGTACGCCGCTGGGTGCGCTGGTCGGCTATCAAGTGCGTTTCGAGGACCAGAGCGACAGCAATACCCTGATCAAGCTGATGACCGACGGTATTCTGCTGGCCGAAACCCAGCACGACCGCTTTCTCGAGCGCTATGACACGATCATCGTCGACGAAGCCCACGAACGCAGCCTGAACATCGATTTCCTGCTGGGTTACCTGAAAACCCTGCTGCCGCGTCGTCCGGACCTGAAAGTCATCATCACTTCCGCGACCATCGACCTGCAGCGCTTTTCCGAGCACTTCAACGATGCGCCGGTGATCGAAGTGTCCGGGCGTACCTTCCCCGTGGATGTCTGGTATCGCCCGCTGACCAGCGAGCAGGACGAAGACGGCAACAGCGTTGAAGAGGACTTGACCGTCGATCAGGCGATTCTCGCCACGCTGGACGAACTGGCGGCCTTCGAGCGCAGCGAGCGCAAGAGCCCAGGCGATGTGCTGGTGTTCCTGCCTGGTGAGCGCGAGATCCGCGATGCCGCCGAGGTGCTGCGCAAGGCGCAGCTCAGGCACACCGAGATTCTGCCGCTGTACGCGCGCCTCTCGCCGGCCGAGCAGCAGCGTATCTTTCAATCGCACCCTGGTCGTCGCGTTGTACTGGCGACCAACGTCGCTGAAACCTCGCTGACTGTGCCGGGCATCCGCTATGTGATCGACACCGGTACGGCGCGCATCAGTCGCTACAGCTATCGCGCCAAGGTCCAGCGCCTGCCGATCGAGGCGGTGTCCCAGGCCAGTGCCAACCAGCGCAAAGGCCGTTGCGGACGGGTCGAGCCCGGCCTGTGCGTGCGTCTGTACAGCGAAGAGGATTTCAACGGTCGGCCGGAATTCACCGACCCCGAGATCCTGCGCACCAACCTGGCTGCGGTCATCCTGCAGATGCTGCACCTGCGCCTGGGCGAGATCACCGACTTCCCGTTCATCGAGCCGCCGGACGGCAAGGCGATCAGCGACGGTTTCAACCTGTTGCAGGAGCTCTCGGCGGTCAACCGCGAGAATCAGCTGACCCCGCTGGGCCGCCAGCTGGCCCGCCTGCCGGTGGACCCGCGCATGGGTCGCATGCTGCTGGAAGCAGCGAAGCAGGGCAGCCTGCAGGAAGTGCTGATCGTCGCCAGCGCCATGTCGGTGCAGGACGTGCGCGAGCGCCCGCCAGAGCGTCAGCAGGCTGCGGATCAGGCTCACGCGCAATGGAAGGACGCCGACTCGGATTTCGCCGGGATGGTCAATCTGTGGCGCGGCTTCGAAGAGCAGCGCCAGACTCTGACTGCCAGCCCGCTGCGTAACTGGTGCCGGCGCAATTTCCTGAATTACCTGCGCCTGCGTGAATGGCGCGATTCCCATCGGCAGTTGAGCCTGATCTGTCGCGACCTGCAACTGACGGTCAACAAGGAGCCGGCCGATTACCCTAAGTTTCACAAGGCCATTCTTTCCGGTCTGCTGAGTCAGATCGGGCAAAAGACCGACGAGGGCGATTACCTCGGCGCACGGCAGCGGCGCTTCTGGATTCACCCGTCCTCCGGATTGGGCAAGAAGCGTCCACAGTGGTTGATGACCGCCGAACTGGTGGAAACCACCAAACTGTACGCGCGTATGGTCGCCAAGATCGATTCGGACTGGATCGAGCCGCTGGCCGGCCACCTGATCAAGAAAAATCACTTCGAGCCACACTGGGAGAAGAAGCGCGGGCAGGTCGTGGCGTTCGAACAGATCACCCTGTTCGGCCTGATCGTGGTGGGCCGTCGCCCGGTGCATTTCGGGCCGATCGACCCGGTGGTTTCGCGCGAGCTGTTCATTCGTGAAGGCCTGGTGCGTGGCGATATCCTGTCGCGAGCCAAGTGCCTGAGCGCCAATACCCGATTGCTGGAACAGCTCGACGAACTGGAAGCCAAGGCTCGACGCCGCGATATTCTGGCTGACGAAGACACCCTGTACAGCTTCTATGAAGCGCGCATTCCGGCCGAGATTCATCAGACGGCCACCTTCGACAGCTGGTACAAGACCGAAAGCCAGAAGAATCCGCAACTGCTGATCATGCGCGAAGAGGACGTACTGGCCCGCGAGGCCAGCGAAGTCACCGCCGCGCAGTATCCGGATACCTTGCGTCTGGGCGACCTGAGCCTGTCGCTGAGCTACCACTTCGAACCCAATAACCCGCGTGACGGCGTGACCTTGCGCGTTCCCGCGCCGTTGTTGCTGTCGCTGCCTGCCGAGCGCCTTGAGTGGCTGGTGCCGGGGTTGCTCGAGACCAAGTGCATTGCGCTGGTCCGCAACCTGCCCAAGGCGGTGCGCAAGAACTTCGTGCCGGTCCCGGATTTCATCAAGGCGGCGTTGCAGCGCATGACTTTCGGCGAAGGCTCGTTGCCTCAGGCGCTGGGCCGTGAACTGCTGCGCATGACCGGCGTGCGGGTCAGCGACGAAGCCTGGGCCGAGGCTGCACAGCAGCTTGAAGGCCATCTGAAAATGAACCTGGAAATCGTCGATGGCAGCGGCAAGTTTCTCGGTGAGGGACGTGATCTGGCCGAGCTGACCGCGCGCTTCGCCGAGGCGAGTCAGGCTGCGCTGGCCGTGCCGCAAACCGCAAAAAGCCAGCAGCCGGTGCAGGCCAAGGCCTTTGCAGCGGTGGCGCAGAAAACCCAGCAGAACATCGCCGGGCTGTCGATGACGGTTTATCCGGCGCTGGTCGAAGAGGGCGGCGCGGTCAAGGAAGGCCGGTTCTCGACCCAGGCCGAGGCCGAGTATCAGCATCGCCGCGCCTTGCAGCGTCTGCTGCTGCAGCAGTTGGCCGAACCCGCGAAGTTTCTGCGCAACAAATTGCCGGGGCAGACCGAGCTGGCCTTGCTGCATCGCGAACTGGGGCGCATCGATGCGTTGATCGAAGACATCCTGCTGGCCAGTCTCGACAGCTGCGTGCTGGAAGGTGAAGCCGAGTTGCCGCGCGACGGTGCAGGCCTGCTGTCGCTGGCTGAGCGCAAGCGCGCCGACTGGACCGAGCATGCCGAGCGGCTCGCGAAGCTGACGCTGGAAATTCTCAAGCTGTGGCACGGTCTGCAAAAGCGCTTCAAAGGCAAGATCGACCTGTCCCAGGCGGTGGCGCTCAACGATATCAAGGCGCAACTGAGCAAGCTGGTGTACCCCGGATTCGTCCGCGAGACCCCGGCGGTATGGCTCAAGGAGCTGCCGCGTTACCTGAAGGCCATTGAGATGCGCCTGGAAAAACTGCCGGCCCAGGTGCAGAAGGACCGGGTGTGGAGCATCGAACTGGCAGGCCTGTGGACGCAATACCAGGCACGCGCCGACAAGCACGCGCAGGAGGGCAAGCGCGACCCGGAACTGGCGCTGTACCGCTGGTGGATGGAGGAATACCGCGTCTCGCTGTTCGCCCAGCAACTGGGCACCAAAATGCCGGTGTCGGACAAACGGTTGAGCAAGCAGTGGAGTCAGGTGGAGAGCTGATCCGCTGCTTCCTGTCACGAAGTAAAAGGCCTCTATCGTGCCTATATTCATTGGCCCGATAGCGCCAAAACCGGGCTCTGTGGCACACTCCGCGCCTGTCTTCACCGTGTCATGAAATGCTGCTCCAGGTTGCGGGCAGCTTTTACAGTCGCACTGGTACGTGGGTCCCAAAAAGCAGTGGGCCTTCGATTGCCGTGCCTGAGCAGGTCATTACCTGCAACTCAATAAGAGAGGAACGACCGTGCACAACGTCGTCATCAGCGGCACAGGCCTGTTTACCCCGGCCAACAGCATCTCCAACGAAGAGCTGGTGCAGTCTTTCAATGCCTATGTTGCACAGTTCAACAGCGATAATGCCGCCGCTATCGAACGTGGCGACGTGCAGGCGCTGAGTGAATCCAGCGCCGCTTTCATCGAAAAGGCTTCGGGTATCAAAAGCCGCTTCGTCATGGACAAGGAGGGCATTCTCGATCCGCAGCGCATGAAGCCCAACCTGCCGGAGCGCAGCAATGACGAATGGTCGATCCTCTGTGAGATGGGTGTAGCTGCCGCCAGACAGGCGCTGCAACGCGCTGGCAAAACCGCGGCCGACATCGACGGTGTAATCGTTGCCTGCTCCAACCTTCAACGCGCCTATCCGGCGATCTCCATCGAGATTCAGCAGGCGCTGGGTGTTGCCGGTTACGGGTTTGACATGAACGTGGCCTGTTCGTCGGCCACCTTCGGCATTCAGGCCGCCTGCAACAGCGTGCAACTGGGTCAGGCTCGCGCCTTGCTGGTGATCAGCCCGGAAATCTGCACCGCGCACCTTAATTTCCGTGACCGTGACAGCCACTTCATCTTTGGTGACGGCGCCACGGCGGTGGTGGTCGAGCGCGCCGACCTTGCCACGTCGCCTTATCAGTTCGATATCGTCAGCACCCGGCTGCTGACCCAGTTTTCCAACAACATCCGCAACAATTTCGGCTTCCTCAACCGTACCTCGGACGAGGGCCAGAGTGCGCCGGACAAACTGTTCGTGCAGGAAGGCCGCAAGGTATTCCGCGAGGTGTGCCCGATGGTCGCCGAGCTGGTCGCTGCGCATTTGCAGGACAACGGCATCAACATCACTGACGTCAGACGCTTCTGGCTGCACCAGGCCAACCTGAGCATGAACCATCTGATCGTCAAGAAGCTGCTGGGCCGCGACGCCAGCGTCGAAGAAGCGCCGGTGATTCTCGACACCTATGGCAATACCAGTTCGGCGGGTTCGGTGATTGCGTTTCATACCTATCAGGACGATTTGCCGCAAGGCGCGCTGGCAGTACTCAGCTCGTTTGGCGCTGGTTACTCGATCGGCAGCGTGATTCTGCGCAAGCGCTGATCGCGTTCGACGGGTAGCGCTCTCGAGACGGGCGCTACCTGTCATATCCCGTTATGTCATGTGCAGGCCGTTGGGTCTTTATCGTATTGGCTATTCACAAAGCCATTAGCGGTATCGACCATGTTCACCCTCAGATACAACCCCTTTGAAACACTAGAATCGTCCGTTGCACACGCCTCTGTAATGCCTCCACCGCAGGACTCTGCGCCGTTCGAAGCGGAGCACGCCAACACCGAGTTCATCAGGCTCAACTTGCCAGACTGGTATGTGGCTGCGCCCACGGCACTGCGCCAGGCGCTGCACGCCAGCCAGCAAAGCGCACGCCGTTGCGCCCAGGCGCTGGAGCCGGTGCGCAACCGGCTGTTATCGGCGCAGCAGTTTGCAGCGCCCTTGCTGTCGAAAGCGTTTGTCGAACGTTTCCAGCTCGACCTCGACGTTGAAGCCTTTCAACTGATGACTTGGCGCTACGACAGCACCTGGAACCCGGCCCCGCTCGAGCAGACCTTGCTCCAGGCGGCCTTGCAGAACTTCGCTCCGAGCAACAGAAGCCGCTTCGATCCCTACTCGGCAATCCTGCGTACAGGTGGCTTGCGCTACTGGCTGATCGACAGCGCCCAGCGCCGCTACAAGGTGGAATACCGCGACCGCCAGGCGATCGATCTCGAGCAGTTCGCTGATTTTTGCCATGAGCTGGATCTGGGCCGTCAGTATCAGACCCATCTGGATAGCGTGTTCAAGCCGCCAGGCCCCGCTGCGCAAGCGGTTGCCAGCGCATTCATGGACAGCGAGCGGGCTGCCGTCGAGGTGCTTGCGCATATCGCCGTGATGAAAGGCGATATCACGGAAGCGGCGTACCAGACCCTGCTGGACATGGTGAAGTCCGTTGACCAGCCGCGATGGGATGGCAAGGGCGTGCGTTATTGCCAGTTGCACATGCTCGACACTTACACGTTCCCCGGCTCGCTGTTACGGGGTGCTTTGCTCATACAGCAAGATGGCGCCAAGCCCGATGACGGTCCTTGTCTGGTCTACCTGCCTTCCGAGCCCTCGCATCCGATCAAGCAGTTCGCATCGTTGCGGGCCTTCAACGCCTGGCTGGTGACCGCGTTGGGCGGCGAACACTATCGACGCTACTTCAGCCGTTTCGTCAGCCTCAGCCAGGCTCCGGCATTTTTTGCCAAGCTGGACGCGCGGCTGTATCCGGCCGGGGATCGCAAGCTGGACCCCGACGCCGATCTGGTCGTGCAGGCACAGCCATTCTCGAAACCGCCATTCGAGCTGCTGTACGACCATTTGCTGGCCAAAACCTATGACGACTCAAAGGCTATCGCGGTGCCATCCGCTCAGGTGGACCAGCAGGCTCACGATGCACTGATCGAAAGCCTTGAAAACAATGGCATGAACCTGCTCAACGTGGCCGGGTTCTTTGTGCCGGTGCTGGGTGAAATCATGTCCGTGGTCGCCCTCTATCAACTCGCCAGCGAAGCGTTCGTTGCTTACGAAGACTGGAAGCACGATGAAGTCGAAGACGCCATGCAACATGTCTACAACATCGGCGAAAATGTTGCACAGATGCTGGTGGTAGGCGGCGTCGTGGGCGCGGTGAGCGGGTTGCAACCCTCGATGTTCATCGAAAGCCTGGTGCAACGGCGTGTCGACGGGGCCGTACGTCTCGGCAAGCCGAGCATCGATGCCTATGCGCATGCGGTGTCGTTGCCCGACAACTTGAGCAGCAACGCCCTTGGGCTTTATGAGCACGATGGCAAGACCTGGCTGCCACTGGACGGCAAACTGTATCGCGTCGAGTCCGATGCCGCCGGCACCCAATGGCACATCAGACATCCGCTGAATGAGCGTTCGTACGCGCCGAAGCTCAAGCACAACGGTGCCGGCGCCTGGCGCCATGAATGGGAAAACCCCATGGGTTGGGACGAGGTAACGGCGTTCAAGCGCCTGAACCCGACCTGTCATGCGCTCCCGGAAGAAGACATTCAGAAAGTCCTGCGCATTACCGGCACCCACGAGGCGTTGCTGCGCCAGATACATGTCGAGAACCTCCAGCCTCCGGCCTTGCTGAAGGACGCGATTCAGCGCGTTGAAACAGAACGGCAGCTGCACGTCTGCATCGACGCTCTTCAGGCCGCCGACGTGTCTGAGGTCCACGTTTCTCATCTTGAGCCGTGGCTGAAACTGCTGGTTTCGTCACCGCGCTGGCATGAGCCCCGCGGCCTGTTACTCATCGACGCCCAAGGGGCGCTGCTGGAAGCCTGGAACGCGGGATCGCAGATGACGCTGTCGTCCCATGTCACAGGGCCGACCGGGCAACTCAGTCAAGTGCTCGGCCAGTTGCTGGAAAGTCTGCCCGCCGATGAAGTCACTCGTCTGACCGGGAGCGACAGTGCCGACAAGGCCGTTCAACTGCGCGGCTTCAAACGCTATCTGGCCGATTACGCCCAGACGCACGTGGGGCGCCTGCTGGATGACGTGCAGGCGCTCAAAGGTCGCAGCGACGACCCGCATGTTCAGCTGATACAGCGCGACTTCGGCAGCTTGCCGAGCAGCGTGGCGCTCGAACTCATCGGCATGGCCAGCGACGCTGACAAAGCGCGGATGACCACGGAAGAACGCATTCCTCTGACACTTGCCGAGCATGCCCGCGAGTACCAGCAGCAACTGCGGATAAACCGCGCCAACGAAGGCTTCTATCGGGCGGTAACCGACAATCTGGACACGCAGGCGGCGGGGCTGGGCATGCTGCAATACGTGCCAGGCTGGCGGGGTGATGTATCGATCGATCTGCTGAAGGATTCGCTGGAGGGCGACGAAATTGCCAGTCTCGACAGCGATCAGGCCCCATCGCACAGGCTGCTGGTCAGCACCGAGTCGGGTGTTCAGTGCTTCGATCCGTCAGGTGAGTCGCTCGGTGAAATCGATCAGCAGTTTTTCAGGGCGTTGTTGCTGGCGCTTCCCGAACAGGTTCGGCTCGACATTCAGTTGCCTGATGGTGCGGATGAGCAGCAACTGCGCAGTCTGTTGCGCAATACGGCAATGCAACGACGTGAGCGCATGGCCGCCATCTTGCAATTGCAGCCGATCAAGCCAGGTCTCAAATGGCCGCAACGCTTGCCCCATGGTCGTATCGGCTACCCGCTGAGCGGACGGTTGCGAGGTTTCTTTCGTCGTCTGGGCATTGGCGCGTCCAGGCACTCGCCGGAGCTTGCGGTAAGAAGTCTGTACCCGGGTTTTTCCGATGCAGAAGTGTCCGGCTTCCTGAGCGCGTTACGCGCCGAACACACCGGGCCGGCGCGGGAGTTGTCGACTTTCGTCCGGCAAAGACTGAGCGGCCTCGCCGATGAATTGCGGACGCTCCAGGTTACCCTGGACACCTGGGTTGCGGAAACGCCCTTTTCTTCGTTGCGCAGGCCGAGGGAGGTCGCCGCGACGCGCATTCACGATTGCTGGAAACGCTTGAGCTTTCAGTGCCGAAATTTTCAGGGTGATTTTTTAGGGTATGCGCTCGATCTGGATAACCTGCGTATCGGAGAACTACCGGATATCACGGCCAACTTCGATCATGTGGCGGTGCTGAAAGTCCGCGCCATGCAGCTTACCGATTCACAAGCGAATGCATTGCTGAAAAACTTCAATAGGCTGCGTTCGCTGAGCCTGGACTTCAATGACCTGCGATCCTTGCCGACCTCGATAGGGCAAATGCCTCAGCTTGCAGAGCTGTCCATCAGCCACAATCCGCTGATCTGGACAGAGTCCGCCAACGTCGCGTTGCAGAACCTGAACCGGCTGGAAATTCTGGACCTCAATTTTTGCTCGCTCGGCTCGGACGTCCCCATCACTGCACTGAACTCGCTGCGCCTGTTGTTTCTGCGCGGTACCGGCATTAGCGCATTGCCGGCGTGGAACTGGCTGCGGTCCGAGCTGATTCGTATTGATGTGCGTGACAATCGCATCTCGGAGATATCCATCGATGAGCTCGATAACATCGAGCGCTCCCTCAGTTCCTCGCGCCTGCACCTGCATCTGAACGGCAATCCGTTGAATTCGCCCACGCTGGAACGCATCAGGCTGTTTCGCGAGGGCAGGCTGCGACCGCGATGGGGTGTCAGCCAGAGTGTCAATCCGGTTGAGGCCGGACCTGACAGTGCGCCGTGGCTTGCGGGCCTGAATCGTGAGCAGGTGAATACCCGCATCAGGCTGTGGCAAGACCTGCGCGCCTGTGTCGGGTCCGCGGATTTTTTTCAGATGCTGAACGATCTGACGCACTCTGCCGACTTCTCAAGTAGCCGCGATGAGCTGATTGCGCGAGTCTGGTCGATGATCGAATCGGCGTCGGTCAACGCCGAGCTGCGTGCCCAGCTCTTCGATGTTGCTGCGCACCCGCAGACGTGTGGCGATGGACTGGCATTGGTGTTCGGCGACATGGAAGTGCGCGTCCAGCTGTTCTCGATCATGTCATCCACGCCGGCGGCCGCGCAGCCACGCAAGCTGTTCAGGATGACCCGCAGCCTGGACCGTCTGGACCAGGTGGAGAAAGTTGCCCTGCGCGATATCGCGTTTCGTCAGGCGAGCGGCGAAAGGGTCGATGAGGTCGAAGTACGCCTGGCCTACCGCGTCGGTCTGCAAGCGCGGCTTGAACTGCCGGGCCAGCCGCGAACCATGTGGTTTCGCGCTATTGCCAAGGTGAGCGAAGCGGATTTGCAGGCGGCGTACAACGAAATCATCGATCGCGAAGCCACCCCTGAGTTTTTCCAGTCGATGATTGCCCGTGAATTCTGGATGAGTTATCTGGAAATTCGTTACGCCCCGGAGTTCGAGCCGATCAAGCAGCCTTTCAATCAGCGCCTGGTGGCCCTGGATGAGTTGCCGCCTGACCAGCAATCCGATCAGCAGTACCTTGAGCAGATTGGCGTGATCTCCCGTGAGCGTGAGCAGGCGATCAACCAATTCGCGATCATTCTTTCCAGGCAGATTGCGGAGGCGATGAACATGACGGCTCAATAAGGGATATTCTTCACCCTGTCTGCCTATCGGGGAACCTGCATGCCTGTTCACGTAATCGACAGCCTCGGCACCGTCGCGCCTGCCCAGTGGGATGCGCTGGTACTTGGCAATCAGCCATTCCTGCGGCATGCGTTTCTCAGCTCGCTGGAGGACAGCGGCAGTCTCGGACCACGATCAGGCTGGCGTGCCGAGCACGTGCTGCACTACGAAAACGATCAGTTGGTGGCGGCGTTGCCTGCCTACCGAAAGTGGCATTCGTATGGCGAGTACGTGTTCGATCACGCCTGGGCAGACGCCTGCCGTCGTGCTGGCATCGCCTATTACCCCAAGCTGCTGGTCGCCGTGCCTTTCAGCCCGGTCGGCGGTTCGCGGATTCTGTCCGCGACGCCTCAGGGTGGCATCGAGTTGCTGGGTGAGCTGCCGGCGTACCTGCAACGTGAGGGACTGTCCAGCGCGCACGTGAACTTTACCGATCCGGCGGCCGATGCCTTGCTTGAAACCCAGCCGGGCTGGTTGCAACGGATTGGTTGCCAGTTTCATTGGCAGAATCGCGGCTACCGCGATTTTCAGGATTTTCTCGACGCATTGAGTTCGCGCAAGCGCAAACAGATGCGCAAGGAGCGTGAGCAGGTGGCCGGGCAGGGCATCGAGTTTGAATGGCTCGAAGGCGCGCAGATGAGCGAAGTGCTGTGGGACTTCGTGTATGCGTGCTACTCCAATACCTACGAGGTGCGCGGGCAGGCGCCTTATCTGACGCGTGAGTTCTTCAGCCTGCTGGCCGAGCGCATGCCCGAATCGATCCGTGTCGTTATCGCGCTGCAGGGCTCACGGCCTGTGGCGATGGCTTTCAGCCTGATCGGTGACGACAGTTTCTATGGGCGTTACTGGGGTTGCCTGGCCGAGTTTGACCGGCTGCATTTCGAAACCTGTTTCTATCAGGGTATGGACTACGCCATCGCCCACGGCCTGCAACGATTCGATGCTGGCGCGCAGGGCGAACACAAACTGATCCGCGGCTTCGAACCGCAGATCACCCGTTCGTGGCATTACCTGATGCACCCAGGCCTGAAAGACGCGGTCAGCGAGTTTCTGGAGCAGGAGCGAGTTGGCGTAATGGCCTATGCCGAGGACGCGCGCAGCGCTCTGCCGTATCGGCAGACGGAGTAACCGGCCAGAAGACATCCAGCGACTGCACGGGCCTCTTCGCGAGCAGTTGGCCCCCACAAGTACGGTGTACACCTGACCGGCAGGTGAGCAGCTACCCAGAAGACATCCGGCGACTGCACGACCTCTTCGCGAGCAAGCTCCCACAAGTTCGGTGTACACCTGACCGACAGGTGAGCAGCTACCCAGAAGATATCCGGCGACTGCACGGGCCTCTTCGCGATCAAGCTCCCACAAGCTCGGTGTACACCTGACCGGCAGGTGAGCAGCTACCCAGAAGACATTCAGCGACTGCACTGGCCTCTTCGCGAGCAAGCTCGCTCCCACAAGTGCGGTGTACACCTGACCGACAGGTGAGTAGCTATCCAGAAGACATTCAGCGACTGCACTGGCCTCTTCGCGAGTAAGTTGGCTCCCACAAGTTCGGTGTATACCTGACCGACAGGTGAGCAGCTACCCAGAAGACATTCAGCGACTGCAAGGGCCTCTTCGCGAGCAGTTGGCTCCCACAAGTGCGGTGTACACCTGACCGACAGGTGAGTAGCTATCCAGAAGACATCCAGCGACTGCACTGGCCTCTTCGCGAGTAAGTTGGCTCCCACAAGTTCGGTGTACACCTGACCGGCAGGTGAGCAGCTACCCAGAAGACATTCAGCGACTGCACTGGCCTCTTCGCGAGCAAGCTCGCTCCCACAAGTTCGGTGTACACCTGACCGGCAGGTGAGTAGCTATCCAGAAGACATCCAGCGACTGTACGGGCCTCTTCGCGAGCAAGCTCGCTCCCACAAGTGCGGTGTACACCTGACCGGCAGGTGAGCAGCTACCCAGAAGACATTCAGCGACTGCACGGGCCTCTTCGCGAGCAAGCTCGCTCCCACAACTTCTGTGTACACCTGACCGACAGGTGAGTAGCTACCCAGAAGATATCCGGCGACTGCACTGGCCTCTTCGCGAGCAAGCTCGCTCCCACAAGTGCGGTGTACACCTGACCGACAGGTGAGCAGCTACCCAGAAGACATCCAGCGACTGCACGGGCCTCTTCGCGAGCAAGCTCGCTCCCACAAGTGCGGTGTATACCTGACCGACAGGTGAGCAGCTACCCAGAAGACATTCAGCGACTGCAAGGGCCTCTTCGCGAGCAGTTGGCTCCCACAAGTGCGGTGTACACCTGACCGACAGGTGAGTAGCTATCCAGAAGACATCCAGCGACTGCATGGGCCTCTTCGCGAGCAGTTGGCTCCCACAAGTGCGGTGTACACCTGACCGGCAGGCGGGGTAGCGGGGATATCACTGCCCCTGAAGATTTTATGGCTTGTGAAGATCTTGTGGGAGCGAGCTTGCTCGCGAAGAGGCCGGCAGCCTCGCCCTATCAATCCACGCCTACAAACCCACCCGTCTGATGCTGCCACAACCGCGCATACAGCCCGCCATGCGCCAGCAGTTCGCTGTGGGTGCCGGTTTCGGCGATCTGGCCTTTCTCCAGAACCACCAGGCGATCCATGCGTGCGATGGTCGACAGGCGGTGCGCGATGGCGATCACGGTCTTGCCCTGCATCAACGTCTCCAGGCTCTCCTGAATCGCCGCTTCGACTTCCGAGTCGAGTGCCGAGGTGGCTTCGTCCATGATCAGGATCGGCGCGTCCTTGAGCAGCACGCGGGTGATCGCGATACGCTGGCGTTGACCGCCGGACAGCTTGACGCCGCGCTCACCGACATGGGCGTCGAAGCCGGTGCGACCTTCGGAGTCCGAGAGCAGCGGGATGAACTCGTCGGCGCGGGCCTTGTGTATCGATTCCCAGAGCTGTTCATCAGTTGCGTGCGGATTGCCATACAGCAGGTTCTCGCGAATCGAGCGGTGCAGCAGCGAGGTGTCCTGGGTAATCATGCCGATCTGCGCGCGCAGGCTTTCCTGGGTGATTTCGGAAATATCCTGGCCGTCGATGAGGATCCTCCCGCCTTGCACGTCGTACATGCGCAGCAGCAGGTTGACCAGCGTCGACTTGCCCGCGCCGGAAGGCCCGATCAGGCCGATCTTCTCACCCGGTTTGATGTCCAGGTTGAGGTTGTGAATGATCCCGTTGCCATTGCCGTAATGGAAATCGACGCCGTCGAAGCGGACGCCGCCGTTTTCGATCTTCAGCGGCAGGGCGCCGGGTTTGTCATTGACCGTGACAGGCTGCGAGATACTTTCCAGGCCGTCCTGCACGGTGCCGATGTTCTCGAAGATGCCGTTGACCACCCACATGATCCAGCCGGACATGTTGACGATGCGGATGACCAGACCGGTGGCCAGTGCGATCGCACCCACCGAAATCATCGACTGCGTCCACAGCCAAAGCGCCAGACCGGTCGTGGTGACGATCAGTATGCCGTTCATGGTGGTGATGGTGGTGTCCATCGAGGTGACCACGCGGCCAGCCAGCTGACTTTTTTCGGTGTGATCGCGCATCGCTTCGCGAGCGTACTGCTGCTCGTGATTGGTGTGGGCGAACAGCTTGAGCGTGGTGATGTTGGTGTAGCCGTCGACGATGCGGCCCATCAGCCTCGAGCGCGCATCGGACGAATCCACCGAGCGCTGCTTGACCCTCGGCACGAAATACATCAGCGAGAGGATGAACGCCGCGATCCAGGTACCCAGTGGGATCATCAGCCGCCAGTCGGCCTCGGCGAACAGCACCATGGCGCTGATCGCATAGATCAGCACATGCCACAGCGCATCCACCGACTGCACGGCCGAATCACGCAATGAGTTGCCGGTCTGCATGATGCGCTGAGCGATACGCCCGGCGAAGTCATTCTGGAAGAAGTTGACGCTCTGTTTGAGCACGTAACTGTGGTTCTGCCAGCGAATCAGGTTGGTCATGCCGGGGCTGATCGTCTGGTGGACCAGCAGGTCATGCAGGCCGACAAAAATCGGCCGTAGCAGCAGGGCGACGACGACCATCCAGATCAGCTCGGAACCGTGAATGCTGAAGAAATTCTCCGGCGGCGTGGTTTGCGCCAGGTCGATGATGCGGCTCAGGTAGCTGAACAGCGACACTTCGATCAGCGCACCGATCAGCCCGACCACCAGCAGCGCGGTGAACGTCGGCCACACCTGACGCAGGTAGTAGAGGTAAAACGCGAAGACGGTATTGGGCGGGGCAGCGGTAGGAGCGTCTTTGAAGATATCGATCAGTTTTTCGAAACGACGATAAAGCATTGGCTATCACACCCACGCGACGTGGGTTCTCCTTGATAAGTGGAGGCTCTCCCGTCCGGACCGCACGAAGCCCGAAGGCCTCATGCGGTGCAGGTTTCCCGATCAGTTGACGCGTTTGGCGGACTTGATCAGGATCGGGTCGATTGGCACGTTTTGCATGCCTTTCTGAGTAGTGGTGCGGGCGTTGACGATGTTGTCGACGACGTCCATACCCTTGACGACTTTACCGAACACCGCGTAACCGAAGTCGCGCGCGCCGTTGTCGAGCATGGCATTGTCATTGGTGTTGATGAAGAATTGACTGGTGGCCGAGTTCACGTCCGAGGTACGCGCCATGGCAATGGTGCCACGCACGTTATGCAAACCGTTCTGGGCTTCGTTCTTGATCGGATCCTTGGTCTGCTTCTGAACCATCTGCTGGGTGAAGCCACCGCCCTGCACCATGAAGCCCGGAATCACCCGGTGAAAGATGGTGTTGGTGTAGAAGCCGCTGTCGACATAGCCCAGAAAGTTCTGGGTGCTGACCGGCGCCTTGGTGTCTGCGAGTTCGATTTCAATCTGGCCGAAACTGGTGTCGAGTACCACGTGCGTGGCTTTATCCGGAGCAGCCATCAGGTTAGCGGCGAACAGCACGGAGCAGGCGGCGAGAGCGATTTTTTTCAGCATGTGGCAACACGTCCTTCATTAAGAGATATCGACTGTGATCGGCAAGGTAACCACGTTTGGCTTTTTTTGCCCAGCGTGTTGGCGGGTTTGCAGCACTTCAGGCGATCAGGCTGCACGTCCATGGGCCGCACAGAGCTTCAGACTGCGTTGCTGGCGATGAATTCCTGCCGCGTGCGATTGAAGTGCTGCATACAGTGAAGAGCGCCACGTGCCTGCGCCTGTCAGGCATTTTGCGGCGTGCCGAGTGCAGCGGTGAGCGGGGTCGTGTCAAAGCTGCGGATCAGATCGATCAGAATCTGCGTCGCCGGGCCCAGCGGTCGGTCCTTGCTGGAGTAAAGATAGAAGGTCGGGTTGCGGCTGCCGCCCTTGTCCAGGCGCAGGGGCTTGAGCAAGCCTTCGCGCAGTTCGCGCTCGATCATGTGCCGCGGCAGCCAGGCGAAGCCCAGGCCGTTGCTGACGAAGGTCGCGGCGGTGCCCAGACTGCCGACGGTCCAGCGCTGTTCCGCGCCCAGCCAGCCGAAGTCCCTGGGTTGCTGCCTGCCCGAATCACGGATGACGACCTGCAACTGGCTTTCCAGGTCCTGAAAGGTCAGCTCGCGATTGGCCTGATGCAGGGCGTGGTCGGGGTGAGCGACGGCGACGAACTCGACGGAGCTCATCTCGGTGCCCAGATGCCCGGCAATGCTGTAGCCGCTGATGGCCAGGTCCGCCACGCCTTCGAGCAAGACCTCTTCGACGCCGGAGAGCACTTCTTCACGCAGTCGCACCCGGCAGCCGCGGCTCTGTGGCATGAATGCGGTCAGCGCCTTGACCAAACGTGCCGAAGGGTACGCCGCGTCGATCACCAGGCGCACTTCGGCTTCCCAGCCCTGTTCCATATGGTGCGCGAGGTCTTCCAGCTGGCTGGCCTGCTTGACCAGTTGCCGCGAGCGGCGCAGCAGTACGCCACCGGCTTCGGTCAGCACAGCCTTGCGCCCGTCGATACGCAACAACGGCACGCCGAGCTGTTCCTGCATGCGCGCCACGGTGTAACTCACCGAGGACTGCGAGCGATGCAGCGCTTCGGCGGCCTGAGCAAAACCACCGTGATCGACCACGGCCTGCAATGTGCGCCACTGGTCGAGAGTCACGCGGGGCGCTTTCATGCTGTAATTCCTCTTTAAATACGGGCTTATTGTTCTACTCTGACAATCCCGACTCGGAGATTGCCGAATGAATCGACTGTGTTGTGCGCTGCTGGTCATGTTGCCGGTGACGGCCCTGGCGTACCCCATCGAGGTGGAAAAACAGTACCAGGACGTGAAGATCGATTATGTTGCCCACAACGTCTATCACGATACCGGGTCAATCACCGTCAACAACCACGGTGAAGTAGACGCCAAATGTTCGGTGGTGTTCATCAACGGGCCGGAGGCACCGCGCACCCGACATGTGCAGGTTGGCGCAGGCAAGAGTCTCGACGTCTCATCCCGATTCAATCGCAGCATCATAAAGTTGCGAATCAGGCTCAGCTGTCAGCCCGCCTGAGAGTAGAGCGCTCTTATGGATAAGACAAATTTATGGGTAGGGGCACAGAGGCTTCGCGTTTTTGTGCAACGCGTTGGTGAAGGACCGGGGTTGCGGGGGATGTCACTCCCCCGGTCGCTCTTGCAGATATTCTGAGGGTGCAGCCCCGTTTCCAGGGCTGTTTATGAGTCATGTGCTTTGGGACGATCAGACAATAATGTCGGCGGCCTGCAGGGTCTGCACGCCCGTGAGCTGGATTTCGAAGTCCGCGCCGACGTTGTCATCGATATTGCCGTACAGCACGCCGTCGGCAAAACGCAGTTCGCCGCTGTTGTTGGCGCTGAACGCTGCGTTGCCGATGAATACGAACGCATCGTGGCCATCGGTCAGCGGGCGGGCATCGAAGCCGGAGAAGTCCAGCTTGTCGCCTTCGACTGTCTTGAAGCCATTGATGATGTCGCGCAGTCCGCCCAAGCCCGTATCGCTGCTGCTGTTGAACACGTAGTGGTCTGCCCCGGTGCCGCCAATCAGCGTATCCGCGCCTGATCCGCCGATCAGCACGTCGTCACCCGCGCCGCCGGACAAGGTGTCATTGCCATCGCCGCCACTCAGGGTGTTGGCGTTCTTGTTGCCGGTCAGCGTATCGGCAAACTGGCTGCCGATCAGGTTTTCAGTGAATTTCAGTGTGTCCAGGCCCGATCCACCGGTGGCTTGCTGGGCGCTGGTGTTCAGCGCAACGGTGACGCCGGCGGTGGCGAACAGATACGACACGGTGTCATTGCCGTCGCGACCGTCCATGACGTTGTCGCCAGCGCCTGCATAAATCAGGTTATCCAGGGCGTTGCCGGTGGCGTTGGCGGCTCCGGTGCTATTGATGACGATGTTTTCCAGATTGGCCCCCAGCGTGTAGCTGGCCAGCGAGCTGTACACCGTATCGACGCCGCCCACTTTTGCATCGGCATTAGTCTCGACCACCCGGTCGGCGGCATCGTCGACGTAATAACTGTCCGATCCATCGCCGCCGGTCAGCATGTCGGCACCTGCAGCGCCGTCGAGAATGTTGTTGCTGGCATTGCCGATGATGACGTTTTTCACGGCGTTGCCGGTGCCGTTGATGGCAGACACGCCGGTAAGCACCAGGTTTTCCACGTTGGCGCCCAGCGTCCAGCTGACAGACGACACCACGGTGTCCACCTGCGAGGGCGAGTCGTTGCTTTCGGTGACGGTATCGAAAGCGTTGTCGACCACGTAGATATCGTTGCCATCGCCGCCGCTCATGTCGTCCGCGCCCTGATCGCCGTCCAGCACGTCATTGCCGGAACTGCCGACCAGCGTGTCGTCGTCACTGGTGCCGAAGATGTGGCCGCCTTCATTCTGGCCACTCTCGAAAATGGCCGCCGGGTCATTGTTGTCAGCGGTGTTGCCATGAAAGCCCAGGTCATCGGCGATGAAATCGGCCAGACGCTGGCCGACGATCTCGGCGGACTCTTCATGCAAGTGCCAGACGTCATCGGGGTAAACCAGCGGGTTGACCTCGTAACGCAGGGGCAGATCGGTGTAGTCAACCGCCAGCTTGACGTCGGCGCGCTCAGTGGCAATGGCTTCCTGGACGCTTCTGACGTACCCGGTGCCTTCGACAATGGCGTTGATCTTTTCTTCGGTGTAACCGCGCGCCTTGGCGGCGTCGGTCTGGTAGTGCCCGGTTTCGGCGATGTACACGGTGAAATCGCCGATCTGCGCGTGCAAATAGTCGAACACTTTCAGCGTCGAAGCCTTGTACAGGTCGGCCGCCGTCTGCTTGTCAGTGGCGCGGGCGATTTCCTGAGCGGCTTCTTCGCCCTGACCCCAGATGATCCCGGTGGTCACTTTGTCGATGGCGGTCAGCGACGCCAGTTGCGACTTGAGCAACTCGGTGGCGCGCAACAGCGCAGGGCCCGGCTCATCGGTGTCGACCAGCCACCAGGAAACACGCTGTTCATCCTGAGTGCCGGTCGAGTAGCCGACCACGGTGCTGCCGCCCACGGCGAGGTCGATGCCATCACCGTTGGCGTCGGTGAACTGGCTGCGCACGTCGTAATCGGTGTAGCGAGTCAGGTCCTTGACCATTTCCGAGGTGCCGGACTGGTTATCGTCTTCAGTCATGCGCAGCAGGCGCGCATTGGACTGGCCCAGCGTCGGCAGGTAGAGAATCTCCTGCGACTCACGCTGGCCGAAGACGAAGTCCGCATCGGTCAGGGTATCGATCAGGTTGCCGCTCAGGGCGATTTCGAAGCGATTGCCGTCGGCATCCGCCGTGGCGGACTTGATGTAGGTCTTGTCGCCCGTTTCGTTGAGGGTCATGTACAGCGTGTGATCTTCGCCGTTGCCCAGCCCCAGAAAGCCCAGTGCGGAGACGTCTATCTTGTCCTGGCCGGGGGTGAAGTCATAGATCGTGTCGGTGGCGGTCAGTCCGCCAGCGTCGTAATCGCGGTAGCTGTCGGTCAATGCGCTGTAGACGAACGTGTCGGCATCGGCGCCTCCGTACAGGGCATCGCGTCCTGCGCCACCGTTGATGATGTCGGCGCCGGTATCGCCGCGCAGCGTGTCGTCACCGCCCAGGCCCAGAATCGTGTCGTTGCCTTCGGTGCCGTACAGCGCCTCGGCGTTCTCGGTGCCAGTGAGGATCCCCGGTGTCACGTTGCCCACGTTGATGGCAAAACTGTCGGCCACCGAAGCACCGGTCGCGTCGCTCGCGGTCAGCAATACCGAGTAAAGCCCCGATGCCGTGCCGCCCGGTGTGCCGCTGAAGGTCAGGGTCTTGCTGTCGAACTTCAACCAGTCGGGCAGGGCGCTGTTATCGGCCAGGGTGGCGCTGTAGGTCAGCGTGTTGCTGTCCGGGTCGCTGAAGCTGCCGGGCTGCACGGCGTAGGAGAACGCCTTCAGCTCGGTGATGTTCTGGTCCATCAGCGGCGTATTGAGCACTGGCGCCTGATTGGCGGCGGCTGCGGTGGAGAAGATGAAGTTGGACGCGCTGAGTTTGTCGGCCAGGTTGCCTTGCAAGGCAATCTCGAAGCGATTGCCTGTGCTGTCGACCGCATCGGTCTTGATGTAGGTCTTGCTGCCGTCGGCATTGACGGACAGGTAAATGGTGTTGGCGCTGCCATCGCCCAGGCCGCGCAGGCCGATGCTGGACAGGTCGATGCGGTCTTCGGCCGGGTTGAAGTCGGTGATCGTGTCGCTTTGCTTGGTGCCGCTGGCGGTGTAATTGCGATAGCTGTCCAGGCGCGAGTTGTAGATGAACAGGTCCGCGCCTGCGCCACCGGTCAGGGTGTCTGCATCGGCTCCGCCAGTGATCGTGTCGGCGCCCGCGCCGCCGTCGATGCGGTCCGTACCGGCATTGCCGTTGAGCACGTCATTGCCGTCGGTGCCGGTGAGGGTATCGCCGCCCGCCGTGCCTTCCACGACATGCTGGAAGATGAAGTGGCTGGCATTGAGCGTGTCTTTCAGGTTGCCGCTCAAGCCCAGCTCGAAGCGGTTGCCGCTGGCATCGGCGTCGAGTGATTTGACGTAGGTGCGGTCCAGTGTGGCGTTGTAGCTGATGTTCAGCGTACCGCCCTTGCCGCTGCCCAGCCCGGTGAAGCCCAGGTTGGTCAGGTCGATGCGGTCCTGACTGATGTCGAAGTCGGTGACCAGATCGGTGGAACTGGTGGTCGCCGTACGGTAGCTGTCGGTCAACTGATCGAAGCGAAAGGTGTCGGCCCCCGCGCCGCCGGTGAGCTTGTCGGCCCCGGCACCGCCGACCAGAATGTCGTCACCCGAACCGCCGTTCAGGGTGTCCTTGCCCGCCAGTCCGAAGATCTGCTCGTGGGCCGCGCCACCGTTGATGACGTCGTTGCCCTCGGTGCCATTGACGGTCACCAGCGGGAACGCATCACCGGCGAAGCTGCCATCGCCGTACACCAGGGTCAGCCCCTTGCTGGTGTGGCTGATGGTGTTGCCGACGATGCCGTTGCGGTCGGTGCCGTCTTCGTTGCGCTCGGCGACGCCGTACGTGGAGTTGTCACTGCCGGTGATCGTGTTGCCACGGATCAGGTTGTCGCTGCCGCTGAAGAACTTGCCGGACACGCCTGTGGTGTCGTCGTAGGACTGAATGATGATTTCCGGAACCGCTGAACCCAGCGCGTTGTTGCTCAGGGTGTTATCGAAGATATCCACCCCGGAACTGCCATAAATGCGCACGCCGGCGTTGCCGTTGTCGTGGATGTCCACGCCGCTGACCGAGACCTGGCTGGACAGCTTGATCAGCACGCCTTCTGCTGCGTTGCCATACACCGCGCCGCCGGTGATGGTGATGTTGGCGGGCGAGGGGATGTTCTCGCTGCCGCGCTGCACCACGATGCCGGTGCTGCCATTGCCGTAGGCAACGTTGTTGCTCAGGGTGAAGTCGTGGGTGCTGGTGACCACGTTGAAGCCGTGACGATCGTTGTCATAGGCGACGTTGTTTTCAAACACGCTGTCGCTCAGGTAATCGGCCACGAAGCCGTCCAGGCCGTTGCCATGCGACACGCTGTTCTTGATCACCATGTTGACGGTCTGCTCGTGCGGGTCGAAGCCGTAGCCCGAGCAATCCTTGATCTCGACGCTGTCGAGGGTGACGTTCGAATCCTTGCCGTCAGAGCCTGGAATGTAACCGTTGAACCAGCCGTCCACCTTGCCGGTGGTGGCGTCGCGGTTACCGTCCAGCGTCAGGTTCTTCATGCCGAAGTCGTGGGTTTCTTCGCCATAGGCCGAGCGCACGATGCCGGTCACCTTGGTGTCCGAGCCATCAGCGAGCTTGATGATCGTCTCGCCCATGCCTGCGCCCGACAAGGTGACGTTGCTCTTGAGCATCAGGCAGCCATCCGAAGGCTCCTCGCCACCGGACACGACGTACGTTCCGGCCCCCATCACCACTTCACCGCCGCCTGCCGCAGCAGCTGCGTCGATTGCGGCCTGAATGGCTGCCGTATCGTCAGTGACGCCGTCGCCCAGTGCTCCGAAGTCTTTTGTGTTGAATATCATGGTGTTACTCCAGGCGACGACGAATGTGGATGAATTGAGTCAATATTGCAGCGTCGGGATGATAAGACCTTTTTCTGTGGAAAAGTTGCCGATATAGGCTATATTTTCGTCGAAACCGACGACATGTACGTCAATAATGCGACTGTCATATTTGTGACGGGTAACGCGGAGCGCGGCGACGGGTTGGCGTCAAAAAGCGGCGGCCGCCGAGTGGACAGTAAGTGACGCAACCGCTATGGTCGCGCCCTTCAAAAATGGGGGGCGGGCATGGGTTATCTACTTTTCGTCACACTGATTCAGGCGTTCTCGTTCAGCCTGATCGGTGTCTATCTGGCCGGGCACGTCGACAGCTATTTCGCGGTGCTGGTCCGCGTGGTGCTGGCGGGTCTGGTATTCATTCCGCTGACCCGCTGGCGTCAGGTCGAACCGCGCTTCATGCGCAGCATGCTGCTGATCGGCGCGCTGCAATTCGGCGTAACCTATGTCTGCCTGTACCTGAGTTTCAGGGTGCTGACGGTGCCGGAAGTGCTGCTGTTCACCATCCTCACGCCGCTGCACGTGACGTTGATCGAAGATGCGCTGAACCGACGCTTTAACCCCTGGGCATTGCTGGCGGCAGTGGTCGCGGTGCTGGGCGCTGGCGTGATTCGTTACGATGGCCTGGACGGCGACTTCCTTGGCGGCTTTCTGCTGCTGCAGCTGGCCAACTTCACCTACGCCGCCGGGCAGGTGCTGTACAAGCATCTGGTGGCGCGTTACCCGAGCGACCTGCCGCATTACCGACGCTTCGGCTACTTCTACCTCGGCGCACTGGCCGTGGTCCTGCCCGCGTTCCTGATGTTCGGCAACCCGCAACACCTGCCGGAAGCACCGACCCAATGGATCGTGCTGCTATTTCTCGGCCTGTGTTCGACGGCGCTGGGCATGTACTGGTGGAATAAAGGCGCGTGCATGGTCAACGGCGGCACACTGGCGGTGATGAATAACCTGCATGTGCCGCTGGGGTTGTTGATCAATCTGCTGATCTGGAACCAGCATGAGGACTTCACCCGCCTGCTGATCGGCGGCGGGGTGATCGTGGCGTCGGTGTGGATCAGTCGCCTGGGCGTGCGACGCGTGCCGGAGAGCGTTTCCGGCACACGTTGAGTCAGACGTGCTGGCCGCCGTTGACGTGAATCTCCGCACCGTTCACGTAGGACGCGCCAGCCGTACACAGGAAGTAGATCAGCGAGGCGACTTCCTCGGGCTTGCCCAGCCGGTGCATCGGCACCAGCCGCTCGACAATCTCGGCGGTGCCGGGTGACAGAATCGACGTATCGATTTCACCCGGCGCAATGGCATTGACCCGTATCCCGTGCGGACCGAAATCGAAGGCCATTTCCCGGGTCAGCGCCGACAGTGCCGCCTTGGACGTGGCGTAGGCGACGCCTGCAAACGGGTGGACCTTTGAGCCGGCGATCGAGGTGACATTGATGATGCTGCCCTTGGCCGCCTTCAACTCGTCAAACAAGCCCCGACCCAGCAGCGCGGTGGAGAACAGATTGACGTTGAACACTTTGATCCAGGTGCTGTAATCCGACTCCAGCACACCCATGCGCCCGCCGTCCTCGGTCTTCGGTGAAACGCCGGCATTGTTGACCAGCGCATCGAGCCGCCCGCCGAGCTTGTCCTTGATCGCTGCCATGCTCTCGCTGACGCTGTCGATATTTTCCAGGTCCAGGTGAATGTGGTTGAGCAGACCTTCAGCCCACGGACAGTCAGCGACCCAGTTCTGCCGCGACGCGGTAAACACCTCCCAGCCAGCGGCATTGAAATGCTTGACCGTGGCATGACCGATACCCCGGCTTGCGCCAGTCAGCAAAAGCTTTTTCTTGTCGCTCATGAGTGCGTTCCGGTTTTTAGGGTGGATGCATCATGTTTTTTGGTGGGTGGGGTGTCAACGGGGTTCAGACAGTACCGGTCAGGCGGCAGTGCGCATTGTGTTGATGCGCTTCAACACCCTGCGCCATAACGGCCGCTTCGGACGAGGAGCTGCCTCGGCCACTACATTCGGCATGTCGCGCAAGCGAACCCAGGTTTCGCTGCGCCAGTGCAGCACGCTCAGCGATGTGCCGGGCCATTGCAGTTGACTCATTCTGGGGTTATCCAGCGTGACGTTCTGTTGATCGTGCAAGGTCGTCAGCACCTCATGCGTCAGCCACTGACGCAGCGCGCGGTTCTCCGGCACGTAGTGATGAACCAGCAGCGCCAGCACGCCGGACTCGCTGATCATCAACTGCCGCTGGCACTCGCCATGAGCTTCCAGCCAGACCTCGCGACGCTGATCCGCATCGAGCTTGAGCGTGGCACGCTCATCCAGCGGCCTGCCCATCAGGCGGGCAAGGTCGGCGAGGCAGAACCAGGCTTGAGATTCGGTGAAAATGGCACGCAGGGTGCGGCTGTGGCGGAGGAAGAGGGTGGCTTCGAAATGGGGTGTATGGGTGTTTCTGAGAACGATATTTTGCATGGGTGACGCTCTTTTTGGTTATCGAGAGCCGCCACGGATTGTCGCCAAACATTGGGTGGCAGCTGTGTGCAGGTTGGCGAACCGGGCAAAAAGACAAACCCCGGCAGACCCGAAGATCTCCCGCGCACAGCCGCCATAGCGCGACATGCAGGCCGACAGGATCTGCTGTTTCGCGATGGAGCGTATTTTTGTCTTTTCTTTGGGTCGCCAAACCCAGCCGCTGATTTTGCAGCGAGCGGCGGGGAGGTTAGCGTGGTGGGAACGGGGTGGCAAGGGTGTGGGCGTGGGTTTGCAGCGTAGGAAATGGCGTTTTTTGGATGGGTAAGATGCGTGCGGTTTTAGGGTGTGGTCAGATGGTGTGTTGTTGGTTGATGTTTATCATCGGGAAGGTATCCATGCATATGGAGTAGATGAGGTCAGTAAACCCTCGACAACCCCACACAGGAGGCGACATGTTCGACGAAGGCATCTGGCTGAACCAACCCCGGCACTGCAGCGTGACGGACGAGCGTCTGACAGTCACCACAGACCCGCAAACCGATTTCTGGCAGCAGACGCACTACGGCTTCTGCCGCGACACCGGTCATTTTCTGGGAGTTTCGGTGACCGGTGATTTCACTGCGCAAGTGCATGTGCAGGGTGATTTCAAGACACTTTACGATCAAGCGGGCTTGATGGTCCGCATTGACGAGCGCAACTGGGTCAAAACCGGCGTTGAAGTCAGCGACGGAGCCTTGATGCTGGGTAGTGTTCTAACCTGTGGACAATCCGATTGGGCTACAGGTGCGTTTGATGATTCGTCATCCGGCCTCTGGCTGCGAGTCACCGTCGCCAAGGGCGTGCTGCGCATTCAGCACTCTAGCGACGGCCTGCGCTGGCCGCTGCTGCGCCTGGCACCATTTCCCGTGAGTGAGTCTTATGCCGTAGGCCCAATGTGCTGCAGCCCGGAGCGGGGAGGGCTGGAAGTAGTGTTCTCTCATTTCGAGGTCATGCCTGCATTGGGCAAGGATTTGCATGATCTGACGTGAGTGACTCTTCAGCGAGCCATTGCAGGCTCGCTGAAGAGCGACAGGGTTATTTCGTGTTAGTGAACGACAGTGAACTTGCAGTTATCAGGTGATGTTTTTTCACACACGTTATAGACAAGACCAAAAGGCCCATCTTCTTTCTTCCAGGCATTGCCTGCAGTTTTTATAGTGAAATCCTTATTGTTTTTAGCGATGAAACGCATGTCCAGCGCCTCGCGCCCACCGATGTTGTAGGTGCAGTGTTGCAACATCTGAGGTGCGTCTGCACCCTCTTGAATAGCGATGGCCAGGTCAAACGACTGCACAGGCATTTTCTTTGTCACAACGCCTTGCAGCACGCCGGTCCACTCGCCGTCATTGCCGCTCGCCCGGTATACACCGGGCGAGACCTGCTCGATCTTCGAGACGGCAGGGCAGTTTTCCGCAGCTTGAGAGGTCATCGACAGTCCCAGCAGGGAGGTAGCAATTGCAGCGCTGATCAATACTTTTTTCATGATATTCCTTAAGTTGATTTAATTCTTGATGTGTATATAAGCGTATATGTAAGATTTTTACGCAGTTAGGCCGAGCGAGCTTGTTTCCCAAGTCTGCTAGTTGGTTGCATATGGCTATCTAGTGTGTGGCAAGAAATGTGTTGCTTGTTATCTCGTTATTAAGCGAGGTGCGTGCTTCAGTAGTAACTTGATCGTATCCAGTGTGGATGGGTTTATCGTAGGCGTTAGTCTGTCTATTGTCTGCGCCTTCAGGCCTTAATTGTTTGTAGGAAATGGCGTTGGTTCGTGTGGGGAAGGTGGGTTGGCTGATTACTCCTGAAAACCTGTCCACATAGGCATGGCAAGGGCAGCGCGCGGGATGACGGCTCGAAAGACCGAACCGGTGGCTTCACCAAGGCTTGGTTCGTGAAAGCCACTCCCCACAGGCGTACGCACCAATAATGCCTTTGCGGTATCAGCAGATGGGAGCCGAATTGTTTGGCTGGCGGGATGGCGGTTATGGTCCATTAGATCTAACGCCGAAGCGCTCAGAAATCCTGATCATTCTTGAGGCGCCATTCACGTATGTGCGCCTCGACCAAGCCAGCGCCATAACTTCATTTTGGCTAACCAGAGGCCATCCGGCGTACCCAGTATTCTAGGGCTTCTCTTTCGATATTCAGGGCCATGGGAAAAGATCGATTCTGATGGGTGGTAGTAGCGACTGGGTTAGGAATGTCTGACCCTTGAACTCTATTTTGGTCAGGCTGCTTTTAATGACCGCTTTGGGTACAGGGTGTGTAAAAACGTCACGAGCGAAGGCAAAACAGGCAAAACAGCGGAGTCTAGGTGTTCTAAAGAGCATTTTTTGCCTGTTTTTAACGCAGTATTTTCAAGCGCAGTAGTTTTTACACCGCCTGGGTCGTTTGCGGCCCTTCGAGACAGGCAGTAATCGGCCAGAAGCGGCCGTTCCGTAAAACCGCTATTCGATTTAAGCTTATATGCATTTTTATCGATTTTTGGCATGTGGTGGCGACGTTCTGATGCAAAATACATGTCACTCCAAACGCGTTTTTAGGGGGACCGCGCTGAGCACTTTAAGACGGCCTTCTCCGTCGTTGAAAAGTCTGTCAAGTTCAAACACTTGCCCAGAAGTAACCATGGTTGGGAGATAGAAAACGATTCCGTCTCGATGTCCGGAACTGGCGATCACGCTTTCAAGCTGAATTAGCATCGATTCGTATGTATGAATATTTACTCTATTCTTGATCTCCACAACTACTGACTGATCACTACTCTTCACTAGGACATCTGCAATAAGCTTCCGTTTTTCCCCGCCAATTTGAGCTTCAGATAACACTTCTGCATCAGGAAAGATAGCGGACAAAAAACCCGCTACCGACCCTAGCCACTGAGAGTACGAGTTACTTTCCAACTCCTCCACGGAACGGAGAGTAAAATACGATTTAAGGGCCTCAGTAACACGACCCAAAAGATCCCCATCCGCAAAATTGAACTTGCTTTTTATCGTCTGCGTCAATAATTTTGCGGCTTCCTCTTCTCGGTCGCGTGCAAGCTGTAAGGCTATCTCGTCTACAAGAAGGCATGAGAACGCTGTTACCGACACAATAGCCAGGAACGCTTCACTCTCGCTGAAGTCCAATTTGTGATCATGAGTAGATGGGTTTCTCCACTCCTGTCTGTAGTTCGTAAATTGATCCAGCACTCTCTTCCTAAAGACATTCGATTTGCTAAAGAACTGCTCAATATCAAATATTCGCGTCTTATCAAGTTTTTTCTTGGCTAGAACACCGTAAGCCTCTTTGAGACCACCCTCGAATGCTTGATTTGTTCTATACACTGCATCAGTGAATGCCGAATCATCGGAGTTCTTTTGCCCCCTCTTCAAATGTTTATAAGCAACTTCTACGTGCGCGAGCAGAGCCATCAGTCCAAGCGTATGATCACCCGCACCAGCTTGATCTATCTTTGCTCGAAGGGTCGCAATAATATCCATTAACTAAAAGAGCTCTAACAATCGATGAGCAAAAAAGCGTAATGTTATCAGCCATCGTTCGTGAGGTCTACCTCGCCCAATCCTGCCATCTGCGAGACGCGCCTTGGGTCGATTCTGTTGAAAAAGTCCGCTTCGAATTCCACGGCAGAAAAGTACGCGCCTGAGATTGAAATCTGAGTTTTGCGCAGAAGGTTCAGGCGTCTGATTTTACGTAGCAGAGTGCAAGCGAGATGTTTTCATCCATCAATATTCGAGCGTTTTGGGCATGCCGACTGTTTTCAACAGAATCGGTCGAAATCGGCTGGCCACAACCAGATGCTTTCGACTATCACCGGCACGCAGCACCCCTCTGCGCGATCACCCATTAATGTCAGGTGGCGATGATCAAAGCATTCTTGTGGCGGCAGGACCTGCTTAAACGAACCTAAGGGCACTATCCCGATGATAGCAATTTGCCTATAATGGCTTAAAGCTAAAACCTCACAAGTAAAATTTCACTCCAGCAAAATTTGCCAGTTAATAACTTTAGGCAGCCAAGACAATACTTTTCAGAGTTATATTTAAATGATCTTATATCATTATACAGACCAAAATGGATTTATGGGTATTTTTCAGCAGAGAGAACTATGGGCGACAAAAATTCAATTTCTTAATGACTCCAATGAACATAAGCTAGCATTGGATCTGGCCGCGGAACTTTTAGAAAGTTACGCAAAAAAATCAAACGATCGAAATGTAAAGGCACGGCTAAATCACTACAAAGACAGTATTCCCCATATTAAAGATAGGAATGTGTGTGTTTGCTCCTTAACTGAAAATGGAGACTTGCTTAGCCAGTGGAGAGGGTATTCGCAGAGCCATGGTGGATACTCTATTGGTTTGAATTATTATGCGCTGGAGCCCTACATAAGATTGCAGGGGTTTAAATTGGTGCAGTGCATATATAGCAAGAAAGAGCAGGTAAGCGTTGTTTCTAAGATGATTGAAGCACTGATTGAGGAGTTTAAAGACGAGCCCGAGCCTGAGTATGGATTCGACATTAGCTATGAAAGTACGTCGACTTTTCTTGACCGCCTATCAGAGATCGCTCCCGTATTAAAGGATCCGAGCTTCGAAGAGGAGGCTGAATGGCGAATTATCGTGACCGCAAGCTTTAGACAATTAAGTTTTCGTGCTGGAAAGTCAATGCTTACTCCTTTTTATAAAGTCAGCCTGCGCAGTAGTGATGATGACAAGTTTAGATTTCTACCACTTGTCCAGGAAGTTGTTGTTGGTCACACTCCTCACCCCGAGCTTGCAGTACTGGCCACAGAGGCCTTCCTTATTAATATGTTTCCTCCCAGATTGCTAGATGGAGATTACTCGACACTAATCGAAGTGCGGAAAACCTCGATTCCTTTTCGAAACTGGTGAAGGGTTATTCCTTGTAATGGAGTTGCATCACTGCCCCCCTCTGAGGGGCCAGTGGTGCGGTTGGCAGCATTTAAGAGCGAAATTTTATGGCCGCTTCTGGCTGATTGCAGACCTTCGTGAAAGGTAATAGTCGGCCAATAGCTGCCTGTTCGTAACGGAGGAAAACTTCCGGAATGGGATGCCTGAAAGCGTATGCTTACGCACTCTAGGTACTACGATATGCCCTCAATTCATACCCTGAACGCTCGCGGCAACGTTCTGCTCCCTGTAATGCGGCAGTACTTTTCCCTCAGCGATGCACGTAGCTTTGCTGAAATACAGCATTTTCATGGTGAGTGCGTCGGCATCCTTAAAGCCAAGGGAATCGATTATGCCTTGCTCAGGACGGCCCTGACCCCGCAACCAACAAAGCACGAGGCGGCGTTCCTCTTCGATACCGATCTTTGTGCCCGGAGCTTTCTGCCTGGAGTGGAGTGCGCCGAAGCGCTATTTTGCGCGCTGGATGCCCAAACGACACATAGTATCCTGGGTGGAGAGCTTTTCGGGTCGAGCGATCAGCTTGCGCGCAAGCTGCTGGATCCCGCAGTCGTCAGCACAAAACCGAGTTTTCAGCTGCCTGATACGTGCTTCGTCCTGTATGTGAACAACCTTTCCGCAGGTGCTATTGCTACAGTCGACTCCCAACTGCAGCAGCTTCCCGCCTACTTAGGCTACTTGCCGTGTACTTACTCAAGCGCAGCCAAAACATTCACCTCGCTGAACCTGATGAATTATGTGATTAAGCATGGCGGGACGGTCATCATGGGGCATGAAGATGATCGACCGAACGCGCAGGATTTCAACCTCCACCAGCATGACTACAAGACACAGGGTTTCCGACTCAGGAGCATTCAGTCGATTTACTTCGGCACATTCCTCTCATACAAGCCTGAGCGCCTGCTGCTAGATCTAACCGACGACGACTTGGAGATTGCGTTAAGGGCTATGTCCTCTGCAGTAGCACCGCTGGCAGAGTTCACTGTCCTCATTGAGGATGCCAAGTTCGAAAAGTACCTTCAGACCACGAAGCTAGGAAAACTGCAAAAGGCCGGGCTGGCAGAACTGACCAAGGCTGAGCTTGAGACCGCAATCCGAAGCAAGCTGCGGATGAACTACCTGTACAACCTCGAGTGTGTGAGCCAACCGACCCACCAGCTCAGCAAATTCAACATCTTGCTTGAGTTCCCTCGAGTTGGCGGCCACCCGGAACGTGTAGTTTTGGCCCTGGAGTACCGCCCAGTCGACCGCATTGTTAGCCTTGTCACCATTACCTGACTACGCCGAGCCTTCGGAACATGGACTGACTATTGTAATTATTTTGAGTTTAATCTATTTGAATTCGGCCTCCCTCAAATTTTGGAGGCGTGTGATTTGTTTTCAAAATTGCATCTGAATAATTAGCAAGCCATATTCCTTTCTCTCTGATGGAAGGTATATCACTGAATTTCAGGGAGTTAACAATATTTCGAATTGCCCGTTTAAGCAAACGCGGTCGCTTGTCTTTTGTTACACCAATATAATCTATGAAGTACAACCCATCGTCCTCCTTCACTATCTCAACGGAGGGAGGGGAACTGGGGTATATAAGATCAATCACATCCGGCGCGATGACCACTCGGGGATAGCGTGCTGATTTACTCTCTACATTATATGCGTCAATAAGTCCTGCGCTAAACGTAAAGGTTCCATTTGTAAAGTGCTGATTTACTGCTACGCCTCCTCTGCATAGCAGTTGCTCATCAAGTAGATACCTTTGATATTCAGCGATACTTGTAATAAAGGGTATGAAATGCGATGCGTCATATGGACGAGAAATTACTATTGAGTCCGAAAATTGGATTATGTTCAGGTTTGGATCTGACTTGAAGATCTCTGCACATTTTTGATGACAACGCAGAAGCTTTTCAAGATATTCTCCAGAGCCTGAGCGAACCTCCTCGTCTACCAAGGCTTTAAACCCAAGAATATCAAGGAAAGCTACGAAGTGGATCTTCATGGTTGTACTCATGGTTTCTTCGCATCAAACTCGTTAATAATATCTGAAATCGACCCAAAGAGAGTTTTATAAGTTGCCATTCGCTTTTGAGCGCCGCTCCAGTTATTCCCCTTCCAAGGCTTAAGGCTTTTGGTGATCAGTGCAGTGTCAGTTTGTTCAATGTTAAACACGGCCTTTCCGACCTCTTGCATAAGCGGGGCAAGCTGGTTGAAGTCGGGTATTTCAACTGATATTGAATATTCGGCAGACTTTACTCTTTGTGTGGGCAAATACAAGGACTCGCTGACGGGGTCATTGAAATAAATCGGTTTCAGCTTTTCATCAATCTCAAGGGGGAGACGTTGCATCCAAAGTTTGAAGCCTGGCTTCGCTTCACCAGCATATTTCTTGAAGGCTTGAACGACAGCACCAAGAAAAGCGGGCTTTCCTGAGCGAATGGGCATGTCTAAAGATTCGTATTGCGAAACTACTTGCTGATGCTCCTTCATCCAACGCTGCAAAATGTGCGAAAGGGTTCCGATGGCTTGAACATTAAAACGATCTGGTGCGACCGGGATAAAGAAACCATCACATACAAGAAAAAAAGCTCTTGTTAAAGCACCTGAGCTCGGACCAACATCTATAAAGATATAATCAAACTTTTCTTTTTTTGCAAGCCGGATAAGAAAGTCTCCAATCGCGACGTATGTCCGCATAAGGTTTGTTCTCATGCTCATTCTTTGAACATGTGCTTCTGCCAGATCGTCCTCAATGGAACTTAAGTCTACGGCACCTCTAATCAAGTGCAAGTTTTTGTGCACTTCAACTGTTTTAACTTTGCTAATATCAATAAATGCGGCATCACCTTTTATCCTCTGATTTAGAGCGTCAAGGATACTAGTGCCGGGTAATTCGTTTACTTTATGATTGGCGGATTTTGCTGCTGCCGCGTCAAGATTTTGTATAGTTCGAGCCAGTGCAATCTCGGTAAGGTTGCACTGGGGATCCGCATCGACCATGAGTACTTTTTTGCCGGAGTTGGCCAAGTAAGTAGCGATATTAAAGGTGGTCGTTGTTTTGGATACGCCGCCTTTGTGGTTATACAAAGTAATAATTTTCAAAAGTTATTCCTTTTCTAATTTGGGGTATTCATCGCATTTATGAATAAATTAGGCTAGCTAATAGCCACTGGTTAGCTTTTTAACACAGATTTCAGGATCAGGGTAAGCCAAGAGTATTCGAGGTGCTCACACTGTGCGAATCGAGCCGTGGGAAGACCGATTCGTGATTGATGTGTCGAATATCGGATTTTGGCTGTGAGCAATCTTAGAGGAGCATCGACTGCTTTTGGCCGATTGCTGCCTGTCGCAAGGGGCTGCAACCGACCCATAGCTGACGCTCAGCGGCGTTAAGAAAGCGGGGGGGGGGGGAGGGCGGTGTTCACAGGCGAGATGCCAACTTCTGGAGTTGGTCGAACAGTCTGAACCCGACATAGTCAGGTTTAAGCTTGTATAGCGACCGATAATAGCAATCCCAGTAGCTGATCATTCGGTCTCGTGTGGCCTGAAAATACTTCGGGTTGTCTCTGGTGAAGGAGCCGTAAAGCACAGGGTCAAGCAGGGAAAAGTAGGATTCGCACGTGTCGAGTATCTCGATCACATACTCGCCAGTGAGCTGAACAACGAATGGAACAACCCAGGGTTCGGAGACCGGAAGGATGCGCTCAAGTTGGCGCTGGCGCACATAGCCATTGTGGTGCCTGGTCAATAGGCAAGAGTACATAATGCTTTGCGTCCGGCTTAGGGACCTACCATCCTGCTCACCGCCCTCGTGGTGGATTCGGTATGGAATGACCACACGATTTTTGTCTGTTGTGACCTCTATGCCTCGATGATCAGCAAATCGGGTATCGCCCATGACCAGGCTCAGACGAGCTGCCTCCAATTTCAAGTAGGGCGGAAAGGCTTTAGCGATTGATTTCGGCGTGGCTGAAGTCTGTAGCGTTACACCGCTTTCCATGGCGAACCTTTTCATGATGATTCAGCTTTTACGACAAGTCGTTTATTTAGGATAACGACCTAGGCTGCGCCCGTCTGCGTCTGCGTCTGCTATTTGCCGATTGCAGCCGGTAAGCTCATGCAAATTCTAGACAGTAGCGAACATCGAACCTGCTTGGTGGCTCAATGATTACGCTCTACGATAGGGCGATAATGCCCGATTGAATTGATCGGACACCATCGCTCCTATGGCTTGGGCTCTGATCGCGAACATCCGCTCCGTAAGGAAAAAGACTTAACGTCGTGTCCGGAATCACTAAGCCACTACAACAGATCACCCCTGCTTAAGGCCCCGTACGCACCCCTTTCTCCTGCGCCTCCTTCACAAGCCGCTCACGGTCTTCAGGAAGCAGCATCCGCGCCTCAACCAGCGAGTCTGCGGCTTTACTCACTGCAGACACATAAGCCTCCTTCGTGGGGTAGCGTTCCTCCAGGGAAAGGCGAGGGTCTCCGGCCACGATTCGCTCTTTCTTCGTCGCGGCAAACGGGAGGAAGCTGCCTTGGAAGTTGCAAAAGCCGCCATCAAAAAACTCGGGCCGGAAGGTGTTCCAACCCGTGTAAGTCCCGATGGGCGCACCCAGATACACATCCCGAACGCCACCCACATCAATTCCGTCTGCATCCACTTGAGGCACCAAGAGGCCGTAACTGCCAACCCCCGATTTCGGCGGCTCGTTTGTGAGAATGCCTGAGCTGTCTTCGGGACGAAACCCAGGTCCAAAATCAAGCACTTGCAGGCTATTGACGGCCCCGGTGTAGCGGAGCTCGGGGCGCGAAACGCCACCATAATTGGTCGCGGGGATGAGCGGGAAACTGACCCTGTCCGCCGGTACGAGGGTGCCGTCCGCCACAGAAGGCTTTATCGAAGCCGGCGGTGTTGTGTCATCACGAACCCAGCCAACGAGATTGATGAACGCTGCGCGCATGGTCCAGGTGTGTGGATTTGGATTTGATTGCACCTGGCAAAGTCCAAAGGGGGGGTTAACCGGGAGTGGCAAAGACGGCGGGGCATGCTGCGTACTTGCCATAATAAAAGTGCGGACGTTTTCCGGTTCAGGTGTATCGCGCAAGCCGAGTGGATCGGTAAGGCCAAGCGACTGGCGTCCCTCCCAAAGTTCAAGGGCCGTTGCCATGTGGAATATCAGAGGGCAAGTATTGTTATCGTTGCAGCGATCCAGCAAACCCTGCGAGCGTCCGGTAACAGGATCGGTTTCCCGGCCATAGGTAAACGGAAAATCGTAAGCAGGGGAGTCATGATCGACCTGCTGGCCCCACGCCCGACCAGGTTGAGCAAACCGGATGTTGAGCGGCATCAGGCCGCCACCGATATGCGGCATCGCACCATCATAGACCCGATGACCTTCCTCGCTGCGGTTGAAACCCAGCGCGATCATGCTGCGGATGAATCGCCCGGATTGTGATGAGCCAGTGATAATCGACTTGACCTTAGGCCCATGCACTACAGGGTTGGGCACACCGGTATCGTCATGCTCGGCCTGCTGGAAAAACGCACCAACATCCCGTGCGATCGCAAAACCAATACCCATTACCGCCGGGTCCTTGGCCTGGTAAATCAGCTCGTAAAGCTTACCGGGCTGAAAACCAGCGGGTAGGCATATCTGGGTTTCGTTCGGCGTATTGCAATCGCCAAACTTCCAGTCATTCACTGGAATTTCCTGTCGGGGCGCATTTGCCCGCGAACGCACCGTCAACGTCGGACGAAAGCCATCCGCGAGCACTTTGGTATTGTCGGTTTCAACCGATTTGTAGCTCGTGTGAGGCGGCGTGGAGGTGAACCAACCTGCAGACAGGTTAAGGCTGACGGTCGGTGAGAGCGTGGTCAACTCACTGCGCACCACACCTGTTACCGGCGACCCATCAGTATTTATGGCCGTCGGCAGTTGCACCATCATGCGGTTGTCACCCGGGGCAACGTCCCCCTGCCAGGCAAACGCGATCAGCGTCGTACCCTGGCGCTGTAGAAAACCGTCCCCGGCGACTTCGAAGTTGTTGAACGCTGCTGGACTACCCTGCATATCAGCGTTGAACAATAACATCGCGCGCTTAGAGCCTCGATTTGGCACGTCGAATAGAAGAATGTCATTCGATTTAGCCACGTCAGCGGGACGCAGGATTGCAACATCAGTCGTGTATTCAACCATCCCACGCCCGTTACGGGGTGCAAGTTCGATGTCTTGAATAATCTTGTTTTCAGGCGCTCCTGGGTCTAATTCACCATGAGCGCGCGCAAAGACGCGTTCGTAAGCTCCTGTATTCCCGAAGTTTTCGCCTCCGAAAGCGGGTTCGGTCCGCAGGATCTCCAATTGTGTGATACGGGCTTGGGCGGGTGCTGCAACGATCATCATGGAGCTTGCAAACGCTGCAGCATGAAATAGGCGATTCATCTTTACCCCCAATTTTTCATTTTTTTTATAGATGGCTTTTGATGCCCTGATAGCAATGCTTGTACAGATCAAAAGGCCTCAAGCATAGCCTGCAGGTAGCTCGGTTATCATGAATTTGTAAGCGTTCCGAGAGTATACCTTGCCAATTTTAGCCTTCAGGTGGGCAGTGGCTAGGTGAGGCATGTACGCCGTGGCTTCGTGCTGAGCCTGAAGCCGTGCTGCCTTTTGCTCTTAGCCGGCGAAACCGCTCACGACAGTAGGAGTGGTGCTGATCATTTTTTGCTCGAGTTAATACCGTCGAAATTTTGCTCATGAAAAACCTAGACTCCACGCCTTCAAAATAGTAGCGTCTGAGTGAGTGGAGAGTACGGATAAAGAAATACCTTCCAAAATGAAAGTAAATCATAATAAATTTATACCAAAAGGATTGGGTTATGACAAAAGTAGTAAGTTTCATTAATCTAAAAGGTGGTGTTGGAAAAACCACTACTACTGTAAATATCGCTGCAACTCTTGCCACAGACGGTTACAAGGTCCTAGTAATAGACCTTGACCCACAAACAAATGCCACTGTATCGCTAATCGACCAAGAGGAATGGCAAGAACGGCATGACCGCGGACAAACTTTATATCATATGTTCAATGATATGCTAAAAGGTGAGGATCAATTCAATATAGATGATGCCATACTTAATGATGTTGGGGGTATCGACGGATTAGACTTATTGCCATCAAGCATACATCTGGTAGAAATCCAAGATGATATACCCGATATGGACAACAAAGCATATGTCAGTCACGTCGACGTGCTAGGTAATATAATTGAAAATATAAAAGAGGATTACGATTTTATACTCATTGACTGTCCGCCAAATCTTGGTGCAATAACATTGAATGGAATAAGTATTAGTGATTATTATATAGTTCCAACAGTTCCAGATATTTTATCAAAAATCGGTATAAGTCTGATACTAAATAGAATAAACTCTTTCAAAAAAAGAAAGCATAGTTGCAAGATAGAATTGGCAGGAATTGTTTTTACAAAGGTTGACTATAGAACGAACTTGCACAAGTCTACTATGACAGAGTTACGCTCAGGCGACTATAGTAAGGTCGTTTTCAAAAATGATTTTCCTCAAAGAATCTCGGTCGCTGAAGCACCAGTAGACTCAAGACCATTCATAACATCTGCTACAGCCAAAAGAAAATCGGATTTCCACGACACGAAAGGAATTATAACAACACTCACCAATGAGTTTCTTGAGCGGGTAGGAGCTTAAGGTATGAAAAATATAAGCAGAAAAGACATAGAAGTATTTGGAAAAGTACTATCTGAGATTGGTGAGGTAATTGAGGGGAACCCAGAAATTATTCTAAGTATACTAAGGCCGTTTTATGAAAAAAATCAAAAAGAACAAAAAGAAAAGGAGTTAATTCGGGCGGAAGTTGAAAGTCTAAATATTTTCGACTCATTTAAAGAAAAGAAAAAAAGTGAAATCGAGAAAGAGCTCGCGACTTTTAATAAAGAAGAATTAAAGTTTATAATTAAAAAGTATAGCCTTGGTGCAACCAAGCTGACCTCTAACGAAAAACTATCAGAGTTCATTGCTGACCAAGTAACAAAAAGAACAAAGGATGTATTTATAAATCAAGAATAAATTTACTCTGGCTGTGTTGCTTTTTTCAACGCAGCCAGACCATCTTCGCCACTTTGCCTATTTTTAACTGGCTGACTAGCTAAAAGCTTGATATCTGCACGCCGCTACATGGCACTTTTTATGTCGTGCCAGAAGAGTATTATAGGCTAGTGCCGTAAGGGATGATTCATTTTCTAACTTGCAAAAAAATAGTGTGGATCCATCGCCCGAGATGGGGCTTGGCATGCTTCCTATTGCTCCCATTGCACTGCAACGCGTAGATCTGAATATGAGAATAACCGTCTATTTTTTGCTCCGAGGTTCATGGGCGCGTGTTGAGCGGTGACGTTTATTTAGACCAGAAAGACCGTTTCAAAAAAGGTCGGCGGATCCTCATCTAGCCACTCCGCAGGGCCCGGAGATTATGACGCGATTATCTTCGGCGCCCCAAAGGAAGCTTTATGTTCACGTATGAGGTCGCTCAGCCCACTGCCACCATGCTCCTGACAGAAATCCTCGATCTAGAGACTGTACTGGATGTCGAACTACAAAGCTTCTTGACTCGCGATTTGGGCTTGGTCATGAAAGGCAGGGGGGGCGTTGGCGAGTCGATATGCTCGTGATCCCGGCAGTCCTTGGCTGGTGTGCGCGTTGTGCATGGCCCCGGTGATACTCGTGCGCACCATGGAGCTACGCTTTCATTTCCGTCATCATCCACGTGCGGAGGCAGAGCAAAAATGCTCGATTTCTATACGTGGCCAACTGAGCGCCGAACAGATCAACTGCATCAAGTACAACGCCGCGAAGGAGAGCGCGGTACACCTGAGGCTCAAACGCATCATCCGAGACAGCCTGATAGCCGATGAGCAGTGTTCCAAGCCGTTGGTGGCGACAGTGTGGAAAGGCATGCGCCTCGTAGATCGCGCGCAATGGCGAAAGCCCGATGTCCAAGCTGAGCTCAATGGCCAACGACCGGCATTTGAGGTGCAGCGTTCGACCACGTACCTGACAGAAATCGCGGCTCGGCTTGAGTTCTACCAAGCTAACAACGGGGCTATGGTCTGGATCTTCCATAGCTTCGATCCGAGTTCCGACCGCACCTCTGAAGAGGACATCTTTTTCCTGAATAAACACAACGTCTTCATCGTGAATGAAGCGACGCCTGCTCGACCCCAAGTGGTGAGGCGCATGGCTCTGGAGTGCTGGTACGCCATCCCCCATCTCAGGGGCAAGACAATCATTGACGAATGGGTGATGGAGGGGGTGTTTCTTGATCACTGATCGTGAGCGCCCAAGGGCAGAAGGTGTGCTTCAAGGGCTACGACGCGCTAAGGGCCGAGCTATTGAGCAGCGTGAGCAGCGACACAGCCCGGCAGGCCTTTCTCGATTTCTGGATGCAACATGCAGCAACGGACATCAAAGAGTCGGATGAGGCATGGCGAGCTCTGCGGGAGCAACTGAACACGGCACTTCCTGACCTTTCGCTGCCTTCGGACTATCGCATGGGGAAATTCCATGGAGCTGCCTCGATTATATTGTGTGCCCGTTTTGGTTATCTGGTGGGCTACAACCTACCTCGCCTACTGAACGTGGCCAACACCGCCTTCGATCACTACAAGGGCCATTTACTCGCCTTTGGGTGGACGCTGCGAGCGTTCGGGAATGAGTAAATGTTAGCTGACCAGGACGCCAAGCAGACTTGGCAGCGGAGGAAGAAGATGATCCGCGAGGGCCTTGAGCGAATGGACCAAGCCTTCCGGCAAGATCGGAGTTACAACCACGTGATTGCGTTCCTGATCCCTAAGATCAAGGACAAGCTGGCCCTCGGGTGGGAGTTGTGATAATCACCAGCTTCTGCGTTTGAGCTGTAGGAATTTTCCACCTCGGTGGTAGGCTCTCTTGTTTCGGATCCTCTAGATGCCCCGTCAATGGGGCTTGGCTTGATGAGCAGGAGCTTTTTTCGCAGTGGACTCAAACACCAAATCCATACCCGTGCCCACCTTCCCGCCGGATGATGCGGATCCGCATGTATCCAAGGGCTTGATACTCAAAATTTTCGACTGGTTCTTAGATAAGGTGGGGATTGAACAGGCATCGTCCTGGCGTGCAGGGCGCTCTCGGGGGCGAAATGAAGGTTTTAAAAAGGGATACATCGAAGGGCACGACCAAGGCCTTGAAGACGGCAAGCTGATCGTTGAGCTGCGTCCTGGGCCAAGTCAGGAACCGGGTAAGCCGAAGACTCGTCCGCCAACGTTTTTCAAGACGTGGTCATTTGAGATCACTGACGATCTGGCTCAGGAGATCAGAGACGACTTTGCTCGGCTGTTGGAGCATCAGCCGTCTGAAGATCAGTGGAAAATGATCCTTTCCAGAACACCGACGACTGCGGTTGTCGCGGGGGCGGGCAGTGGTAAATCCACCACCATGGTGCTGAGGCTCTTGGTGCTCCATCACTATCTAGGGATTCGCTTCGAAAGCCTTACGGTGATCACTTTCACCCGAGAATCCAAACTGGACTTCGCGCACAAGGTGCGCGAGGTCTTCAAGCTTTGGCGCTATGACATTACCAAAGAAGAGTCGCTGGATATCGTCAGGACATTCCACTCTCGCATTCTGTCCTTCACTCGAAGCCTTCCTGGCCTTGAAAAGGCACAGGCATTTGAGTTCCTAGATCTCAAGAACGAGGATGATGAGAAGGCCGGCTCCATGTTCCAGGTCAAGCTAAAGCCTGAGCAGTTGACGCTCATGAACGACTGCTATCAGTCGTTGTACGAAGGTGACCCAGTTTTCAAGGATTTGATCGCTAAGCTTGCGCGGCGCGCCATCATGCTGGAGTCGATGGAAGCAGACAGCCCTGATGCCAAGACTCGTAAAGACAAGGTCGCAGAGATGGAGGTCATCGACGACGCCCTCTGCGGGAGGCTCGAAGAGCTATGGCGTTCCGCAGGCCGATGGCCTATCCCTGGCGTTCAGCCGAATCGTGCCCCCATCACGTTGCTCGGCAAGACCTTTCACTCCAACGGCTTCATCCCTCAAATTGGCGCCTACGTGATTCTGGGTGTAGATGGAAACGAGCCGAAGAATCTGAAACTAGACCCCGATCGATGGCCCTATCTCACTTTGGATGTGGCTGACAAACGCATCCTGTTTCAGGCGTTCTGCTCGAAACCCGTGATTTTCTTGAACAGCTACACCGACGCTGGTGCTTCGGTTGACGCTATGATCAACCTTGCCAACGCCTGCCCCAAATTCCGGTACAAGGTCACTGGGGAGATTTCTGCTCGATACATCCTGGAGGCCTTCTACTCTGCGGCGTCTTTCATCGAAAACCTTGGGCTGGATGTGATCCATGCGATCAAGCAGATGGATCTACCAGACAATGACCCTGACGTTGATTTCTTTGAAGCGTTGGCAATCTTCTGGAGCTCTTTGGACAAGCAATTGGAGTCTATGAGTCCGCCTGTGCTGACCTTCAACAAGATGTTCGCAATGTTCGGTGAGCGTGGCGCTGCCAACCTGAGGGCGATACCTAATGGCGTCTTGCAGCCCATGTCGACCTTGCTTATTGACGAGTTCCAAGACGTCGGGGCAAACACGATTTCCTGGGTGAGGGCTACTTTCGCCGAAATCGAGCGGAGAAACCTGCCCGTGCTTACCGATGGGCCTGTCTCATACGCCTCCCTGATGGCCGTCGGGGACGACTGGCAAAGCATTTACGGTTGGCGCGGCAGCTCTCCTCAGTTCTTTGTGGACTTCGACAAATACTTCCCAGCGTCGGCTACGACTCGCGTATTCATGCAAGATAACCACCGCTCGCATCAATGGGTGATCGATGCAGCGGAAGCCATCGTGAAGCGCACTGGAGGCTTTGATAACAAAAATGGCAAAGCAGCGAATCCACGAGTGACTGGTTATAAGGTACCAGTGCAGATGCGAGATCTGGATTTCATGCATCTCCGGGAAAAAGCCAAGGCCCATTATGACTCTGGGCACAAGATTTTGGTGTTGTACCGAATTGGGCGAACCAAGGCCAAAGTAGAAAAAAGTCTGAGTGAGCTGATCCGGCAAGCGGAGGATGAAGGCCGAGAAAACGATCTGAAGCTGTTGACTTACCATGCCTCCAAAGGCCTGCAGGCGGACGCAGTGTTTTTGTTGGGAGATTGTGAGATGACCACAACCTCACCCTCCAAAAACGACATTTTCCGCCAAGCTAAGATGGGCGGTAGTGATCCGTGTGGGTACGACACATCGCAACGCCAGGAAGCTCTTCGGACAGCATATGTGGCCATCACCCGCGCGATTACCTACTGCTATTGGTACGTTGATCGTAAGGAAGGGAAGACCCCGGCTTTCGAGAAAGCGAGTCGGCACGTTGATCCGATGTTGGACTGCTGGGATGTAGTTCCATCCGCCGCTGCTCAGAAGAGAGCCTTTGGTAAGGCAAAACCCGGTCGCCGTACCGGCTCCCGACGATTCGTGTAGCTGCATCGGGCTGATGCATTCTTAAGCGTCAGCCCTCCCATTGATCCGCCTGCTGTGGGGGCATCTGATTTGCGAGTTGGTACCGAGCACTCAAATTACTATTTGAGGTGCCTGTCTATCCATAAATTGCCTTAAGGGCGCTTGGTGGTGAGCATATGGACAAGTCACTTTCCCAAACTCGTGGTGCTCTGGCGAGCTTATTCAACATCGGCTTGTAAACCTAATTTTTGATCTGTAAATCGCCGTGATTTATAAGTCAAAAAAGAGGTTTACAAGCGGTTTGAGTTGCCCGTTTGCCACATCGCGCAGAGCTGACCGCTTGGGTACCAGGCCTGTCATGATCGCTGGGCAATATCCTCTTCAAGCTCTCGTACGGCCTTGCTCACCTTGATCACAAACAGCCGTTCCACTTGGTCATCGCGAAGCGTGGCAGCATCATCACCAATCCAAAGCGCTAGCACCTTCCGCTTATCCGCGATGCTGTGATCATCCAGGTTTGGAATGTAGGCGTGATTGCCGGCTCTCCCACGTTTGAGCTCGTAGAAGGTCTTGATCAGCGACTTGAGCTTGATTCTCCCTTCCAGCGAGGAGCGTTTGGTCAAATTGCGTATCGTGTGATTGACCGACCGCAACTGGGCGGTCGATGTGATCTGGGAAAAGTAGGATGCCCAGCCTCGCCGTTTCCCTTCGAAGAAGCATCCGGTGATCCGCAGGTTCACTTTCCATTCGCAATACGCGCGGGCGCGCTCCATATCCCTGGGCGACTTAGCGGTTGCGACTTTGTGCCTGTATGCAGTGAAGATATTGGCAATGGACGATTCGAAACGGAGGATGCTTTCTCGTCGGATGATGACATGGCCACCTTCGATCTGGTAACCCAAGAAACTGAATGGGTCGGTCAGGGGGGCGTACTTCGATTTCGAGTCCGGGCCGAAATCGTGCGGGTGCAGTCCCATCTTTTGCAGCTCAGTGATAAGCTCTTTGGCCACTGTCTCGGAATGCCCGGCTAGCGTCAGGAGCAGAATGTCGTCCACGTAGCGCTTGTACCAGATCCCTGGCCTGCCATTGAACGCCAAGTCGATCTCCTGCAGTGCGATCTCAGCGAGCAGGTTTGAGATTGCCAGCCCTTGGGGCACACCGATGGTCGAGTTGGGCGTGTCCTTTCTGCCTCTTGATTCAGGCACAGTCGGCGTGGTGATTGCCGAAGTTATCAGGTGCTTGAGCTCAGGCTTGCGAATCTTTTTTCGAATAGCGGCATCGATCAGGGTGTGAGGGATCGAGGGGTAGAAACTCTTCAGGTCGATCTTGGCATACTCGGCATAAGCACCGGATGCGAGCGCAGTTTTCAGATCTTCAATAACCACCTGGGGCAATGAAAGCTTGGCCGTCGGGTAGACTTCTGCGAGGCATTCACACAAGGCACGCAACACGATTCGATCCCGCGCAGTCGGAATTGAGATCTGTCGGGGAAGCGAAGTCGCTCCCTTGAGAATCAGCTTTTCCTTGTAGGCAGTGAATCGATACTTCCCCTGCCTAACCTTTTGGACGATCAGTTCAAGCTCATCAGTCAGCCTGGAATCGAGCTTGGACGGGCGAGTGCGATCAAGCCCAATAGCACCGGATTTCTTGATCTTATCCGTGTAGATGCCAAGTAGTTGTTTGCGGGAAAAATACTTCTTGAAACTACGGGCGGCACTCATTTCCCTACCCAGGAGTATGCGGCGGCTGCAAGGGGAAGGGCGTACAGGGCGACGGTAATAACCAGGCGCGCACCGAGCCAGGAAATGGCGTAGAAGATCTCGAACGCAGTAGGGGTTCGACTGGTCAAGCCCGTCGAAAATACCCGTGCGATTCGGTCATCGATCTCTCTGTGATTCTCTGACTCAGCGAGCAACTCATCATACTGCTGCGTCTGAGTGGGAGTAGGGGCGGTGTTCGGGGCAAGCTCACGGTACAGACCCTGCAGTTGCAGGTAGTTTTTGCGCATGGCCATTGCCCGCACCCGGAAATCCCGGTTTGTTACGGCAAGCGAGACGCCGAGGAGCGCAACAGAAAGTACGGTGGCCAGTACGTCAGTGTCAGGGCCGAGGATGTGTTCGTAGCGGATAGCCAGGACACCCAGAACCGTGCTGAGAATTGCGTACCAGACTAGAAGCATTTGTGAGTGAAAGTCCAGCCACTCCAGACGATTATGGGCCTGGATACGAGCTTTGTAGGTGAACCAGACACTATCCTTCACAGATACTTCTCCATTAAATTTGGGAGAAGAGGCAAGCGGGTTTGAGTCATCTTTGAACATCCCCGAGGGGATCGGTGGGCATACGCCCAACAGCAGAAGCTGTTAATTATCAGAGCCGCCCTCGAATGAACGAGAGGAGGTACCTGCCTCTTCAGCGCTGATCTTACAATGCTATCACGTGCCAGGGAAGGTACCTTTTGGCAGAGGCTCAGGTTGATGCGAAAGGGGTATAGGCCAAGGCAGCGTTGGCGACATCAGATGTTTAGAGAGGACGTCAACGATCAATATGATGGCATTTGGCGACTGCGGTAGTGAGTGCTGGTAGCATATATCGTAAGATTGAGAATAACTGTATTTATATACAGTAATTGAATAACGGTTATGTGCTCTTACCAACGCCGGGCCCGTGCCTGGCGTTGATTCGTTGTTGTGCATCCCGAAGGCATGGGCATGCTTGATGTGTTGGGCGAGTCGTTGGTCAGGGAGTCATGCCTAACTTGGAATGTGTATGGATACGACGCAACCACTAAATGCGGCGCTACCCGGCGATGCTCCTTTGCCGTTCGATGCGACCCTCCTGTTCAAAGCGCTCCAGTATCAGTTGCTCATAGCCGTGGAGTACTGCTATGACCTGGCACCTGATGAGTGCCTGTGGCTTGAAGTCATGGGTGATGTAACGGTACCCGGCAAAACCCAGACCGAGGTCAAGCTGTACTCCAATAGCCTAACGGACAGTCACGCCAATTTCTGGAACACCGTAAAAAACTGGCTCCATGAGAACTTCGACCGCACTTCGTTCAAGAGTCTAGTGTTGCTGACCACTCAAGAGTTCGGGGCGCAAACGCTACTCAAGGGTTGGAACACGGCCACACCTGCAGCGCGACTGTTGATCATGGAGACTATCGCTGGGTCATCCGATCCTGCGGTGGATCAGCAAGTAAAGCAAGAATCTGAAGATGTGGAGGGGGCTGCCAGATCTTCCAAGGCCAGGAAGCTTCAGCAGCATGTGATGGCCCCCGAACGACGCAACGCGTTGATGGAAGTGCTAGAACGGATGCACATCACTACCGGCGCTGAGTCGCTGGAGCAGCGCCTGCAGAGCTACCAGACCCGGCATCTCAAGCCGATTCGTCCGTCTAAATGCCAGCAATTCATCGAAGATCTGTTGGGCTTCATGAGTAGCCCTCAACTGGTGATTGGCGGGTGGAAAATCACCCATCAGGCTTTCACTGACAAATTGTCGGAGCTTACGCATCAGTACATGAAGCACCCCAAAACCTTCCCAAAGGTGGACTTGGCGGCGCTCAAAAAAACTATCGACGTCGAAGAGATTCGACCCATGCCATTTGCTCAGAAAATTGTTGAGATCGGGGGCGAGCATCACCTGAAGCGCGCAGCTCTTTATCGTGTGGTCGCCCAGAACACGATCTCCGATCTGTATACAGATGGCGTGCTCTTCAAGCCGATGCTCGATGGCTACCTCGGGAACCATCACACGCTGCACCAGTATGGTCGCGAACTCGCGATGCTCGGCTGCACGGGAATTACCTGCCCAACGGAGTTAAGCACCCGATCCATGGTGTTCTTCATTGAGCGCAATGGGCTGCCTGTAGAGCCTTTCTGTGGTTTGGAACACACCATGCCCGAGTTCCGCAATGGCATTTATCACATGCTCGCAGGGGAGAAACCTGAGGATGAAGATGACGAGTTTCACTGGAGATTATGGTGATGACCACTCAAGTCTCTGACCACCTGTACACCTTGCACAGGACACCCTTTGCGTTGGCTCCTTTGATCCAGAGCTTTTACCAGGACTGGGAGCCCGTTGAGAAGGATGTGTTGCTCAGTTACCTGATCCTGCCGCTCGTTACCTACAAGCCGATGCACAAGTTCTTGAACAGAGCACGGCGTGACAGCTCTGTACGGACGATGGCATCAGAAGCTGAGAGGCTCATCGGCCTGGCCATGCGTGTTAAGGAATTTAAGCCAATCACCAACGCCGCCCTGCTGATCCTGGCTGCAGAGAAAAGCCTTGAGATCACGCCTGACCTCTCCGTAAGAGCGCTTCAGAAACCGCAGTCGGGCAATGCGGACAAGTCTTTGCTGAAGTACAGCCAGAAGCTGGCGATGGTGCTGACTGGCGAAAACGTAGTTTCTATTTACAGGATGTTAGGGCTCAAATCGCTATGAAGTGTTACGTAGAGTACATCGGTGTGGTTGACAAAGATGATGGCGTCCACCACGTTCCCTTCAAGCCGGGTCTCAACATCATCACGGGTAAATCCTCCAAGGGTAAGAGTGCGATACTCGACATCTTCGATTACTGCCTGGGGAGCTCCGAAGACACGATTCCCGAAGGCATAATCACGGATCGTGCGAAGCTTTTCTTTACCGTACTTCGATTCCCAACCATCGCAGTCGTCACAGGTCGAGAAGCGTCCGGCAACCGTTGTTTCCTGCGTGAGGTTTCGGGGCCACAGGCGGAACATGTCCTGGAGCTGATCCAGGACAATGTAAAGGAATTCTTCGCCCCGAACTTTTTCCAGTACAAAAGCGAATTCCTCAAGAGCATTGGTCGATTCTTCGGCGTTACGTTGGAGAACATCGACACGGATCCGCTGCAGAAGGAAATGACTGGAAAGTGGAGCGCGACCCCTTCGATTCGTAGCTTCCCATCGTTCATGCTGCAGCATCAAAACCTGGTAGCTAACCGGCACGCAGTATTTTACCGCTTCGAGGAGAAGCGCAAACGTGACCAGGCCATCGATCAGTTCAAAATCTTCATGAACATCGTAGGTGAAGATTACTTCGATCTCGCCAAGTTACGTACCGAGGCCATGTACGAGCTCAAGCGCGCTCAGACTCAAATTCCAAAGCAGGAAAAGATCAAGGACGACTACCTGGCCGAGTTTTCGAACCTGCTTAAGGAGTACGAGGCGTTCGCGGGCCAGCCACTGACCGAACTGACGCCCGACGAAATCTGGGCGAGGCCAAAGCCCGCGTTGGAGCGTCTCACGGGCATCTCCGTTAGGGTGGACGGTCTGTCCAGTGCATTTGAAACCCGAAGGGCTGAGCTGCGCGAACAGAAAGCGGAGTTGATGTCGACCATCCAGAAAGCGCTCAACACCCGCTATCTGCTTAAGGTTTCTGCCGAACAGGCGTCGGGGTTTGCAACATCCGTGACAGCGCTGCCCATCCCGAAAGCCGTGAACCTGGAAAATGCGGTATGTCCGGTCTGTGCATCGCAATCGGATGTGGCGGAAGATGAAGCCAACAAGCTATCGGCAGCGATCCACTGGCTTAACGGCGAACTCAAGGTCTCCACCTACGCACGCGAAGGTTTTGGCGAGGAACGTCGAACCATCGACGCGGATCTCAAAAAACATCGCGCGGCGCTGGCTCTTGTGGAGCAAGCTCTGAAGCCGCTTGATGACGAGGCTGATCGGCTGGAGCGATCGAAGTCTGTCGATGGTGGTGCGCAAAAGGCCAAGCTAAAGCTGGAGCTTGCCATCGAGAAGCGTCTCGCGAACCCACCTTCAGAAATCAAGGGGATGGTCGAATTCTGGGAGAAGGAAGTCGAAAAGCTCGATGGGCAGATGGCCCAGTACGACGTGGAGTCGAAGCTGTGGGCGCTGCAGAATGACATCAACAAGACGATGAAAATCCTGGGTAAAGACTTCGATTTTGAAGATACGTATAAGAGCGGGTCATTGAAATTCGATGTCGAGACGTTCGACCTTTGGCATGAACGGCCCATTGAGGGCGGGCGAGTGAAGAAGGTGTTTTTGCGCAGCATGGGCAGCGGTGCCAACTGGCTGTACTCGCACCTGACACTATTCATGGCCTTGCATTATCAGTTCGCGGCGCATCCGAAATGTAAGGTGCCGCCGATTCTCTTCCTTGATCAGCCAACCCAAGTCTATTTCCCTTCTACAGATGATGCAGATGCCTTCAAAGCAGGTGAATTGCGCGGTGACAAGCAGACCACTAGGACGGTGGATGAGGACGTGGACTCCGTCTCCAAAATGTTCACCAGCCTCGCCAGGTTCTGCGATGTAACGTTAACGGAAACCGGCGTTATGCCGCAGATCATTGTGTGCGACCATGCTGATAAACTGCCCCTTCAGGGCAATTACGTTTTTGAGAGTTTCGTGCGCGCTCGGTGGAGAACGCATGGGCTAATCGCAGAATAATCTGAGGCCTGCCAAAGGGGTAACCTCCTTTGGCAGGGGGGGGCATGGCTATGGATACTGGCGTTGAATCCAAGAGCTGGTTTCTCGCCTGCTCGTATTACCTTGGGGAAATGGCCCAAATCCTCCAGAGCGCACTTGGATGTTTTCCCCCGCAGTGCGGGGCTTGATGATTTGACGCGTCTTTACCCACTTACGCTGACCGACCTTGGTTTTGAGCTACTCTGTGACGCGTTGCTACGTGATTCCAAGGAGGCTTGGCTCGTTCGTCATACAGGCCACCTTGAGCTCCGTTGGCAGTTACGGATGCATATCAAGCGGCGCCTAAAGCAGCGACTTGTCCACGACAACTTAGCTTCCGGTTCGATTCGTGACGACTACTTTGCCGCTGACCTCGGGCTTTGAGGCATGGCAAAAGCTGAGCCAACGAAAGTCCGCGGAGCTTGCGTGCCAAGTTTCGCATTGCCAGACTTGAGGTTCGCAGCACAATAGCTCGTGCGCGCAAATCTGTAGATCTACCATGCCTGCCGTATACGCCTCCCCACGCATCCAAGCAACTGGTAAACCTCAGCATCAACGGCGACTTGCTGGATCGATCGAAGGAGCTGGGTATAGATCTCTCCGCTGCGTCAGAGAACGCCTTGGCCGAGGCAGTTTCTTAACATCAGCGCAAGCTCAGGCTTGAAGAAAAACCTAATTTACTGGCTGTTACGACAAATCTATTTGGGGACGAGCTCCGCGCGGAGCAGTGGCTGGCCGCACCAAATGGAGCATTGGGTTGACTGTGCCCAATTGACGCTGAAGTTGATGAGGTACTGGATCTGATCAGGTGCTTGGAGCATGGCTTTTGTGCCTAGAAACAGGCAGGTCATTTGATCCAATATCGATCGATCGTTGGGCGGCCAGCACCTAGCGGGCGGGCGATTTCCATTTTTTGCAGCCTTGAGTCTGCAGCCCTTGCACCGCCGCACGGGTCTGATTGCCCCGCTTGCCTCTCAAGTCACCTGATGCCGCTTCCTGGACTTCGTTATTAAGCTGGCCTTGTAGTCTCCCCCCTCAACCCCACCCGCATATCCGCCCCACTAGGCTGCTGATACAAACTCAACCCGAACTCCGGCATCACGGTAATCAGATAATCGAAAATATCCCCCTGTATCCGCTCGTAATCCACCCACACCGTGGTGCGGGTAAAGCAGTAGATTTCCAACGGGATGCCCTGTGAGGTGGGTTCGAGCTGGCGAACCATGCAGGTCATGTTCGGGTTGATGTCGACGTGGCTTTTCAGGTACGCCAGGGCGTAGGCGCGGAAGGTGCCGATGTTGGTCATGCGTCGGCGGTTGGCGGACATTTGTGCGACGTTGCCTTGTGCCTGGTTCCAGGCCAGCAGTTCGGCCTGTTTGCGGCCGATGTAGTCGGTGAGCAGGTGGATTTGCATGAGTTGCTGTTCTTCATCGTCGCGCACGAAGCGCACGCCGCTGGCGTCGATGAACAGGCTGCGCTTGATGCGCCGTCCGCCGGATTGCTGCATGCCGCGCCAGTTGCGGAACGATTCGGACATCAAGCGCCAGGTCGGGATGGAGACGATGGTTTTGTCGAAGTTCTGCACCTTGACGGTGTGCAGGGTGATGTCCACCACGTCGCCATCTGCGCCGACCTGCGGCATTTCGATCCAGTCGCCGACGCGCAGCATGTCGTTGCTGGTCAGCTGCACGCTGGCGACGAAGGAGAGCAGGGTATCTTTGTAGACCAACAGGATGACCGCCGACATGGCGCCGAGGCCGGACAGCAGTAGCAGGGGCGAACGGTCGATCAGGGTGGCGACGATGATGATCCCGGCGAAGACGTACAGGATCATCTTCGACAGTTGCACGTAACCCTTGATGGAGCGCGTGCGGGCGTGCTCGGTGCGCGCGTAGATGTCCAGCAGGGCGTTGAGCAGTGCGCCGATGGCCAGGGTCATGAACAGGATGGTGAAGGCCATCGCCAGGTTGCCGATGACGTTCTTGCCTGTGGCGCTCAGCCCGGGGACCAGGTTCAGGCCGAATTGAATGACCAGCGACGGCACCATTTGTGCCAGGCGATGGAAAACCTTGTTGTGGCGAAAGTCGTTGATCCAGTGCAGCGACGCCTGACGGCCCAGCATCCTCACGGCATACAGCACCAGAAAGCGCGCCACGCGGCCAAGCACCAGTGCGGCGGTCAGCAACAGGATCAGGGCCAGCCCGGTGCGTATCCACGGGTGCTGATCGAGCATGTCCCAGATTTCCTGGGTCTTGAGCCAAAGCGAGTGAATATCCATAAAAGCATCGGGCCCGTTGAGCGAGGAGGGGGGCGTGATTAGAACATTTACCGGGTCGGACGGGGCGGCCTGTGAGCACGAAGTGCACGTTGGGCAATGATTTCAAATTGTATCAATTGCTGAAGTAAACTCATCGCTCATTATCAAAGGAGTTGCGTCTTGCACCTATCCATCGTTCAACGCTGTGCGTCACGTCTCGGGTTGCAGGCCTTGTGGGTACTGGTCGGCCTGGCCTCTTCGACACTGGTCAGTGCCGCCGGTGCGTTACCGACCTACGGTGAAATGGACGCAGCAGGGTTCGCGGGCTCGCCCCGGGAGAACTACGCCCTGCAGGACTTTTCCGATAAATACCGTGCGACGCTGGATATTTCCGCCAAGGACGATGTGTTTCGTCCCGGCGTCATCAACGTGTACGACAAGGCCAGCGGTGCGGCCTTGATTCGCGTGCAGTCGGATGAGCTGGTACTTGGCACTGACCCGAAAACCGGCAAGGTCAAAACCAACGTGCACGAATTGCCCTATGGCGAACAGAGCGTACTGATCTATCAGGATTTCAACTTCGACGGCATCAAGGACCTGGCCTTGATGGACGGGCAGAACAGCTGCTATCACGGCCCCTCGTATCAGGTCTTTCTCGGCACGGCCGATGGTTTCCGGCACAGCGATTCGTTTACCAAACTGGCCCAAAACAACTGCGGCCTGTTCAGCGTGAATGAGAAAGCCCGCAAGATCGAGACCATGACCAAAGACGGTTGCTGCTGGCACCAGACGTCTACCTACAGCATCCGTAATGGCGAGCCGGTTCTGGAAACGCAGACGGTCCTTGACCACACCGGCGGGTCGGGACTGCCGACTGAAACAGTCAGTCGCAATCAGAATGGCAAGATGACGCACACCACCAGCATCGTCTGGGAGGAAGACCAGCAGCGTGAGATTCTCCTGTCGTTCAGGCTCGCGCCGTCCGGCAAGCGCATTGTGCTGTTCCGCTCAGGGGACGCAAGCCCGGTGTTCTACGCGGCCGTGGACAGCAAGAATCAGGTCGGGCTGCTGTTTCCCCAGTCTGAAGGTGAGCAACTGAAGTACGACGCTGCCAGTCACGTATTGAGCTTCGTGCGCGGCGACACCGTTTACCGGATCGTGGGTGACGCAAAGGGTGCGCCCACCGCCATGCAAGTGGTGGTGCGTGGCAAAACCACCGAGCTGAAACTGCTGGCCGAACCCGCTCAAGGTTCGCTGAACAAGGTCGCGGATGCGTTGAAAGCCGCGCAGTAATCAGGCGGCGGGGGGCTAGCCCCGATACCTCACCGCCTCGACAAACGCACTGAACGCCGGCGACGCCTGTCGCCGGTTCGGGTAGTACAAGTGAAAGCCTTCGAAATACGGGCTCCAGTCGACCAGCACTTCTTTCAGGAGGCCGCTGGCGATGTGCGGTTCGGCCATGGAGTCAGGCACGTAGGCCAGGCCCACGCCGTCCAGTGCGGCGTTGAGCACATGGATCATGCTGTTCGACGTGAACTGCCCGTTGACCCGTATGTTGAGCTTGCGGCTGCCCTTCTCGAACTCCCAGGCGTAGCAGCTGCCGTTCGGCGAGTGGCGGATGTTGATGCAGGTGTGTTGAGTCAGGTCCTGAGGCTGCAGCGGGACGGGGTGTCGCTCGAAGTAGGCAGGCGACCCGACCACTGACAAGCGCCAGTCAGGTCCCAGGCGTACGGCAATCATGTCCTTGCTGATGGATTCACCCAGGCGGATGCCGGCATCGAAACGTTCGCTGACAATATTGGTGAAGCCGTAGTCGATGCAGATCTCGATCTGGATATCCGGGTACTGCGCCAGAAACCCTGCAAGCATCGGGCGGATGATGCCTTCTGCGGCGTCATCGGAGCAGGTAATGCGAATGGTGCCGGCGGGCTTGTCACGCAGTTCGCCCAGCACTTCGACTTCTGCGGCAATCTGGTCCAGCAGCGGCCCGATCGAGCGCATCAGCCGTTCGCCTGCTTCGGTCGGGGCCACGTTGCGGGTGGTTCTCGCCAGCAGGCGCAGGCCCATGCGCTCTTCAAGGCCGCGCAGGGTGTGGCTCAGGGCTGAAGGCGTAACGCCCAGCTTGGTGGCCGCCTTGGTAAAGCTCTGATCGCGTGCTACCTGCAGAAAGGCTTGCAGATCATTGAGTTTGGGTGTGCTCATTGCTGAATCCTTTTCACAAGCGCGTTTAAATTGTGGTGTCTAATCATCCTAATTCCTTTGCCCTAACCTGTGCCGACTATTTTTTAACGTCGCCAGGTCAGGACGCATGCAAGCATTTGATTCAACTCTGAAGCAGTCCGAAATAACCACTCATCCGCCCGCATGGGGCGCCGTGTTTTCGATGGCGCTGTGTGTGGTGGTGCTGATTGCCTCGGAGTTCATGCCGGTCAGCCTGCTGACACCCATCGCGCAGGACTTGGGCATCAGTCAGGGGCAGGCAGGCCAGGCGATTTCGATCTCCGGCTTTTTTGCTGTGCTGACCAGTCTGCTGAACACGCCGCTGACCGGGCATCTGGATCGCAAGCCTGTCCTGCTGGGCTTCAGCCTGTTGCTGCTGGTGTCTGGCGTGATCGTCACGCTGGCCGCCAACGGCTGGTTGTTCATGACAGGCCGTGCATTGCTCGGGATAGCCATTGGCGGCTTCTGGTCGATGTCGACCGCCACCGTGATGAAGCTGGTGCCGAAGCAATCGGTCGCCAAGGGCCTGGCACTGATCAACGGCGGCAATGCGCTGGCGGCGACGGTCGCCGCGCCATTGGGCAGCTTCATGGGCCAGTACATCGGCTGGCGCGGGGCGTTTTTTCTGGTCATCCCGCTCGCGGCGCTGGCGTTTACCTGGCAATGGCTGAGCCTGCCGGCCATGCGCAGCCAGCCGAACAACCGGGCACGCAATCCGTTCCGCCTGCTGCGCAACCCTCAAGTGGCCGTCGGCATGAGCGCGATCCTGTTGCTGTTCATGGGCCAGTTCGCCGTCTTCACCTACCTGCGCCCGTTTCTGGAAGAGATCACCGGGGTCAGCGTCAACACGTTGTCCCTGATGCTTTTGGCGCTGGGGGCCAGCGGGCTGGTCGGCACCTACCTGATCGGCAGGCTGCTGCACAAAGGCCTGTATGCCTGCCTGATCGCCATTCCGCTGCTGATGGCGGTGCTGGCCGTGGCGCTGACCGGTCTGGGCCATTCGCCTCAGGCCGTCGCCATTGTGCTTGCCGTCTGGGGGCTGATTGCCACGCCTGCACCGGTCGCCTGGGGTCTCTGGTTGAGCCGCACGCTGCCCGACGATGCCGAGGCGGGCGGTGGCCTGATGGTGGCGACCATTCAACTGGCGATCACCGCCGGGGCCGGCATCGGCGGCGCGCTGTTCGACAGCCTCGGTTGGTGGAGCCCGTTCGCATTCGGTGGCGTGTTACTGGCGTGTTCGGCCGCGCTGGCCTGGACGGCACGCGACAACGCGTCCGTGCAGGAAAGCAACACCGGTCAGGGCCGGGCAGATAAACGCGGGTCAATTTCTCAACGAGGTAACACGCCATGAAAAAGATTCTTTTGATGCTTGGGCTTTTAATCAGCTCATACGCTGCGACAGGAGCAGACATGTCTCACGGTGCCGATAATTTCTACACAAGCGACAAGGTCGTTGCGCAAAAAGTGCTATTCAACAACCAGTACAAGATGAAAGTCGCGGGCAATCTTTTTATACCCAAAGGTTCGAACCCGAACGTTAAAGCTCCGGCAATCATCGTCGGCCATCCGATGGGGGCGGTGAAGGAGCAAAGTGCCAACCTGTACGCGCAGAAACTGGCCGAGCAGGGTTTTGTCACCTTGTCGCTGGATTTGTCGTTCTGGGGCGGGAGCGAAGGCCAGCCGCGTAACGCCGTTTCACCGGATATCTACGCCGAAGACTTCAGCGCCGCAGTGGACTTCCTGAGCACGCAGACCTTCGTGGACAAAAAACGAATCGGCGTGCTGGGGATTTGCGGCAGCGGCAGCTTTGTCATCAGTGCCGCGAAGATCGACCCGCGCATGAAAGCCATCGCCACGGTGAGCATGTATGACATGGGCGCCGCCAACCGCAACGGCCTGAAACACTCGCAGACGCTGGCGCAGCGCAAGAAGATCATCGAGCAGGCGGCACTGCAGCGCGACGTGGAATACAGCGGCGGCGACACTGCGTATACCAGCGGCACGGTACACAAACTGACTGACACATCCGGCCCGATCGAACGCGAGTTCTACGATTTCTATCGCACGCCACGGGGCGAGTTCACGCCCGAAGGCCAGTCCCCCGAGTTGACCACTCACCCGACGCTGACCAGCAACATCAAGTTCATGAACTTCTATCCGTTCAACGACATCGCGACCATCTCGCCACGCCCGATGTTGTTCATCGCCGGTTCAAAGGCGCACTCTCTGGAGTTCAGCGAGGAAGCGTACAAACTGGCCGGCCAGCCCAAGCAACTGATCATCGTGCCGGAAGCCGGGCATGTGGATCTGTACGATCGGGTCGATCTGATCCCGTTCGACAAGCTGGGCGAGTTTTTCAAGAACAACCTGAAGTAGTCCGCCAGAAAACACTACGCATGAAAAGGCCCTGCACAAGCAGGGTCTTTTCTTTATCAGTCACTGATCGCGCAGGTGAATGCCCAGCCCCTGCCGGCCTGTTGCAAGATCAGCGCGCAATGTCAGTGCCGGGATCTCGTAGTCACCGTCGTTCTGCCTGCGAAAGGGCAAGGGCTCGAGGGTGAACAGGGTATCCAGGCGGTCGCCGTAGTCGGCGCAAATCCGCGCAAAGGTTGCGCTGTCCACCTTGCCTGCCCGGTACACGGGGAAGGGCGCGAGCACATCGAAGCCTGGATAGAACAGGATGCCGTGCTGGATAGGAAAGAGCACATCGTTCAGCGCCCCGTTTACGCCCCGCTCGCTGTAGTGGGACTTCCAGCCGCCCATGGTCACCGTCAGCATGGCGCGCTTGCCTGCCAGCGTTCCTTCACCGTAGCGATCACCCCAGTGCTGGTCGCTGTGCTCGCCCACGCCGTAGGCGAAACCACAGGCGTACACCCGCTCTATCCAGCCTTTCATGATCGCGGGCATCGAAAACCACCAGAGTGGAAACTGAAATATGACGGCGTCTGCCCAGAGCAACCTGGCTTGTTCGGCCTCGATGTCCGGCGGCTGGATACCGGCGGCAAACACGCGTTGCGACTCAAGGGCAGGGTCAAAGCGGCTGTTGTTCTCAAGGCCGGGTGCATCGTTGGCGTCGATGATCGCCTTCCAGCCCATCTGGTAAAGGTCGGACACCTGCACCTGATGGCCGTTGTTCTGCAGATGATCGACTGCGAAGTCTTTCAACGACCCGTTCAGCGAGCGCGGTTCGGGGTGGGCGTAGACAATAAGTACGTTCATGGGGGGCTCCGGTTTGTCTGTAATGGGGCAACGCTACAGACTCGCTCGGGTATGCTGGAAATCAATCTCCCAAACACATGGTATGTGCATGAACAATACCTTGCGGCGTATCGACCTCAATCTGCTGGTCACGCTGGATGCACTGCTCTCGGAGCAGAACGTGACCCGCGCGGCGCATCGGCTGAACCTGACTCAGCCGACGGTCAGCCTGCAATTGGGCAGGCTGAGGCAGGTGCTGGAGGATCCATTATTGTTGCCGGGACCGCGGGGCATGACCCCGACCGCGCGGGCTGAGGAACTGCGCGAACCGCTCCGTCAGGCACTTGCAGCGTTGGAGTCAGCCTTGCTGCCCGGCCGGGATTTCGATCCGGCAACGGCCGATCACACCTGGCGCGTGGCTGCCAGCGATTACGCGACCATCGCGTTGATATGGCCGTCGCTCGGCAGGCTGCGCAGTAGTGCACCAGGCACACGTCTGGCCCTGTTGAACAAGCACCCTGTCAGCCTGGCCGCAGATCTTGAAAGCGGTCGGCTGGATCTGGCGTTGCACACCCGCGAGGAGGCGCCGCCCAAGCTGCGCCAGCGGTCGTTGATCCATGAGCGTTATGTGCTTGCTGGCCGGCATGATCATCCGGACCTTGTGCAACCCGTGTCGCTGACACGTTTCTGTGAGCTGGAGCATGCGGTCATGTCTCCCAACGGCGGTGGCTTCGCCGGCAGCACCGATCAGGCCTTGGCGGCGCTGGGGTTAAGCCGGCGGGTCGTGTTGTCGGCGCCGCATTTCGGCTCGCTGGTGTCGGCATTGACCAGCAGCGACCTGGTTGCCGTAGTGCCTGAACGGCTGGTGCGCAATCAGCCGACGCTTGTGGTTCAGGAACCGCCGCTTTCGATTCCCGGGTTTGAAATGCTCATGTTATGGCCAGAGCGTTTGCACCGTGATCCGGCTCATAGGTGGTTGCGAGAACTGATGGTCTCGGCCATTGATTGAGCCGTGCGGCGCTCACGATTCAAGCCCGCAGCCTGCGCTCGCGCAACGCACTCAAACACTCGCGCCCCGCAGCCTCGGCGGTTTGCATGACCGTCTGGCTGTTGTCCTCGGTGATCCAGGTCAGCAGCCGCACCTGACCCGTCGCCTGGCTGCCGCCATGCATGCGAGACAGGGTTTCGCGCTGCTTGAGCATGGCTTTCATGCGGGTGGCGAGCATGAAGATATCGTCGATGAAACCGTCTTCGACGTTGTCGTGATGCTCGATGCCCAGCCCCGTGGCGTCGTGGTCGATACGCAAATGGTAGTGCATGGCCCCGGTTGCATCCTCGCTGCCGAACAGCGCGATGACGAAGCCTTTGCCCAGCAGCGAGTGCAAGGCGTGCTGGATGATTTCCTGCACATCGGGGGTGATCTGTCTGACTTCGCGGCTCATGTAACGACTCCTGACCTGATGAGTAGTGCAGGCAGTATTCAACGACGGGATGTAAAGCGCGGTCCGGGCCAGGTAATGCTGGGTAAAGACCGCCTTGTTCATGCTGTAAAAGGTCCGCCTCAAAAGGTCTGGCCCAGCGAGAACTGGAACACTTGGGTCTCGGCGTCTTCGGGCTTTTTGATCGGCACGGCGAGGTCGAAGCTCAGGGGGCCGAGCGGCGAGTACCAGGTCACGCCGACGCCGACCGAACTGGCCATCTGGTCGATATTGATGTTGCCGCAGTTCTGCGTGGTGGTCAGGTAGCACTTGTCGGCGTAAACCGTGCCGAAGTCCCAGAACAGCGAGGTGCGCAGGGATTTCTGGTCTTTGACGAAGGGCATCGGGAAGAGGTATTCCATGCCGCCGGTGATCAGGATGTTGCCGCCCAGGGCTTCGGTGTCGCGGTCGGAATAGTAGATCTGCCCCTGACTGGCGTAGGTGCCGGTGGCCGGGGTATTGCGCGGCCCCAGCGTGCCGTCCTTGAAGCCGCGCACCGTGGCCTGGCCGCCCGCCGTATAGTTTTCGTAGAAGGGCAGGCCGTCGGTATCGCCGTAACCGTTGCCGTAGCCGAGTTTGGTATGCAGGCGCAGCGAGGTGGTGTCGCTGAGCGGCAGGAAGGTCTGGCCGTTGTAGTCGAGTTTGTAGAACTGCAGGTCACTGCCCGGCACGGTGCTGGTCAGGGTCAGACTTTGCGAGTGCCCGCGGGTGGCCAGTACGCCCTTGTTGAGGGTCGATTCCGACCAGCCGACGCTGGCCTTGAGGTTGGTGAACGCATCACCCTCGCGCTCAATGAAGTCGTAGATCTCGTCAGCGCTGTAGCTGCCGGCGTCGAGGGTGTCACGCTGGATCGACAGCCCGTAAGTCAGGCGCGATGTTTCGCTGATCGGATAGCCGAGATTGACCCCTGCGCCCACGCTGTTGAGCGAGTAGTAGGAGACCTCGTCGTCGTCATCGTAATACTTGCTGTAGTCGGTCGCGTTGTAGAAAACGTTGTAGCCCAGGCTCACCCCGTCAGGCGTGAAGTACGGGTTGGTGAACGCGAAGTTGTACTTGGTCTGGTACTCGGAGCGGGTCATGCCGAGGCTGGCGAAGTTGCCGGTGCCGAGGATGTTGTTCTGCGAGATGGAGCCGCCGAGTATCAGCCCGGCGCTTTGCGAAAAGCCCACGCTGGCGGTGATGTTGCCCGAGGCCTGTTCTTCGACGGCGTAGTTGATGTCCACCTGATCGTCGGTGCCGGGGACCGCTGGCGTTTCGACGTTCACTTCCTTGAAGAAACCGAGACGCTCCAGGCGCACCTTCGACTGGTCGATCAGGTAGGTCGAGGCCCAGCCGCCTTCCATCTGGCGCATTTCACGGCGCAGCACTTCGTCGGCGGTCTTGGTGTTGCCGCGAAAGTTGATGCGGTTGGCGTAGGCGCGCTTGCCGGGGTCGACCACGAAACTGATATCAACGGTGTGATCGGCATCGTTGGCTTTCGGCAAGCCGTTGACGTTGGCGAAAGTGTAGCCATCGTTGCCCAGACGGCGGGTGATCAGGTTGGTGCTGTCAGTCATGACCTTGCGTGAAAACACCTGGCCCGGTTTGACCAGAATCAGTTGTTCGAGCTGGTCCTTCGGCACTTTCAGGTCGCCGCCCAGTTTGACGCTGCCTACCGTATACCGGTCGCCTTCGGTGATATTGACGGTAATGAACACGCCTTTCTTGTCAGGCGTCAGCGACACCTGAGTCGAGTTGATATCCATGTTGATGTAGCCGCGGTCCAGGTACCAGGAGCGCAGTCGCTCCAGGTCGCCGGAAAGTTTTTCGCGGGCGTACTTGTCATCGTTCTTGAAAAACGACAGCCAGTTGCTGGTCTTGAGCTGAAACTGATCAGCCAGCTGTTCATCGGAGAACACGGTGTTGCCGACCACGTTGATGTGCTGGATCGACGCCACCGTCCCTTCGTCGATGGTGATTTTCAGGGCGATGCGGTTACGTGGTGCAGGCAGCGCCTCGGTATCGACCGAGGCACTGTAGCGGCCCTGGGAGACATATTGGCGTTGCAGTTCATTGCGCACGCCCTCCAGCGTGGCGCGCTGGAATATCTCGCCTTCAGTGAGCCCCGACTGCTTGAGCCCCTTCATCAGGTCGTCGGTGCTGATGACCTTGTTGCCGACAATCTCGATACTGGCGATAGAGGGGCGTTCGACTACATTGATCACCAGCACATTGCCATCGCGTGCAACGTTGATGTCCTGAAAGAAACCGGTCTTGAACAGTGAGCGCGACGCGTCGGCCAGGCGCTGCTCATCGGCCTGATCGCCGACATTGAGCGGCAGCGCAGCGAATACGCTTCCTGCTGATACGCGTTGCAGGCCGTTGACGCGGATGTCCGAGATGGAAAAAGTGTCGGCGTGTGCCAGCGGGACGCTGAATAACAGGCAGAACGATAGAAGCAGACGCGAAGAAATCATCAAACCCTTTCCAGAAAGCTGCGACAAAGGCATTTGAGCGCTGCCGATGACACGCCAGAAAGGGCCGGTCCGGCGGGCGCTGTTGGCTGCGCAGCATAGGGCGAGGGCATGTTGGGGACGGTTAACGCCGTGTAAGGTTAGGTAAAGATCATCGAGCCCGGCTGACACGCCGCAGCAGCGCCGGGATAATCGGCAACCACCAATCAAGGGCCTGCCATGACTTCCGTATTGCTTGTCGACGATGACCGGGAACTGACGGAAATGCTCAGCCAGTACCTGACCCGTGAAAGCTTCGACGTGACCTGCACCAACAGCGCTGAAGAGGGCGAGATTGAAGCCTTGTCCGGGCGTCACGACATTGTCGTGCTGGACATCATGATGCCGCGCATCTCCGGGATCGAAGTGCTGCGGCGGATCCGCGCGCAAAGCCAGGTGCCGGTGATTCTGCTGACCGCCCGCGGCGACAATATCGACCGTATTTCCGGGCTGGAACTGGGCGCCGACGATTACGTGCCCAAGCCCAGCTCGCCGGGTGAGCTGGTGGCGCGTCTGCGGGCGATCATGCGCCGGGTGCGTGCGGTGTCGGTAGTTGATGCGGTCAGGGATGTGATTCAGGCCGGAGAGCTGATGCTCTGGCCAGGCAAGCGTGAAGCGCGCTGGCAGGGCGTGACGCTTGAACTGACCGGCAACGAGTTCTGCCTGCTCGAAGAGCTGGCGCGGCATGCCGGGCAACTGGTCAGCAAGCAGAACCTGTCGATGAACGCGCTGGGACGGCCGCTGGCTCGCTACGATCGCAGTATCGACGTGCACATCAGCAGCATTCGCCACAAGCTCGGTCCGCGCAACGATAACCAGAGCTGGATACAGAGCGTGCGCAATCTGGGCTATATGTTGATCACGCCATGAGGCCGAACCGGTTGTTCTGGAAGCTGTTCCTGGCGTTCTGGCTGGCGACCAGCCTGACTTTCATGGTCGGTGCCGGCCTGTTCATATTCACCCAGTCAGGGCGAGGCGATCCGTCGTTCAGTACGGTGCTCGACAACGAGGTGCGTATTCTTCAGCAGTCGGGCATCGCCGCAGGGCAGGCGTTGCTCGATGCCTGGCAGCCGGAGGGGCAAGGCAGGGTCGGCCTGTACGACAGCCAGGGGATGCTGCTGGCGGGCGGGCCGCTGGAGAATCCTCGCTTCGAACTCGCCGTGCACACGCGCGAAGGCGCACTCGTGCATATCCGCTCTACCCAGCGGCCCAACCATGACGATCAACCCTCTCACCTCAATCCGCTGATCACCGGCACGGTCATGAGTGCGCTGTTCAGCTGGTTTCTCAGCAGCTATCTGGTGGCGCCGCTGATGAAGTTGCGGGAGGCGATGGGCAAGGTCGCCAGAGGCCGTTTCGACACACGGGTGAAGCCCGACATGGGCCGGCGGCGCGATGAAATCGTCGACCTTGCCGAGGATTGCGACCGCATGGCCAATCAGCTCAAGGTCATGGCCGACTCCCAGCAACAACTGCTGCATGATATTTCCCATGAGCTGCGTTCGCCGCTGACGCGCATGAGTGCCGCCATCGGCCTGTTGCGCCAGGAGCCGACCCAACTGGACATGCTCGAACGCATTGAGCGCGAATCGGAGCGCATGGACTCACTGATCGAAGAATTGCTGACCCTGGCGCGCATGCAGAGCGATGTCGAAAGCCTGACCCGCGACCAGGTCGATGTCATCAGCCTGCTGGCGGCCATCGTCGAAGATGCCGAATTCGAGGCCGGACTGAAGCAGTGTCGGGTCAGGCTGCAGGCTCCCGGGTCGTTCGTCGCTCAGGTCGACAGCGAACTGCTCTACCGGGCCTTCGAAAACGTGATCCGCAATGCCGTTCGCCACACGGCGGTCGGCACGGATGTGGTGGTGGTCGCCAACGTTCAGGCCCAGCCGCTGTGCCTGATGGTCAATGTCATCGATCAGGGGCCGGGTGTGGACGAGGCGTGCCTGCAACGGATTTTCCAGCCCTTCGAGCGCGGTCCGGAGAATGCCGCGCAGGGCTTTGGCCTGGGCCTGGCCATCGCCCTGCGGGCTATCGAAATGCACGGCGGGCAGATCGCCGCACGCAATCGGCCGGGCGGCGGTCTGGTGGTCGATGTGCTGCTGCCGGTGTCGTGACGGCACTCGATGGCCGTCCCTCGGCGCGTTGCTCAATGCTCAGCGCAACGGCGCCTGCAGACTGGCCCTGAGCCCGCCCTCCGGACGATTGTCGAGGCTCACGTTGCCGCCCATCAATAGCGCGACTTTTTCCACGATGGCCAGCCCCAGTCCCACGCCTTGATCGTTGCCACGGCTGTAGAACGGCTCGAACAGGCGTTCGCGCTCCTGCTCATCGATACCAGGGCCCTGATCGTCGACGTTGAGCCGGAAGCAATGCTCACTGAACGTCAGCCCCACCGTGACCTGGCCGCCCTCGGGGGAGAAGTTGACGGCATTGGTGATCAGGTTGTGCAAGGCGATGTCCAGCGCGGGAAAGTCCACCGTTACGTCGCGGCTGGCTTCACTGCATTCAAAGGACAACTCCAGATGCTTGCTCAGCACCCACGGGGTCAATTGCACCAGACTGTCGCGCACAGCGCTGACCAGATCCACCGCCACCTTGCCCGCTGGCGAAGGACCGGGCTCCAGGCGCGCAATGGTCAGCAACTGGTTGACCAGCCGCGTGGTGCGGTCCACGCCGATGATCAGGTAGCCCAGCGACTGTTGCCGCTGCGCTTCGTTGTGCGCTTCCAGTACGTTTTGCGCGTGCACACGCAGGACCGCCAGAGGCGTGCGCATTTCGTGGGCCGCATCGGCAATGAAGCGCCGCTCGCGTTTGAGCAGGTCCTGAATCTGTCCCAGCAGGCGGTTCAGGGCGGCCTGCATGGGTTCCAGTTCGGTAGGCAGGGCGTTGAGCTGCAGCGGGTGCAGAGCACCGGCGTTACGGCCGCGCAGGGTATTGGCGAAATCGGCCAGCGGCCTCAGCCCCCAGCGGATCGCCAGCCAGATGGCGATCATCAGCACCAGACTGCCGATCAGGTTCGGCAAGACTGTGTGACGCACAATGCGATTGACCAGATCCGAGCGCACGTCATCGCGCTCACCGACCCAGACCAGCAGACCATGCTGCTCGTCCCTGAGCACGAAGGCTCGCCATTGATGGCCGGCCATGTCGTTGAAATCACTGAACCCGGTGCTCTGTGGCGGATGAGTGAAGGTCGGGGCGCTGGCAGTGTGTACCAGCGAGTTGTTGTCCTTGTCCCAGACCTGAAAGGCGATCTTGCCCTCGTAAGGATGGCCGTCCACACGTGGTTCAGCCTGGGCGAGGGCCTGATTGAAGGCCTGATAGAGCTGCGCATGTTCCTTGCGCTCCATGGGCATGCGCATCACGCCTTCCAGCAGCCTCGCGTTCTGCGCCAGTTGGGCATCGTAGATTTCCGCGATTTCGTGATTGCTGTCATGCACGTTGAACAGCGTCAGTACCAGAAGACCACTCAGCAGCAGGCCGATGATCAGGGTCAGTGTGCGGCGGCGTATCGACTTCAAGAACGCTCCTCCACCAGATAACCCACGCCTCGAATGGTACGGATCAGGGTGCTGGAAAACTTTTTGCGCAGATGGTGAATGTGCACTTCGAGGGTGTTGCTTTCGGCCTCTTCGTTCCAGCCATAGAGCAGCTGCATCAGCCGTTCGCGGGTCATGACCCTGCCTGGCGGCGAGAGCAATTCATACAGCAATTGGTATTCCTTGGGCGTCAGGGCAACTGCGGCATCGTGATAGCTGACCTGTTGCGTGCTGGGGTCCAGGCGATGCCGTTGTGTTCGATCAGCACCTTGGCACGCCCGGCACTGCGGCGTAGCAGGGCGCGCAAGCGGGCTTTGAGCTCGGACACATCGAAGGGTTTGACCAGATAATCGTCAGCGCCACTGTCCAGGCCGATAATCCGGTCTTCGGTGGCGTCGCGTGCGGTCAGGATCATGACCGGCAGCGTCGAGCCGCTGTGACGCAGTCGACGCAGTACTTCAAACCCACTCAGCGTCGGCAGGCCGACGTCGAGAATGGCCAGATCGAAGCTCTCGCTGAGCAGGGCATGCAGGGCGCTGCTGCCGTCCTTGATCCAGTCAACGGTGTAGCCTTCCCGGCTGAGTGCCTGCTGAATGCCTTCGCCCAGTGCAACGTCGTCTTCGATAAGCAGCAGACGCATGGTGTCTCCGTCAGTTGAGCTTCTTGTTCACGCTGGTGAGCAGCGACTGGATGTCTTTCCTGCGCCCGGCGTCGGCCTCTTCACGGCCCGGACGGGGTGGTGCCTGCAACGCCTTGTTCAAAGCTTGCTGTGCTTGAGCATAGTTGCCCTGATCGAACTGATGTTGCGCCGAGAAAAATAGCGTATCTATGCCGTTCGGGTTGATTTTCAACGCTTGCTCCAGCAATTGCCCGGCCTTGGCCGAGTCGCCGAAGCCTATCGGCCAACCCGGAACCTTGTCATACAGCGCTGCCAGGCTGGTGTAGGCCGAGCCCTGCAAGGCATTGGCGTCCAGGGTCATGGCCTTTTCCAGGTCGGCCTTTGCCTGTTTGGCTTTGCCCAGCGCGCCAAGGCCGCCTTGTGCCCCGGCCCAACTGCTGGTGACGATGCCCGACCAGATCCACGCTTCTGCTGCGTCAGGACGATCCTGAGTGAAGGCCGTGGTTTGCGTGGCCAGCTTCTCGAATGCATCGACACGCTGCTTCTCGGGCAGGCCGTACTGAATATGCGCCCATTCCTTCTGGATACCGGCCAGACGCTGCTGGTCGGGTGCATCGAGTGCCCAGAGCGGCAGGCTGATCAGGCTCATGACGACGAAAGCGATTCTTTTCATGGTATGTGCTTCTCTTGCGCAATGGGTGAACTGTGGTGGCGGATCAACGGGAGATGCTTGCGCAGGCCCCGGTCCACGAGGGTCGGCAACAGGCTGTTGAGCCTGACGAAAAAACGCTCCGGCCACCCCAGGTAAAGCTCTCTGCGGTTACCTGCAATGGCCTGGAGCACCGCTTGGGCGACGTCTTGCGGGTCGTCGACTGCCGAACTCAGCGCGTCGTTCAGTGCCTGTGCTGCGGCGCTGTTCATGCTGGTCCGGGTGGCGCGCGGGGCGACGTACAGTACGCCCACCCGGGTGTCGGCCAGCTCGCGACGCAGCGCTTCGGAAAACCCTCGCAACGCAAACTTGCTGGCGCAGTAGGTGGCATACCCGGCATGGCCGATGGAGCCGTAGGTAGAACCGACGTTGACCACCATGGCTTCGCTGGCCTGCTTGAGCACCGGCAGCATCAGGCTGGTCAACTGGATCGGGGCATGCACATTAAGGGTCAGCATGGAATCGATGTCGCTGGCCGACAGTTGTTCAAGCATCGCGAAATGGTTGGTGCCCGCCGCATTGATCAGCAGGTTGACGCCAGGCACGGCACCGACCGCGCGGACCACTTGCTGACGACCCTGTGCCGTGCACAGGTCCGCCTCGACCCAGTGCAGGTTGGCCGGGTAGAGTTCGAGCAGCTGACGCAGCGGATGCACATGGCGCGACACTGCCAGCACCTTGGCGCCCTGGCTGCACAATGCTTCGGCAATGGCCAGACCGATGCCGCCGCTGGCACCTGTGAGGACGACGTGCGCGTCAGGCAGCCGCATGAGCCGACTCCTTGTGCGTGGTCAGGGCAGCGCCCGGCAACTCGCGAAACATATCGGTGTACAGGCGGTAAACCATGCGCGACGCATGAATCACGGCCTGTTGATCGTCCGGATCGTCGACCTTGTCCATCAGTGTGCGGAAGGTTTCCATGTGGCCGATGTCCAGGCTGCCGTGAGAACTCAGGTAGCTGAACGCTTCTGGCCCAAGGCCGAGCCCTTCGCGCATGCTGTCTGCTGCGTGCGTGGCCAAGGCAATGCTGGTGCCTTCCAGCACATTGACCATGCCGAACAGGCCCACCGGGTTGCCGCGTGCGATGAGGTCATAAAGGTAGGCGACCATCAGCTCGACAGGCGCGCCGGGTTGGCCGTTTTCCACGGCGTCAGCCTGACCGCCGCAGGCACGCAGGTCGTTGAGTACCCACTTTTCATGCCCGTATTCGTCCTCGATGTACTCACAGACGGCCGCGCGCAGCCATTCCATGCGCGCCGGAAGCCGCGCGCCGCAAGCCATCATCAACGGCACGGTATGGCGCACGTGGTAGTAGGCCTGAGTCAGAAACGCCCGGTAACTTTCCAGGCTGACCTGGCCGGCCATTGCCTGGCGGATGATCGGCAGATTGAACAGGGTTTCGCGTTGTTCCTGGGTCGCATCCTGCAGGGTCTGAAAAAAACTCATGACAAGGCACCTTGGGTCAGGTTGGAGGGAGTGAAAAGGGTTTGATAGCGTTCAAGAATGGCCTCGCGGCGAGGCCGGCCATTCGCGGTAGACAAGCCGTTTGCGGAGCTGAAAGGCTCGTCTAGGCGGGTCCAGCTCGTGACGCGGGCGTAATCGGGCAGCGCCTGATTGGCCTTGTTGACGGCCTCGTCGATCTGCAGGTCAGTGGTGCCGGGGCGCGATGGCCAGAGCAGGGCGTGATTGGACGGCAGAGCCTCGCCATATACGAACGCCTGGGCAATGCAGAGGCTCTGGGTCAGTTCGGCTTCGATCCATTCCGGATTGACGTTGCGTCCGAAGCTGGTCACGAACTGATGTTTCTTGCGGCCTTTCAAGTACAGGTAGCCGTCAGCATCGAGCTCACCCAGATCGCCGGTAGGCCACCAGGCCGGTGCGGGTGTCGTGTCGCCCAGATAGCCGAGCATCGGACTGCCGGCCACCAGCACTTCGCCGTCAGCCGCCAGGCGCAGCCAGATGTGCGGCAGTGGGCGACCGACGCTGCCGGCACGCTGGGCGTCCGGTCGATTGAGGGTGATGACCGAGGCGCACTCCGACAGGCCATAGCCCTCGAAGACCGGCAGGCCTGCCGCTTGAGCGCGCGACAGCAGATCGAGGCTGACGCGCGCGCCACCGACTGCAGCGAAGCTCAGCATCGACGCATCGAACGCGCCCGCTTCGCAGGCCGTCACCAGCAGCAGCAACAATTGCGGAACCAGAATCATGCTGTCCGGGCGGCGCTGTTGCAAAAACATCAGCAGACGCGAGGCGTCGACGCCACTGGCACCCTGGATACCCAGTTCCTGCTGGCTTGGCAGGCTGATGCGTGCGCCGGCATACAAGGCCGCATAACAGCCGATGTTTTCCAGCAGGATCGCCAGCGGCAACAGGCTCAGATGGTGTACAGGTCGCACCGACTGACTGGCTTCATGAAGCCCGCGAGCGACCCGGAGGATGCTGTCGGCACTCAGGCACACGCCCTTGGGGGTGCCCGTGGTGCCCGAGGTAAAGGTCAGTTTGGCGGTGCCCACCGGCATGTACGCTTGCTCGGCAGCGCGGCGTTGCCAGAATGCGCCGTGTTGTCTGTAGTCAGAGGCCTGCAGCTCTTGGGCGAAGAGCGACCCGGTAATCACCGTGTCCGCCTGGCTTCGTTCCAGGCAATGCCGTCTTTGAGTAAGGCTGAAGAACGGCGGCAGCGCCACGCAGCTCAGGCCTTCGAACAGCACCGCCAGGTCCCAGAGCAGGGCGTCGGGGCTGTTGTCCAGCATCAGCGCCACGATCCGCGCATTGGCGACGCGCAATTGTTCGCGGCGCTGCGTAATCTCCTCGACCAGTGCGGCGTAATCCAGCGTCCGGTCTTCGCCTTGCAGGGCGATGGCGCGGGGCTGCTCATCGGCCAGCGTCTGCAGTCTTTGCCAAAAGGCTTCACGTTCATGCGACATGGCAATCAGGCTCCAGTGTCTGTGGCAGTCCAAAACGTTCGAAAATGCCCATGCTGCTCAGGTGCAGAAAACCGGCACGGATATCGCCGACATGCACGCTGGGCCGTGAGTCGTAATATGAGCCCCAGGTGTGACGCCCTTCGCCCAGACGGGCCGGATCGGCAGCGCACAGCGTGACCGGATTCAGGCCCAGACGATTGAAGCTGTTGACCAGGGCCGCATTGCCGGTAAAGGCGACCCATTCAAACCCGCTCATCGCCAGCAACCAGGTCACTGTGATGATGCTCAGTCGAGCGCTGCCCAGGCTGTTGGCCGCCAGGTTGCCGACTTCGACGATGCCCTGGCGCTCGATCAGGCGGCCTGCCGCAGCGTTGACCTGCTGTTCGATGGGCGCATCCAGATAGTTCTCCAGAAACAATGTGCCGGCGCTGGCGTGACGGATACCGGCCACGGCACACAGCGCGCCGCTGCCGTCCTGGAGCCCGAAAAGCTCCGGCATGAATTGCCTGACGTCGGCGTTGTGGGCTTTGCGAAATTGTTGCTGAACGAACAGTTCCAGAGGTTCACGCTGCTGTTCATGCGCCAAGGCGCGGAAGAGGGTCAGGGTGGGTGCCCCGGTATTGCCAAAACTCAGCGGTAGACGAATGTTCGAATCGATATCAGGCATTGGCGAGGCTCCTCCCCCGGTCAGCGAGTAGGGTGGAGTATCGAAGCGCTTTCTTAACCGAATCTGAAGGTAGACAAAGAAATCACGACCTTCGATTTTCTGCGCGCAAGAGGGGGGAAATATCGGCGCGAGGTGCGAGATGGCGGCGTTGTCCGGCAAACTTGCGACTGGCCTTTATTCGCCCGTTGGTAAACAAAATCGGCCTTTGGTGGTAAAGAAACTCGGCCCCGGCGCTCGAAACCGTTACGCTATGCAGCTGTATTTTTGTTTTTCGTCGAGGTAGCACCCGTGTTTTCCGAATTCGCCCTGCACGAACGCCTGCTCAAAGCTGTGGCCGAGCTTAAATTTGTCGAGCCTACGCCCGTGCAGGCGGCCGCCATTCCGCTCGCACTGCAAGGGCGCGACCTGCGGGTGACTGCGCAAACCGGTAGCGGCAAGACCGCCGCATTTGTGCTGCCGATCCTCAACCGTCTGATCGGCCCGGCCAAGGTTCGAGTCGACATCCGTGCGGTGATCCTGCTGCCGACCCGTGAGCTGGCTCAGCAGACGCTCAAGGAAGTCGAGCGCTTTTCGCAGTTCACTTTCGTCAAGGCCGGTTTGATCACCGGTGGCGAGGACTTCAAGGTTCAGGCCGCGATGCTGCGCAAGGTGCCGGACATTCTGATCGGCACGCCGGGTCGTCTGCTGGAGCAGTTGAACGCAGGCAATCTGGACCTCAAGCACGTTGAAGTGCTGGTACTGGACGAAGCCGACCGCATGCTGGACATGGGCTTCTCCGAAGACGTCGAGCGTCTGGCCGGCGAATGTGCCGGTCGTGAGCAGACCATGCTGTTCTCGGCGACCACCGGCGGCGCTGGCCTGCGGGAAATGATCGGCAAGGTGCTCAAGGATCCGCAGCACCTGCAAGTCAACAGCGTCAGCGAGCTGGCTTCCGGCACACGCCACCAGATCATCACTGCTGATCACAATGTGCACAAAGAGCAGGTCCTCAACTGGCTGCTGGCCAACGAGACTTACCAGAAAGCCATTATCTTCACCAACACCAAGGCCATGGCCGACCGTCTGTATGGCCGCCTGGTGGCGCTGGAATACAAGGCGTTCGTGCTGCACGGCGACAAGGACCAGAAGGACCGCAAGGCGGCCATCGACCGTCTCAAGCAAGGCGGCGCGAAAATCATGGTCGCCACCGATGTGGCGGCTCGTGGCCTTGATGTTGAAGGTCTGGACATGGTGATCAACTTCGACATGCCACGCAGCGGCGACGACTACGTCCACCGCGTCGGGCGTACCGGCCGTGCAGGCAGCGACGGTCTGGCGATCTCGCTGATCTGTCATGGCGACTGGAACCTGATGTCGAGCGTGGAGCGCTACCTCAAGCAGAGCTTCGAGCGTCGCGTCATCAAGGAAGTCAAAGGCACCTACGGCGGGCCGAAGAAGGTCAAGGCCTCCGGCAAGGCGGTAGGCGTCAAGAAGAAAAAGACCGACGCGAAGGGTGACAAGAAGAAGGTCGCGGCCAAAGGGCCAACCAAACGCAAGACGGTCAACCGTCCCAAGTCCGACCTGGTCAGCCAGGACGGCATGGCCCCGCTGAAAAAACGCAGCACCCCGGCTCCGGCTGCCGAGTGATTGCCGTGATCGCTCCCGTGCATTCGGGAGCGATCAACCTCTTTACAGTACTGACAACGCCTCGTTACACCGTCCGCCAGCTTCTCTGAACCGTCATACACCTCGCAGGTCACACCCTTTGAGTCGCATGCCCGTGGCTGGAGGTCATGGGTGATCATTACATGCTGGACGGAGGTGTAGAAAAATGACTTACAACTGGGACCTTATCGAGCGTTTGCTGCACGATGTGCAGAACAACGGCACCCCACCGACATCCACTGAATTCGAGACATTGCTCAATCGCAGCTACATCGAACCGCGTCCTCGCGAGGAAGGCGGAGATGGCTCGACGTACATGCTGACAAAGCGCGGCGCAAGCCTGTTGGCTTTGATCGACAGCAGCATTCCGGGGAATGACCACCCACGCCAGGTGCTCAATGAACAGGCCGGCGACCCCCTTGACCCCGCGCTCTTCGACACCATCGCCAAAAAGCCCCAGATCGCATAGAACGGCTTACCCACGCGGAGCACGGGTACGATAGTTGTAGAGCTATCGTTCCTCACGCTCCGCGTGGGAATGCATTGGGTGACGCTCCGCGTCACGATTCTGCGCCGCGCCGCGCACTCAAGGCAGTACGCAGAGCGTCCGGGACGGCATACCCACCCGGAGCACGGGTACGATAGTTGAAGTGAGAGGGCTACCGGATCACTTCTGCGACTTCAGGCAATCGAGGTCGGTGAAGTCCTTGCGCATGTCGGCGATGCGGCTCAGCAGTTTGGCGCGCTGTTCCGGCGTGCTCAGGGCGGTGATGTCGACGATCAGCGATATCGCGGCCTTCTCGGTCTGGTCGTAGGCCTTGCGGTATTCAGGGGTCCAGAACGTCTCGCGGTCCTGCAATAGCGCGGCGATGCGTTGCGGGAAGTCGCTGGCCTGACGCTGCTGCACCGTGGCCAGGAACAGGTTTTGCCAGCGTGTACGGTTTTCAATCCAGGCCTTGTTCTGTTCGCCCAGCGATGCAGACCAGGCCTGAATGCGGTCTTTCTGCGCCTGATTGAGCTTGCCGACCCACGGCGTCACGCGTTTCTGCATACGGTCGGCACGCTCTGCAATCTGGCGTTCCAGTGGCTGGTCGAGGTATTTGTTTTCGCGCTTGCGCTGATCCTTGGCGAACGATTCCTGCATCTCCTGCACTTGCTTGTCGTCAAAGCGCGACAGCAACTCTACGGCAGATGGAGTGATTTCCTTCGAGATCTTGGCGATCGCCTCTTTGGCTTCGCTGGTACGAGCCTGCAGCCCTTCATACGTCACCTGGTCGGTCTTGACCATGTCTTCGAGTTTGTCCAGCCAGGTCAGGTATTCCGGCAGCTGGGTGCTGCAGTGCCAGCTCAAATGTTGCTTGAGGCGCACGTCCAGCCAGCCTTTCTGTTCCGAATTCATGTCCAGGTAGTCGCTGAGCGTCCACGGAATGATCACGTCGAGGTTGCGATACGCCAGTCCTACCTGATTGCATCCTGCGAGCAGTGCAACGGTCATCAACAGCGTGACGAATGCTTTGAATAAAGACTGCATGACATCTCCTTGGCGTACTGACGTGCAGTAGAGGAGCGTAGCGTCTGGCAGTTCAACCGGTTTGGGCCTTTAAAAGAATGAACGCACCGCTTTGAGGGTAAACGTCCCGTCACAGCGTGCGTTGTGCCCGCTGTAAACGCTGCAATCGCCGCCGCTCAGGCTGGAGCCGCTGTAGATGAGGTTCATGTCGATGCCCAGCCAGGGGCGTGACAGGTTCAGCGACCAGTCGTTGAAGCCGTTGATCAACCCGCCGTCGGCGGCGGACTGCGGGGTATCGAACTGGTGATTGGCGTACTGCATGCGCACCCCGACGCCGAGTTGCTCGATGGCGCCCAGATCGACGAATACCGTACTGTCGCGGGTGCCGACATCATTGCTGAAGGCCGCGCCGATCCGGCTGTCGCGCATACGCAGGCCGGCATAGAACTCGTGGCTGTCGATCTGGCTGGTGTCGGGGTAACTGTAACGAATCATCCCCAGCTCGTAGCCAAGGGTGTTATCGAAGGGCTTCTTGAAGCCCATGTAGGAATCGAGCTCCATTCCGGTATCCGAGGCCAGGCCCATATTGGGGGCCCATTGTCCGAAGTAGAAACCGCTCTCGTGGGTCAGGTCCATGCCGCCATGAAAGGAGCCGGAACCGCCGGTGGGCGTTACCAGACCCTGGGCCATGCTGCGCGTAGGCGTGGTGGCAAGTTTCAGGTCGAAGTCGCCCAGATCCCGCTCCAGAACCTGGGCAGAGACGGACTGACAAACAAGCAGGGCACTGAAAGACAGCACGTGTAAGCGATGGCTGAGCATGGCTCACTCCTTGATCTGCGAGGAGTGTGGTCAGGGATGGCGTATCGAAAATGGCTCAGGAGCCGACACAAGCCGCGAGCTAGAGCCTCGCAAGCATACCGTCGAAATGAGCTGAGGGCGGACCGTTCGTCGATCCGTTGTGTGTCAGTTGGCCGCAGTGGTGCGCGCAGAGGGGATGATCAGCCCGCGAATCACCACCAGCGCCTGCTCGAACGACGGGTAGCCGCTCTTGGCGACGTCCAGTTGGGCGTATTCGGACTGGTAACGTTCTGCAAGCTTTGGATCGCTGACACTCAGTTGCTGGGAGAGCAGGGCGATGGCCAATGGATGCTTGTGTTTCGCGGCGGTTTGCAGCAAATCGATGATCTGTTTTTGGTCGGCCTGCTGGCGAATCAGCAAAACGGCCTGATAGAACTCGGCTTCGCCCGACGCGTCGTCAAGTGCGGCGCGGCGCAGCATGGCTCCGGCCAGCTCATAGTTTTCGCGGTTGTCTTCGCTGATCAGCAGTTTGGCCTGCAGCATGTCGTTCTGATACAGCAGGTGCTCTGCCCGGCAGGGGCTGTCGGTGAGCTGACTGTCGTTGGGGCCGTTTTCGCAGTGGTGCGACGCGCAGCCGCCAAGGTAGACAAGTGCACCGAAAAGCATCCAGTTCTTCATTCGAGCATTCCGCAAAGAAGATAACGTCCAGAGCGTGATCCAGCTCGTGGTCATTGTGATATCAGAGGAGAGAGTAGCAGCGTGACCGGAAGAATATCCAGCGAAGGATGGTCAATCTAGCGCCTTGAGCGTCAAGGCGCGTAGAGATCGACAGGCAGGACGCGGTTTTACTTTTTACCGAGATTGATCTGCTTGGAAGGTGCGAAGGTCTGGCCACTCACGCCTTTGGCAATTTGCTGGATTTCACCGCCGGACTTCAGGAAAGCTGCAATCTGCGCGTTGATCGAGTCGCTCGTTTCAACGGCTGGGGCGGGTTTGGCTTTCGAGTGGGATGCTTTGATACGCATGGCTGCCATTTACCTTCATAAACGTAATACGGCCAGCCAGAGTACAGGAAACGCTTGATTATTGCTTGGTGAATATGGCATTCGCCCGAGCCGGGCCTGCACCCGGTGGCTTGCCGGATTTATTCGAAATGGCGCTAACCGACTGTTTTCAGATATAAATTTTCGACGAGACGCGGCGCCGCCGCCCGGCAAGGCCGGTCGATGGGGGGCCGGGAAACTGACGAGTGGAGGCAGCATCGCCACCTTCGGCCACGCGACGCGAACCCGGACTCAAAGTCGGGTAGAATGCCGCCCACGTAATGAGGGTATCTGGAAATGGCTTTAATCGGGCGCTACAACAGCTTGCAAATCGTCAAGCACACGAACTTCGGTCTGTATCTGGACGGTGCGCAGGATGGTGAAATCCTGCTGCCCAATCGGTACATCCCCAAGGACGTTCCTACGGAAGATGAAGACTGGCTCAATGTGTTCGTCTATCTGGACAGCGAAGACAAGCTGCTCGCCACCACTGAAAAACCCAAGGTGCAGGTCGGTGAGTTCGCCAGCCTTAAGGTGGTTGAAGTCAACAGCATCGGTGTGTTCCTCGACTGGGGCCTGCCCAAGGACCTGTTGCTGCCGTACTCCGAAGAGAAGCGCACCCTGCAGGCCGGTGATTACTGCGTGGTTCACGTCTACCTCGACAAGCACACACGGCGCATCACCGCCACTGCGCGTCTGGACCGCTATCTGGACAAGACTCCCGCCAATTACAGCGTGGGGCAGGAAGTCGATCTGCTGGTCGCCGAAGCGACCGACATGGGCTTCAAGGCGATCATCAACAACAAGCATTGGGGCCTGATTCACAAGAACGAAGTGTTCAAGTTCATGCGCGCCGGCAAGCAGGAAAAAGGCTACATCAAGGAAATCCGCAGCGACGGCAATATCAGCCTGAGCCTGCAGCCCGTCGGCGCAGAGGCCGCAAGCAGCCTGAATTCGAAGATTCTTGCCAAGCTGCGCGAGAACGACGGCACGCTGCCGGTCAGCGATAAAAGTGATCCGCAAGTCATCAGCGGTCTGTTTGGCGTCAGCAAGGGCAACTTCAAAAAGGCCATTGGTGCGTTGTACAAGCAGGGCCAGATAGTGATTCACGCCGACCGTATCGAGCTGGTCTGATACGACGTCGCCGCCTGGGTGCCTGAGCTGCAATTGATGTGAGCTGCAATCGACGAAGCTCGCGGTACCTCAGGCCCAGGTGGCGAGCGCGTCTATTTCCTGGCTCAGGCGCTCGAACGGCAAGGTGCCGTTGAATACCCGCGCGTCTTCCAGTGCCTCGTCACTGCGTCGCAGCAGCACCACCGGCACCGCTCTCAACCCAAGCTTCTGCGCCAGTTGCTGGTCGTTCATCACGGCCTTTTCGAAATGGCCGGCGTTGAGTGCCTGCTCCATCGCTTGCCGATCCAGTCCGGTGGTGGTGGCCAGGTCGAGCAACGTGTGCGTCTCGCCGATATCCAGCCCCTTTTCGAAAAAAGCCCGGTAAGCCTCTTTGTGGAAGGCTTCAAAACTTCCCGCGTTCCTGGCAAACGCCGCGGCTTCCAGCACCTTGCGGCTGCGCGGCTGAACGCTGGGCATCTTCATCATCACCTGACGCCTGTCGGCCATCGGCAGCACTGACCGGGACCAGGTTTCACGCAGATAATCGGCACTCGGGTCGAGCAGTGCCAGCGGATCGGGGCGCAGTTCAAAGGCATGCCAATTGAATTCGAGCCGTTCACCGTAGGTTTGCTGAAGCTGTTCCAGGACGGCCAGTTGCAGGTAGCAGAAGGGGCAGACGTAGTCGCTCCAGACATCTATTTTCAGGGGACCAACAGTGTTCATGTGCTTGAAACTCCATAACGCTCGTTAACACTGACTCCCTTAACCTTTTAAAAGTCCTGAAGTTGGATGGATCAATGTCTACCTTTGGTCGGTCATACCCTCAAGCGGGCATTCCCGGACCTGAAACTTCATCAAGGACGCGCCATGAAAAGAATACTGATCGCTTACTTCGGCACATTGCTGGCGTTTCTGATCCTCGACGGACTGTGGCTGGGCGTGTTGATGGGCCCGACCTACCGTGAATGGCTCGGACCACTGATGCTCGATACGCCGGTATTGGGGCCTGCCATCGCGTTTTATCTAATGTACGGAGCGGGGGTGGTGTTTTTCGGCGTCATGCCTGCGCTCAGAGTGCAACGACTGAGCCACGCGACATTGTGCAGCGGTCTGCTGGGGCTGATTGCCTATGGCACCTATGACCTGACCAACTGGGCTACCTTGCAGGGCTGGCCGGCGCAGCTGGCGCTGGTGGATCATGCGTGGGGCACGGTGGTGTCGGCGCTGGCCGGTACGGCGGGCTATCTTGCTGTGCGTAAATTTGCATGAAGCGGTGTGCCGGAATGAGCGTTGCCGACACGCAACGCTCACCCGGCACAGTACGGGAACGCAGCGGCTAATCTGCCGCTGGGTTTACAGTTACTTCTGCAGGAAGCTGGCAAAACTCAGGTTGCTGCCCTTGGGGCGCATGTCCTTGAGGAAAGAGTCCTTGTCGGCGCTCAGCTCCAGGCTGACGGTCGGTTTGCGCTTGTCAGCATTGCGCACTTCAAGGCCTTCCATGTGATCGCGCATGAAGACCGTGGTCACTTTCAAATGCAGCAACTGGTCGGTTTCAGGCGTGTGCAGCAGCAGGTGCAGCCACTCGTACTGACCTACTTGCAGGCGCGGGACAGGCAGGTCGAACCACCAGATGTTTCTTTTGTGGTCCAGCACGGCGAAATGCGTGTTGTTGACGCCCAGCACTGCACCACCCAGATCCTGGTTTCTGCGTGCGATGGCCAGCTTTTTATCGAGTTTCATAACGTTCCTGTGAATCGGTGTGTTCAGCGTGTCGGCCCTGCCGGACAACGGTGGCGCGCATTCTCGCACAAACTCTGCTGCAAGCCTGCCCCAATGCACGGCAGATGAGCGGCAATGGCGGCCCGAAAAATAGTTGAAACTCTTCGCCACCGGCACAGGTCAATCTTTTGTCGAGTACGACATCCGATCCAGTGCGGTCTTCAGACCCAGGAGATTTCCGATGAGCAGCACCAGCGATAAAGCCAAAGGTATGGCCAACGAAGCAGTTGGTAACGTCAAGCAGGCTGTTGGCAAGGCTACCGACAACGACAAACTGCGGGCTGAAGGCAAGGTACAAGAGCTGAAAGGCGAAGGCCAGCAGGCAAAAGGCGAAGTCAAGGACGCGATCAAGAAGGGCGTGGACAAGGCTTGAGTCGATTGTTTCCGGCGCTTTGGCGCCGGGAGCAGGCATTACCGATAACGGTCATCCACGGATGGCCGTTATGCTTTCTGCTCTGCGGGACTGAAACCTTTCATGGCCTGTCCAGTCAATGTGCCATCGGCATTCGTGTATCGGCTTCGTCAGCGCGATACGTCATTCATGAGATGCCGGTTTTCAGGATGTAAGGTTTTCCAGTAAGGGAGCGAGAGGAAGCGCCATGATTTTCCCCCATTTGCGTAAATTGAAAGTCGGCAAAGTGCTGGTGAGAACCGTCAACGAGTTCCTCGATGACGAGATGTCCACCTATGCATCGGCACTGGCTTACCAGATGCTGTTTTCTCTGTTTCCGTTCCTGCTGTTTCTGATCGCGCTGATCGGCTTTCTGCATCTGCCGGACTTTTTCTCCTGGTTGCGACTGCAATCGGAATTCCTCTTGCCGCCGCAGGCACTCGAACAGGTCAACCCGGTCATCGACCAGTTGCAGCAGTCCAAGGGCGGCTTGCTGTCGATCGGTATCGTCATCGCGCTGTGGACCGCTTCAGCGGGTGTGCGCCTGATGATGAGCGCCATGAACGCTGCGTACGACGTCGTCGAAGGGCGTCCTATCTGGAAACGTCTGCCGCTGTCGATTCTCTACACCGTAGGCATTGCCGGCATGTTGCTGGCAGCAGCAGCTTTCATGGTGCTCGGGCCGCAGGTCATGAACTGGATTGCCGCGCAGATCGGCATGGAAGACTTCATCGTGACGCTGTGGACGATTCTGCGCTGGCCCGCGATCATTATCCTGCTGATGGTCGCTGTGGCGCTGATCTATTACGTGATGCCGGACGTCAAACAGGAGTTTCGCTTTATCACTCCAGGCTCGGTGCTGGCCGTGGTGGTGTGGATCGTTGCTTCCCTGGCTTTCGGTTTTTACGTCAAGACATTTGCCGATTACAACGCCATGTACGGCAGCATCGGCGCGATCATCGTGCTGTTGCTGTACTTCTATATTTCGGCAGCGGTGCTGTTGCTGGGTGCGGAAATGAATGCGGTGATCGAGCACATGTCCGCCGAAGGCAAGGACGCAGGCGAGAAGGAAGCCGGTGACGGCCTGGGCGAGGAAAGCAGCGAGACAGGCAAGCAGCATGTCTCCGGTCTGGGCCGCGACCATTCGGTGCCGCTGCAGAAGGCTGACGAGGCCTGATCGCTTTGTGTGGCAAGATCGCTTTTTAAGTCGGCAAGGGACACGCAGTCATGATCCACAAAATCCTGAAAATGGGCGATGAGCGCTTGTTGCGCATCGCCCCTCCGGTGCCCGCAGAGATGTTCGGCAGCAGCGAGCTCAATACGCTGATCGCCGACATGTTCGAGACCATGCACAGCGTCGGCGGTGTGGGGCTGGCGGCACCGCAGATCGGCATCGATCTGCAACTGGTGATTTTCGGTTTCGAGCGCAACGAGCGCTATCCCGACGCCGAGGCGGTCCCGCAGACGATCCTCATCAACCCGCTGATTACCCCGCTGGGCCCGACGCTGGAAGAGGGCTGGGAAGGGTGTCTGTCAGTGCCCGGATTGCGCGGCATGGTGGACCGTTATCAGAGCATTCGTTACGAAGGCTTCGATCCTCAGGGCCAGCCCATCGAGCGTGTTGCCCAAGGCTTTCACGCGCGGGTCGTTCAGCATGAATGCGACCACCTGATCGGTCGGCTTTACCCGTCGCGCATCACTGATTTCAGCAAATTCGGTTTCATGGACGTGATGTTTCCGGACATGGACCCCAATGCCGACGAGTGATGGTCGTGTTGCGCTGCGAAGCCGTCAGGCTTCGCGGCACAGTGCGATCAGCGGCTTGCTGCGGCTGTAACGCATGAACCGTTCGCCCAGGGCCTGTGGCAGACGCTGTGCCGTCTCGAACCCTGAGCGTTGGTAAAAGCCCAGCAGGTCCGGATGGCAGAACAGCCACACCGGCCCGCCCAGCGGCTGCAATGCCGCTTGGATCAGGCCTCGCGCCACTGCCTGTCCACGCAGCGCCGGCGCCACGAACAGCCCGGTCAGCCAATGCCCCTCTGCGACAGGCGTCAGGCACAACGCACCAATGATTTCTGCCTGCTTTGCAACCCACGCCTGGCCCTTGCTGGCAGCGCGCATTGACGACTGGTGCTCGCGGTAGAACTTGCCCAGCAACGGGCGACACTCATCAGGTAGCGGGTAGAACTGGATTTCGGACATCGCGGCTGCGCTTGAAATAGGGGCCCTGCATCATACAGAGGCTCAAGCCGTGACAACTAATCGGCGCAGGCTGGTGTCGATACTTTCAGACCTGTTTCTTCCGCGCCATTTGAGGTGAGCATGAAATCAATAACACGACTACTGGGCTGTTCACTTCTGGCGCTGGGCCTGCTGGGGCAGACCGCGACAGCGGCTGAAAAAACCAAGCCTATCCAGTTTGGCGCGCTGACCTGGGAAAGCGGCAGCCTGATCACTGAAGTCCTGCGTACCATTGTCGAGAAGGGTTATGGCTACCCGACCGATACCCTGCCCGGCAGTACCGTCAGCCTGGAAACCGCGCTGGCGAAAAATGACATTCAGGTGATCGCCGAAGAGTGGACCGGACGCAGTCCGGTGTGGGTCAAGGCTGAAGAGGAAGGCAAGGTGCTCGGCCTGGGCAACATCGTCAAAGGTGCGACCGAAGGCTGGTGGGTGCCCGAGTACGTGATCAAGGGCGACGCCGCCAAAGGTATCAAGCCGCTGGCGCCTGACCTGAAGTCTGTCGCGGACCTGGCGCGCTACAAGGACGTCTTCAAAGACCCGGAATCGCCGGACAAGGGCCGATTCCTCAACAGCCCGAGCGGCTGGACTTCGGAAATCGTCAACACGCAGAAACTCAAGGCTTATGGCCTGGCCGACAGCTTCGTCAACTTCCGCACCGGCTCGGGCGCAGCATTGGACGCCGAGGTCGCATCGTCCATCCGGCGCGGCAAGCCGGTGTTGTTTTACTACTGGTCACCTACGCCCCTGCTGGGCAAGTACAAGCTGATCAAACTGGACGAGCCGGCCTTTGACGCTGAAGCCTGGAAAACCCTGACCGACGCCAGCAACCCCAATCCGCGCGGCACGTCTTCGCTGGCGGCAACGCTGTCGATCGGCGTATCGGCAGAATTCAGCAAGCAATACCCTGAACTGGTGAGTGTCTTCAAAGGCGTGGATTTCCCGATTGACCTGCTGAACAAGACCCTGGGCGAAATGAGTGACAAGCATGAGGATGCCAAGGTCGTGGCTGCACGCTTTCTCAAGCAGCATCCCGACGTCTGGAAAGCCTGGTTGCCTGCCGATGTGGCGGAACGGGTCAGCAGCGGTCTTTGATTATCGCCCAGCTGAATGACACGCGGCGCATAGCTGATAACGGCATCGATGACCGGTATGCGACGCGCCGGGTGGTAAAGCCCCGCCGAGCTGATAAGTTCAGGTCTGGGTCAATCGATGCTCGGGAGGCGTCATGACTGATCACGTTCGGGGCTCGCGCGGTACTTGGCAGACCTGCCTGGCATTGCTGGCCTGTCTGTGCCTGGACGCGATGCATCCGGCCAGCGCCGAAGAGGCCGACGACATGGCGCTGGCCCTGGTGGAACAACGAAACCTGGGCGAAGGTCTCGCCTGGCTGGGGTATCAGGTCGCCTCGCGCACGGCCACGTTTGCCGGTATCGTGCAGGCTGTCGGCAAGACTGAAGCGCAGGAACTGGTACAGAAGGAATTGCAGCGCCTCAAGCCGGAATATCAGGCGCAGTGGGACCGCAACCTGGCAGCCGCTTATGCTCATGCCTTTACCGCCGAGGAATTGCGTTCGCTCAATCAGGGCGAGGATTCGCCTGCATTGGGGAACAGATTCAGGGCGAGAAATACCCAGGTCAGCACCGATATGAAAGCCCGATCATCGGAGCTGCTGGGACAATTTGTCAGTCGTGCGCTGGGCAATGCCGAGGCAGCACTGCGACGCTGACAGCTATTTTGACGAGACGAGGCAAAGAACATGGACGCATTCATGCAGGCAGCATTCGATGAGGCACAACTCGGGCTGAAGGAAGGTGGAATCCCTATCGGTTCGGTCATTGTCCACGGCGGAAAAATCATCGGTCGAGGCCACAACCGTCGTGTACAAGAGGGCAGTGCAACGAAGCATGGCGAGATGGATGCGCTGGAAAATGCCGGTCGCCAGCCGGCCAGTGTTTACCGTGACTCGGTTCTCTACACCACGCTTTCGCCTTGTGCGATGTGCAGCGGTGCGATCCTGCTCTACGGCATTCGCAAAGTGATCATCGGTGAGAATGCGTCATTCATGGGCGAGGAAGAACTGCTGCGCTCGCGTGGCGTGCAGATCGACGTGCTGGATAACCCTGAGTGCACACACATGATGAAAGACTTTATCGCCAGCAAGCCCGAACTGTGGAACGAAGACATCGGCGAGTGAATCCCGCGTCTTGTCAGCCCCACGCTCCGCGCTCATCGTAAATCTGACTGCTCATCGTACCAATGCTCCGCATTGGCATGCAGTTCGTGACGCTCCTGCCTTAAAGTGCGGTTTGTGCCACTAATGTGCCTTTAACGGTGATAACCTCCTCTCATCTTTATCACGGTATGCACATACCCAGCCGTTTACCTGGCCATTTTCGGAGCCCGATATGTCGGTCCAGCAGCGCAACAACGTCAATATTTCAGGCGACGGACCGATCACTCTGATTTTCGCTCATGGATTCGGCTGCGATCAGAACATGTGGCGTTTTATGGCGCCGCACTTCGCAGAGCGCTTCAAGGTCGTGCTGTTCGACCTGGTGGGCAACGGCAATTCGGACGTATCGGCCTGGTATCCGCACAAGTATTCGTCGCTCAAAGGCTATGCAACCGACTTGCTGGAGGTGGTCAACGAGTTCGCCGCAGAGGGGCCGGTGGTGCACGTCGGTCATTCGGTCAGTTGCATGATTGCCGTGCTGGCCGAGCTTCAGTCGCCCGGCCGGTTCGACGGTCACATCATGATTGGTCCATCCCCGCATTACCTCAACGAGAAAGATTACCTGGGTGGATTCAATCGCGCCGATGTCGACTCATTACTTGAAACACTGGAAAGCAATTATCTTGGCTGGTCGAGCACCATGGCGCCGACACTCATGGGCGCCTCGGATCGACCTGAACTGAGTGAAGAACTCGCCAACAGTTTTTGTCGCACCAATGCCGAGATCGCCAGACAGTTTGCCCGCGTGACGTTTTTATCCGACCATCGTGCCGATGTCGCGCAACTCAAGAGCAGAACACTCATTCTGCAAAGCAGCGACGATATGGTGGTGCCAGTCGAAGTGGGTGAATATTTGCACCGCGTCATTACCGACAGCACCCTGCGCATGATCGACAACGTAGGGCATTACCCGCACATGAGCGCAGCCCAGGAATGCATTACTGCGATGAATCAGTTTCTGGCCTCTTACGAGAGCGCCGCACATGACCGTTGAACAGGTGAGTCTGCCTGTCACGGAAGACCTCTACGAGCATGCGCCCTGTGGTCTGTTGATCACGTTGCCCAACGGCACTATCGAGCGCGCCAACCTGACGTTTTGCCGATGGCTGGGGCTGGAGCGCGACGCTGTTGTGGGCCGCCGCTTTCAGGAACTGCTGAGTCTGGCAGGCAAGGCCTTTCTGCAGACTCACTGGGCGCCCACGCTGCAGTCGCAAGGTTCAATTGCCGAGGTCAAGGTCGAGCTGATTCATGCCGATGGCCGCCCCATTCCGATGATGCTCAATGCCGTACGCCGCGAGTACCCGTCGGGGTATCTGCATGAAGTGGCCGTGTTCCTGGCCGAAGAGCGCAACAAGTACGAGCGCGAACTGCTGGCTGCCCGCAAGATCGCCGAAGAGCTCCTGCAACAGCAGATGACCGTGCAGAGCGAGCTGACCTCGGCGCGCAATCGCTTGCGTCTGGCGCATGCCGAGGCGGAGATCCGGGCTATTTTTGCCGAACAGATGATTGGCATCGTCAGCCACGACCTGCGCAACCCGCTGGCCGCGATCAAGATGGCTGCCGGGCTGCTGGAACGCACACCGCTCGAGTCGCGCCAAGAGCGGATTCTGGGACACATCAACCATTCCACCGACCGTGCCGATCGCATGATTGTCGACCTGCTGGATTTCACCCACGCCCGGGTCGGCAGTGGCATTACCGTCGTACCTCAGCCTGTCGATTTTCACGCAGTCGTCGCCCGGGGCGTCGAAGAGCTGCGCCAGGTTTTCCCGGATCGGGTGCTGACCCATCGCAGCGAAGGGCAGGGCGCGTGTTCGGCTGATCCTGACCGCCTGCTGCAGATGCTTGGCAATCTGGTCAGCAATGCCATCAATTACGGCACCGACGACGGCGAGGTTTTGATTACGTCGTCGTTCGACACCTGGATGATCAAACTGTCGGTGCACAACGTGGGTGAGCCGATACCCATGGAGAAGGTAGACGACCTGTACGAGCCCGTCGTACGCGTAGTCAGCGACAGTGACGAGACGCGCACCGTCGGGCTCGGCCTGTTTATCGTGCGCGAGATCGTTCGAGCCCATCTGGGCGATGTGACGGTTCGTTCTTCGGCTGAAGAAGGCACGACCTTCACCGTGGCGTTTCCGCGTCCCCCGGCGAAAACCGAGGTTTGATCAGGTTTCATGCAGATTGACGATCAACCCGTGTTATTCACGGGTGCAGAAAAATCGTTACAGTCCTAAACTAACGTGCTGCGTCATCACATCAAGGCTCATACAGGTTCTACATGCGGCGATCCATTTCAAATGATGTGGCCACGATCAGTCGGATCAGCGCGGTGCCGGCCATCCTGCAGGTCATTGCCGAATCCACCGGGCTGGGCTTCGCCGCCGTGGCGCGTGTAACCGAAACCACCTGGACGGCCTGTGCGGTCCTGGACACGCTCGATTTCGGTTTGAAACCCGGCGGCGAGCTCGAGCTGAGCAGCACCATCTGCCACGAGATTCGCAGCTCCCACAAGGCTGTGGTGATTGATCATGTCGCCGAGGACCCGCTGTTCTGTACGCATGAAACACCACGTCTGTACAGTTTCCAGAGCTATATCTCGGTGCCGATCTTTCTTTCCGACGGCTCCTTTTTCGGCACCATCTGCGCGCTGGATCCCAAGCCGGCGAAGCTGATCGGTACGCCCATCGAAGCCATGATGGTGTCGTTCGCACGTCTTCTGGCGCTGCAGATTGAGGCCGAGGAAAACCTGCAACAGGCGCGTGAAGACCTGCTCGCCGAACGTGAGGTGGCTGAGCTGCGCGAGCAGTTTATCGCCGTGCTGGGGCACGACCTGCGCAACCCGCTGTTTGCCATCAATGCCAGTGCCGAATTGCTGTTGCGTCGTCCGCTGGATGAAAAGGCCCAGCAGGTCGTGCAACACATCCTGACCTCTGGCCAGCGCGCCTCGCAGTTGGTCGATGACGTGCTCGATTTTGCCCGAGGCCGCATGGGTCATGGCATTCCTCTCAGTATCCATGAGGCGCCCGGCCTGGATAAAACCCTGGAGCATGTGATTTCAGAGGTGCAGCGCGTCCACCCGTCGCGGCCGATTCACTCGAACATAGGCGAGCTGGAGCGTATCCGCTGCGATCACGAGCGGATCGCGCAATTGCTCTCCAATCTGGTGTCCAACGCGATCAGCCATGGTGATGCCGAGAGCCCGGTCGAAGTGACGGCAGGCGTGCATGGCGAGGTGTTTGTGCTCAGCGTTACCAATCAGGGGGAGCCGATACCTGAATCGGTTCGTGCGCAACTGTTCCTGCCGTACTCAAGACCCATCACCGACGAGCCGCAAGCCGGGCTCGGACTGGGCTTGTACATCGCCAGCGAGATAGCCATTGCCCATGGAGGTACGCTTGAGGTGTGCTCGACGCGCGAGCAGGGCACGGTCTTTACCTTCAGCATGCCGTTGAAGTCTGCGTAGGCACCCTGCGCCAGCCTGTGCCTTTTGAGCGCACAGGCTGCTCATCAAGTGCTTTTTTGGGCTCCGCAAACCTTGGGCTGCAGGCCGTTGCGTCGTTCGGCTGCGACAGCCCTGACCATCCTTGTTACAAACTCTCCCAGCGCTTTGCTTGCTCATCGGCAGTGTCGCGTCGAACCTGAGGCCCGGGTTGCCATCAAAGGCCTGAGCCTTAACGGTTACTCCGAAGTTTTCACTTTGCCCAGAGGTAGTGATGAACAGTTTTGTGCGCAATCTTGTCGGCGGCGTGCTTGTTGCGTCATGCAGCATCGGTGCGGTCCAGGCGCAGACGCTGCCAAACAGCACCCTCAACAACGGTGCCAGCAGCAACCCCTATAACAGCCCGATTCACCGTGCCAACCCCAACAGCCGCCAAGGCACCGAGTCCAGCGTGCCACCGTCCCGAGGCCCCAACATCGCGCCGCCGGTGCGCAAGCCCACTCTGGAAAACGGTGGCATCGGCAACGGCTACCCTACGCGCCAGAACACGCCACGTCCTTCTACTACTCCGATAACCGACCCCAAGCGCGGCAACTGAATTTTCAACCCGGCGAACCATTGCGGACGTCGACTCAATGCATAAGGAAACGCTCATGCTTAGAAAAACCCTGATCGCGACATTGTGTACTGCAGCCATTCTGAGCCTGCCACTGACGGCCAGCGCCGCTACGGAGTCCTACAAAAGCGAACTGGGCACCGTCACGGTGACGCCTGTTGTCGAAGGTCTGGATCATCCATGGGCGCTGGCCTTTCTGCCTGACAGGCAAGGCATGCTGGTGACAGAGCGTTCCGGCAACCTGCGCGTTGTGTCGGCGGATGGCAAATTGTCTGCACCGCTTTCCGGGGTGCCGCAAGTCTGGGCGCAAAAGCAGGGCGGTTTGCTCGATGTGGTGCTGTCACCGGACTTCGCCAAGGACCGCATGGTCTATCTGACCTACTCCGAGGGCAGCGGCAAGACGGCCGCCGAGGGTGATACCGCCGGCACTGCCGCAGGGCGTGGTCGTCTGTCCAAGGACATGACCCGTCTGGAAGACTTCGAAGTCATCTTCCGCCAGGAACCGAAACTGTCGGTGGGCAACCACTTCGGCGCGCGGATGGTCTTCGATCGCGACGGTTACCTGTTCATCGCGCTGGGCGAAAACAATCAGCGCCCCACTGCGCAGGATCTGGACAAGCTGCAGGGCAAGATCGTGCGCATCTATCCGGACGGCAGCGTACCGAAAGACAACCCGTTCGTGGGCCAGAAGGGCGTACGCCCCGAGATATGGTCCTATGGCCATCGCAATCAGCAGGGCGCCGCGCTCGACCCCTGGACCGGGACGTTGTGGACCAACGAGCATGGTCCCAAGGGCGGTGATGAGCTGAATATCATCGAGCGTGGCGCAAATTATGGCTGGCCGATCGCGACCCACGGTATCGACTACTCGGGTCAGCCGATTTCGGAGTCCAAGGGCAAGGTTGTCGAAGGGACCAAAATTCCGTTCCAGGTCTGGGAAGTGTCGCCGGGCCTCAGTGGTATGGCGTTCTATGACCACAGCCTTTTCAAGGCATGGGATCACAGTGTATTCATCGGTGCGCTGGCCACTGAAGAGTTGATCAGGCTGCAGTTCGAGAATGACAAGATCGTCCATGAAGAACGTCTGTTGAAAGACATGAAACAGCGCATACGGGATGTGCGTCAGGGGCCGGACGGTTACTTGTATCTGTTGACCGACGACGATAAGGGAAGTCTGCTGAAAGTGGGCTTGGCTCAGTAATAAACTGTTAACCGCTTGAAAAAGAAAATTCCCACAATGCTGTGGGAATTTTCTTATTAATTGCTTGCGGTGGTAACCGGTAAAGCAGTCGGATCAATTATCCTTTGCGTCACGTACCACTTCGCCCGTCTTGGCATCAACGTCGTAGTTCCACTCCACACCCTTGGCGTCTTTCAGTTCGATCTGATAGATCAGGCGGCCGGTGCGGTCCTTGTCCAGTTCGGTATCGCTGACCGTGAAGCCCTGGTGCTTGGCAACGGCCTGTTTGTTGAACTGTTCGAAGTCACCCAACGCCTGCGACTTGTACAGGCGGATCACTTCATCGGGACCAACGTCAGCCTGGGCGGCACCTGCAACAGCAGTGAGGGCAACAGCGGCGAAAACGGCAGGCATAAGTTTCATGGGGTATTCCTTTCTGATTGATCTGTCTTGATTGATTCATCACACGCTGATTGGTTCAGCGGTTTTGTTGAACTCAGATTATCCGCGCTTACTTAATTCACGCTTAATTATTCAAGTGTGCGAAGCGTTTTGAAGCCGGTCTCGCTCTGCTGATTCGTAAGTAAAGTTTTCCCCTGCACTTCGTTTACAGGCAACGCATCACGTAAAGGTTGAAAAAAACCGGCAGTGAACGTAAAAGGTTGGCCCCCTGCCGGAAGGTGCGTCGCGTCTGTCCAGGCATCTGTCCTTGCGGAGTCTGCTCGATGAGAACGCCTTACCGACCTGCCATGCGCCACGCTTGGCGATTGTTACCGTTGGGTATGGCGGTTGCCTCGCCGTTGCTGGCCGCAGAGGCGCTCAGCCTGGATGCGGTCAACGTCACTGGGTTCAGCGAGCCGGAAAGCACCGGCGACTATAAAGCTGAGCGGGCATCGATATTCGGGTTAGATCAGGCTTCACTGCTCGATACGCCTGCCTCGGTGTCAGTGTTCAGCGCTGCGTTGATCAAGGACCGTCAGGCAAAGCTGCTGAGTGAAGTGCTGCGCAACGATGCGTCGGTCGGCGACGGCTATGCCCCGGTGGGCTATTACGAAAACTTTGTGGTGCGCGGGTTTTCGTTGAACGCGGCCAACAGTTATCGCATCAATGGCCGCAGCATTGCCGGTGAGCAGAATGTAGCGCTGGAGAACAAGCAGCAGGTCGAGTTGCTCAAGGGGCTTTCCGGCCTGCAGAGCGGCGTGGCCGAGCCCGGTGGGGTCATCAATTATCAGACCAAACGGGCGCAGGACGTTCGCTCGGTCACGGTCTCTACCAACGAACATGGCGAACGCTACATCGCGACCGACGTCGGTGGCTGGTTCGGCAGCGAGCAACAGTTTGGCCTGCGCGCCAACCTTGCCCACGAAGACATTCGTTCGTATGTCGAACACGCCGATGGCCAGCGCGATTTTGCCTCACTGGCGTTCGACTGGAACATCAGCGAGCGCGCCCTGCTGCAACTCGATGTCGAGTACCAGACCAAAGAGCAGCGTTCGGTGCCCGGTTATCAGCTTCTGGGCGGCACTGCGCTGCCTCACGATGCCTCGCCACGTAAATTGCTGGGCTACCAGAACTGGTCCAATCCGGTCGGTATCGACTCGCTGAACATGAACGGACGTTTCGAATATCGCTTCAATGACAGCTGGAAGGGCAGTCTCAGCGCGTCACGCAGTCGCGTGGTCATCGATGACTACAGTGCCTTTGCGTGGGGGTGCTACGGCTCGGCCAGTTGCGCAGGGCAAGCGGTGCCTAACCATTTCAGTGCCGAGGGCGGTTATGACATCTATGATTTCCGCAGCCCTGACGATACGCGTCGCAACGATGAAGTCGAAGCGGCCATGTCCGGCACATTCACTACCGGATCGCTGGGGCATGAACTGACCTTCGGCAGCAGTGCCTACCGCCGCACGGTCGATACGCGCGGGACCTTCAACGAATTCGTCGGCTCGGGCAATATCAATGAGGCACCTGAGCAGGTGGCACCCTCGACCCTGGCGCTTGCACATACCGAGCGCCGCCTGGACAGCCGCCAGTACGGGCTGTTTGCCACCGACCGGATCAGCTTCAACGAGCACTGGCAAACCGTGCTGGGCGGACGCGGGGTGCGGCTCGACGAGCAGACGTTCAACGAGGACGGCAGCGATGCACGACACACCGAGCGCTATGTGTTTCTGCCCCAGGCGGCGCTGATCTACAAGCCGGTGGACAATGTTTCGCTCTACACCAGCTACAGCAAGGGCCTGTCGCTCGGCGGGACGGCAGCGTGGTTCACCACCAATGCCAGTGAAATTCTTGCGCCGACCGTGTCCCGACAGCTGGAAGCAGGCATCAAGTATGACTGGCAGCGCATGAGCCTGACCGCCGCAGTGTTTCAGGCCCGCCAGGCCTACCAGTATTCCAGGCCCAACGATGACGGTACGTTCACTTACGTACAGCAAGGCGAGCAGAAAAACACCGGCCTTGAACTGGGGGCAAGTGGCTGGGTGACTGACCGCCTGCAGATATCCGCCAGTGCGGCGGCCATCCGGGCGCGCGTTGAAGACAGCGGCACCGACGCCTATGACGATCACCAGGCCCTCAATGTGCCCAGATACCGTGGCACCCTGCAAGCCGACTACAGCCTGCCGGTGCCCGGGCTCGCGTTGCTCGGCGGCGTGCAGTACAGCGCCAGCAAGTACGCTGACCGTGAAGGCACCGTGCAGGTCAATGACTACGCACTGTTCAATATCGGCAGCCGTTACAGCACCCGAATCAGCGGCTACGACACCGTTCTGCGCCTGACCGTCGACAACTTGTTCGACAAACGCTACTGGCGTGATGCTGGAGAGTATCTGGGCGACGACTACCTGTTCATGGGCGCGCCCAGAACGGCGAGACTGTCGGCCTCCGTCAACTTTTAGCGAAGGGCTCTGGTACGCGGAGCATCGGCACGCCAGTCGAGATGATCGTTCCGCGCGCTTCGGCGTGGGAATGCAGTCCGGAATGGCATGCGACGCAGAGCGTCGCACGATAGTTGCGATGATCGTTCCTCACGCTCCAGCGTGGGAATGCAGTTCTCGACGCTCTGCGTCGTCAAGAGGACGCAGAGCGTCCGGAAAGGCATGCGACGCGGAGCGCCGCACGATAATCGGATTATCCGTGCAGACCGACGCAGAGCGGCTCACGATAGTCGGGATCATCGTTGCCGCCACAGGCCTCAGCTCCGTATCAGTGCGCCCGCAAGCTTTGCTATTCTTCGCGCCCTGTGAGCGTCAGGCGCTCTTTTCAGCCATGTTTCGGGGGCTTCATGACGGCCATCGTTCAATCCACTCCGCAACCTTTCACCAAAGGCGACTACAAGACCCTGAGTCTTGCGGCGCTGGGTGGGGCGCTGGAAATCTACGACTTCATCATTTTCGTGTTCTTTGCGCTGACCCTCAGCCAGCTGTTCTTTCCCCCGGACATGCCCGAGTGGCTGCGTCTGCTGCAAAGCTTCGGGATCTTCGTGACCGGCTATCTGGCGCGCCCGCTGGGCGGGATTCTCATGGCGCACTTCGCCGACCGGCTGGGCCGCAAACGCGTGTTCAGCCTGAGCATTCTGATGATGGCCCTGCCTTGTCTGCTGATCGGCGTCATGCCCACTTACGCACAGATCGGCTACTGGGCGCCGCTGGTCCTGCTGGCGCTGCGCATCCTGCAAGGAGCCGCTGTGGGCGGCGAAGTGCCAAGCGCCTGGGTATTCGTGGCAGAACACGCGCCCAAGGGGCACCGCGGCTATGCACTGGGCGTACTGCAAGCCGGTCTGACATTCGGATACCTGCTGGGTGCACTGACCGCAACATGGCTGGCGCGGGTCTTCAGCCCTGGCGAAATTCTTGACTGGGCATGGCGTATTCCGTTCCTGCTCGGTGGCGTATTCGGTGTGGTGGGCGTCTGGTTGCGCCGCTGGTTGAACGAAACCCCGGTGTTCATCGCCCTGCATGCCCAGCGTGAACATCTGCCGGCGCTGCCACTTGGCCAGGTGCTACGCGATCATCGCCAATCCTTGCTGCCTGCTGCGCTGCTGACCTTTGTGCTGACCTCCGCAGTGGTGGTCCTGGTGGTGATTACCCCGACCGTCATGCAGCAGCGCTTTGGTATCAGTGCCAGCGACACCTTTGCTCTGAGCGCAGTCGGCATCGTGTTTCTCAATATAGGCTGCGTGCTGGCAGGCATGCTGGTCGATCGTATCGGCGCCTGGCGCGGCATCATGTTCTACAGCCTGCTGATGCCGATGGGCATCGGCGTGCTTTACACCAGCCTCATCGAGCAATGGATGCCGCTGGGTATCGCCTACGCGATTGCCGGGCTGGCGTGCGGGATTGTCGGTGTGGTGCCGTCGGTGATGGTCGGACTGTTCCCGGCGAACATCCGGGTGTCAGGCATCTCGTTCACTTACAACATCGCCTATGCCTTCTGGGCCAGCACCACGCCATTGATGCTGATTGCCCTGATGCCCTGGAATATCTGGGTGTGCGTGCTGTATAGCCTGATCATGGGCGCCACGGGCCTGATGACCGCTGCAGTATTCGGCCTGCGCCGTGGCGTGGTGGTGGATGACCTGGCAAGCGGTAAAGCCGGATAACTCCGGGGCGGGGGGCGCGGCGACCGCTGTTCTCGCACACACCGGCAATGCCCGCTGCTCACCTCTTGTGTGGGGTGAGTGGCAACTCGAATATGGCCGGAAAGTTCCGGGCGGCAGACGCATTCAATTGTAACAAGTGATTGTAATTCCGTTTAGTCAAGTCTATCTTGCCCGTCTCTATAGTGTTTGCGTTATTTATCTAATGCGCTGTTGGTTCGTGCCTGCGCGAAATATTTTTCAGGCGAACCACTCATGATGTCGATAAAAAGGAATGCGTAATTATTCTGTATTTGCTGTAGGAGTTTTCCTCGGTATTTAAATATTAAAGATTTTTCTTACAGCTTTCAGCTTTCAGCTTTGTTGCGAAGCTTTGAGGGCTATATCGTGTTAATGCAAAACAAGACTAAATAAAATGATTTCTGTGCCGATTTACTGTTTGGGTCATGGAAGACGAATGTAAGAAACATCCTACAAATTTGCCTGTTAGGCAAAATGATGGCGAGGGGAAGTATCATGTGGGTGACAATGAGAGAGCAGGAGGTTCTTGGCCTGTTGTTGCAGGGATGTACGAACAAGGAAATTGCCAGGCAGCTCAGTATCAGTGACTACACCGTTCGCGATCACGTATCTTCGCTGCTAAGAAAGAATCAGGTAAGGACGCGTGCCGAGCTCATGGCCAGGTGCGTATCTCTATTGCTTCCGGGGAACACTGCCCGACCCCCTACATCTGTCGGATTGCGCAGCGAACCAGCACATACATAATGTGTCTTGTCGCAACCTGTAACTTGTTAATGCAATGAGCACTGCTGACGTTTGGCGGTGCAATCAATAATACCGTGCTGCTCTGTGACTGCCGTCAGCCACTGCTTCCTGGCTGTCTGCAGAAAGGAATATTCGAAACCTGCTCGCACGACGAACTGTAAACAATAAAAAAGGAGCCACTCATGACTGTTTGTTTTGTTCGGGGCGAGCCAGGTGCCGACACGTCGTTGCGGCTGGACCCACTGCAGCCCGGCTTTAATACGACAACGGACTTCCAGCATCTGGCAACCCGGCAGTCCGCGCTTTCCGTAGCGCAACTGGCCGAGCAACAGGCAAAGCTGTCCGGACCTGTCGGCCTGTTTGCCAAACTCTGTAGGCAGCTTCGTTCGCATGGGCGTCAGTCACCCTTGCTCGAAGACATTGCCCGGCTTGAGGGCCGCAAGCGTCAATGGCTGGCCGAGCGCGCCGTACAATTTGCACTCGGCCTGCACGGCCGTCGGTCAGAAGCCGAGAACCCGTTCAAAGGCCTGGTGCGCGAAGACCTGTGCTGCATCGTATTCGATGATCCATCGCCGCACACGCTGGTCGAGCGTTATGCCGCCAGCGAAGCGCTGCGGGCTCAGGACAGTGAGTACTTCGTCAAACTCATAGCCACCACGCGCAATACCGTCGAACGGCGAATCGTCTTTCATGGTCTGCTCGAACACTTCGACCGGCTGTTGCCCATCGAGAAGAGCATCTATCCATTGAACTATCGCACTGTTCAGCAAGCACACCTCGATCATGAAGAAGCCCTCTACGGCGCACTGATAAAGCAGCAGCCCATCGGCACATTGCTTGAGAGGCATACGCCTGAGTGGCTGTTGGATAATCTGTCCGCATTTGAATTTTCCATTGACCGAGAGTGTGTCGGGTAGGTGGCGGCAAGGCGTATCAAGCAAGTCTGAGAAGTCACTATCATTTAGTGGGTGTTGATATCGGTCGGTGGATGTGGTTTTACAAGCGATTTAGGTTTTGTCTAATAAAAGATTTCAAGCTCAGTGCGCGGTGAATGATAAGGAATAGCGTTTTTAAGGCGTACACGAGTCGAGCTGTATTCAGATTGACCCAGGTATGCCAGGTGATACTGATCAATTTAATAGCTTGGGGTTCAGCTATGCATCGGATGTTTTGATAAAACACCAAGCTGTCAATGGACCTTGGCAAAGCAAACCTGCCGGGCCAGAAACAGTCACCTTTCATTTAACGTATTGATTGTCAATCCCTGGCGATAACCGCCAGGGATCTTTCGGGGCAGGAGCCAACGTCATGCGAGTCATAAGTTCCGGAGCAGATGCACTGATAGCCGCGCAACAACTTGACGATAAAAGAGCGGCAAAAAACATGCGCTCAATTGCCAATCCCACCCTCCGATCAACCTCTCCAGACTCTGCGGTGACCATCAGCGGCCAGGCCCTCCTGAAACACAGGGTGTTTGGGTTCGCGGACTCTGCTCGTTCTGCGCCCATGCTAGGAAAAGCCGAATGTGGAATGTCCATGCCCCAGGCATTTTTTTTAACCCGGGATGATCGGAGTCTGTTGGGTGACGTTTACGGTTGGGCGAGTGATCAGGGAGCTGATTTGAGCTATGTCGATGACCTGGCGTTTCAGTTGGCTTCTTACAGGGAGAGTGATGATGGAGGGATAATGCTTCGTCATAACCAGGGCAAAACATATGACATGGAAGGCCACAAGGTGTTCTACAGTTTTACCGAGCCGCACGCGGCCACCGCCAAACGTATTACCGAAAGTGATGGGTTAAAAACAACGCGGCTGGATCAGGGGTTCGTTCGCTTCATCACTGACAAGGACTACGGGTCCATAGGTCACAATAATTTTGAGTTCATGGAAAAAGTCATCAACAGGTTTTCAACGGCGGGGGAAAGGGACGAGCAACTGGGTGCAGACTTCACTACTTATAAAAGCCAGAAGAGTGACTACATAAGGACGCTGTCCAAGGAAAAATACACGCCGGGCGAAGGAGACTCTCAAGAAACGGTCGCCGTAAAAAAATCCACCAAACCCAAGGAAATAACACTGGAAAGCCTGCGTAACGATATGCGCGAGACGTTTCTGAAAGCGATGGGGGTCAAGAGTCTCTCATCCCTGTTCGACATGCTGTTCAAGGACAAGCGTTGACGGATCAGGCCTGTGCGCCAAGCGACTGGAGTTCTGGCGGCGCATCCTGAGGGCTGGCGACGCGGTTGCGGCCGGTGCTTTTGGCCAGATACAGCGCCTTGTCTGCTTCATGCAGCCACGACGACGCATCCGGCATTTCAGGGGAGTAGGCGGCAATGCCGATACTGAGGCTGACCTTGAGATCGCAATGCAGGGTATAGGTCATTTCGTCTATCGCCATGCGCAGGCGCTCAAGGATTTCCTTTGCTTGAAGCAAACTGGTGTCGGGCAGAATGACGCAGAATTCATCGCCGCCACAACGCCCGATCAGATCGGAATCGCGCAGGTTTTCTATCAGTGCTTCGCTGATGCTTTGCAGCACCGTGTCGCCCATCAGGTGGCCGTAAGTGTCGTTGATGACCTTGAAGTGATCGATATCGATCAGCGCGATGACGCACTCCTGATACGCGCCCTGGTTACTGGCGTACTTAAGGTCAAGCAGGTCCTTCCACGCGCCATGATTGAGCAGGCCGGTGAGGCTGTCGGTGCGGCTGACCTTGCGCAGGATGTTGCGGTGTTCCCATAACTTGAGTGTGACCTGATGGCTCAGCCAGCCAATGAAAATAGGGTAGGTCACCAGTACCGGAAGGCAGGCGTAGATCTGCGCCATGTTGCCATGCAGATTGACGACAGGGTCGAGCGCGGCCAGCGAAATCAGCACGCCCAGTGCCTGCATGCACAGGCCTTGCAGCATCAGACGTGGCCCGGCGGCGGCCATGTTATGCATGGCCATCATGGCGAGCACCGTAACCCCGGGAACTGCGCTGAAACCCATCGCGCCAACCCAGAAACCGCCCATCATCGAATCGAAAAGCAGATTGCGCCATTCAGCCTGGTAAGGCTCGCGCGACGTTCTTGCGAGCTGGTAAGCAACATGCGGCCACACCAGGCTATAGAGCAGTGCCAACAACCACGCCCAGTGTGCTGCATTCACGTAATACAAAGAAACAGCGACCGTCACAAAGCCAACGCTGACACCGAAGCATCTCGGGGCGTAGATCCGCTTGGCGAATGCCATCCCTCTGCGGTGATAGGTGCTCATAGATTCTTACCGGACATTACTTTCGAATCGGTCAGAAATCGACACCGCTTGACCGAAAGGCTGGAGTTTGAGCGTTCACTAGTGGCAAGGGAAGAGTATTTTGCCGAGGGGTGTCAAATAGCTACATATTGAGGAAAGGTTACTGTTTAAAAGTCAATTAAATGACAGAAACAGTGCTAAAACCTGTTCAAAAATATGACGAAATATACAATTTAATACACCGCTAATAACCGGGGCAGGGTGTCTGGTTGTTGGCATACACACTGCCCGGCGAGTTCAGTAACGCGACGGTCAGGCGGTTATAACGGTGCCTTGTTTTTCTGAGTGCTGGTCATCCATGCAACGGCAATGGACAGCAGCGCAACAACAGCGGCGACATACCCTACGGCACCCAGGCCCAGGTGCTCGATGGTAAGGCCTCCGATGATCGATCCCAGGCCGATGCCGGCATTGGCGGCCGAGACATTCAAGGTCCCTGCCAGTGCCTGGGCCTGAGGCGCTGCTTTCATCACCCTGATCTGGCAGATCGGAAACAGCGCCGTATGTGCGATCCCCCAAATCACCAGCACCACGGCCAGCAGCGGCATGGAGCCTGCGGCGGGTACGCTTGCGGTCATGCCCAGTGCGAGCAGCAGCGCAAAGGCCATGGTCGAGCCGAGCGGGCTGCGGTCCACATAACGTCCACCCAGGGCATTACCGATCAGGCCGACCGCGCCGAAGCCCATCAACCACCAACCCACTTGAGCCGATTCGATGCCCGCGATGCGTTCCAGTGTGTCAGCCAGGTAGGTATAGGCACCGAACATGGCCGTGAACAGCAGGATGGACAGCAGCAGGTTGGCGAGGAAAAACGGATCCCGGAGAATTTTTGCCTGCTCGGCGAGGCCGACCTTTGCAGTAGGTTCGATACGCGGCATCGACAGTGCCAGCAACAGGGCCATCAACGCTGACAGCAGCGTCAGCGCCCAGAATGCGCCGCGCCAGCCCACGGCATCGGCAAATACCGTACCCAGCGGAATACCGAACAGCATGGCAGCCGAGATGCCGAGGTACACCTGCGCAACAGCCTTGCCAGCGCGTTTCGGTCCGGCCAGCAGGCTTGCCGTTTCACTGGCGGTGCCCCAGAACACCGGCAAGGCCAGTGCCGGAATGAACCTCGCCAGCGCCAGCACCCAGATATTGCTCGACACCGCCGCCAGCGCGTTGGAGGCGGCGAAGATCAGCAGAATGACGATGAACGTACGCTTGCGGTCCAGGTGCGAGAGCATGGCCGTCAGCGGTGGGCCAAAGAGCATCACCGTGAAGGCGAACAGCGTCACCAGCAAGCCGGCAGTAGAAATGGAAATTCCCAGATCACGGGCCATTGAAGGCAACAGACCAATGATGAGAAATTCAGTGGTGACGATCACGAAGCCGGCGAGGGCCAGAATCGCGATGGACAAGCCGGCGCCGGTCGAGCTTTCGCCGCGAGCGCCGGAGGCAGTGGTTTCCAGAGAAGGCATTGTGCAGACCCATTAAAAATAAGTCCGCCAGCTTATTGCAGAAAAGAACTTCTATCTTTGCCAAGTTTTCCCTTTGTTGTGGACTGGAATTCACTAATAAGGGTTTCTTGGGCGATCTGCCAGGGTTCAGGCCCTGGTCGAGCGGTTATCCGGCGTGTTGCGGGTGGATTGAGCCACATCGGACCGGCGGACCGGTCCGCAGATCACTGGCCTATGACAGTCTTCACCAGCGCAGCATGCTCTTTCGGATTCTTCGCATTGGAGACCACGTTCAGCACGGCTGCGCGGCTACCCGATGCAGCGACGATCGATGTGCTCAGCACCTGAGCGTCACTCATGGTCGCCGAGGTGTCCAGTTGACGCACACCAAGACCGTTCTTCTTGACGATCTTCTTGTCGCCCAGCTTTTTGAAGTCCTTGTAGCCGGTACTCTGCTGGGCAAGGATGCCGGTGACCAGCCCATCAAGTACTGCGCCGTCGTTATCGTTGGCCTGCACGCCCATTGGCATAGGTGTTTCGGTAACGATCAGCACGCGCTTTTCGGCCGCATTGGTGTAGAGCGACCCCGTCACACCCTGAGCCTTGGCTTTTGCATCAATCTCGGGCATCTCGCCCTGCACGTAGCCCGCAGGGATGGTGAAGGCCAGTTTGCCGCCCAGCAGCGAAGCCTTTTGCACCGCAGCAGCGGGCGCAGCGGCCTGCGGCTTGGTGGCAGCCTGAACGCTGACCATGCTCTGACATGCTGCCAGTGCGACACACACAGCCATTGCCTTGAAACCGAAAGAGCGCATGGAAATTCCTTTTTGTCTGTTGATGACGGAGGCGTTTGCCTTGAGCCATGTGATTGGCCAGGCAGGTAAAAGTGCCAAAAAAAACGACCAGCCCGATCACTCCGGCTGGCCGTCGTTTTGCCGCGTTACGCTTATTCGGCGATCTGCAGCTTGCGCGACTCGGTGTAGACGTAGCGCACTTTTTCATACTCGAACGGCGAGTTGAGCTGGCCGTAACGGAAGCTGGTGACGTAACGGCGGTCAACGGCGCGCAACACGGTGATTTCCGGATGGTCGCTGCTGACTTCAGCCACGTTGAGGAAGTTGATCTGGTTTTCAGCCGTGTAGTCGAACAGCATGCCGCCGGTGTCACGCACGTTCGATGGACCGAACAATGGCAACACCAGATAAGGCCCTGCAGGGACGCCGTAGAAGCCCAGGGTCTGGCCGAAGTCTTCGCTCTGGCGCGGCAGGCCCATCATGGTCGCCGGGTCCCACAGACCGGCGATGCCGATGGTGGTGTTGAGCAGCAGACGGCCAGTGGTGTCCAGCGAGCGCTCGCCCTTGAACTGCAGCAGGCTGTTCAGCAGGTTGGAGACATCGCCCAGGTTGCTGAAAAAGTTGCTCACGCCGCTGCGCACGAAGCCGGGGGTGATGTAGCGATAGCCGTCCACGACCGGCAGAAATACCCATTCATCGAAACGGTAGTTGAAGTGGTAAACCCGGCGGTTCCAGGATTCCAGCGGATCATAGACTTCCAGCGCGTTGATGGAGGCGCGCTCGAACTCACGCTGATCCAGCCCCGGGTTGAATTGCAGCGATTTCAGCGGCTGAGTGAAACCATCAGCATCGGTCTGACGGGCCACAGTGGCCGGGTGCTGAGCCTTGTTGCTGGTATCCGCGTCAGCGGCCTGGACTGTGCCGGCACAGAGCAGAGCGGCAAGAAGTAAAAGACGTTTAGCCACGGAAAAACTCCAGCATGGCGTCGGTGTTGACGCGGTAATTAAGGTTGCCGCAATGCCCGCCGTACGGGTAAACGGTCAGGCGATCGCCAAAGGTCTTGCGCAGGAAGCCGAGGTCACCCGAGCCCAGGATCACGTCGTCGGCGTTGTGCATGACGGCAATCTTGGTGTTGCTGTGCAGGTAGTCCTTGAGCGCGTAGAGGCTGACCTGGTCGACCAGTTGCAGCAGGCTACCGCCGTCGGTGCGTGCGCGCCACATCGGGATGACCTGTTCGGTCAGGTAGCAATCGAAGTCGCACTGCAGAGCACGCTTGAGGAACGGCGTCAGGCTGGTGCCTTCGGTGATCGGGAATTTCGGTGGCGTGATCAGACCGCGACGGTTGATCAGGTCGGAGGTGAACGCGATGTCAGCCGACGAGAAGCGGAACGAGGTACCGATCAGCATCGCCATCTGTTCGTTGGTCAGGTGCTGCTTGGACTGCTGGAAGTCGAACAGCAGTGCATCGTTGAGGTCGATGTAACCCTTTTGGCGGAAGTAGCGGGTCAGCTTGGCCAACACCAGTTCGTAGAACGTGGTGGTGTTGTTGATGCCCTTGACGTTGGTCTGTACAAGTTTGTCGAGGTTGCTGATCGAGGTGTAGAGATTGACCGGCGGGTTGAGCAGCAGGACTTTCTTGAAGTTGAAGCTGCGACGGGTTTCGTCCAGCTTGCTGACGAATGCAGCATTCAGTGCGCCGAGGCTGTAACCGGTCAGGTAATAGTCGGTTACCGGCAATTGCGCCTGCTGAGCCCGAATGGCCTGCATGACGCGATAAATGTCTTCTGCATCGTCGGTGGAGACGCCAGGAGTCGCAAAGCGCGAGGCCGAGCTCATGAAGTCATAGCTGGTGGGCGAAGACAGCTGCACGACGTGGTAGCCCGCGCCGTAATAGAGCTTTTTCAGGAATTCATTGATGGTGCTGTTATACGGCGCGCCGGTGCCGGCGATCAGGAAGATCAGCGGAGCAGCGTGGTCCTGTTTGGCCAGGCGATAGTGCAACTTTTTCACCGCCCAGAAGTTGTCGGGCAGGGTGAACTCGCGCTCGGGGTGCAGGTTCAGGGTGTAAACATCCTGATCGATATCTTCATCGTCAGGCAGATCGGGGCGCAGATCGGGCGGTGTGGTCGCAATGGTCGCTTCAAACGGATTAGTCAGCGGGTAGCCATAGGTGGCAGAGTCGACGTTGGTTGCCAGAGCGGACGCACTTAAACACAAGCCACCTATAACGGTGGCGAGGCGCAGAAAACGGAGCATGACTAAATCCCTTGGGAAAGAAGTGCTGATGAGATACGCAGGCTATGACCAAGGTGTAGTGCCAAAGTGCCCCATCCACCGGTTAACCCTGTAAATATGACGGAACAATACACGTTCTTTGGATTTTGCAATGCAGATATGCGGTTTATTTTTGTATGACTCGTGTATCTGCTGCCCCAAAGCGACGTTTGCACGGCTGGTGATGATGGGCAGGCCATGGCCTGGAGACGAATTTTCCGACTTGCGGAAAGCACAAAGGAGAGCCGTAGCTCTCCTCCAATGTGGTTCACGTGCTCTTTTTATTGTTATAGGGCGGCCTGTTATTGTTGTTGGCGACCAGTCCCTTTACAGCGTTGTTGTGCGACCCCCAGCCGGGGTCAAGAGCAAACGTATTTTTTTGAGCGCTGATTCACTTTAATCACCTGCCTGCACAACGGGGTGATCCCACCGGTTCTGGAGCTACCTGACGGTAGTTTTATTGTTCTCTGTCCGGTCGCGAGGCCTTTCACTGAAAGGTCCCTGTAAAGCTGATCCACTCCAAAAAAATCTGTTAGCTGCGCCTCTGTCCGTTTTGTTCTTGTTGTGTCAGAGCCGTTACGTATTGTTTTTATTGGTTTGCTGCATCATTTGTTGTTTTTGTTGTACCAGAGATATAGCAGGACCCGTGCCAGTTTTTGAAAACTCTTTTAAATCAGTGGCTTGTGAATTCTGATGGTTGGCGCGTGGTCATAGAGCCGGAAAAAATGTTTCCGTGTTACCCGTTCGCGGTGGTGATCGTAAAGCTGCGGTAACACATCGTGTTTCCTTCGTAGCACGAGCCAGAGTGGTGCGCCGCAAGTCTGTGTCGTCTATACGACGATGGTATGGGGAAGGGCGTTCTCCTATGGGCATAAAGGTGTGCCCCTGCCGCTAATGGCCAGCTTCAGGCGTTTTTCGCTGTGCGTTGTCGTTGATGGCTCGTTGTTGTCGTTTCCCATTGCCCCAGTGTCGCAGACAGAGCATGCCTGCCTGTCGTGCAGGTCGATGATCAGGGTGGCGTTGCGGTGCGTTTGATTGCGCGTGGCAGCGATAAAAACGTGCAAGGCGCCGCGTGCCCCAAGGTCGGGCGCGAGGGCGGTCTGGAGAACAACGTTAACCATGCCCCGACAACCGTCGGTGCAAACTTCCGGGGAAGCGACAATGATGATGCGAAAAATACTGGGGGCGGGTGCCGCTCTGGTACTTGCGGTCAGCTCCACGCTGGCGATCGCCGAAACCAAGACCCTGACCATTGGCTATGTGGAAGGCTGGTCCGACAGTGTCGCGACCACCTTCGTGGCCTCCGAAGTGATCAAGCAAAAGCTTGGTTATGACGTCAAGTTGCAGTCTGTCGCCGCGGGGATCATGTGGCAGGCGGTGGCAACCGACAAGCTCGACCTCATGCTGTCTGCGTGGCTTCCGGGTACACATGGCGAGTACTACGCCAAGTACAAGGATCAGGTCGTCAACTACGGCCCCAACTTCAAGGACGCCAAGATTGGCTTGATCGTGCCTGAATACGTCAAGGCCAAAACCATCGAAGACCTGAAGACCGATGCTTCCTTCAACAAGAAGATCACCGGGATCGATGCGGGCTCGGGCGTGATGCTCAAGACCGATCAGGCCATCAAGGACTACGGTCTGGACGGCTATAAACTGCAGGCGAGCTCCGGCGCAGGCATGATTGCCGAGCTGACCCGCGCGGAGAAAGCGAAGAAATCCATTGTCGTTACCGGCTGGGTGCCGCACTGGATGTTCGCCAAATGGAAACTGCGTTTCCTGGACGACCCGAAAGGTGTCTACGGCGAGGCTGAAACCGTCGACAACGTTGGCAGCCTGGGGCTGGAGAAGAAAGCTCCTGAAGTCGTGGCCTTCCTGAAAAAATTCCAGTGGGCATCCAAGGATGAAATCGGTGAGGTGATGCTGGCGATTCAGGACGGTGCCAAACCTGAAGCGGCAGCGAAGGACTGGGTCGCCAAGCACCCGGACCGCGTCGCCGCATGGACTGCCAAATAGTCGCAAAGTGTCTGAATAGCCCTTCTCAAGGCCGTCTGGTGTTATCGCCAGACGGCCTTTTGTTTTTCTGCCCGGGAGTATTTTCCGTGTGACCGACTGCCGGCGGGTCCAGGCCGTGCGAGAAGAGGTATCTACAGCTAATGTCGTTCTAATACTAAGGTCGTCTGGAGTGCGCGCCGGACCCGACTAAAGTGCGTTACGTGACATCTCATCTGTGCTGCGAGGACAAAAACAATGAACGACAGCATTTACCTCTCGATTCAAAACAGCCCCCGTTTCAAGGAGCTGGTCTCCAAAAGAGAGCGTTTCGCCTGGATTCTCTCGGCGATCATGCTTGGCCTGTATGCGGCCTTTATTCTTTTGATCGCTTACGGACCCCATATTCTGGGGGCCAAACTAAGTCCTACTTCAACCATTACCTGGGGAATGCCGATAGGCGTTGGGCTGATTCTTTCCGCGTTCATATTGACGGCCATCTATGTTCGCCGTGCCAACGGTGAATTCGATGACCTGAACAACGCGATCCTCAAGGAGGCTCAGCAATGATCCGGCGCCTATCAGCAGCACTTGGCCTGGCCGCCTTCGCGCCGACCCTCTGGGCGGCAGACGCGTTGACGGGTGCAGTGCAGAAACAACCCCTGAACGTCGCCGCGATCGTCATGTTCGTGGTCTTCGTCGCCTTTACGCTGTACATCACCTACTGGGCATCGAAAAAGAACAAGACTGCGTCGGACTACTACTCGGCAGGTGGCAAGATCACCGGTTTCCAGAACGGTCTGGCGATTGCCGGTGACTACATGTCGGCAGCGTCCTTTCTGGGGATTTCCGCACTGGTCTACACCTCCGGCTACGATGGCCTGATCTACTCGATCGGCTTCCTGGTGGGCTGGCCGATCATCCTGTTCCTGATCGCCGAACGCCTGCGCAACCTGGGTAAATACACCTTTGCCGACGTGGCCTCGTACCGCCTCAAGCAAAAGGAAATTCGCACCCTGTCTGCCTGCGGCTCGCTGGTGGTGGTGGCGTTTTACCTGATTGCGCAGATGGTCGGTGCCGGCAAGCTGATCCAGCTGCTGTTCGGTCTGGACTACGCCGTTGCGGTGGTGCTGGTCGGTATCCTGATGTGCCTCTATGTGCTGTTCGGCGGCATGCTTGCTACAACCTGGGTGCAGATCATCAAGGCAGTGATGTTGCTGTCCGGTGCGTCGTTCATGGCACTGATGGTCATGAAGCACGTCAACTTCGACTTCAACATGCTGTTCTCCGAAGCGATCAAGGTTCACCCCAAAGGTGAAGCGATCATGAGCCCTGGCGGGCTGGTGAAAGACCCGATCTCGGCGTTCTCGCTGGGTCTGGCCCTGATGTTCGGTACTGCGGGCCTGCCACACATCCTGATGCGCTTCTTCACCGTGAGCGATGCCAAGGAAGCGCGCAAGTCGGTGCTCTACGCAACCGGCTTTATCGGCTACTTCTACATCCTGACCTTCATCATCGGTTTCGGCGCGATCCTGCTGGTCAGCACCAATCCGGCGTTCAAGGATGCAGCAGGCGCCTTGCTGGGCGGTAACAACATGGCTGCGGTTCACCTGGCCGATGCGGTCGGTGGCAGTCTGTTCCTGGGCTTCATCTCGGCAGTCGCCTTCGCCACCATTCTGGCAGTGGTTGCCGGTCTGACCCTGGCGGGTGCTTCGGCGGTTTCTCACGACTTGTATGCCAGCGTCATCAAGGCAGGCAAAGCCAACGAGAAGGACGAGATCCGTATCTCGAAAATCACCACCATTGCCCTGGCGGTCGTGGCGATCTTTCTGGGTATTGCCTTCGAAAGCCAGAACATCGCGTTCATGGTGGGCCTGGCGTTCTCGGTCGCGGCAAGCTGCAACTTCCCGATCCTGCTGCTCTCCATGTACTGGAAAAACCTGACCACCCGTGGCGCCATGATCGGCGGCTGGATGGGCCTGATCAGCGCAGTGGTGCTGATGGTGCTGGGTCCGACCATCTGGGTGCAGATCCTGCATCACGAGAAAGCCATTTTCCCTTACGAATACCCGGCGCTGTTTTCCATCGCCATCGCCTTCGTAGGTATCTGGTTCTTCTCCATCACCGACAAGTCGAAAGCGGCGGAGGGCGAGCGCGCTCTGTTCTTCCCGCAATTCGTCCGGTCGCAGACGGGGCTGGGTGCCAGCGGTGCGGTTTCGCACTAAGGCCAGGTTGTTGTGAACGAGAAGCAGCCTTCGGGCTGCTTTTTCATGGGCAATAAAAAAACCCCGCTTGAAAAAGCGGGGTTTCTTATTGGCTACATGCGCTGCTGCGTGGAGCAGCAGGTCATATCTTGCCGAGCAACACCAGAATCAGCAGGATCACCAGGATCGTACCGATGATGCCCGACGGACCGTAGCCCCAGCTGCGCGAGTGCGGGAATACTGGCAAACCGCCAACTAGCAGCAGAATCAGAACGATGATAAGAATAGTGCCGATGCCCATGGTGAGTTCCCTCTTTACATTAGTGTTAATTAACAGATGCAGTTGAAACGTCATGCCAGACGGTATGAAGTAGCCTGCTTGACTCATCCGACTCTGGGCGTTGGAGAAAGGTTCGATCTATTTTAAATAATTTATTACCTATTTGAAAATCATTTAAAATCAGGGGCTTGTCGTATTTTTTTCTGACAATAACTCGGTCTTTTTTGACCTGATGCAGTTGAATCGGTCTTAAAAACAATTGAACTAAAGACCCTGAAAAGTCTCTGTGCGACGCGAACTTTCTACCTGAGGCATGGCCCGCAAGAGGACACAATGATGGTTTATCGAGTGGCGGCGGATGCCGTGGTCGTGTTTCATCTACTGTTCATTGTGTTCGTCCTGTTCGGCGGACTGCTGGTATTGAGAAGGCCCTGGGTGGCGCTGCTGCACGTTCCAGCGGCGGCCTGGGGGACTGCGGTCGAGTTTCTGCACCTGTATTGCCCGCTGACATCGCTGGAAAACACCCTGCGCAGCAACGCTGGAGGGCAGGGCTATACCGGGGGCTTCGTTGAGCATTATCTGATCCCGCTGATTTATCCGGCCGGGCTTACGCCGGGCATACAGCTTTGGCTGGGCGGCATCGTCGTGCTGCTCAATGTGTCGGTGTATGGCCTGTTGCTGCTCCGTTATGTGGCCCGAGCCAAGCGTTCATAAGGCTGCGGTTTGCTCCAGGCATTCAGCGTCTTGATGGTGGGTTTGTGGTGCTTCTAGTGTGATTACACTCAGGCAACTCCTGCACATCACAAGGCACTCGCTATGCAAAACCGCATCATGATTACTGGCGCCGGCTCAGGTCTGGGTCGTGAAATTGCACTGCGCTGGGCACGCGAAGGGTGGCGGCTGGCACTCTCGGACATCAATGATGCCGGCTTGCAGGAGACCCTTGCGCTGGTACGCGAGGCGGGTGGTGACGGCTTCGTGCAGCGTTGCGACGTTCGCGATTACAGCCAGCTCACCGCGTTCGCCCAGGCGTGTGAACAGCGCTTTGGCGGCATCGACGTGATCGTCAACAATGCGGGGGTGGCTTCCGGGGGCTTCTTCAACGAGTTGTCGCTGGAGGACTGGGACTGGCAGATCGCGATCAACCTGATGGGGGTGGTCAAGGGCTGCAAGGCGTTCCTGCCGATGCTTTTGGCCAGCAAGGGCCGGATCATCAACATCGCCTCGATGGCAGCGCTGATGCAAGCCCCGGCGATGAGCAATTACAACGTCGCCAAGGCCGGGGTCGTCGCGCTTTCCGAGAGCCTGCTGGTCGAGTTGCATGACCAGGGGGTTGGTGTTCATGTGGTCTGCCCGTCGTTCTTTCAGACCAACCTGCTGGATTCCTTCCGCGGCCCCACGCCCGCCATGAAAGCGCAGATCGGCAGGTTGCTGGAGAAGTCGCCGATCACCGCGCGGGATATCGCCGACTACATCTTCAGGCAGGTGGGCGAAGGCGAATTCATGATCCTGCCTCACGAAGAAGGCCGCATGGCCTGGGAAATGAAACGCAAGCAGCCACAGGCGATGTATGACGAAATGACCGTCATGTGCGCCAAGATGCGCGCCAAGGCGCAGAAGGGGCATGCCTGACCAACCCGGACGCTCTGCGTCCTCTTTGCGACGCAGGGCGTCGAGAACTGCATTCCCACGCTGGAGCGTGAGGAACGATAATCGCAACTCTCTGCGTCGGTCTGCGCAGACAACTCATTATCGTGCGACGCTCTGCGTCGCATGCCGTTCCGGACGCTCTGCGTCCTCTTGTGTGGCACGGCGTTGCGTGTTCAAGGTTATCAAGGTCATGACTGCACTGTTTTCTGATAGGGTTGCGCGCATCTTGCAGCCCTGTCCCGAGAACCTTTCATGCTCAATTACCTGTGGTTCTTCCTTGCCGCTCTGTTCGAGATATTCGGTTGCTATGCCTTCTGGCTGTGGTTACGCCAGGGCAAGAGCGCGCTATGGGTGATTCCTGCGCTTGTCAGCCTGACGGTGTTTGCTCTGTTGCTGACACGTGTGGAGGCGGCTTATGCGGGCCGAGCCTATGCGGCGTATGGCGGGATCTACATTGTCGCGTCGATTGCCTGGCTGGGGCTGGTCGAGCGGGTCAGGCCCCTGGGCACGGACTGGCTGGGTCTGGCTTTCTGCGTCATCGGTGCGACCATCATTCTGCTCGGGCCGCGTTGGTCCGCCGCTTGATTAACCACAGTCGCGAACGACATTTCCCACGGATTTCGCCGGAAAGTAAGACGTTTCCTTCAGTCTTTTCCGATGCTGTTGCAGGACGTTACTGATTTGCCATCAGCGCATTGAAGCGCCGTGTCTCGCCATGCACCCTGCCTCTTTTGCGCAACGCAAGGGTGGGAAAAATGCTGGTACTGACGCGGGAAATTGGCGAAACGTTTTCCATCGGTGATGACATCACCGTGCAGATCCTGGGGATCAACGGCAATCAGGTCAGGCTCGGGATCAATGCCCCGAAAGACGTCAAGGTCCATCGCGCCGAAGTTTACAAGCGAATCGCCAGAACGCTTGCGCAACAGGCAACAACGCCGCTTCGGTGAGCGGCGTTGTCGGCAGGCTATGTTGCAGGTGAATGACCTGACTCAGGCCCTGTAAGGGCTACTCGAAAAACTCCTTCGGCACGTCGTGCTTGAGCATCAGCTGACACTGCTGGCTCTCAAGGTCGAAAAAGATCACCGCCTGGCCCTTGGTCAACGCATGACGCACGCGCAATACCCGGGTTTGCAGCGGTGTTTCGTCGCCATTATCGGTGCCCTCACGGGTGACGAAATCCTCGATCAGGCGAGTGAGGGTGTCAGGTTCCAGTTGGTCGTAGGGGATCAGCATGGCGGTTCTCGTGTCGATGAGCGGCGATGATAGAACTGCGGTGCCACGCACCGCAATTCACAGGGCCTCAACTCTCTTCGCGATTCTGCCCGATCAGGCTGTCGACCGGTGGCACACGGGTATCGGATTCCATCTGCGCATCGTGCTCGATCTGATGGCTGAAGCGCTCCAGCGAGCTCTGCGCAGGCTTGGCATCGCTGGCGAATACCGGTGGGCTGAGCATGTAGGCACCCAGCAACTTGCTCAGCGCTGCCAGACTGTCGATATGCGTGCGCTCGTAGCCATGCGTCGCGTCACAGCCGAAGGCCAGCAGGGCGGTGCGGATGTCATGCCCCGAGGTCACCGCCGAGTGCGCATCACTGTAGTAATAGCGGAACAGGTCACGACGCACCGGCAGCTCGTTGTCCACACCCAGCCGCAGCAGATGGCGGGACAGGTGGTAGTCGTAAGGACCGCCCGAGTCCTGCATCGCCACGCTGACAGCGTGCTCGCTGGAGTGTTGACCCGGCGCAACCGGTGCAATGTCGATGCCGACGAACTCGCTCACGTCCCAAGGCAGCACACCGGCTGCGCCCGTACCGGTTTCTTCGGTAATGGTGAACAGCGGGTGGCAGTCGATCAACGGCTCGGCACCGCTGTCGACAATGGATTTCAGGGCAGCGAGCAGTGCTGCCACGCCGGCCTTGTCATCCAGGTGACGGGCGCTGATGTGTCCGCTCTCGGTGAACTCCGGTAGCGGGTCGAAAGCCACGAAGTCACCGATGCCGATGCCCAGTGATTCGCAGTCGGCGCGGGTGGTGCAATAGGCATCCAGGCGCAGCTCGACGTGGTCCCAACTGATCGGCATTTCGTCCACGGCGGTGTTGAACGCGTGACCGGAAGCCATCAGTGGCAGAACGCTGCCACGGATCACGCCGGTGTCGGTGAACACGCTGACCCGGCTGCCTTCGGCAAAGCGGCTCGACCAGCAGCCGACCGCAGCCAGCGCCAGGCGGCCATTGTCTTTGACTTCCCGAACACTGGCACCGATGGTGTCCAGATGCGCCGATACGGCCCGGTCAGGGCTGTTCTGCTTGCCCTTCAGCGTGGCGCGGATAGTGCCGCGGCGGGTCAGTTCGAACGGGATACCGAGCTCTTCGAGACGCTCGGCCACGTAACGCACAATGGTGTCGGTGAAGCCGGTAGGGCTTGGGATCGCGAGCATTTCCAACAGAACTTTCTGCAGGTATTTCAGATCCGGATCGGGGATATTTGCAGGGGTCATGGATGCTCCTTATGGAACAGTTGCAAGCCACGGGCTGCAAAGGCTGATGCGCCGTTTGCAGCCGTGCCCGCAGCTGCGATCAGATATGCACAGGCAGGCTGTGCGGAAACAACAGATCGACGAAACGTTCGGCGGTGGGTTGTGGTTCGTGATTGGCAAGCCCTACGCGTTCATTGGCTTCGATGAACACGTATTCAGGCTGATCGGCGGCCGGCACCATCAGGTCCAGGCCGACGACCGGGATGTCCAGCGCCCGCGCGGCACGCACTGCGGCGTCGCTGAGCACCGGGTGCAGAATGGCCGTGACATCTTCCAGGCAGCCGCCGGTGTGCAGGTTGGCAGCACGGCGCACGGCCAGGCGCTGATCCATCGGCAGAATATCGGCGTAGTCAAAACCGGCCTCGCGCACTGTGCGCTCGGTTTCCTGATCCATCGGAATACGGCTTTCGCCATCCGTTGCTGCGGCGCGGCGTCGGCTTTGGGCTTCGATCAACTGTTTGATGGTGTGGCGGCCGTCACCGATGATTTCAGCCGGACGGCGTATCGCCGCAGCCACGACCTGAAAGCCGATCACCACGATGCGCAAGTCCAGGCCTTCATGAAAGCTTTCCAGAATCACGCGAGTGTCGAACTGGCGGGCCTGCTCGATGGCGCTCTGTACGTCGTCGATGGTGCGCAGGTCAACCGCGACGCCCTGGCCTTGTTCACCGTCCAGCGGCTTGACCACGATTTGCCCGTGCGCTTCGAGAAACGCCAGATTGTCGTCTGCGTTGCCCGCCCTTTGCTGTGCGGGCAGGCGCAGGCCGGCGGCCTTCAGGGCACGATGGGTCAGGCTCTTGTCCTGACACAGGGTCATGCTCACCGCGCTGGTCAGATCGCTCAACGACTCGCGGCAGCGGATGCGACGACCGCCGTAGCTGAGGGTGAACAGCCCGGCATCCGCATCATCCACCTGCACATCAATGCCGCGCCGATGGGCTTCCTCGACAATGATCCGCGCATACGGATTGAAGTCCGCCTGCGGGCCAGGGCCGAGAAACAATGACTCGTTAATACCGTTCTTGCGCTTGATGGCGAAGGTCGGCAGGTTGCGGAAGTTCAATTTGGCGTACAGCGCCTTGGCCTGATCGTTGTCATGCAGCACCGACAGATCAAGGTAGCTCAGGCCGCGACTCATGAAGTGCTCGATCAGATGCCGAACCAGCACTTCGCCGACACCCGGCCGCGTGCATTGCGGGTCGACGGCCAGGCACCAGAGGCTGCTGCCTTTTTCCGGGTCATTGAAGGCCTTCTGATGATTGAGGCCCATGACGCTGCCGATGATCGTTTTGCTGCCTTCGTCCTCGGCGACCCAATACACCGGGCCACCTTCGTGGCGCGGGGTCAGCAGCTCTGGATCGATGGGCAACATGCCGCGCGCCAGATACAGGTTGTTGATGGCCTGCCAGTCGTTCTCATTGTGCGCGCGGCGGATGCGGTAACCGCGAAACACACGCTGCGCCGGGCGGTAATCGCTGAACCACAGACGCAGCGTGTCCGACGGGTCGAGAAACAACTGCTGCGGCGATTGCGCCAACACCTGTTGCGGCGCTGCAACATACAGGGCGATGTCGCGCTCGCCGGGTTTTTCGTTGAGCAGGTCCTGAGCCAGCGCGGCCGGATCAGGGTAGGTGTGACCGATCAGCAAACGTCCCCAGCCACAGTGCAGCGCCAGAGGGTCTGCATCTATCTGGCTACCGTCTTCAGCGAGTCGTGCCTGCAGACGTTCGTACGAGGGCGACTGGCCGCGCAACAGGCGCTGGCTATAAGTCGTCGCGTTCTGTTTCATCGATCACAGTCCCTGTTCGCTGAGCCAAAGGTTCAGCGCTGCCAATTGCCACAGCTTGGAGCCGCGCAATGGCGTGAGCTGGCCCTCGGGATTGGTCAGCAGCTTGTCGACCATGGCAGGATTGAACAGGCCGCGGTCCTGACTGGAGTCGGTCAGCAACTCGCGCACCCAGTTAAGCGTGTCGCCCTGCAAGTGTTTGAGGCCAGGCACCGGGAAGTAGCCTTTCTTGCGGTCGATCACTTCCGAAGGAATGACCATACGCGCGGCTTCTTTCAGCACCTGTTTGCCACCGTCCGGCAGCTTGAATTTACCCGGGATGCGAGCCGACAGTTCGACCAGACGATAGTCAAGGAACGGCGTGCGCGCTTCCAGGCCCCAGGCCATGGTCATGTTGTCGACACGCTTGACCGGGTCATCGACCAGCATCACGGTGCTGTCCAGACGCAAGGCCTTGTCGACGGCAGCGCTGGCGCCTGGCTGGGCAAAGTGATCACGAACGAAATCACCGGCGGCGTCATTGGCAGTGCGCCACTTCGGCTGCACGGTCTCGGCGTATTCGGCGTAGCTGCGGTCCACGAATGCATCGCGGTAAGCCGCCACCGGGTCGCTCGCGCCGTCGACTTGCGGGTACCAGTGGTAACCGGCGAACAGCTCATCGGCGCCCTGGCCGCTCTGTACCACCTTGCAGTGTTTCGACACTTCACGTGACAGCAGGTAGAAGGCGATGCAGTCGTGGCTGACCATCGGTTCGCTCATGGCGCGGAACGCTGCAGGCAACTGCTCGATGATCTCGCGTTCCTGAATACGCAACTGGTGATGGCGCGTGCCGTAGTGCTTGGCGATCAGATCGGAATACTGGAATTCGTCGCCACGCTCGCCACCGGCGTCCTGGAAGCCGATAGAGAAGGTCGACAGGTCCTCGACACCCACTTCACGCAACAAGCCCACCAGCATGCTCGAGTCGACGCCGCCGGACAGCAGCACACCGACGTCCACTGCAGCACGCTGACGGATCGCTACCGCTTCACGCGTGCTGTCCAGTACGCGGTCGCGCCAGTCTTCGAGGGTGAGGTTTTTCTCGTCTTCGTGTGGGCCGTAGGGCAGGGTCCACCAGACTTTCTGTTCAACCTTGCCGCTGGCGTCGATACGCATCCAGCTGGCTGGCGGAAGTTTTTCGACGCCGGCCAGCAAGGTGCGCGGCGCAGGCACCACAGCATGGAAGTTGAGGTAATGGTTGAGCGCCACCGGATCAAGCATCCCGCTGATGTCACCACCCTTGAGCAGGGCAGGCAGCGAGGACGCGAAGCGCAGGCGCTTGTCGGTTTTCGACAGGTACAACGGCTTGACGCCGAGGCGGTCACGGGCGATGAACAGCTGCTTGCTGTCACGTTCCCAGATGGCAAAGGCGAACATGCCATTGAGCTTGGGCAGCATGTCTGCGCCCCAGGCGTGATAGCCCTTGAGCAACACTTCGGTGTCACCGCCGGAATGGAACTGATAGCCAAGGCTTTCCAACTCGGCACGCAATTCAGGGAAGTTGTAGATCGCGCCGTTGAAGGCCAGGGACAGGCCCAGATTGCTGTCGATCATCGGCTGCGCCGAGCCATCCGACAGGTCCATGATCTTCAGGCGACGATGACCAAGGGCAACCGGCCCCTGGCTGTGAAACCCCCACGCATCCGGGCCGCGAGGCGCCAGCTCATGGGTAATGCGTTCAACAGCGGCTAGGTCCGCTGGTTGATGGTCGAAACGTAATTCACCTGCTAATCCGCACATAAGTCCTTACCGGGTTTCCGTTGGGGAGGTGACTGAGAAAGTGCAGTCACCCAGAAACTGACCCAGTGAGGGCATGGTAGTTTTAGATCAAAAAGTTATAAGCGTTTGTTTTCAGCTGGTTGGGCTGCATTGGCTTGCGGGTTTTTCGAGCAAAGCAAACACGAGCTCGCCTTCACGAAATAAGTTGTGAAGGAATAAAAAAGATAACTCTGGGTACCTTTTTTGTATTTTTTTAACATGCGCCCAGAGTTATATTTTTGGCGTCGAATGACACGGAGGTGGGGGTGCAGAGCAGGCAATTGATAAAGGAGCTTGAAGCAGATGGATGGGTTCTGGATCGTGTTTCTGGCAGTCACCCTATGTTCAAGCATCCTGAAAAGCTTCAAACAGTCCCCATGCCGCATCCCAAGAAAGATTTGCCATTCGGAACGGTGCGGGCCATCAAAAAGCTTGCCGGGCTGGTTTAGTCCAGTTTTGCCCTGGCACCCTGTTGGAGAAAGAAAATGAAATACCCAATGTGCATAGAATGGGGAAACGACACCACTGCGTTTGGTATCCAGATTCCCGATATTCCCGGTGCCGTAACAGCTGGCGATACGTTCGAGGAAGCCCACGCTGCGGCGGTTGAGATTGCTCATATCATGCTGCAGGAGATAGCAGCCAGCGGTGGAACCATACCCAAGGCCGGAAACGTTGCCGAGCACGCCAGGAATCCCGATTTCGCAGGGATGGGCTGGGGCATGATCGAGATTGATGTAACGCCTTATCTCGGCAAGACGGAGAAGGTCAACGTTACACTGCCTGGTTTCGTGATCAGGCAGATCGATCGCTATGTGCGGGATCACAGCATCAAGAGCCGCTCGACCTTTCTGGCCGACGCGGCGCTGGAAAAACTGGGTCGAGCATGACTGCCAATCGCAGCGCTCAATACCCGGTCATCTCCAGATACCCCACGCCTTCCTGGCTCCCGCTGAACTTCACCGGCCCCTCCCAGTAGGGAATACTCACGCCCATCCAGGCGGCCGGGTTCAGCGCGTTGGTGGTGATGTCCAGGTTTCGGTCGGGGACCCTGACTCTCCAGCGGGTGGGCACTTTATGCTCGCCGATCGAGGTTTCTTTCAATGGCTCAAGGCTGATCTCGTTGGCGTGCAGCATCCGGGTGGTGCCGTCGGCGCTGATCCAGTTACCGGTCAGGTAGGGGGCACCGTTCTTGTGGCGGATGCGATAGAGCATCAGGCGATCGCCGTCTGCCAGTTGCAGGGAGAACCAGTCCCAGCCGCTCTGGTTGGCGGTCAGTGGCTGGCTGCTCCATTCCCGGTCCAGCCACGCTTTACCGGTGACCTGATGTGTTTTGCCCTCAATGACCACGCTGCCTTTGGCGTCGAAGAAGGGCTGGCTGTAGTAGTACGACGCCTGGCCCGCCTCCGATTTCTGGCTGTAGCCCTGTTCGCCCTGCAGCACCAGCGGTTTACTGGATGTCAGGTTCAGGTCGTAGCTAAAGTCTTTGCCGCTGGCCTTCAGTTGCATGGCAGTCAGTGGATCACCACTGCGGACATTGCTGGTAAAGGCCCAGTCATCGATCCACGCCGAGAAGGGGGCCAGCGTCACGTCGGCCTGACCGATGCCGCCGCGCGCATAACGCTCCGCCACATAATGACCGCTGCTTGAAGTCGCCGCCGCATGGCCGAGCCAGATCGTGCCGTCATTCCAGCCGCTGCCGGTGTGTTGGCCGGGGCGCAGGGCATTGCGAAACAACGTCCACTGCACGCCGAACTGCTGGCTTGCGTCATCCTTGAGGGTGGCGGTGATGTACCACCACTCGATACGAAAGCCGGGGTGCTGGCCGTGGTCCTGCGGGAATGAAAAGACCTTGCCCGGCGTCACCTGCGCGTAACTGTCGGCGGTATTGCCCAGTCCGGCGAATCCGCTTTCAGGTTGTGGTTTGTCGTCGCAGGCAGCGAGCAGCCCGACGACAAGCAGCGGCATCAGCCATTTACTGTTCATTGGCGAATGTCCTGAGTAGATCCGCTGGACGGCTGCGGTACAGCTTCAGCAGCGGCCAGGCCGAGGCCAGCAAGGTCGCCAGCATCGCCAGCGCCATCAATTGCAGCAGTTGCAGCGGGAACACCTGCAGCGGCAGGCGCCAGCCAAAGGCGCGAACGTTGATCACCGCATCCAGGCACCAGGCCAGCAGCAGCCCGAGTGGCAGCGCGAGCACCAGTGTCAGGACCGCCAGCAGCCAGGTCTGCCCCAGGTTGAGCAGCATCAGTTGCCGTCGCGTGACGCCCAGCGCCCATAACGGGGCGAGCTGCCCGAGGCGGCTCTGGCTTTGAGTCAGCAGGCTGATGAACAGCGCCACGCCAGCAACGCCCAGTGTCAGGCTGTTGAGGGCGGCAGTCGCGGCAAACGTACGTTCAAAGACCTGGCTCGACCAACCCTTGAGCTGGCTCTGATCGATGATGTGACTATCGTCCAGCTTGAAACGCGCTTGCAGCCGGGTGACCAGCGACGGGATTGCCGCCTGATCCACCCTCAGGTTGAAACGCACCGGCACCGATTGCGGCCAGTGGGCGAGCAGGTGCCGGGCATTGACCAGCAGATGACCCTTGGGATTGCCATAGTCGGCATAGATCCCGACGATGCGCGGGGTCCATTTGCCAGTGGGCACCGGGATGTTCAGCGTATCTTCCAGCCCCAGTTGCAGGCGGCGTGCCAATTGTTCGCTGAGCATGACCGTGTCTTCATCGCGCAAAACATTCCACGGATCACCAGCGACGGACTCCAGCAACGCCCAGTGCTGGCGATAGGTGCTGTGATCGATCACACCAAACAGGTCCGCAGGCCAGCCCTGGACTTGCACCGGCACCTGCCAGTTGGGCAGCACGGCGCTGACATCCTGTTGCTGGTTCAGCCAGGTGTTAAGCGGCCCGGCCTGCTCGGGGTTCTGCGGGCTGACATACAGTTCAGCGGTCAGACGTTGCTCCAGCCAACTGTTGAATGTCTGGCGAAAACCAGACGTCATGCTGCCTGCGCCGATGTTCGCGGCCATCGCCAGCAACAGGGCCATCAGCGCCAGGCTCAGGGCGGGTAACTGTTGACGGCAGTCTGCCAGAAACCATTGCCCGAGCACCGAGCGGCTGCGCTTCAACAGACCGCCAAGCATGGCGTCCAGCAAAACCGGCAGGGCCAGCGCGGCGCTGAGCAGCAGGGCGGACATCATCACAAACCCCAGCATCAGACTGGTGCCGAACAACAGCGCGCTCACGGCAACCACCGCGCCCAGCACCGCCACCCACGCCTGGCGCTGCAACCACCGCGCATGGGCTTGCTGCCATGCCTGGGCATCGGCCAGTGCCAGCAACGGCAGGCGCGCAGCCCGCAACAGGCTGTTGGCACCGGCCAGCAACGCGCCAAGCAGACTCAGGCCGATACCGCTCAGCCACCACCACAGACTGAGGTTCAACTGGCCGGCGACTTCCGCGCCGTACAAGCCGCGCAGGCTGGCCGCGACATCCGGCAATAACAGGCTGGCCAGCAGATAGCCGCTGACCACGCCAAAAATACCGCCCAACAGCGCCAGTGCCCCAAGTTCTACGCCCAGCGCAGCGATCAACAGACGTGCGCTGACGCCACAGGCACGCAGGTTGCGCAGCAGGCCACGGCGCTGTTCAAGGGCCAGGCCAATGGCGGCGTGGACAATGAACAGGCCGACGATGAAGGACAGTACCCCGAGTGCGTTGAGGTTCAGATGGAAGCTTTCGGTGAGGCGCTCCAGATTGTTTTCTTCGCCGCTTTTCTTGATCACCAGCAGGTCATTCAGGGCTGCCGGTAGCACGGGGTTCTGCCGGGCAAAATCCTTGGCCAGCAAGAGTGCGGACAACTGCCCTGGCTGGCCCAGCAGCGGTTGCGCAAAGCCTATGTCCGTCAGCAAAACACCGGGCGCCATGTCGGGTTTGGCGTGCAAGGGGGGCAGCGCGACGCCGGTTTCGGTCAGCGGCTGCTGGCCTTCCTCAAGCCCCAGCGCTTGCAGGGTCTGCGGCGCAATCCAGGTCATGCCCGGCGGTGTGAGAAAGTCCACGACCTGTTCGGTATTCAACGTCTGCCCGGCCAGTGCCGAGCCGGGCGGCAAGGTCACCGGCTCGATACCCATCAGTTGCAGGCGACGGTCTTCACGCCCTTGAAGCACGATACGACCTTGCAGCATGGGCGATACGGGCCAGCCTTCGCGGCGCAACTCGATGAACAATGCCTGCGGGAACAGCCCGCCGCTGCTGGCAGTGATACGGGTCTGCGGCTCGCCGCCAATCAGCTGGCTGGCACGCTGGTAGCTTTCCCGCGCCTGGCTATTGAGCGCCTGCACGCCGGTGAGCAGCGCGGTGGCCAGCCACAAGCCGGTCAGCACACTGAAAAACTGCACCGGATGACGGCGCCAATGGCTCAGCAGGGCGCGCAGCGCCCAATAGAAAACCCGCATCAGCGTTCGCCTTCGTCAGCCAGACGCCCCAGATGCAGCACCACCTTGCGCGACAGCCGCTGCGCGACGCGCGGGCTGTGGGTGACCATCAGCAGACTGGTAGGGCTGTCGGCGAGGATATCCAGCAGCAGTTGCAGCACCTCGTCGCTGGTGGCTTCGTCGAGATTGCCGGTGGGTTCGTCAGCCAGCAGCAGGCCGGGTCGGGAGGCGAGGGCGCGGCCTATCGCTACACGTTGCTGCTGTCCGCCGGAGAGTTGTTCGGGGTAACGGTCCAGCAGCGCGGCCAGGCCCAGGCGCTCGATCAAATGCGCCTGCCAGGCTGCATCAACGCGCCCGGCCAGCCGTGCCTGAAACGCCAGGTTGTCGGCTATTTTCAGGCTGCCGATCAGGTTGAACTGCTGAAACACCAGACCGATCTCGGTACGCCGCCAATTGGCCAGCTGGCTTTCGTTCATCAGGTCCAGACGCTGGCCTGCAACCTCGATGCTGCCATCGTCGACCTGATCCAGGCCCGCCACCAGATGCAGCAAGGTGCTCTTGCCACTGCCGGATTCACCCATCAACGCCAGGCTTTCGCCCTGTGCCAGATGCAGATCGACACCACGCAAGACATCCAGCGGTCCCTGTGCCGTGGTGTAGCGCTTGAATACGTTTCGCACTTGCAGCATGAGCAACCCAATCGTTCTGACAGACGCTCAAGAGTAGCGCCTGAGCGTGCTCGTAGGAAATATCGTGCGACGCTCTGCGTCGTCATGCCGTTCAGGACGCTTTGCGTCTTCTTTGCGACGCAGAGCGTCGAGAACTGCATTCCCACGCTGGAGCGTAGGGAACGATAATCTCAACTGTCGTGCGATGCTCCACGTTGGTCCTGCTTTTCAGGCGACTTCCCGCCGCCCCGAATCAGCCCGCGCAAGGCAAAGCGGTTGGGGTGACACGCCTCGGCGACGCTGCGTGGCAAGGGCAGTGGTTCGTTGTCGAGCCAGGCGGCGATCAGTTCGCCACACAACGGCGCGGTGATCAGCCCGCGCGAACCGTGACCGCTGTTGACGTACAGGCCGTCCAGCCACGGGCAGGCGAGGTCCGGCACCTGACGTGCGTCCTTGCCCAGCGCGGCATAGGCCTGCATGAATGCCTCGCGGTCGGCCAGCGGGCCGACGATGGGCAGGTAGTCCGGGCTGGTGCAGCGAAATGCCGCGCGCCCCTGCAATTGCTCTGGCGACAAATCGGCGGCCTCGAGGCGCGAGGTGAGGTCTTCCGAGATCTCCCGCAACAGCCCCAGATTGTCCAGATGATCGGCCAGGTTCGGCGTCAGATCGGTGCTGTTGAAATCGAAACTGGCGCCCAGCGTATGTTCGCCCAGGCGCGCCGGAGCCACATAACCCTCGGCGCACACCACGCTGCGCAATGCCGCGCTGGCCTGAGTCTGCGGCAAACGGGTGATCTGCCCGCGGATGCGTTTGAGCGGCAAATCGGCGCTCTGCGAAAACTGCTGGATATCAGCTGCCCCGGCCAGCACCACGACCGGAGCGCTGTCGATCAACCGTTCCTCACTCCAGACCTGCCACTGATCATCGACACGTTTCAGCTCCAGTGCTTGTTGATGAGTGATCAGGCTGATATTGGCGTGCGCAGCCTGTGCGTGACACAACGCAGGCGGATGAACCCAGCCACCTTCGGGGTAAAACAGCCCGCCACTTTTCAGCGCAACGCCGCTCTGCGCTTCGGCCGCAGGCTGGTCCAGCAGGTGCAGGAGTGATTCGGGGAAGGCCTCGGCCAGTTGTTTCTGACGCAGCGCTTCTTTGTCGTCGAAGGTCAGTTGCAGCACCCCGCAAGCGTCCCAGTCTACCCCGCGCTGCAAGCGTTCAAGCAGCCTTCGTGTATGGCCGAAACCGCTGAGAATCAACTGTGACAGCGCCGTACCGTGCGCCGACAGTTTCAGGTACAGCACGCCCTGCGGGTTGCCGGATGCTTCCTGCGCTGGTGCGGCGTGGCGCTCCAGCAGGCTGACCTGCCAACCGCGTTGCGCCAGACTCTGAGCCGTAGCGCAGCCGGCCAGCCCCGCGCCAATCACCAGCGCTTTGCGCTCGCCGCCAATCGGTGCGGGGCGGGCGAACCATGGTTTGGCGGCAGGCGGATGCGCCACGTCCTCGGGCCAGGCGATAAACGCGCCACGCAGCACTTCCCATTTGTGGCCGATGCCCGGCACGCGCTTCATCTTGAAACCTGCCGCATTTAGCGAGCGGCGCACCCAGCCGGTACTGGTGAAGGTGCCAATCGTGGTGCTCGATGTGGACAGGCGCGCCAGTTCGGCAAACAGCTCCGGGGTCCACATTTCCGGGTTTTTCGCCGGCGCAAAACCGTCGAGAAACCAGGCGTCCATCTGCCCGTCCAGTTGCGGCAGCATCTGCAGTGCATCGCCGATCAGCAATGTAAGCGTCACGCGGCCGCCCGCGAACACCAGACGCTGAAAGCCTTCATGCACAGCCACATACTGGTCGAGCAACTGACCTGCGAACGGCGACAGCTCGGGCCACAACGCGAGTGCACGCTGCAGGTCGGCGTGGCTCAACGGGTATTTCTCGACGCTGACGAACTGCAGGCGCGCATTAGCGGGCGCGCACTGGTCGAACAACTGCCAGGCACAGAGGAAATTCAGCCCGGTGCCGAAGCCGGTTTCACCAATGATCAACCGGCCGCGGTCCGGCAATTCGGTGAAGCGCCGGCGCAGGTCGTTCTGCACCAGAAACACATGGCGCGTTTCGTCCAGACCGGACTCGGTGGAAAAGTACACGTCGGAAAAATCGCGGGAACGCGGGTTGCCGTGTTCGTCCCATTCGATCTGGGCGTGGCGGGTAATGGTCATGTCGGGCTCAACAAAGGCAGTGGCGGCATTTTAGCCGTCTGCGCAGAGAAAAGTGCTATCAAGGCTGTGCGGATTGACCGATGCCTGCAATCAATGGTCACAATCTCCATCAGGCGTTCTCTGAGCCCACATCAATCAGGAGCTGTGCATGTTTGAATCCGCTGAAATCGGTCATGCCATTGACGATGAGACTTACGAGGCAGCGTTGCCGCAATTGCGCGAGGCGTTGCTCGAAGCGCAGATAGACCTGCACGAGCAGGCTGGTCGCCAGATCATCGTGCTCATCAACGGCATAGAAGGCGCAGGCAAGGGCGAGACCGTCAAGCTGCTCAGCGAATGGATGGACCCGCGCCTGATCGAGGTGCGTACCTTCGATCAGCAGACCGATGAAGAACTCGCTCACCCGCCCGTCTGGCGTTACTGGCGGCAATTGCCGGCCAAGGGCCGCATGGGGATTTTCTTCGGCAACTGGTACAGCCAGATGCTCCAGGACAGGGTTCACGGGCGCTTCAAGGACGCCGTGCTCGATCAGGCCATCAGCGGTGCCGAACGTCTGGAAAAAATGCTCTGCGATGAAGGCGCGCTGATCTTCAAGTTCTGGTTTCACCTGTCCAAAAAACAGATGAAGTTGCGCCTCAAGACCCTCAAGGATGATCCGCTGCACAGCTGGCGCATCAGCCCGCTGGACTGGCAGCAGTCCAAGACCTACGACAAGTTCGTGCGCTTCGGCGAACGGGTCCTGCGTCGCACCAGTCGCGAATACGCCCCGTGGCATGTGATCGAGGGTGTGGACGCCAACTACCGCAGCCTGACCGTCGGCCGCCTGTTGCTGGAAGGTATGCAGGCCGCGCTGAACAAGGCCGAGCCCGAGACTGCGGCGCTGACGGTCGGGCCGCTGGCGATTCACAGTAACGAGCTGACCCTGCTCGACAGCCTCGACCTGAGCCTGAACCTGAGCAAGGACGATTATCAGCAACAGTTGATCACCGAGCAGGCGCGGCTGTCTGGCAACATGCGCGACAAGCGCATGAAAAGCCACGCGCTGCTGGCAGTGTTCGAAGGCAACGATGCGGCAGGCAAGGGCGGTGCGATTCGACGTGTGGCGGCGGCGCTGGACCCGCGGCAATACGCCATCGTGCCGATCGCCGCGCCCACCCAGGACGAGCGTGCGCAACCGTATCTATGGCGTTTCTGGCGGCAGATACCGGCGCGCGGCAAATTCACCATCTTCGATCGCTCGTGGTACGGCCGCGTGCTGGTCGAGCGGGTCGAGGGTTTTTGCAGCGAGTCGGACTGGAAGCGCGCCTACTCGGAAATCAATGACTTCGAAGAGCAGCTCACCGACGCAGGCGTTGTGGTGGTCAAGTTCTGGCTGGCCATCGATCAGCAGACCCAGCTGGAGCGTTTCAAGGAGCGCGAAAAGATCCCGTTCAAGCGCTACAAGATCACCGAGGACGACTGGCGCAACCGCAAGAAATGGCCTGACTACCGCCAGGCAGTCGGCGACATGGTGGATCGCACCAGCACCGAAATCGCGCCGTGGACATTGATCGAGGCCAACGACAAGCGCTGGGCCAGGGTCAAGGTATTGCGCACCCTCAACGAAGCGCTGGAAGCGGCGTTCGCCAGGGACAAGAAGAACTGATGATCTGAGTGTTGCGGTGGCGTCGGTTTTACTCGGCGCTACCTCTTGCAACCGCCCGGCGGGCGCGTCTTCTGCCTGAGGATATAGATCGTCACCAGCACTGCGCTGGTCAGCATGAAGACCCGTGCCCAGGGTGAGGGCACCAGGTAGCACGACAGGCTGATGCTCAGCCACATCAGGCCGATGGCGTAGACCTTGCCCTTGAGCGGGATGCCGTTGCCTTCGAGGTAATCACGAATCCACGGACCGAGTTGCGGGTGGTTGACCAGCCAGTCGTAGAAGCGCGGAGAGCTGCGCGCGAAGCAGGCCGCGGCCAGCAGCAGAAAAGGCGTGGTGGGCAGCACCGGCAGGAAAATACCGACCACGCCCAGTACCACGCTCAGCCAGCCAATCGCTACAAGCAGATAGCGCACCAACTTATGACGGCTGGTGCGCGGTGAGCCTTGCGCCATAGGCGCCGACTCAGTGATGGCGGGGCTTGAGGATCGCCGGCTTTTCGTCCGGTGCCTGGCAGAGCAGGTACAGGGCGGTCAGCGCTTCGGGGATCTGCACGATCATGTCGTCCATCAGGTTGGCGTCCTGAGCGATGTCGGCGAACTCCGGCTGTTCGTCGAACAGGCCCGAACCGACCATGATCGGCAGAAGCATTTCGCTGACTTCTTCCTCGGCACTTTCAAACCAGGCGTTTTCACGCAGGAACACGCCTTCCATGAAGCCGATGCACCAGCCGCGCAGGTCGGAATCATCCGGGTCGTCGCCCAGGTCCAGATCGCACGGTAGCTCGAATTCTTCGTCCGAAGCCAGCTGGCGGGCAATGTGTGCCTTGAGGGCAATCAGCGTCGCTTCGACTTCTGTCTGTTGCGCTTCGCTGGAGTATTGCGGCGGCTCGGAGAACAGCGCGTCGATCCACTCGCGCTCCGGCACCTCTTCGGCGCAGATGGACAAAGCGGTCAGGTAGCCATGCGCGGCCACGTAGTCCAGTGCTTCTTCGTGCAGTTCATCTGCATCGAGGAAGACTTGCAGGCGGGTTAATTGCTCAGCGAAGGACATGGAAGCGCTACCTTGAAAATAAACGATGCTGGATTCTAGGCCCTGAGCGTCCGTGGCGCCAGCGCGCAGGCCAATTGCAGTTAATTTCGACCGCTCATGTCCCAGTCATCCATTGCTCCCGAGTGCTCGGGTATACTCCCCCGTTTTGCAGTGCAGCAGGATATTCCGGGGTTTTTTATGCTTGAGCAGGCACAACGCGTACTTAAAGACATCTTCGGTTACGACAGCTTTCGTGGTCGCCAGGGTGCCATTATTGAGCGTGTAGCCAGCGGTGGCGATGCGCTGGTGCTGATGCCCACCGGTGGCGGCAAGTCCCTGTGTTTTCAGGTACCGGGGCTATTGCGCGACGGGCTGTGCGTGGTCGTGTCGCCACTCATCGCGCTGATGGACGATCAGGTTGCGACGCTGGATGAACTGGGCGTATCGGCCGCTGCACTCAACTCGACCCTCAGTGCCGAGCAGCAGCGCGACCTGGCCAACCGCATCCGTCTGGGCGAAGTCAAAATGCTCTACCTCGCCCCGGAGCGTCTGGTCCAGCCACGCATGCTGTCGTTCCTGCAAAACCTCAAGATCGCCCTGTTTGCCATCGACGAAGCGCACTGCGTGTCGCAATGGGGTCACGACTTCCGCCCTGAATACCTGCAACTGGGACAACTGGCCGAGCTGTTTCCGGATGTACCGCGCATCGCGCTGACCGCCACCGCCGACAAGCGCACCCGCGAAGAAATCGTCACGCGTCTGCACCTGCAGAACGCCGAGCGCTTTCTGTCCAGCTTCGACCGGCCCAACATCTTCTATCGCATCGTGCCCAAGGAACAGCCGCGCAAACAGTTGCTGGCCTTCCTTTCCGAGCGCCGCAGCGACGCCGGTATCGTTTACTGTCTGTCACGCAAGAAGGTCGATGAGGTCGCCGTTTTTCTCAGTGACAACGGCTATCCCGCGCTGCCTTATCACGCGGGTCTGCCGTCCGAAACCCGGGCGGCCAATCAGAAGCGCTTTCTCAACGAGGAAGGGCTGATCATGGTCGCCACCATTGCGTTCGGCATGGGCATCGACAAGCCCAACGTGCGTTTTGTCGCGCACATGGACCTGCCCAAATCGCTTGAGGCTTATTACCAGGAAACCGGCCGGGCAGGGCGTGACGGTCTGCCCGCCGATGCCTGGATGGCCTACGGTTTGCAAGACGTGCTGATGCTCAAGCAGATGCTGCAGAACTCCGAAGGCGACGAGCGTCACAAGCGGCTGGAGCAGCACAAGCTCGATGCGATGCTGGCCCTGTGCGAAGAAACCCGTTGCCGTCGGCAGACCCTGCTGGCCTATTTCGACGAAGACATGCCCAACCCGTGCGGCCATTGCGACAACTGCGTCGATGGCGTGCAGACCTGGGATGCCACCGAACCTGCGCGTCAGGCGCTGTCGGCCATCTACCGTACCGGCCAGCGTTATGGCGTCGGCCATCTGGTCGACGTGCTGCTCGGCAAGTCCAACGACAAGGTAGAGAGCTTCGGTCATCAGCACCTGTCGGTGTTCGGCGTCGGCAAAGCGCGCACCGAGTCCGAGTGGCGCTCGCTGTTCCGCCAACTGGTTGCGCGTGGTCTGGCGGACATCGACCTCGAAGGCTATGGCGGCCTGCGCCTGAGCGACACGTGCCGGCCTTTGCTGCGTGGCGAAGTTTCTCTGGAACTGCGCCAGGACCTCAAGCCACAAACCACGTCGAGAAGCAGCTCCGGCAGCCCGGCCAGTCAACTGGTGCGTGGCGAAGAGCGCGAGCAGTGGGAAGCCCTTCGCGCGCTGCGGCGCAAGCTGGCCGAAGAGCACGGCGTCCCGCCTTACGTTATTTTCCCGGACTCGACCCTGCTGGAAATGCTGCGCAGCAAACCCGGATCGATGGCCGAGATGGCCAAGGTCAGCGGCGTCGGTGCGCGCAAGCTGGAGCGTTATGGCGAAGCCTTTCTCGAAGTGCTCAGCGGCAAGGCCGAGGCACCACGGGTGGTCGCCGATGTGCGTCACGAACTGATCAGTCTGGCGCGGGCGGGCATGACCCCGACGCAGATCGCCGGTCAGTTGCAGTGCTCGGAAAAGAATGTCTACACCCTGCTGGCCGAAGCCATCGGCAAGCAGCAGTTATCCATCGAGCAGGCGCTGGACTTGCCGGAGGACCTGCTGGGTGAGGTGCAGGATGCCTTTCTCGATGGCGAAGGGGAACTGCCGCCAGTGTCGGCGATTGCCGAGCAGTTTGCCGGGCGGGTGCCTGAGGGCGTGCTGTATTGCGTACGTGCAGCGCTGCAATCGGAGTTTGAGGTATAACGGCGTGCGGCGGAGCGTCACCGTCCCGTGCTTGCTTGAACATAAGGACCATGCTTAGCTCGCTAATAATTAGTTTTAATCACGAGTTTCCTTATGCCAATGACTGATGAACATCGTTTCGGGATGCAACTCGGACACCTCACGCGAGGCTGGCGTGCGGAGCTGGATCGCAGGCTGGCCGATCTTGGCCTGTCTCAGGCTCGCTGGTTGGTCTTGCTGCACCTTGCGCGCTTCACCGAACCGCCTACCCAGCGCGAGCTGGCGCAAAGCGTGGGCGTAGAAGGCCCCACTCTGGCGCGTCTGCTCGACAGTCTTGAAAAACAGGGCCTGGTGCAGCGTCAGGCGGTGCTCGAGGATCGACGTGCGAAAAAGATCCTGCTCAGTGACACGGCATTGCCCCTGATCGAAAAAATTGAAAACATCGCCAATGTATTGCGTATCGAGTTGTTCGAGGGCGTGAGCGAAGAGGATCTGCGCGTCAGCATGCGTGTGCATTCGCAGATTCTCGCCAATCTCGAAAGATCCTGAGACGAAGCTGCGCATTCTCAACCATAATCGTTAAACGGATACTGACGTCCATCTGATTACGTGAGAAGCCTGCCGTGGTTTCCATAAGGGTTCGCATGCTGAAGAGTTCACTGGCTGCTGTCGAAGGTGCAGGCCGCAAGGCGCGCGATGCGTTTGGCAAGGGCGTGTTGGCGGTTTCGTTGCTGACCTGCTCCACGCTGGCGTCCGCGTTGGGCCTGGGTGAAATCACTTTGCACTCGGCGCTCAACCAGCCGTTGAATGCCGAGATTCAGCTGCTGGAAACCGGCGGTCTGAGCAATGAAGACGTGGTCGCCCGGCTCGCATCACCCGAAGCGTTCGCCAGGGCTGGAATAGAGCGCGTGTTCTTTCTCAATGACCTGCGCTTCACGCCGGTTCTGCGTGGTGACCGCGGCGTGATCCGGGTGGTTTCCAGCAAGCCGGTCACCGAACCCTACCTGAGTTTTCTCGTCCAGCTGGCGCGGCCGAATGGCGATTTGCTGCACGAATACACGCTGCTGCTCGATCCTGCCACCTCGGCGCAAGGCCTGGCCGCCACGCGCAGCCGCAACCAGCAGCGCTCGGCGACCTCCGCTTCGGAAAGCCGCATGCCGGTCGCGCCACCGGCGGCCGTGCAGGGCAAACGCTATACGGTGGCCAGTGGCGACACGCTCAATGGTATCGCCAGCCGCTTGCAGGGACCTGGCAACAAGGTGTCGGCAAGCCAGCTGGCGGACGGTATTCGTTCGCTCAACCCGCAAATCTTCGCCGCAGGCGCCGGGTCTGCGCTTAAAGTTGGCCAGGACCTGTTGCTGCCGGACGCTGCAGTGCTGCCGACCGCCGCAGCGCCTGCCGCAAGCGCTACGGCGCCGTCGCCAAAGCCTGTCGAATTGCAGCGTACCGCCGAGCAGTTGTCGGCCGCTGCCATCGAAAACCAGCAATTGACTCAGTCACTGGAGGCGCTCAAGGCGCAGACGCAGGAATTGCAGGAAGAGATGAGTGGCAAGGACAAACAGATCATCGCCTTGCGCAGTGATCTCGCCGCTGCGCAATCCGCTGCCACGCCAACTGCCACGCCAGCTGCACCGGCAACAGTCACGCCAGCACCTGCGACACCTGCAGTTGCGCCTGCCGCGCCTGCTCAACCTGTTGCTGCATCGGGCAGCGATTCATTCCTCAGCCTACCGATACTGATCGCTGCCGTACTGATCGTGCTTTTGCTGGTGGCATTTGCTTATTCGAAACGACGTCAGCAGCGCAAGGAATCAGCGGCGCCCGCCGCCATCCCGGATGACCAACTGATCAAGCCCGCTCAGGCATCCATGCTTCCGGTGTTCGAAGTGCCCGCTGTTGCGCCGCAGCCCGTGGTCCAGAGCCCATCGACGCCGGCACCGGCCAAGCCATCGCCAGCACAACGCTCGCCTGGCGCTGCTCCGGATGCGCTGGATGGCGTGAGCATTTACATCGCCTACGGACGCTTCACCGAGGCGATGGGTATTCTGCGCAGCGCCCTGGAAACCCAGCCCGAGCGCGATGACATACGCATTCGCCTGCTGGAGTTGCTGGCGGAGCAGGGCGACGGCACTGGTTTCGTTCGCGAAGAACAGGCTGCGCTGGAGCACGGCGTCGATCCGCAGACCATTCAGGACATCCGCGATCGCTTCCCGCAGCTCAAGGCTGCCGAGATCGCTCCCGTTGCGGCGGTCGTCCCGGCTGTCGCGGTGGCAGCCAGCACATTGTCTTTCGATAAGTCCGAGCCTGAGCTCTACCTGCAGCCCGAGGCTGAGCCAGAACCCGCCGCGCAGCTGGATGAAAGCGCGGCTGCCGCGCTGAACCCGCAGCACGCCGACGAGTTTCAGTTGAACCTGGACGACCTGTCGATGGACGCCGACTGGGATCTGGTCGACCCGTTCGACAGCCCGCCGACGCGCGCCAAGCCTGCCGCTACACCAGCGCCGGCTGAAGTCGACCCCGGTTTTTCTTCGGACCTGACCCAGTTGCCGGAAGTCTTCGAGCTCTCGGACGAACAGTTCCTCAGTGATTTCTCCGAGCCCGAGGTGGTTGAGCCAGTCGAAGTACTTGCGCCATCTGCCGCCGACGGCCTGAGTGACGATTTCCTCGACAGCTTCATGAACGATGACGCTGATTTCGACCTGCTGGATCTGGAAGAACCGCCGCTCAGCCAGATCAATCAGGCGCAAGTGCTGATCGAGGACGGCGATCTCGAATCGGCCCGTGAAATCCTCCAGCAGATCATTGACGAGTCCGATGAGGAACATCAGCGCATGGCGCGCGAGCTGTTGGCCAACATCAGCTAAGTGGCGCTTTTGAGGAGCGACCGGTCTGGCGTTTAGCGAAAGATCGGTCGGATCCCCCGGCATGTCGGATAGGCCACACAACCCCAGAATTCCCCCGCGTTCTTGCCGGTGCGCGCCACCTTGATCACCATGGTTTTCCGGCAGTGCGGACACGCAGGCGCCGCAGGCTTTGCCGTGGGTGTTGGCGGCGCAGGTTGACGGGGCTTCTTGTCGGGTTTGGCGCGGCGGGTTCTGACCGGCGCTTGCGGCTCAGGCGAGTGCACTGCAGGCGTAACGGGCTCCGGGGGCTGTTGCTGGCTCGGTGTGCCTCCTGCAACCCGGCTCAATAAACCGCGCAGTGTCTTGATGAGTGATTTCAGCGCAGAGGCCGTGTTGCGTGCCATGGGAGTGCCTTGGGTCGGGTCGCGATCAGGGCAGCATGGTGCAGGCATCCTCGTCGTGGCGCAAATACCTGGTTCCGCCGCTAAGCAGGCCACGCCTTGGATAGGACGCGGAGCGTCCTGAACGGCATTACCACACGCGCCACTTATCGTGCCCATCGCTCCGCGTGGGCATGCCGTTCATGACGCTCTGCGTCATCTTTTTCCATGAATCTCCGAATGGATATTTATTATCGCCAGACAAGTTTTGGCGCCCTCAGACATGTAACGCTGTTGGCAACTGTCACTGGAAACACTAGCTAGCGCGCGAGAAAAATAAATCGCGTGCAATTAAATGGCCACTATCCAGTAACTCATCTGAACAATAAAAATAAAAACAAACCCAATGAATTCAATTATCTATCATTGAAATATATGCCCTGCGATGCATTATCCTTATGTCTTAACCTTTGTATCAGAATTGAAATAAAACTGTTGCCAAGTTTTACACTGCGGACTATGTTCTGGAATCGCTCAATCAAGAGCCAACCAGTATCAGGTGTGCAGGGATGCAAAAGTCGAAGTGGGTGAGTGTTGTCCGTTATTCGTTCAAGCCTGTAGCAACCGGCGCGTTTTGTGCGCTGTCTTTTACAGTTGGCTGCTCGGCTTATGCTGACTATGTCGAGCAGGGCAAGCCGGGTGACGCTGCCAGCTGGCGCTCGGCAGAATTCCAGAGCGACTGGGGTCTGGGCCGTATTCAGGCTGATCAGGCCTACGCCGCTGGCATCACCGGGGCAGGCGTCAAGATCGGTGCGCTGGACTCGGGCTTCGACCCGTCCCACCCGGAAGCCACGCCGTCCCGCTACCACGCAGTCACCGCTACCGGCACCTACGTTGACGGCTCGCCGTTCAGCATCACCGGTGCCATCAACCCGAACAACGACACCCACGGCACGCACGTCACCGGGACCATGGGCGCGGCGCGCGATGGCGTCGGCATGCATGGCGTGGCGTACAACGCGCAGATCTACGTTGGCAATACCAACCAGAATGACAGCTTCCTGTTCGGCCCCAACCCCGACCCGCAGTATTTCAAGGCGGTGTATGGCGCCTTGGCGGATGCCGGCGTGCGCGCCATCAACAACAGCTGGGGCAGCCAGCCGGCCGACGTGACCTACGCCACCGAAGCGGGCGTGCGCGCTGCCTACGCTCAGCACTACAACCGCGGCACCTGGCTGGACGAAGCGGCGAATGTCTCGCGCAAAGGCGTGATCAACGTCTTCAGTGCAGGCAACAGCGGTTACGCCAACGCCAGCGTGCGGGCGTCGCTGCCTTTTTTCGAGCCGGACCTCGAAGGTCACTGGCTGGCCGTGTCGGGCCTCGACAGCAGCAACGGTCAACGCTACAACCAGTGCGGCCTGTCCAAATACTGGTGCATCACCATGCCCGGTCGGCTGGTCAACAGCACCGTGCCGGGCGGCGGTTACGGCATCAAATCCGGCACCTCCATGTCCGCGCCGCATTCCACTGGCGCACTGGCACTGGTGATGGAGCGCTTCCCGTACATGACCAACGAGCAGGCGCTGCAAGTGCTGCTGACCACCGCCACCCAGCTCGACGGTTCGATTACTCAGGCACCGACCAACAGCGTCGGCTGGGGTGTGGCCAACCTGGAGCGGGCAATGCGCGGTCCGGGCCAATTGCTCGGCACCTTCGACGCTAACCTGGGCGCAGGTTTGACGGATGTATGGAGCAATAATATTTCCGATCAAGCGCTGATCCAGCGTCAGGCCGAGGACGGCGCCGAGCAGGCCACCTGGCAGCAAACCCTGATCAGCAGAGGCTGGCAGAACGGTGTTGCCAGTACCGCCAGCCAGCAGGATCAGGCCGATTACGCCACCGGCACCGCTCGCGCCGCCGCGGCTGCGCAACGCCAGTATCAGGGCAGCCTGATCAAATCCGGCGCAGGTCGCCTGATTCTGGAGGGCGCCAATACCTATCGCGGTGACACACTGGTCAATGGCGGTTTGCTGTCGGTCAATGGATCGCTGGTGTCAGCCGTGCAGGTTAATGCTGGCGGCACGCTGGGCGGCAATGGCCAGATCGGCGGGCTGACAGCGCGCAACGGCGGTATCGTCGCGCCGGGCAATTCCATCGGTACATTGCAGGTGAATGGCAATGTCACCCTCGAGCCGGGTTCAACCTACGCCATCGAGCTCTCGCCAACCGCCAGTGACCGCATCGTCGCTACCGGCAGCGCTACCGTGTCAGGCGCCAACATGACGCTGGCGCTGGAGAATGCAACGCCAGTGGCCTTGAGTGCTGCACCGGTCCAAAGCGTGGTGGGTCGCCAGTACAATGTGCTGCAAGCCGCCAATGGCATCAACGGCCAGTTTGGCAGCGTCACTTCCAATTACGCCTTCCTCGGTGGCCGACTCGACTACGCAGCCACCGGCATCGCACTGAACGTCGAGCAAACCGCCGCTTTCAACAGCGTGGCGCAAACCTCTAATCAGGCTGCTGTGGCGACTGCCGCCGAACAGCTCGGTGCTGGTAACGCGGTGTATGAAAACCTGCTGCTTACCCAGAGCGCTGCCTCGGCACGCAACAGCTTCCAGCAATTGTCCGGCGAAATTTACCCGGCCATCGGCAGCGTGTTGATCAACGATAGCCGTCAGGTTCGCGATGCGGTGGGTGAGCGCCTGGGTGCCAGCGTGTTCGGCACCGATGGCAACACTGCCGCACAAGACAACGTCTGGCTCAAAGCCCTGGGCGCATGGGGCAAGACCGACTCGCGCGACGACACCGCGGGTTACACCTCCTCGATTGGCGGGCTGCTGGCCGGTGTCGATGGCAACCTTGCCGATGACACACGTCTGGGCGTCGTCGCAGGCTACAGCGACAGCTCGTTGAACATGGGCTCCGGCACGCATTCCCGGGCGTCGGTGGACAGCTACCATCTGGGCGCGTACCTCGGCCATGAAATCGGTGCGCTGCGCCTGACCCTCGGCGCCGCACACAGCTGGCATCGCGTCGACGCGCAACGCGACGTGCAGGTCGGCGGCGCAGCGGGCAAGGAGAAAACCAAACACGATGCGCAGAGCACGCAGGTGTTCACCGAGGCGGCGTATCGCATTCACCTGCAACCCGCGACGCTTGAGCCGTTCGCCAATCTGGCCTACGTCCACCTGAACACCGATGGCTTCACCGAGAAGGGCGACGCCGCAGCGCTGTCTGCCGGTAGCGACAACCGTGATGCGGTACTCAGTACCCTGGGCCTGCGTGCCCTGAAGAGCATCGCGATCAGCGACCGTCAGAAGGTCGACCTGTCCGGCAGCCTCGGCTGGCAGCACAACCTGAGCAACACCGATTCCGAACAGCATCTGGCATTTGCCTCCGGTGGCAGCAGCTTCGCTATAGAAAGCTCGCCACTGGTGCGCGATGCCGCGCTGGTCGGTGCTCACGCCAGTCTGGCGTTGAGCAAGGAGGCAAGGATCAGCCTCGATTACAGCGGCCAGTTGGCCAGTCGTGAGAAAAGTCACGGTGTCGGCCTGAGTCTTAACTGGCAGTTCTAAGCAGTACGCAACCCTAAACCCAAAAGAACGACGCGCATGCGGATGCATGCGCGCGGAGATTCGTGCGCGTTAACTAAGGACGGTAATTTTCATGAAAGATGCATTCAGCACCCGACACACCTCTGTCAAACCCCTGAGACAAGCCATTCGGGCGGTCAATCGCGCTTCCTGCGGCGCGCTCGCCTGCTACCTGGCGACACTGGGCGTGGCTCATGCCGCACCGTATGTGGAAGCAGGGCAGGCGGGCAATGCCGCCAGCTGGCGCAGTACCGAATTCAACGCCGACTGGGGGCTTGGCGCGATCAACGCGGATCAGGCCTACGCCGCTGGCTACAGCGGCAAAGACATCAAACTGGGCATCTTCGACCAGCCGGTGTACGCCCCGCATCCGGAATTCGCCAGCCCCGACAAGGTGGTCAATCTGGTCACCAGCGGCATCCGCGAATACACCGACCCGTACATCCCGGTGAAGGCGGGCGACGCTTTCCGTTACGACGGCGCACCGAGCCTGGACTCCGGCGGCAAACTCGGTAACCACGGCACCCACGTCGGCGGCATTGCCGGTGGCAATCGCGACGGCGGGCCGATGCACGGTGTGGCCTACAACGCGCAAATCATCAGCGCCGACAACGGCGACCCGGGCCCGGAAGACGGCATCGTGCTGGGCAACGACGGCGCGGTGTATCAGGCTGGCTGGAACGCGCTGGTCAACAGCGGCGCGCGAGTCATCAACAACAGTTGGGGCATCGGCATCACTGATCGCTTCAGCAAGGGCGGTCGCGACCCTGCCTTCCCGCATTTCACCGTGCAGGACGCGCAAGTGCAGTTCGACCAGATCCGCCAGATCCTCGGCACGCGTCCGGGCGGTGCGTACCAGGGCGCTATCGATGCCGCACGCAGCGGCGTTGTCACCATTTTCGCTGCGGGTAACGACTACAACCTCAACAACCCCGACGCGATGGCCGGGCTCGGCTATTTCGTACCAGACATTGCCCCCAACTGGCTGACCGTCGCTGCCCTGCAACGGAACCCCAACGCCGCCGCAGCCGTGGCCACGCCGTACACCCTGAGTACGTTTTCCTCACGTTGCGGCTACACAGCCAGCTTCTGCGTTTCTGCACCCGGTACGGGCATCTATAGTTCTGTCCTCAACGGCACCAGCCTGGCAGACCTGACCGTCGGCTGGGCCAACAAGAACGGCACCTCGATGGCCGCGCCTCACGTCGCAGGCAGCATGGCTGTGCTGATGGAGCGCTTTCCGTACATGACCGGCGCGCAGGTCGCCGACGTCCTGAAAACCACCGCCACCGATCTTGGCGCACCGGGTGTCGACGCGCTGTACGGCTGGGGCATGATCAACCTCGGCAAGGCGGTCAACGGCCCGAGCATGTTCGTTACCGAAGCGGACATTCCTGCCGAGTTTCGTATCGACGGCGCCTACGGCGACAGCCAGTTCGTGGCTGACCTGCCTGGCGTCGGTGCGATTGTCGATGCCGGCAAACCGACCCAACGCACCTGCAGCGGGCCGCAATGCGGGCTGGACGTGTGGAGCAACGACATCTCCGGCCACGGCGGCCTGACCAAACAAGGCATCGGCACCCTGGTGTTGAGCGGGGCCAACAGCTACAGCGGGCCGACGCTGGTCAATCAAGGTCGCCTGGCCATCAATGGCTCGCTGGCCTCTGCGGTCACCGTCAACAACGGCGGCATACTGGGCGGCAATGGCAGCGTCGCAGCACTGACCGCCAACCAGGGCGGCACCGTCGCGCCGGGCAACTCCATCGGCACGCTGCAAGTGGCGGGCGACCTCAACCTGGCTCCGGGCTCGACCTACGCGGTTGAATTCTCGCCCACCGCCAGCGACCGCATCGTGGTCGGCGGCACCGCGACCGTGAGCGGCGCCAACATGGCCCTGTCCCTGGAAAACGACAACCCCGCGCTGCTCAGCAGCAACCAGACCCGCAGCGTGGTCGGTCAGCAGTTCAACGTGCTGCAGGCGACTGGCGGCGTTCAGGGTCAGTTCGGCTCGGTGACCGATAACTACACCTTCCTGGACGGCAACCTGGCCTATACCGGTACAGGCGTGACACTGGCCCTTGCACGTAACGGCGACAGCTTCGCCAGCGCCGCACAAACCGACAACCAGCGCAGCGTGGCCCAGGCCATCGAGCAACTGAGTGCGGGCAACTCGGTCTACGAGGGCATCATCCTCAGCCAGGACGCTGCCAGCGCACGCCGCGCATTCACCCAACTGTCGGGCGAAGTGCATCCGGCCATCGCCACGCAATTGATCAACGACAGCCGCCAACTGCGCGACGCCGTGGGTGATCGTCTGCGCGTAGAAGGCTTGTACGAACAGCCAGCACCGGGCACTGAAGACAACTCGGTGTGGGTCAAGGCGCTGGGTGCCTGGGGCAAAAACAGCGGCAGCAGTGACAGCGCCAGCTCGACCTCATCGCTGGGTGGCCTGTTGGCAGGCGTCGACGGCCTGATCAGCGAGCACACCCGTTTGGGCGCGATGGCAGGTTACAGCGACACCTCGCTGAGCCTGGGCGACGACACCCACTCGCGGGCTTCGGCAGACAGCTACCACCTGGGTGCCTACATCGGCCACGAACAGGGCGCACTGCGCCTCACCGCAGGCGCATCGCACAGCTGGCACCGCATCGATGTGAAACGCGACCTGCAATTCGGCGCGTTTTCCGACCGTCAGAAGGTCAAGCGCGACGCCCAGTCGAGCCAGGTGTTCACCGAAGCCGCCTACCGCCTGAACCTGCAGCCGCTGGCACTGGAGCCATTCGCCAACCTGGCTTACGTCCACTTCGACAGCGACAGCTTCACCGAAAAAGGCGGCGCCACAGCCCTCAAAGGCAGCGACGACACCCGCGACACCGTGCTCTCGACCCTGGGCATGCGCGCCGGAAACCGCTTCAACCTCAACGACACACAAAAACTCGACGTCTCCGCCACCCTCGGCTGGCAGCACAACCTGAGCGACACCTCGTCGGAACAACACCTGGCCTTCGCCAGCGCCGGCAACAGCTTCAACGTGCAAAGCGTCTCCATGGACCGCGACGCCGCCATAGTCGGCGCCCGCGCGAGCCTGGCCCTGGGCAGGGACGCACGCATCAACCTGGACTACAACGGTTTGCTGGGTGCGCGGGATAAAACCCACGGCGTGGGCTTGTCGCTGGATTGGCAGTTCTGATGGAGGATGCCTGCGGGGTGCAGTAGCCCCGCAGGCTCTAGACACCTAGCGTGCCCACCGCTCCGCGTCACATCCAAGCCATCACGGCCTGATAACTCACGAATCCAAGCTTTTGGCCAAATACCGTGAAGCGCACCGGGCAACGCTTCTGCCCGCAGGGCGTAGGAGCGAACTTGTTCGCGATCTGCCGGGAACCGGCAGTAAAACCTGTGCGTGCGATACATCCTCTGCAAACCAAGTCTCAAAGTCGGGCTATTCAAACCTCCCACAAAGTTGTTCTCACCGAACAACCCAAATCCCCAACAATCACCTCAACAAACAAAATTTGATGGCCCAATACCATCATGGTAAAACCTTGCAACAGACACTCGTCTGCACTCGCTAAGGAATAGCCATGAAAAAGACAGGGACAGGCCTCGTCGCCATACTCGCACTGCTCTGCGCCTTCACCGCACACGCCAGAGAAACCCAGGTAACAGACGCCTCAATCGTCAAAGCCATCATCCAGGAATCCATCGACAGCTACCCCGGCAACTGCCCATGCCCCTACAACGCTGCCCGCAATGGCAGTCAATGTGGCAAACGCAGCGCGTACAGCCGCGAAGGCGGCTACGCACCCATCTGCTACAAGGATGACGTCACCAAAGAAATGATCAACGACTACCGACGCCGCCTGAAAGACTGATTCGACGAGACACAATGGCCGTCACCGACATGTCACGGCCATCACCACGCATTCAACCCAGCCGAGAGGCAGGCAGCACCGCCCGCCACCAAGACCTGCCCAGACTGCGCGGACGCGCCTCAACCTGCATCTGCGGATGCGCCAACAGCATCGGCATATCCCGCAACCGTATCCACGGCTCACTGTGCCAGTGCAACATACTCACCGACAACCCCGGCCACTGCAGCATGCTCAGGTTCGGCGTGCAGTCATCGAACGGCACCTGCCCATCCCGCAACGCAGGCACCACCTCATGGGTAAGCCACTGCCGCAACCCGCGATTCTCCGCGTGATAGTGATGCACCATCATCGCGTACGCCCCCGACTCACTGACCATCAGCTCTGACTGCGCTTCGCCGTGCAGGTCGAGCGTGATCATGCGGTGCTGGTCAGCGTCCAGCTTGCGTAGGGTTCGCTCGTTCAAAGGCCAGCCGATCATGCGACCCAGATCACGGGCGCTGAACCAGGGTTGGTTTTCGAGGAGGAGGGCGATGAGCTGGCGGTTGTGGCGGTGGAAGGGGGTTGGGGTGAAACTGGCACGCACCTCGCGCGGCTGACGAGCACTTGCCCGAAATAGATTGCTTAACATGCTGACCTCTACGTATGAGCTGAAATGACGTTAAAGACCAACGCAGAGCGGGCGTAAGAAAACCCAACTGAGCGGATCAGCAAAGCCGAGATTCCCGTTCAATTAGAACGATTGGAATCTGAAGCTATGCGTGAACTCGCTGCATCTACGTTGGGTGTTTCTTAGGCACCGGCGCATACGATACCGGCGCTGGCAACGTGTCGATATCGGACAGGGGAGGGAGGGGCTGTCAGGGGTTTCCGATTTTTGGAGTGCATTGGGTCTCGGCAGCTTGGATTAAGCTTGAAGTTGTGCGAATAAGGATTGCTTGATAGTTATTTGGTTTTAGAAACTCGCGACCATTACACCGCCACAGTCGGTTGGCTAAGCCGTCTGTGCTCTGGGTTAGTGATGTGTGAAAATCTAGTTTAGCAAAGTTAATACTTGTTTTTGTTCGCTAGCCAAGGAGATTCTTTTGATGAGATTATTTGCTTAAGCATCTCATTTTTCTGCTCGCCCATTTTTCCGTAGTGAATTTCTTTATGGCATGCCGGGCAGAGAGCTGCTATAAATTGTGGGTGGTCTAAGCCGCCATCTGATAAGCGATTTATGTGGTGAGGTTCTAAATAAGGCTGTTCTTTTTTTGTGATGAAAGGAGCAGATTTCTCGCAGCTTTCACATGCCCCATTAGCTCGTCGTAACACATAGTCTTTTACTGCTTGGCTTCTAGCATACACTGTACGAATAGCCGTCATCTTGCCTTTGCTAGGCAGCGCAACGGTTGCTTCATATGCGCGATTGCGGAGTATCTCTATTTCAATTTCTTGTTGGTCTTCTTGCAGAAATTCGCTCGGGCTTTCTTCGTTTGCTAGCAGATCTATTACAGGGATTAGATGAAAGATTAAAACTTTTCGTGTAGTGCCTTCTCGATCTGGTCCGTCGGTCCACGAGATATCTGCGCATGAAAACTCACCAATGTATTGCTGTCCTTTCCGCTCATCGAGCGCTTTGAAAAGGTGTAAAGTTCGACCGGTTTCTGCGTGTTTTTGAATAGCTAAATTACCCCTAGTTAGAGTCATATCCCCAATCTGACCCTCACCGGTATACGAGTAAACACCACTCGCATCGATCTCATCCCGATACCCGTATTGTTCGCCTGACGAACCAGTGAATAAAAATACTGCAGGTGCTTTATCTGATGGTGCTATCCCGCTTTGAAAACTACCGCCGAACGGCGCATGAATCTCAGACCTTCGGTCATATATTTCTCCCTTTACGAACTCAAGTCTTGGTGATTTACGTAGATCTACGATCTCAAACCCGCGAGCACGAAGATATCCATTTGTAGGTCTACCTCCAGTAAAGTCGTGAACCGCTATGCCGGTGGCGAGAGAAACGATTTTTTTCGCAGGGTACAGCTGATCCTCAACTCGGATAGCAAACTTATGTGACCTATTCGATTCCCATGTAGCCCAATCAGGCTGCTTTCTGAGCTCTTTATCGAATTTTTTCAGTGCCTGTTCAATCGCTTTCTTTTCAACAGCTGGAATCGCCACGTTCCCATCCTTGTAGGAAAAATCTCCTACAACTGTACGAAATGGACGAGCGTCTTGGCTACCTATACGATTACCTAGGTCAGAAAATTCTTAAATGACTTTTCACATTACATAAAAAAGGCCGCCTCTCGGCGACCTTCTTTGTATATTGCTGGACTAATGCGAATCAATCCCAGCTCAAAGCCCCACCTGTCTGATACTCAATAACCCGCGTCTCAAAGAAATTCTTCTCTTTCTTCAGGTCCATGATCTCGCTCATCCAAGGGAACGGGTTGGTCGTCCCTGGATACTCTTCCTTCAAGCCAATCTGGCTCAAGCGACGGTTAGCGATGAATTTCAGGTAGTCCTCCATCATCGCCGCGTTCATGCCGAGTACGCCGCGGGGCATGGTGTCGCGGGCGTATTCGATTTCCAGCTGGGTGCCTTGCAGGATCATCTGCGTGGCTTCTTCTTTCATCTCGGCATCCCACAGGTGTGGGTTTTCGATTTTGATCTGGTTGATCACGTCGATGCCGAAGTTCAGGTGCATGGACTCGTCGCGCAGGATGTACTGGAACTGCTCGGCGACGCCGGTCATCTTGTTGCGGCGGCCCATGGAGAGGATCTGGGTGAAGCCGCAGTAGAAGAAGATGCCTTCCAGTACGCAGTAGTAGGCGATCAGGTTGCGCAGCAGCTCTTTGTCGGTTTCGACGGTGCCGGTTTCGAACTTCGGATCGGAGATCGAACGGGTGTACTTCAGGCCCCAGGCTGCCTTTTTGGCGACCGACGGGATCTCGTGGTACATGTTGAAGATCTCGCCTTCATCCATGGCCAGCGATTCGATGCAGTACTGGTAGGCGTGGGTGTGGATCGCCTCTTCGAAGGCCTGGCGCAGGATGTACTGGCGGCACTCCGGGTTGGTGATCAGGCGGTACACGGCCAGCACCAGGTTGTTGGCAACCAGCGAGTCGGCAGTGGAGAAGAAGCCCAGGTTGCGCATGACGATGCGGCGCTCGTCGTCAGTCAGGCCTTCCGGGTTTTTCCAGAGGGCGATGTCGGCGGTCATGTTGACTTCTTGCGGCATCCAGTGGTTTGCGCAACCGTCCAGGTACTTCTGCCAGGCCCAGTCGTACTTGAAAGGTACGAGCTGGTTGAGGTCGGCGCGGCAGTTGATCATCATTTTTTCGTCAACGGCGACGCGGGCGCTGGCGCCTTCGAGCTCGGCCAGGCCTTCAGCGACGTCCAGTGCGTCCAGCGCTTTCTTGGCGCGGATCAGGGCAGCGGAGTCGGCGGCTGTAACGGCGCGGGCTTCTTGTGCAGCCAGGCCACCGGCGCTGTCGAGGCGGTCCATGTTGGCTTCGTTGGCGTGGCCGGCGTTGGTCGCTTTGGCGACTACTTCGCCGTCTTCTTTATCGAATTCGTCCCAGCTCAGCATGGTGTACTTCTCCTGCTTGAGGGTCAGTCGGGTGGACTGGCCTGTTGGATCCAGAGGGGGTGTTGCTTGCTTTTAAGGTGTTGCGCGCAAGGAACATGAATTTTTGGCTTTTGAGGCCTTTGGGTCAGGAGGCGGGCGGTAAGGGTAGGTTTCCCTTACCGGCCTCTTCGCGAGCAAGCTCGCTCCCACAGTTCTAAACGCGCTGTGGGGGCGAGGTGGGTTGCCTTACTGGCAAGCCTCACAATCCGGCTCGTCGATTGCGCAAGCCTTTGGCACTGGGGCCGGGCCGGCCGGTGCTGCTTCGGTTGGACGCGGGGCGGTGATCGCCGAGTCGTCCGGGCCGTGGCCGCCGCTCGATACTGCGTTGAGCTTGCCGGTGTTGACGGTGGACTTCTCGGTGCTGGTCGCGGCCAGGGCACGGAGGTAGTAAGTGGTTTTCAGACCACGGTACCAAGCCATGCGGTAGGTCACGTCCAGCTTCTTGCCCGAAGCGCCAGCGATGTACAGGTTCAGCGACTGAGCCTGGTCGATCCACTTCTGACGACGGCTTGCTGCGTCGACGATCCACTTGGTGTCCACTTCGAAGGCCGTCGCGTAAAGCTCCTTGAGCTCCTGCGGGATGCGCTCGATCTGCTGCACCGAACCGTCGTAGTACTTCAGGTCGTTGATCATGACCGAGTCCCACAGGCCGCGGGCCTTGAGGTCGCGAACCAGGTACGGGTTGATCACGGTGAATTCGCCGGACAGGTTCGATTTCACGTAGAGGTTCTGATAGGTCGGTTCGATCGACTGCGACACGCCAGTGATGTTGGCGATGGTGGCGGTCGGTGCGATGGCCATGATGTTCGAGTTACGGATACCTTTCTGCACACGGGCACGTACCGGCGCCCAGTCCAGGGTTTCCTTCAGGTCGACGCTGATGTACTTCTCGCCACGCTGCTCGATCAGGATCTGTTGCGAATCCAGCGGCAGGATGCCTTTGGACCACAGCGAACCCTGGAACGTCTCGTAGGCACCGCGCTCGTCGGCCAGGTCGCAGGACGCCTGGATCGCGTAGTAGCTGACCGCTTCCATGGAAGTATCGGCGAACTGCACGGCAGCATCGGAGCCGTACGGGATGTGTTGCAGGTACAGCGCGTCCTGGAAGCCCATGATGCCCAGGCCGACCGGACGGTGGCGCAGGTTGGAGTTCTTGGCCTGCGGTACCGAGTAGTAGTTGATGTCGATCACGTTATCGAGCATGCGTACCGCTACATCGACGGTGCGCTTGAGCTTGTCGGTGTCCAGCTTGCCGTCGACGATGTGGTTCGGCAGGTTGATCGAGCCCAGGTTGCAGACCGCGATCTCGTCCTTGTTGGTGTTCAGGGTGATCTCGGTGCACAGGTTCGAGCTGTGAACCACGCCCACGTGCTGCTGCGGGCTGCGCAGGTTGCACGGGTCCTTGAAGGTCAGCCAAGGGTGGCCGGTTTCGAACAGCATCGAGAGCATCTTGCGCCACAGATCCTTGGCCTGGATGGTCTTGAACAGTTTGATCTTGCCTGGGTATTCGGTCAGCGCTTCGTAGTACTCGTAACGCTCCTGGAAGGCCTTGCCGGTCAGGTCGTGCAGGTCCGGTACTTCGGAGGGCGAGAACAGGGTCCACGGGCCGTCGTCGAAGACGCGCTTCATGAACAGGTCAGGGATCCAGTTGGCGGTGTTCATGTCGTGGGTACGACGACGGTCATCACCGGTGTTCTTGCGCAGCTCGATGAACTCTTCGATGTCCATGTGCCAGGTTTCCAGGTAGGCACAGACAGCGCCCTTGCGCTTGCCGCCCTGGTTGACCGCAACGGCGGTGTCGTTGACCACTTTCAGGAACGGTACGACGCCTTGCGACTTGCCGTTGGTGCCCTTGATGTACGAGCCCAGCGCACGAACCGGCGTCCAGTCGTTGCCCAGACCGCCTGCGAATTTGGACAGCATGGCGTTGTCGTGGATAGCGTGGTAAATGCCCGACAGGTCATCCGGCACGGTGGTCAGGTAGCAGCTGGACAGCTGTGGACGCAGGGTGCCGGCGTTGAACAGGGTCGGGGTCGACGACATGTAGTCGAACGACGACAGCAGGTTGTAGAACTCGATGGCGCGGTCTTCACGGGCTTTCTCTTCGATTGCCAGGCCCATGGCCACGCGCATGAAGAAGATCTGCGGCAGTTCGAAACGCACGCCATCCTTGTGGATGAAGTAACGGTCGTACAGGGTTTGCAGGCCCAGGTAGGTGAACTGCTGGTCGCGCTCGTGGTTGATCGCCTTGCCGAGTTTTTCGAGGTCGAATTCGGCCAGCACAGGGTTCAGCAGTTCGAACTTGATACCGGCGGTGACGTAGGCAGGCAGCGCCTTGGCGTACAGGTCGGCCATTTCGTGGTGGGTGGCGCTGTCGGCGACACCGAGGAAACCCAGGCCTTCGGCGCGCAGGGTGTCCATCAGCAGGCGGGCGGTGACGAACGAGTAGTTCGGCTCGCGCTCGACCAGGGTGCGGGCGGTCATCACCAACGCGGTGTTGACGTCTTTCAGCGCGACGCCGTCGTACAGGTTTTTCAGGGTTTCGGTCTGGATCAGGTCGGCGTCGACTTCCGCCAGGCCTTCGCACGCTTCGGTGACGATGGTGTTCAGACGACCCATGTCCAGCGGCGCAAAGCTGCCGTCGGCGCGGGTGATTCGGATCGACGGGTGAGCCTGGACCTGCTCTTCGGGGGCGCGAACGGCACGCTCCTTGGCGCGCGAGTCACGGTAGATGACGTAGTCGCGAGCTACTTTCTGCTCGCCGGCACGCATCAGCGCCAGTTCGACCTGATCCTGGATTTCTTCGATGTGGATGGTGCCGCCCGAAGGCATGCGACGCTTGAACGTCGCGCTGACCTGTTCGGTCAGGCGGGCAACGGTGTCATGGATGCGCGACGAGGCAGCAGCATTGCCGCCTTCAACTGCAAGAAACGCCTTGGTGATGGCAACGGTGATCTTGTCGTCCGTGTAGGGAACGACAGTACCGTTACGCTTGATCACGCGCAGTTGACCGGGGGCAGTGGCAGACAGATCCTGCTGGGTCTGGCTTGCCTGCGGCGCGCCGGTCGGCGAGTTCTCGCGAGTTGTGTCTGTTTGCATGTGTGACTCCACGTTCTTTAAGTTTGTTCGGGCATTGCTGCCCACCATTTCGTTTAGAGCAGTCAGTCGCAAGAGGCGACCAAAGGGCTCCAAAACGAAGGTGAAAGCGGGGTCTGTCGCCGCTTCCAGGTTTTGAAGCCAAAAAGGACCGGGCTATGCCCGATCCTTCGAAAATCTGATCAAGAGTGCGTGTTCGATGTTGCAAAACGTGTATGGGATGGCTCTGGCTCATGCGCGAGCGTCTTGGTGCCTAAACTGGCCTGAAGTTCAACCCCTAAGACGCAACAAAAATGCTTGAATTTCCCATTTGAGTTGTGCTGGCGTTTTTATTCAAAACCCCACATGTAGGGTGTGCCTCGTCGCTGGGCTACAAGATAATGCGTTTTGGACATGAATTGCAACGCACCGCTTGTGGATAAAGTGTGTGTAGTTTGTGTATGAATCGCACACCGTGCGTGTAGGCCGCATAACTACTGGATCGTGACCGTTTGTCACCGATTTTTGTAGGCACTGGCGATGTACTGATGATTTTTGAGGGCGCGAACCCTATCACAAAAAAACGCCGCTGCAAGGCCGTTCTGGCATGTCATGTGCTATGCCGCGTGCGGTGGCGTGTGATCCGCGCAAGGGTTGCTACACTGGCCTGCGACGTGGTGCCGCAACCCCTGCGTTGCAAAAACAGAAAGCGGTCGATAACGACAAGGAAAGATGGCTGTGGAACCACACACCTGGCACGTGCTGATCGTCGAGGATGATCAGCGACTGGCCGAACTGACCAGCGACTACCTGCAGAACCACGGCATGCGCGTGAGCATCGAAGGCGACGGCGCGCTGGCGGCGGCGCGGATCATCGCCGAGCAGCCGGATCTGGTGATTCTCGACCTGATGCTGCCCGGCGAGGACGGTTTCAGCATCTGCCGCAGCGTGCGTGAGCGTTACGACGGACCGATTCTGATGCTCACCGCGCGCACCGATGACACCGACCATATAGAAGGACTCGACACCGGCGCCGACGATTTCGTCTGCAAACCGGTGCATCCGCGCGTGCTGCTGGCGCGTATCAAAGCCTTGCTGCGCCGCAGTGAAGCGCCGCAGGTTCCGGCTGCCGAGCTGCGCCGTCTGGTGTTCGGCCCGTTGGTGGTGGACAACGCACTGCGTGAGGCCTGGCTGCGCGAGCAGAGCATCGAGCTGACCGGTGCCGAGTTCGACCTGCTGTGGCTGCTGGTGGCCAACGCCGGGCGCACGCTGTCCCGCGAAGAGATCTTCACCGCGTTGCGCGGCGTGGGGTACGACGGGCAGGATCGCTCCATCGATGTGCGTATCTCGCGTATCCGCCCGAAAATCGGCGACGACCCCATTCATCCGCGTCTGATCAAGACCGTGCGTAGCAAGGGCTATCTGTTTGTGCCCGAAGCCGCGCAGGACATGAGCGGCCACGTGTTCAGCGGCTGACCTGATGAATTCGATCTTTCTGCGCATCTACGGTGGCGTGCTGGGCGTGTTGGTGCTGGTCGCGCTGCTCGGCGTGCTGGCCCTGCATGTGCTCAACCAGTCGCGCGGCGAGCAGTACCGCGAGCGCCTGGCTCACGGCACCTTTACGATCATGGCCGACAATCTGGTGCCGCTCGATGGCATCGAACGGCGCCGCGCCCTGGCGATCTGGGAGCGCCTGCTGGGCATTCCCCTGAGCCTGCAAACCCTTGAGCAGGCTCACCTGGACAGCAGCGCACTGGGCCAACTGGCGCGCGGCAAGGTGGTGGTCGAACAGATCGGGCCGCACGCTGCCAGGGTTTATCGTCAGTTGAGCGACAAGGAGCCGCTGTTGCTGACCGGCGAAGTGCAGCAGATCACCGAACAATTGGCGCGGGCCACTATTTACCTGCTGATCGATGAACTGGTGCGCTTTCCGGTCGACGAGCAACCGGCGCGCCTGCAGGCCCTGCGCAGCGACAAGGGGTTCGGTTTCGACCTGCACCTGCTGGCGCTGGATCAGGCGGATCTGGACGATGACCAGCGCCGCCGCGTCTATGAAGGCGATACGGTCATGGCGCTGGGCAAGGGCGGCGATTCGATCCGCGTGCTGGCCGGGATCGTCGACACCAACTGGGTGCTGGAAATCGGCCCGCTGTACCAGATGAACCCTTATCCGCTGCATTGGCTGCTGCTGATCGCCTTGATGGGGCTGTGTCTGATCGGTCTGGTGGTGTACTTGCTGGTGCGGCGTCTGGAGCGACGGGTGCTGGAGCTGGAAGCGGCGGCCACGCAGATTGCCCAGGGCAGTCTGCAAACCCGCGTGCCGACCGAGGGCTCCGACTCGGTGGGGCGTGTGGCAGCGGCGTTCAACAGCATGGCCGAACACCTGCAGCGCTCATTGATGATCCAGCGCGAACTGGTGCGCGCGGTGTCCCACGAACTGCGCACGCCGGTGGCGCGTCTGCGTTTCGGTCTGGAGATGGTCAGCGACGCCGCGACTCCCGAGGCGCGGCGCAAATACATGATCGGCATGGACAGCGATATTCAGGACCTCGACAAGCTGGTCGATGAGATGCTCACCTATGCGCGTCTTGAGCAAGGCGCGCCTAACCTGAATTTCCAGCGTGTCGATCTGGATGCGCTGATTGATCAGGTGATCGCCGAACTGGCGCCATTGCGCGCCGACGTAAGGGTTTCGCGGGGCGAATGCCTGAGGGCCGAAGAGGGCGAGGCTGCCTGGGTCGAGGGCGAGCCGCGCTACCTGCATCGCGCCGTGCAGAACCTGGTGAGCAATGCGCTGCGCCATGCCGACAACGAGGTGCGCATCAGTTATCGGCTGGAGACGCAGCAGTGCCGTATCGACGTGGACGACGATGGTCCTGGCGTTCCGGAGCAGGCATGGGAACAGATTTTCACGCCGTTCATGCGCATCGATGACAGCCGCACCCGAGCCTCGGGCGGGCATGGGCTGGGTTTGTCGATCGTGCGGCGGATCATCCATTGGCATGAAGGCCGCGCGCTGATCGGGCATAGCGTCAGCCTGGGCGGGGCGTGCTTCAGCCTGACCTGGCCGCGCACGCAGGTGCCGCGTTGAGCTTGCCGTTGTTTGCCGGGCCATTTGCGCGGTTCGGGCGGACCTTGCTGACGACGGATGATGCACGCCCGGTAGTGATGTTGCCTGATCTGCTGCGCCCCGAGCGTCTTGATCAGATGCTGCTGAGTGTTTACGGGCCGCAGCTGATGCCTGATCAATTGCCGGTGCTGGTGTCACAATGGGCCAAGTTTTACTTCATGCAACTGATTCCGCCGGTGCTGGTCGCCAGCCTGGTGCATGACTGGCATTGGCCGTTGCAGCTTGAGCAGGTGGCGCTGGCGCTGGATGAGCGCGGCGTGCCGAGCGGCGTCAGGCTGGCGGGGGAGGGACGCGTCTGGCGGGGTATGCCGGTTGATCCGTTTCAGCGCTTTGCCGGATTGCTCGATGACAATCTGCAGCCCTTCATTACTTCTCTGAGCGCTTATGGCGGACTGCCGGCTGCTGTGTTGTGGAGCAGCGCCGGGGATTATCTGGAAGGCTGCCTTGCGCAACTGACCACCTGCAGTGATGTGTCGCTGGCTGCGGGGCTGGCGCTGTTAAGCGAGAAGAAAAGACCGGACGGGCACGCTAATCCTCTGTTTCAGGCCGTGCGTTATGTGCCGCAGGCGCAGGGCGGTGAACCACGCAGGCAGCGGCGTGTGTGCTGCCTGAGTCATCGGGTCGAGTGGGTTGGGCGTTGCGAGCATTGTCCGCTGCCCGGCTGATCAACCTTCGACGGCGACCAGGCTCAACAGGTGATCGTCCTGCACACTGAACTGACCGTCCAGCTCCTTGCCCGCATGCCACTCGCTGGACAGGTCGATCAGCAGTTGTAGTCGGGCGCGGCCGTCGGCGGACCATTCCAGCAGTTGCGCGTCTTCGAAGTAGAAGCGCTTGTGCACGATGGGGTAGAGCGCCTTGAACAGCGCTTCCTTGATCGAAAAGGTCAGGGTCACGCGCAGTGCGATCTGATCTTCCGGACCCGCCGCCATCTCTGCCAGCTCGGCCGCTGTCAGAATTTCCCCGGCCAGCCGCGAGGCGCGGTCGTGGCTCAGCAGGTTTTCCGTGTCCAGCCCCAACCCGCGCCACTGTTGCTTGTGCGCAACCACGGCAGCCGCCCAGCCGGTGCTGTGAGTGATCGAACCACAGACATCAGCAGGCCAGATCGGCGCACGGTCTTCGCCCACTGCTGGAACATGCAGGCGGCCATCCAGCTGACGCATGGCTTCGCGGGCGCAGAGACGACCGGCGAGGAATTCAGTCTGGCGCTTGGCAACCGAACGCTGAATGCTCGCCGGCATTTGCAGCTCACAACGCTGAAAGTCGCCGTCGACCAGCTTGAGCGGATCAAAATGCCCACTCACCAGTACCGCCCCCGGCAAGGCTTGCGGCAACGGCCAATGCCGGATCAGTTCCGGGCAGCAGGTGGGTAGTTGGGATAGTCGAGTCATGTGCGGCATTTTGCCGGGGGAATGGGTTGGAGGGAAGGGCACTAGCAGTAACTATCGTGCCGATGCTACAGCGCGCGGAACGCTAACCTATCGTGCGGATGCTACAGCGTGCGGAACGATAACCTCGACTATCGTGCGACGCTCTGCGTCGCATGCCTTTCCGGACGCTCTGCGTCCTCTTGCCGGTGCAGGGCAAAAAACTCGTCACACTTTCATCATTCCGTACTTACCAAGCAGCGATGTACCTTTCGCGCCTCTGATGATTCAAGGATGAACACATGGGCCGGAGTCGATACACCATCACCGAACCTGAAAAACCTCACTTCCTGACCTGCACAGTGGTGGAATGGCTACCGCTTTTTACCCGGCCTGTTCTGGTAGACATTCTGTTCAACGCCTGGCGCTATCAACAGGCTCATCAAGGCCTGCAGCTCTTCGGGTATGTCGTTCTGGAAAACCATTTGCACTTCGTCGCCCAAGCACCCGCCTTGGGCAAATGTGTGAACAGTTTCAAGTCTTTTACGGCCCGACAGATAATCGAAGCACTCGAGAACGCCAAGGCCCAGAGCACGTTGGAGCGCCTGCGGTTCGTCAAGCGCTTGCACAAGAGTGACAGGGTTTATCAGGTCTGGCAGGAAGGAGCTCATGCCGAGCTTGTGTGGAATGAAAAGGTTATGCGGCAGAAGCTCGATTACATTCACCACAACCCGGTAAAGAGAGGTTATGTGGACGTCGGTGGGCATTGGAGATACTCCAGCGCTCGTGATTATGAGGGGCAGCGCGGTTTGATCGATATTCAGCGCTGGTATTGACGCATAACGTGCGGAACGATGATCTCAACTATCGTGCGGCGCTCTGCGTCGCATGCCTTTCTGGACGCTCCGCGTCCTCCCAGACTCGGGTGGACGCGTAGTGTCAGCTATCGCTCAACCAAATATCTTCTTGAAAAACACCTTCATGTCCGCCCAGGAGCTCTCATCGGCGGCCTTGTCGTAGCCGATGTCCGGGCCGCCGTGTTCGCCGTGGCTGAGGCGGTCGGCGTCGGGGTTGGTGAAGCCGTGTTTGGCGCCGTCGATGCTGACGAATTTGTAGTCGGCCTTGGCGTCGTCCATTTCCTTCTTGAACGCGGTGACGTTTTCAGGGGTGACCATGCTGTCCTTGGCGCCGTGTTCGACCAGCATTGGCACCTTGATGCCCGGTTTTGCAGGAGTGTTGGTGACCAGTGCGCCGTGGAAACTCACCACGCCCAGCAGCGGTTCACCGCGGCGTGCTGCGTCGAGCACGATCTTGCCGCCGAAGCAGTAACCGATAGCAGCGATCTTTTTCGGATCGGTTTGTGGCTGCTTCTTCAATTGCTCCAGCCCGGCGTCAAAACGCTTGTTGGCGGCATCGCTGTCCTTCAGCGCGGCCTGCATGAAGGCCATCGCGTCTTTCGGGTGCTCGGTGTTCTTGCCTTCGCCGTACATGTCGATGGCCATCGCGCTGTAGCCCAGCGCAGCCAGGTCGCGGGCGCGGCGCTTGGCGTAATCGTTCAGGCCCCACCATTCGTGAACCACCAGGACGCCAGGGCGCGGGCCTTTTACAGCGTCGTCGTAAGCGTAATAGCCCACCAGCTTGGTGCCGTCGGCACTTTTATAATCGATCTGCTCGGTCTTGATCGCCGACTGGGCGAGGCCGGTCAGACCCATCATGATCATTGCAATCCACACACGCATGGTCAGCTCCTTGTTGATGTTTTGAAGTCGCAAACAACCATAGCCGATTCTGCTGCACAGGGTGTGGATGACTGTTCAGCGCCGGTTCATGCAGTGTTCAGTCGGGGTTCAGCCCGGCGCGATTACTGTTGGCCCATACCTTGACAGCGTCCCCGAGCGCAAAAGGAGTTGATATGTTGAATCTCAACAAGTTTTTCCTGGCCCTGGCTTTTCTGGGCGGCAGTGCTGCGGTGCAGGCGGGTGATGGTCGGCTTGACGTGGCCCGTATCGAATTCAGCAAGACCAGCGAAAGGCTTGACGATACCAACAGTTGGGGACACGCGCTCGGGGAGCAGGCGCATTCCAATGTCTCGGCGGGGACGCTTTATTCGCCACCGGTTTACGGCAGCCTGACGGGCACTCACAATGGTGCGCCTGTCAGCCGCGAAATCCTGCTGGGCAGCTATGATGTGACACAACACGTGCCCGTCAGCGCCCGCCTGTTGAGTACTGATGCGACGATGTCGTTTCATTCTTTGTCTTGAGGCTGCGATTGTGCCTGGGAGAGCTGCATGAAGTTGTTGGTAGTTGAGGATGAAGCGCTGCTGCGCCACCACCTGCGAACCCGTCTGACCGAAGCCGGGCATGTGGTGGAGGCGGTGGCCAACGCTGAAGAGGCGTTGTATCAGGTCGCGCAGTTCAATCACGACCTGGCGGTGATCGACCTGGGCCTGCCGGGCATCGGCGGCCTGGACCTGATTCGCCAGTTGCGCACATTGGGCAAGGCCTTTCCGATCCTGATCCTGACCGCGCGCGGTAACTGGCAGGACAAGGTCGAAGGGCTGGCGGCCGGGGCTGACGACTACGTGGTCAAACCCTTCCAGTTCGAAGAGCTGGAGGCACGGCTGAACGCCTTGTTACGGCGTTCCAGCGGCTTCATCCAGTCAACAATAACGGCTGGCCCGCTGTTGCTGGACCTCAATCGCAAGCACGCCGCCCTGGCCGAGCAGCCCTTGGCGCTGACGGCCTACGAATACCGCATTCTTGAGTACCTGATGCTCCATCACCAGCAAGTGGTGCCCAAGGAGCGTCTGATGGAGCAGTTGTACCCCGATGACGACGAGCGCGACCCGAACGTGATCGAAGTGCTGGTCGGTCGTCTGCGTCGCAAACTGGACAGCAGCGTGGCCTTCAAACCTATCGAAACCGTGCGCGGCATGGGCTATCTGTTCAATGAGCGCTGTACGTGATTCGTTCGCTTCGCCTGCGCCTGATGCTGGGCGCCGCCACGCTGGCGGTGATCTTCATGCTGCTGATGCTGCCTGCACTGCAGGGGGCGTTCAGCCTAGCGCTACGCGGAGCGATCGAGCAACGCCTGGCCTCTGATGTCACCACCATGATTTCGGCGGCTCGCGTCGAAAACGACCATCTGTTAATGCCCTCGGTATTGCCGGGCGAACAATTCAATCTGCCCGGCAGCCGTCTGCTGGGCTACATCTATAACCGCCAGGGGCAGATGGTCTGGCGCTCGTTGTCGACCGAAGGCGAGAACATCGACTACCGCCCGCAATATGACGGGCAGGGCAGCGAGTTCACCAAGATCAAGGAAATCAATGGCGATGAGTATTTCGTCTATGACGTCGAGATCCGGTTGCTCGGCGGGCGCAATGCCGCATTCAGTATCGTTGCCGTGCAACCGTTGCGCGGCTATCAGGAAACCATCGACGGTCTGCGCCGCAAGCTTTATCTGGGCTTTGGCGCAGCACTGGCGGTGCTGCTCGGGTTGCTGTGGATGGGCCTGACCTGGGGGCTGCGGGCCCTGCGCGGCTTGAGCCAGGAACTGGATCAGGTGGAATCCGGTGTGCGCGACAGCCTCAGCGAAGAACACCCCAGCGAACTGCTGCGCCTGACCGACTCCCTCAACCGCCTGCTACGCAGCGAGCGTGAGCAGCGGATCCGTTACCGCGACTCTCTGGACGACCTGGCGCATAGCCTGAAAACCCCGCTGGCGGTCTTGCAGGGCGTAAGCGAGAACATCGCCAAGCGCCCCGAGGATGTCGAGCAGGCGTGGGTGCTGCAATCGCAGATCGAGCGCATGAGCCAGCAGATCGGCTATCAACTGCAACGGGCCAGCCTGCGCAAGAGCGGTCTGGTGCGGCATCACGTGATGCTGCGACCCGTGGTCGAAAGCCTGTGCAACACGCTGGACAAGGTGTATCGCGACAAACAGGTCAAGGCCACGCTGGACCTGCCCGAGCACTGTCAGGTGCATATGGAAGAGGGCGCGTTGCTGGAAATGCTCGGCAACCTGCTGGAAAACGCCTATCGGCTGTGCCTGAGTGAAGTGCGCGTCAGCTTCACGCGCTCGACGACCGGCGATGAACTGTGCGTCGAAGACGACGGCCCCGGCGTCCCGCAGAGCCAGCGTGCGCGCATTCTCGAGCGCGGCGAACGGCTGGACCGCCAGAACCCCGGGCAAGGCATCGGCCTCGCGGTGGTCAAGGACATCATCGAAAGCTACGGCGCGCAACTGACGCTGGGCGATTCCCCAATGGGGGGCGCGGCGTTCAGGATTCATTTTCTGGCGCAGTGAGGGCAGGAGCGCGTCAAGAATCTCGCCCGACGTTTCAATTTTCTGAAGTTAAGCTCCGCGTTTGTCATCACTGAACCGATGATAATCATCACCAATTGCGTATCAGTTGCCTGGCTTCTTACGATGGGAAGCCAGCCATTTAAATAGTCGACTTAGCCACCACTTGCTACGTGCTTCGCGAATCTCTTCAATGTTTGCGAACGTGTAAGGCGCATTATTTTTTTCTTTCTGCATGAGTACGATCAAACCGCGTATGGCGAATCGGTAATGAAACATCAGATACAGTGTTAGTACTATTGAGGCGAAGCCGACTAAAAGGCCTGTGCTGGCCGCTCCGAACGTTTTGAGAATGATGCTGGAAATCAGTGTGGTCACGCCAGCTATTATTCCGCTTTGTACATTGTAGCTAGTGTGCTCTGTGATGACTCTACCATTGTGGGTCTTGAAAGGAAGTGCTTCATGGTTGAAGCGGCTTTTGACGATTATCAGGAACCCAATCAGCACAAGCAATAAAGGAAGGCACGCCCAGAGCGCTGCAGTGAAGGTATCTTGATGGAAATCATTTTTTGATACGGTGTAAGTACTTCCGACGCTTATAATGGTAAATGTTAGCAGTATGACGGCATAAAACTGCGCAGCAAAAGCAGAGAAGCGCTCGTTGACATAAATCAAAAACAGCGTGCGACCCAGAAATACAAAGAGAGAGCCCACTGCAAGCCACAGCAGAAAGGGGGATTTGGATGACAGAATAAATATAAAGAAATAAAGTAAAATAGTATTGGCGTAAAGTACTTTTCTGATTGAGCTGGGTTGTGTATCTACCATGCTGCTGCTCTCCACTGCTTTAAACGCTCCGCGATAGATTTGTCCCAGCCGGAGTCTCCCATAAAGTACTGCGCCGCCAATCCGGCTATTAGCCCGGCACCAATGATTACTACAAGTGGTGCGCTTGCTCCTATCATGACAGTGGCTATATATCCAGCGCCGAAGGCTGCGAGATTAGTAGGTTGCGTGTCTGCGGACTTATCTAAGAACTCCCCCATAGAGCTTGAACTTGTGGCATCCATGTAGGCTTGGGGGCCTACAGCCAAAGCAAATCCTATTATGTTACCACCGATAAGTTTTGGGACTCCTCGGGCTCCTTCCGAATTTAGTCGTGCAGAAGAGTTTAAAGCTTTTGCAGTACCTGTGGTCGGGATATGTACAGCCTGACCCGCATTGGCACCAAATATTCTATACCTGATCGCTTCTGCTGTTAGAGGTACTTCCAAATGAAGCATTCCGTTGATTCTTATAATCTTGAATCTGCCTTTGAACTTTTTGTTAACTTTGCTGAAGTTCTCTGAGCCTTTGGTTTTCGCCCAGGCATTCAGTTTTTTTTGTAGTCCGGACGGAAGGTCCATTAAGTCCGAAACTTTTTTCGTCTTTGAGGCCGCGGAAATCATTCCGCCTACACTGGCAGCTGTACCAGGTAGGTTGCTGGAGGAAAATAATAACGGTCCAACTACAGGAATGCTCATCGCTTCTTTTTGAAGATTCGCTAATGCCTCAGCTGAAATATCCAATCCGGTTCGCAGATTTGCAATAATATCTCTCAAGAAAAGGGCTGATGACTTCGATTCTGTTTCATTCAGATTGGCGTCTGGATCCTTTAGCTCATTGATAAGGACCATTGCAGCGCTGACATCGTCAATAGCGTAGTAGCCACCAAACGTCATGAGAGCGGAGGTTCGCGGAGTCGGCTGCTCGCTGGGAAAGGACTTTTGTCCTTGGCCAAGCAGACCTGCTTGGCTGCTGGGCCCTCGTAACATTGCTGCAGTACGAGGTAAAAGCCTTTCATCCATGTACGTCACTCCTTGTGCTGTGAAATTTATGATTTAAGGATTTCACAAAAGCTTGCATCAGTAATTCGAGATCTCGCAGGCGTGGTGGCAATTTGCCGTGCGAGTGCGTCAGGATTGGTTTGGCTGACGATATGAACTCCTTTGGAGTTCATAATTAAGACATCGCAACACGCATCAAGGGTGCCCCATTTTTTTAAAATAATGAAGAGACTAGGGCAATGATTTTTGAGCGAAAGCGTTTACGGGTGCGAGATTCAAGGTCAGACAAAGGTGTGGGAAGGCCGCTTATTCTGGCGCAGTGACCGCTTAAACCGCTTCGACCTGCGACATTTTAGTAATGCGCTACATTTGATACGCGTACTCAAACGGGAGTTTGATCAAGCGACGCGCAGAAAGGGCTTCGTCAGGCGGCGGATACCCGCCACTGTGTGCCTGTTTTTCCCATCATACGGCGGAAAACCGCCACCTCTCCTGTCGGATCCCGGCTACCGTTACCAGTGCGCGCCTTATACTGCGGGGTTTTGATATCAAAATGACTCCATGGCACGCGTATTGCTATCTATATGGCAGAGACCTGCCTTGCGCAGCTCGACAAAACAAATCCCTCCAGTGCAGGAGGGTTAGCGCTTTATAGGCTCGCGCGCATCAGGTGAAGATGCCGACGACGCCCTTGAGGAAAACTGCAATGACGACTCGTCAGCCCATCTACAAATCCCTCTATTTTCAGGTAATCGTAGCGATTGTCATCGGTATCCTGATCGGTCACTTCTACCCGGACACCGGCAAGGCGTTAAAACCGCTGGGTGACGGGTTCATCAAACTGATCAAGATGGTCATTGCTCCGATCATCTTCTGTACCGTCGTCAGTGGTATCGCTGGCATGCAGAGCATGAAGTCGGTCGGCAAGACTGGCGGCTACGCGCTGCTGTACTTCGAAGTTGTTTCGACCATTGCCCTGCTGATCGGTCTTATCGTGGTCAACGTTGTTCAGCCGGGTGCCGGCATGAACATCGACGTCAGCACGCTCGACGCTTCGAAGATCGCCGCCTACGTCACGGCCGGTCAGGACCAGAGCATCGTCGGCTTTATCCTTAACGTGATTCCGAACACCATCGTCGGCGCGTTTGCCAACGGCGATATCCTGCAAGTGCTGATGTTCTCGGTGATCTTCGGCTTCGCGCTGCATCGCCTGGGTGCCTACGGCAAGCCGGTTCTGGACTTCATCGATCGCTTCGCCCACGTGATGTTCAACATCATCAACATGATCATGAAGCTGGCGCCGCTGGGTGCGTTCGGTGCCATGGCCTTCACTATCGGCGCCTACGGCGTCAGCTCGCTGGTGCAGTTGGGTCAGTTGATGATCTGCTTCTACATCACCTGCGTTCTGTTCGTCGTGTTTGTGCTGGGCGCTATCGCCCGCGCTCACGGCTTCAGCATCTTCAAGCTGATTCGCTACATCCGTGAAGAGCTGTTGATTGTACTGGGTACTTCTTCTTCGGAATCGGCCCTGCCGCGCATGCTGATCAAGATGGAGCGCCTGGGTGCCAAGAAGTCTGTGGTCGGTCTGGTTATCCCGACGGGCTACTCGTTCAACCTGGACGGTACCTCGATCTACCTGACCATGGCCGCCGTGTTCATCGCTCAGGCAACCAACACGCACATGGACATCACGCACCAGATCACCCTGTTGCTGGTGCTGCTGCTGTCCTCCAAAGGTGCTGCTGGCGTAACCGGTAGCGGCTTCATCGTACTGGCTGCGACCCTGTCGGCCGTGGGGCACCTGCCGGTTGCCGGTCTGGCGCTGATTCTGGGTATCGACCGCTTCATGTCCGAAGCCCGCGCCCTGACCAATCTGGTCGGTAACGCTGTTGCTACCGTTGTGGTTGCCAAGTGGGTCGGCGAGCTGGACACCGACAAGCTGCAGTCCGAGCTGACTTCCGGTGGCTCCGCCATTCTGGAAACCCGCCCTGAAGACGACCTCGGCGTTGCCGAAGGCCCGACTCCAGGCGCTGCGGTGAACACCACCAAGACTGTCTGATACCCTTCAGGCCATAAAAAACCCATCTTCGGATGGGTTTTTTTATGCCTGCCGTTTATCGGAGGACTATTCCGTGCGCGTCTCGCCGCTGAACACCAGAGGCTCGCGGCAGCGACGGCACAGGTAGCGCCGTCCCTTGCGAACCATGCCGTGACGCTGCGCGGTGAACGGAAAGTCGCTGTCCGGGCACGGACAGCGGTAGATGTAACGGATCACGCTACGCCGTTTGACCGCATAGGTATGGCAGCGATTGGGCGGCAGCTCATAGACGCCGCGCATGATCAATTGCCATTCTTCGCCGTGCGGCTGAATGCTGCCACCGAACAACTGATGGGCGATCAGGTGCGCGACTTCGTGGGGCACGGTCTGGCGCAGGAAGTCTTCGGCGTTTTCCTTGTAGAGCTGTGGGTTGAAGCGCAACAGGTTTTCATGCAGATGAGCCACACCGGCCTTCTGACCGCGCAACTGGAAACTGACCACCGGGCGTTTGAAGGTGCGCTTGAAGAAGGCTTCGGCTTGTTGGTAACAGGTTTCGACGCGAGAATTGAGTTGTTCGGGCATGCTTTAGGGTTCTCCAGTGCGCCAAGTATGCCGCAATGTGGCTAAGCTCTGAACAGGCCAGCTGCCCGGTGGTCATTTTTGATCCAGTGTGGTCGCCTGTCTGAACAGTACAGGCGCAGCATATTTAACCAATGGTCGGTTACGGGTAAAATGTCCGGCTTTTCTCAAGCTATCGTCAGCGGATATTTCCATAAATGGGCACCCTTTCAGTCAATCAGAACAAACTGCAGAAACGTCTGCGTCGGCTGGCCGGCGAAGCGGTTGCCGACTTCAACATGATCGAAGAGGGTGACAAGGTCATGGTCTGCCTGTCCGGCGGCAAGGACAGTTACACCATGCTCGATGTGTTGATGCACCTGCAGAAGGTCGCGCCGATCAAGTTCGACATCGTGGCAGTCAACATGGACCAGAAGCAGCCCGGCTTCCCTGAGCACGTGCTGCCTGCCTACTTGAAAGAACTGGGTATCGAGTACCACATCGTCGAGAAAGACACGTACTCAGTGGTCAAGGAATTGATCCCGGAAGGCAAGACCACCTGCTCGCTCTGTTCACGGCTGCGTCGCGGCACGCTTTACACTTTCGCTGACGAGATCGGTGCCACCAAGATGGCGCTCGGTCACCATCGCGACGACATCGTCGAGACATTCTTTCTCAACATGTTCTTCAATGGCTCGCTCAAGGCCATGCCGCCCAAGCTGCGTGCCGATGATGGCCGTAACGTGGTGATTCGTCCGTTGGCGTACTGCCATGAAAAGGACATTCAGGCCTACTCGGACCTCAAGCAGTTTCCGATCATCCCGTGCAACCTGTGCGGCTCGCAGGAGAACCTGCAGCGTCAGGTGGTCAAGGAAATGCTGCAGGACTGGGAGCGCAAGACGCCAGGCCGGACGGAGAGCATCTTTCGCGCCTTGCAGAACGTGCAGCCCTCGCAGTTGGCCGACCGCAACCTGTTCGATTTCAGCAACCTGCGCATCGACGAAACCGCTGCGTCGCGGTTCGTCAATGTGGTCAATATCTGACGGCACTCAGTGGTTGACGGTGAACGCCAGCATGGCTGACAGCTGGCACATCGGCCGACCGCTTTCTGCGTGCCACTGGTTGAAGACGTCCTGCACGATCGCCTGATCGCGTTTGCTGCTCGGCACACGGTCGACGATATCCTGCGCGTTCAGGGCGGCCACCACATCCCAGGTCGGAATGAAGGTGTCCTTGCCGATCATGCGCAGAAAGCGCGGCGCTGACAGGCCGCCCATCTGGTTGCCGTGTTTGGCGATGTACTGCCACAGGCCAGTGATGTTATCGACCGGCCATTCGGCGATGAATTTGCCGAAACTGCCATGCTCCTGCTCGATGTCCAGAATCAGTTGCGCATTGCGCGGCACGCTCTTGAGCTTGCCCAGATGACGAATGATGCGCGCGTCCTGCATCAGCCGTTCCAGGTGATCGGCGCCCATCAGCACGACTTTCTCCGGGTCGAAGCGAAAAAACACTTCTTCGAACGCTGGCCACTTGGCGTCTACCAGGCTGTGTTTCAGGCCTGCGCGGAAAACCCGCAGGGCCATGGTCGACAGGTAGCGGTCGGCGCTGATGGCTTGCAGTTGCCTGGGTGTCTTGGGGGAGGGTAGATGAGCTTCCAGAGCTTTGGCGGAGCCGAATCGATTCAGGCAATACTCGTTCAGCCATTTGTAGTCGTGCATCGGTTCTCCAAAGAAATTCAACAGGCAGGACAAGGGTTCAGACCGACCCTTGCCCTGCAAGTTTACGATTTAACTGAAAGCATCCGGCGCTCTGCCGATTCAGCTGCGCGGCGCGTCCAGTTGCATCGCGGTCCTGGCCAGACGCTGGCCCAGGGCGCGGCACAGGTCGGTTTCATGACGGTCCAGCGCGCGCTTGCCGTCGGCACCGGCGTGATGGCTGGGACCGTAGGGCGTACCACCCCCGGTGGTTTCCAGCAGCGCCGATTCGCTGTAGGGCAGGCCCATGATCAGCATGCCGTGGTGCAGCAGGGGCAGCAGCATCGACATCAGCGTGGTTTCCTGACCACCGTGCAGGCTGGCAGTGGAGGTAAAGACGCCAGCGGGTTTACCGACCAGTGCGCCGGTCAGCCACAGGTTGCTGGTGCCGTCGAGGAAATATTTCAGCGGCGCGGCCATGTTGCCGAAGCGCGTCGGGCTGCCCAGCGCCAGGCCGGAGCAGTTTTTCAGGTCGTCGAGGGTCGCGTACAGCGCACCGCTTTCCGGAATCTCGGGGGCGGTCGCTTCGCAGTCGGCGGAAACGGCAGGTACGGTGCGCAGCCGTGCTTCCATGCCGCCCAGTTCGATGCCGCGGGCAACCTGCCGGGCCATTTCGCTGGTGGAGCCGTTGCGGCTGTAATAGAGGACCAGAATGTAGGGTGTGCTCACGGCAGCAGCTCCAGAATGTTCTCGGGTGGGCGGCCAATGACAGCCTTGTCGCCAGCGACCAGAATCGGCCGTTCGATGAGTTTGGGGTGAGCGGCCATGGCGGCGATCAGTTGCTCGTCGCTCAGGCTCGGGTCGGCCAGATTGAGTCGCTTGTAATCGTCCTCGCCGGTACGCAGCAGTTGCCGGGCGCCGATGCCCAGCTTGCCGAGCAGGTCGCGCACACGGTTGGCGTCGGGCGGGGTTTCCAGGTACAGGACGATGTCCGGCGTCAGGCCGCGGGCCTGAAGCAGTTCCAGCGCGCCGCGGGACTTGCTGCAGCGCGGGTTGTGATACAGCGTCAGATCGGTCATTTGCACGTCGCATCTTGTGTGGGGTGGCGTATTCTAACCAGCGATGGCACTGTCCGACATATCGAATGGTCAATAGTCGTGGCTTGGGTATAAGTAATTGCAGGTTGAACGGGGCGAGGAAACAAGCAAATGGCAAGGCGATTAACAGCAGCGGTAATACTTTTCGGCAGTTTGCTGCTCAGCGGATGTGGCGTGGACCTGGGCAATGATCAGAATGGCCAGAAGGTCGCCAGCGAGCGCATCAAGGGGCACTGGCTAGTGGTCAACTACTGGGCCGAATGGTGTGGCCCTTGCCGTACCGAGGTTCCGGAGTTCAATGCATTGTCCGAGCAGCTCAAGGACCAGAAAGTCACCGTGCTGGGGGTCAACTTCGACAACCTGCAGGGCGACGAACTGAAAAGCGCTGCCAATGCACTGGGCATCAAATTCACCGTGCTCGCTCAGGACCCAGCCGAGCAATACAGCCTGCCGCCCTCCGAGGCACTGCCGGTGACCTACATCATCGACGACAAGGGCAAGATGCGCGAACAACTGCTCGGCGAACAATCAGCCGCGACCGTGATCCAGAAGCTCAAGACACTGCGTGGCGAGGGCTGATCGGATCGATTTTCGACGCTTGGCGTAGCAACGAGGACGCGGAGCGTCCAGAACGGCATGCGACGCGGAGCGTCGCACGATAGTGATCGTTCCCTGCGCTCCAGCGTGGGAATGCAGTTCTAGACGCTCTGCGTCGCAAGTTACGCTGAGCTTCGGCACGATAGTTACAATCAGCTATCTTCCAGCCAGAAACGCAACGGCTTGCCCTGCGTTGGCCACAGACGCAACTGCTCGATGGGCGAGATATCCCAGCGCTGAACACTGCTCATCGCCTTGATAAAACGTTGCTCCTGCTCCATCAACGCCGGCGCACACATCTTGCGCGTCTTGCCCACCGGACCGAAACTGATGCTGTGATCGTTCAGCGTATAGGGCGCAAACCAATGGTTGCAGCCCGCATTGCCATACGCACGGCCATCGGCACCCAGCGTCATGGTCAAACGACTGTTATCGATCAACGGACGCTCGCCGATCCACTCGGTTACATAGCTGTGATCCTGCTGGATCGGCAGCGGGTCAGCAGTACAACCAACCAGCAGCGCGCCGCCGATCAGGCTCAGGAGCGCAAACTGTTTCATGCCGCTTTCTCCTGGCACTTCTTGCAGAAGTGCTTCTCGCCATCGGTTTTCCAGCCCAGCTCCGCGATGCGCGCGGTAGCGGCCGGTTTCTGCGCCTTGACGCCCAGCTTGCTCTCTACCATGAACTCGAAGTTCAGTTCGGCGGCGCAGCTGTCGCAATTCACTTTCCACTGATGAATCGCCAACTCGTCGAATACCGGGCCTTTGGCCACCGCAATCCACTGGCCGGGCGGGTTGATCAGGTGCCGGACTTTCTCGACGGTGAGGCGCATGTGCAGGCTTTTACTGCCTTTGATGGTCACCAACAACTGGTCGTTGTCGTGAATCGAGCCGCCGTTGCCGGTGACCTGATAGCGGCCGGGTGCCAGCGTGCGGCATTCGGTCAGCGTGTGCTGAGGGTTAAGCATGCTGTAGCGAAAATCGTGTTCGACCATGGGTCCTCCAAAATTGCGCGCATCCTAACATGCTCCGCCCACGCTGGAGCGTCAGGCACGAAAGGTGTCTCGCTGCACGCTCAAGCCATGACCCGCGCCTCGGCTTCCAGGCGAATGATGGCCTTGTCCAGATCGTTGAGGGCCTCTTCGGTGTGCGGAGCGTTTTGCTTGAGCAGGGTTTCGGCGCGCTGGCAGGCACTGCGCAGCTGTGGAACGCCGCAATACCGCGTTGCGCCGTGCAGGCGGTGGATGCGCTCGATCAAGGCGTGTACATCCTGATTGGCACGCGCCACACGAATGGCTTCGCGGTCGGCGTCCAAGGAGGCCAGCAGCATGGCCAGCATGTCGGCGGCAAGATCCGCCTTGCCCGCCGCCAGGCGCAATCCTTCTTCATGATCCAGCACCAGCGGCCCGACGTGCACCTCAAGCGCTTCATTCTGGCGTTCCGGCGCAGGGTTGCGCAGCGCCAGCCCGGTCCACTTGAGCACCACCTGCGCCAGTTGCCGTTCGCTGATCGGCTTGGTCAGGTAGTCGTCCATACCGCTTTGCAGCAGTGAGCGCTTTTCATTGGCCATCGCATGCGCGGTGAGGGCCACGATCGGCAGCGAACTCTGGTTGCGTTCGGCTTCCCAGGCGCGGATCGCCTCGGTGGCCTGACGACCGTCCATGCCGGGCATCTGCACGTCCATCAACACCAGGTCGAACGCTTCCTGCTGCACGGCGTTGACCGCTGCATAGCCGCCCTCGACAGCGACCACTTCAGCGCCCATGTCTTCGAGCAGGGTCTGTACCAGCAGCAGGTTGGCCGGGTTGTCGTCCACGCACAGCACTCGCGGTGCGCGGCTCGACAGTGGCGGGCCGATATCGGCACGCACCGCTCGCGGCGCGATCAGCTCGGACAGGGCTTTTTGCAGTTTGCGGGTGCAGGCGGGCTTGGCCTGCAGTTGCGTGTAGACATCGTGGACCGCCAGCTGGAACAGCGCGTGTTCGGTGGTCGGGCACAGTACCATGACCTTGCAGTTGAGGTTTTCCAGGTCCCAGATGTGCTGGCGCAGCCGTTCCGGAGAGATTTCCAGCGCCGTCACGCCAAGTACCGCCAGATCGATGGCCGCAGGCGTCTCATGCGCTGCGGTCACGCCGTTGAGCAGGTTTTCCAGGTTGTTGAACACGATGGTCTGCAGACCGCAGTCTTCCAGCTGATGCTCCAGCGCCTGGCGCGCCAGGTCATGATGTTCAAGCACTGCGGCGCGCAGGCCTCCGAGCGGAATATTGAGTGATTCTTCCTTGTCTTCACGGGCCTTGGGCAGTTTCAGGCTGATCCAGAATTCCGAACCTTCGCCCGGCGTGCTGTCGACACCGATTTCGCCGCCCATCTGTTCGATAAGGCGTTTGGAGATCACCAGCCCCAGCCCGGTACCGCCCGGTTGACGCGAAAGCGAATTGTCGGCCTGGCTGAAGGCCTGGAACAGTGCCCGCACATCCTGACTGGACAGGCCGATCCCGGTGTCCTGCACGCTGATGCGCAGTTGCGCGTGCTCTTCGGTTTCGTCCTCGAGCATGGCGCGCGCGACGATCGTGCCTTCGCGGGTGAACTTGATCGCGTTGCTGACCAGATTGGTCAGGATCTGCCGCAGACGCAGCGGATCGCCGGACAGCGCCAGTGGCGTATCGCGGTACACCAGACTGACCAGCTCCAGCTGTTTGGCGTGCGCCGCCGGGGCGAGAATGGTCAAGGTGTCCTGCAACAGGTCGCGCAGGTTGAACGGAATATTGTCGAGCACCAGCTTGCCGGCCTCGATCTTCGAGAAGTCGAGAATCTCGTTGATGATGCTCAGCAGGTTGTCGGCGGACTTCTCGATGGTGCCCAGGTAGTCGAACTGGCGCGGGGTCAGCTCGCTTTTCTGCAGCAAATGGGTGAAGCCCAGAATGCCATTGAGCGGCGTGCGGATTTCATGGCTCATGTTGGCCAGGAATTCGGACTTGATCCGGCTTGCTTCAAGCGCTTCCTTGCGTGCCAGGTCGAGTTCGATGTTCTGGATTTCGATGGTCTCCAGATTCTGCCGGACATCCTCGGTTGCCTGATCGATGCTCAGTTGCAGTTCTTCCTGCGCGTTCTGCAGCGTCGCCGCCATGCGGTTGATGCCCGACGCCAGCTCGTCCAGCTCCCGGCTGCCCAGCGGTGGCAGACGGGTTTCCAGATTGCCGTCCTTGAGTTGCGACACGGCCTGCTTGATCTGGCTCATCGGCCCGTTGATGGTGCGGCTCATGCGTACCGCGAGGGTCGCGGTAAACGCCAGCCCGGTCAGGATCAGCAGCAGGCTGGCAAACAGGCTTCGGTAACCGCGCAGCAGCGTGCCGTTATGGGAGATTTCAAGCTCGACCCAGCCCAGCAGGGTATCGGCCTCGGCAGGAATGATCGGGCTGGTCAGGTGGCGTTGACTGCCGAAGACCGGCAGCAGGTAGCGCGTGGCATCGGTACCGGTCGAGCTGAGCAACTGCGAGCCGCTGCCAATCGGCGACGGGCTGATCATGGTCGGCCCGGCGTGGGCCAGTTCCGTGCGATCGGTGTCGAGAAACGATACGGCGCGTACGTCGGTCTGCTCCAGCGTCTGGGTGGCAATGCGACTGAGCAGCACTTTGTCCTTGCGCCCCAGTGCATTGGCGGCAAGCGGCGCCAGATCCTGGGCGATCATTTCGCCGCGTTGCAGCAACTGGCTTTGCAGTTCGCTCAACTGCATCCAGGTGAAATAACCACCGAGCATCGCCGCCATCAGGCTGGCAGGCAGAATAGTCAGTAGCAGCACACGGCCTTTTATACCCAGCTTGGTCAGCACGCTCTTCCTCCGGCAATACGTATCAGTCCGTCGATATCAGGCATCGGCTGCCTTGCTGTATCGGCACAAGGGGATGAGTTTAGCTATTTACCGTCGGCATGGGCACCTAACTCTCTGCGCAGGGCAGGGCGGCAGCGGAAAAAACAGCGTTTATTCTTTTTGGGAATAAGCAGCGCACTTTGCGTGATATGGGCTTTGGCCGTTTGCCGTTATGATAGGCACCCCCCGCAGTCTGGATTGCGAAGACGCCATGACCCTGCAGTATCAAACCATTGCCGATTGCGTCGGCAACACCCCGCTGGTGCGTCTGCAACGCATGGCGGGTAACACCAGCAATACCCTCCTGTTGAAACTCGAAGGTAACAACCCCGCTGGCTCGGTAAAAGACCGCCCGGCCTTGTCGATGATCACCCGCGCCGAGTTGCGCGGCCAGATCCATCCGGGTGACACACTGATCGAAGCGACCTCCGGCAATACCGGAATCGCGCTGGCCATGGCCGCGGCGATCAAGGGCTACCGGATGATTCTGATCATGCCGGACAACTCCAGTGCCGAACGCAAGGCCGCGATGACCGCCTATGGCGCCGAGCTGATTTCGGTCAGCAAGGACCAGGGCATGGAAGGCGCCCGTGACCTGGCCGAGCGCATGCAGGCCGAAGGCCGCGGCAAAGTGCTCGATCAGTTCGCCAATGGCGATAACCCTGAAGCGCATTACACGTCCACCGGTCCGGAAATCTGGCGGCAGACGGGCGGTACCGTGACCCATTTCGTCAGCTCGATGGGCACCACCGGCACCATCATGGGCACCTCGCGCTACCTCAAGGAGCAGAATCCGGACGTGCAGATCGTCGGTCTGCAACCGATGGAGGGCGCTTCGATCCCCGGTATTCGCCGCTGGCCGCATGAATACCTGCCGAAAATCTATCAGTCGGAGCGTGTCGATCGCATCATCGACATGGGCCAGACCGAAGCCGAAGACACCATGCGCCGACTGGCCCGCGAAGAAGGCATCTTCTGTGGCGTGTCGTCCGGTGGCTCGGTCGCCGGGGCATTGCGTCTTTCCAGCGAAGTCGAAAACGCCGTGATTGTGGCGATCATCTGTGACCGAGGCGACCGTTACCTGTCGACCGGCGTCTATGATTCGCCCAACTGATGGCCAAGCACGAAAGAGGTTTGCGCTTTCAGCCTGCGGGCGGCGTTAAAACCGTACAGATTCCTGCCGGTAAAAAGCAGCGGCTGACCATCGAGCGGCTGTCCGACGACGGTCGCGGTATCGCCTTTCTCGAGGGCAAAACCTGGTTTGTCGCCGGCAGTCTGGCCGGCGAAGAGGTCGAGGCGCGCGTGCTCAATGCGCGCGGCAAGGTCGTCGAGGCGCGCACCGAGCGGGTCTTCACCGCCAGCACCATGCGTCGTGCGCCGGCCTGTGAGTATTTCGGTCGCTGTGGCGGCTGCAGTGTTCAGCATGTGCCCCACGAAGAACAGCTTGCCCTGAAACAGCGCATGCTCGCCGAGCAGTTACTGCGTGTGGCGAACGTGGTGCCGGATGAATGGGCGGCACCTTTGAGTGGTGCCGAACTGGCCTATCGCCGACGCGCGCGGGTCGCGGTTCGCTGGGATGCCAAGGGCAAAAGGCTGGATGTGGGGTTCCGCGCAGCCGCCAGCCAGGACATCGTCAGCATCGAACACTGTCCGGTGCTGGTACAGGCCTTGCAACCCATCATGAATGAGCTGCCTGGCATGCTGAAAAGTTTCAGCAAGCCGCAGGCGCTGGGTCACGTCGAGCTGTTCAGTGGGGTTGCGACTGCCGTGTTGTTGCGCCACACCGCGCCGCTTGTCGAGACCGATCTGGCGCTGTTGCAGGCGTTTTGCTCCAGGCATGGTGCGCAGCTGTGGCTGCACGGCGAAGGCGAGCCCCAACCGGCCAGCCCCGGCGATACGCTGGGCTACCGGCTGGAGCCGTGGAACCTGCAACTGGCTTGGCGACCGGGTGATTTCATTCAGGTCAACGCGGCGGTCAACACCGCGATGATCGAGCAGGCCCTGCAATGGCTGGCGCCTGCAAAAGACGAACGTGTCATGGACCTGTTCTGCGGTCTGGGCAATTTCGCCTTGCCGCTGGCGGGTCTGGCCAGGGAAGTGGTGGCGGTTGAAGGCGTTGCGACCATGGTCGAGCGTGCAGCCGTCAACGCAATGAGTAATGATCTGCACAATGTGCAGTTTTTTCAGGCGGATCTTTCCCAGCCGCTGACACATGCCGACTGGGCGGCAGAAGGGTTTTCTGCGGTACTCTTGGACCCACCGCGTGACGGGGCCTTTGAAGTGGTCCGCCAGATCAGAAAGACGGGGGGCCGGCGACTGCTCTATGTTTCATGTAATCCGGCAACTTTGGCTCGTGACGCGGTCGAACTGATCCGTCAGGGCTACCGGTTAAAACGTGCCGGAATCCTCGATATGTTTCCGCAGACGGCGCATGTCGAGGCGATGGCTTTATTTGAAATGAGTAAGTGAGCAGCGTTCACTGGAACGAGGTCGTTGCTGACAGGGAACCTCATTTAATCCGACTGGCCCGCGAATGCCGGTCCTTGCTTGCCCGGCAAGTGGCATTCGCTCAGAAGGCTGGCGACTGATGGCGCTATTCATCGCGCCGTAGGGAAGGTAAGCAGCATGGTACAGGTGAGAGCGAACCAGCCGATAAACACAGACGGCAGTATCAATCTCGACGCGTGGCTCGATCATATTGTCAGCGTCGACCTGGTCCTGGACCGGGAAGTCATGAAAAAGGCCTGTGAATTTGCCCGGGAAGCCGAGCAGACCGACAAGGCCCACAAGAATCATTGGGCAGAGGGCACCTCCAGTTTTCAGACCGGTCTGGAAATCGCGGAGATCCTGGCTGACCTAAAGCTGGATCAGGACTCGCTGGTCGCCGCGGTCATTTACCGTGGCGTGCGTGAAGGTCTCATTGCGCTGCCGGACGTCGAGCAGCGCTTTGGCGCAACGGTCGCCAAACTGATCGACGGCGTGCTGCGCATGGCCGCGATCAGCGCCAGTCTCAGCCCTCGTCAGTCATTGGTGCTCGGCAGTCAGGCGCAGGTCGAAAACCTGCGCAAGATGCTGGTGGCGATGGTCGACGACGTTCGCGTTGCGCTGATCAAGCTGGCCGAGCGTACCTGCGCGATTCGTGCGGTAAAGAACGCCGACGACGAAAAACGCAACCGTGTGGCCCGCGAAGTCTTCGACATCTATGCACCGCTGGCCCACCGCCTGGGCATCGGTCACATCAAGTGGGAGCTGGAAGACCTGTCCTTCCGCTACCTGGAGCCTGATCAATACAAGCAGATCGCCAAGCTGCTGCATGAACGCAGGCTGGACCGCGAGCGCTTCATCAGCGACGTCATGTCCCAGCTCGACAACGAACTGCAGGCCACCGGCGTGACCGCTGACATCAGCGGGCGTGCCAAGCATATCTATTCCATCTGGCGCAAAATGCAGCGCAAGGGCCTGGCGTTCAGCCAGATCTATGACGTGCGTGCGCTGCGTGTGCTGGTCCCGGAAATGCGCGATTGCTACACCGCGCTGGGTATCGTGCATACCTTGTGGCGGCATATTCCCAAAGAGTTCGACGACTACATCGCCAACCCCAAGGAAAACGGCTATCGCTCGCTGCATACCGCCGTGATCGGGCCGGAAGGCAAGGTGCTGGAAGTGCAGATCCGCACCCACGCCATGCATGAAGAGGCCGAGCTGGGCGTGTGTGCGCACTGGCGCTATAAAGGCACCGACGTCAAATCCGGCTCCAATCATTACGAAGAGAAGATTTCCTGGCTGCGTCAGGTGCTCGAATGGCATGAAGAGCTGGGCGACATCGGCGGTCTGGCCGATCAACTGCGAGTCGATATCGAGCCTGACCGCGTCTACGTCTTCACCCCGGACGGCCACGCCATCGACCTGCCCAAGGGCGCGACACCACTGGACTTCGCCTATCGGGTGCACACCGAAATCGGCCATAACTGCCGGGGTGCGAAGATCAATGGTCGAATCGTACCGCTCAACTACAGCCTGCAGACCGGCGAGCAGGTCGAAATCATCACCAGCAAGCACGGTACGCCGAGCCGCGACTGGCTGAATTCGAACCTGGGGTACATCACCACCTCACGGGCGCGGGCCAAGATTGTTCACTGGTTCAAATTGCAGGCCCGCGACCAGAACGTCGCTGCCGGCAGAACCCTGATCGAACGCGAACTGGCGCGCCTGGCGTTGCCACAGGTCGATTTCGACAAGCTCGCGGACAAGGCCAATCACAAGACTGCCGATGACATGTTCGCGGCCTTGGGCGCAGGCGACCTGCGTCTGGCGCAACTGGTCAATCTGGCTCAGCAGCAGGTCGAGCCTGATCGCGTCAATGAACAGCTGGAACTGATCCCGCGCAAGGCCACCGGCTACAAGCCCGGCAAGCGTGGCGATATTCAGATTCAGGGCGTCGGCAACCTGATGACGCAGATGGCCGGCTGCTGCCAGCCGCTGCCGGGCGATGCCATCGTCGGTTATATCACCCAGGGTCGTGGCGTCAGCATTCACCGTCAGGATTGCGCTTCGGTGCTGCAACTGGGCGGTCGCGAGCCCGAGCGGATCATTCAGGTCAGCTGGGGACCGGTGCCGGTGCTCACTTATCCGGTGGACATCATCATCCGTGCCTACGACCGTTCCGGCTTGCTGCGGGATGTCACGCAGGTGCTGCTCAACGAGCGGATCAACGTGCTGGCGGTCAATACCCGTTCGAACAAGGAAGACAACACAGCGCTTATGTCCCTGACCATCGAGATTCCGGGTCTGGACGCGCTGGGGCGGTTGCTGGGGCGTATTTCCCAGTTGCCGAATATCATTGAAACGCGCAGGAACAGGACGCCCTAGGGGCAGCTATAAGCTGCAAGTTCCAAGCTGCAAGCTAAAGCGGATTGCGGTGGCTTGCAGCTTGCAGCTTGAAGCTTGAAGCTAAACCGCTGCGACCGAAGGAGGCCCATGTATACAGTTCAAGACCTGCTCAACCTCATGGCCCGGCTGCGTGATCCGCAGTTCGGCTGCCCGTGGGACCTGAAGCAGACCTACGCCAGCATCGTGCCGCACACGCTGGAAGAAGCCTATGAAGTGGCCGATGCCATCGAGCAGGGTGACCTTGACCATCTGAAAGGCGAGCTGGGAGACCTGCTGTTTCAGGTGGTCTTCTATGCGCAGTTGGCCAAAGAGGAAGGCCGGTTTGAGTTCGACGATGTGATCGACGGTATTACCCGAAAGTTGCTGCGTCGCCATCCGCACGTGTTTCCGACCGGCGAGCTGTACGCGCCGGCAGAAACGCCGCGCCTGACCGACGAGCAGGTCAACCTTCGCTGGGACGAAATCAAGGCCGAGGAGCGTGCCGAAAAGGCCGGCGTTCCCGAGCAGTTGTCGCTGCTCGACGACGTGCCCCGGGCCTTGCCGGCGTTGAGTCGTGCGGCCAAACTGCAGAAGCGTGCGGCGCAGGTGGGTTTCGACTGGCCTGCGGCCTTGCCGGTGGTCGACAAGGTGCGTGAAGAACTCGATGAAATTCTCGAGGCCATGGTCGACAATGACGCCGAGGGCATTGCCGAGGAAGTCGGCGACCTGCTGTTCAGCGTCGTCAACCTGGCCCGACACCTCAAGGTCGACCCGGAAACTGCGCTACGCTCGGCCAATAGCAAGTTCGACAGACGCTTCCGATTCATTGAACAGGCTTTGCGCCACCTGCAGCGTCCTATCGAAGCGTGCTCGCTCGAAGAAATGGACGCTTTGTGGGGCGAAGCCAAACGTCAGGAAAAGAGCACACCCGGCTGCGGCTGAGTGTGCGGTAACGGTATAAGTGAGTAGACAATGAGCCTTTCCCTTCGCGATCAGTTGCTCAAGGCAGGTCTGGTCAACCAAAAGCAGGCCAAGCAGGTCGGCAAAGAAAAGCAGAAAGAGCAGCGTCTGGTGCACAAGGGTCAGGCGCAGGCCGATGACTCGCAAAAGCGTGCGGCCCAGGAGGCCATGGCCGAGAAGGCCAGGCGTGATCAGGAGCTGAACCGTCAGCAGCAGGAGAAGGTCGAGCAGAAGGCCCGCACCGCTCAGGTCAAGCAACTGATCGAAGTGTCGCGCCTGCCCAAGCTGATCACCGAGGATTACTACAACTTCGTTGACGACAAGAAGGTCAAGCGCATTCCGGTCAACGCCATGGTGCGCAACAAGCTCAGCAGCGGTTCACTGGCCATCGTTCACCATGGTGGCGGTTACGAGATCATTCCGCGCGAGGCTGCGCTGAAGATTCAGGAGCGTGACCCGCGTCGTATCGTATTGCTCAACACCCCGACCGAAGCGCCGGATGCAGACGACCCGTACGCGGCGTATCAGGTGCCTGACGATCTGATGTGGTAAGCCCACGGCGCTGTCATTGAGGTGTCAAAACAAAACCCGCATTCAGCGGGTTTTGTCTTTTCCTGTTCTTGGAATTGTTCAGTGGTTGCCCTGGCTTTCCAGCGCTTCCAGCTCTTCCTTATAGCGAAGGGCATCGGACTCAACGTGGAACATGCCGACAAGTTGGTCCTGTTGGTGTACATCCCAGATCTGGATGCCGTCGGCAACGGCTTCGTGAGAGAGGTGGGCGTCGTCGCGTTCAGTAACTCTGACAGTCATAGTAGTAAGCTCCTGACTTTGATGGCCTTGATGGTTAGGCCTCTGGATACTGCGGCGATGTGTCGCAGGACTCTTTTATAGGATTTGTTAGCTGCCTAAGTAAATAGCCTGTTCAGGTTCCCCGGTGGTCAGAAACTGATCGATCCTCTGCAGCCCTTGCATGACGAGGCTTACAGCGCAGTGGTGGCAAAATGAAGGATGTTTCATGTGCTTCAAGCCTGTCCGAACGCACGTAAAAACGCCGTTCCAGACGCTCCGCGTCCTCTTGACGACGCAGAGCGTCGCGAACTGCGTTCCCACGCTGGAGCGTGAGGAACGATAACCTCAACTATCGTGCCCGATGCTCTGCGCTTCTGCCCGAAGGGCGTGGGAGTGAGCTTGCTCACGAAGGTGCCGGTGCAGGCGCAACTATCGTGCGGCGCTCTGCGTCGCATGCCTTCAGCCAATAAAAAGCCCCGCTAAAAAGCGGGGCTCTGTGGTGCGGGCGGTCAGGGCTATCAGCTGCCTTTGACGGCCTTGCCGTTGACGGTGCCGTCCAGCAATACGATGTTGTATTCCTTGCCGTCGGTTTCGACCTGTTGCAGGCGGACCAGCAGGTAATCCCAATCCTTGGCGAACCACAGCACGGTGGTGCGCTTGCTTTGCGTCGGGTCGCGCACGCGCTCGACCTTGATCGCATCGACCTGGCCTGTCTTGGTGGTGACTTTTTCCGAACCCAGCACGCGGAAGTCGTAGGTGTCCACTTCATCACCGTCGACAACCTGATAGCTCATGCTCTTCTTGCCCTCAGCGATGTCATGTTGCAACGCCAACTGATAGGTGGACTTGTCGAGGATGCCACGGTTGAGCGGCAGCTTGATCGCATCGCCACGGTCGGTGCCGGTGACGAACTTGGTGTTCCAGTCGAACGCCAGATCGACCTTCTTGGATTTGCCCAGACCACTGCGCTCGAAGCTGTAGGTCTGCGGCAGCAGGGTGTCCTTGTCGACCTTCAGTGTGCTGACTTCAGTCAGGCTGGCGATCATCATCGAGGCCTTGAAGCTCAGGGTCCAGGTGCCGTTTGCGCCGGCTTCCAGGCTGCGTTCAGCCGTGCCGCTCATGGGCAGCTGTTTCCAGTCGGCGGTGTAGCTGGCGGAGAAAGGTTGAAGGTCTGCGGCCTGTACAGCAGGCAATGCGAGCAGGGCGAAAGCGAAGAGCAGAGCGCGACGCATAGTATCTCCTAATGTCGAATCAGATGGCCGCTGGCCGGGAGTAACTGGCTATCGAGTAACGCACCTTGTTCACCAAGGCTCAGTCGGCCTTCGGCAAACCAGCGAATGGCCAGTGGGTAAATACGGTGCTCTTGAACATGGACCCGTTGCGCGAGCGTTGCGGGCGTGTCGTGCAACTGTACCGAAATAACTGCCTGTACGACCAGTGGGCCGCCATCGAGTTCCTCGGTAACGAAATGCACGCTGCAGCCATGCTCGGCGTCGCCGGCCTCCAACGCACGCTTGTGCGTGTGCAAGCCTTTATAACGTGGCAGCAGGGAAGGGTGAATATTCAGCAGACGGCCGTGATAGTGGCGAACGAATCCTGCGCTGAGAATGCGCATGAACCCGGCCAGTACGACCAACTGTGGCTGGAAGGCGTCGATCCGTTCGATCAGCGCTGCATCGAAAGCCTCACGGCCTTCGTACGCGGTGTGATCCAGTACGCAGGTTTCGATGCCTGCGTCCCGGGCGCGTTGCAGGCCAAACGCATCTGCACGGTTGGAAATCACCGCGCGGATGCGGACGGGGCTGGCCTCGTCCTTGAAGCTGTCGATCATCGCTTGCAGGTTGCCGCCGGTGCCGGACAGCAGCACCACGACGTCGCAGATGGCTGGCATCAATGCGCCTTGAGGTTTTTCAGCTCGACCTGTGCTGCGCCTTCGGCAGCGGTGGCGATCTGGCCGATCACCCAAGGCTGCTCGCCGGCTTCACGCAGCACCTTGAGTGCCGCTTCAACGTGCTCCTGAGCGACGCAGATCACCATGCCCACGCCGCAGTTCAGCACGCGGTGCATCTCGTTTTCCGCAACGTTGCCTTGCTGCTGCAGCCAGTCGAACACGGCCGGACGCTGCCAGCTGGCGACGTCGACGACGGCCTGAGCGCCTTCAGGCAGTACGCGTGGAATGTTGTCGAGCAGGCCGCCACCGGTGATGTGGGCCATGGCCTTGACTGCGCCGGTTTCCTTGATCAGCTTGAGCAACGGCTTCACGTAGATGCGGGTCGGCGCCATCAGCAGTTCGGTCAGCGGTTTGCCGTCCAGCTGGATGTTCTCGATGTCCGCGCCTGCCACTTCGATGATCTTGCGGATCAGCGAGTAACCGTTGGAGTGCGGGCCGGACGATGGCAGGGCGAGCAGGGCGTCACCGGCAGCAACTTTCGAGCCGTCGATGATCTCGGCCTTTTCCACCACGCCGACGCAGAAGCCTGCGAGGTCGTAGTCTTCGCCTTCGTACATGCCCGGCATTTCAGCGGTTTCGCCACCCACCAGCGAGCAACCGGCCAGTTCGCAGCCGGCGCCGATGCCGGTGACGACCTGAGCGGCGGTGTCGACGTTCAGTTTGCCGGTGGCGTAGTAATCGAGGAAGAACAGCGGCTCTGCACCGCAGACCACCAGGTCATTGACGCACATGGCGACCAGGTCGATGCCGATGGTGTCGTGCTTGTTCAGGTTCAGCGCCAGACGCAGTTTGGTGCCCACGCCGTCGGTGCCGGAAACCAGAACCGGTTGCTTGTAGCCGGCCGGGATTTCGCAGAGGGCGCCGAAGCCTCCCAGGCCGCCCATGACTTCCGGACGCTTGGTGCGCTTGGCGACGCTCTTGATGCGTTCGACCAATGCTTCACCGGCGTCGATGTCTACACCGGCGTCTTTATAGCTCAGGGAGGGTTGCTTGCTCATAGAAAATCCAGGCCTTTAGGGGGGATTCGGAGGTATCGACCGCTGCGTTAGGGCCCGTTCAGCACCGCGCTGTCATGCGGTGGTAATGTTGGGGCCATGGCGATTGCCGGTCTGCGAAGGCGCGCGATTTTATCAGGCTTGCTCATCAGGGGCCATCCTTGCGCCGACAACAGGGCGGTGTTGCACCAAATAAACCTCAACCAGGTGGCCTGTCAGTGCGAGCCTGGACGTTTAGGGTGTACTTTATGCGCGAACTGAATGATAGGTGGCTCACGTCTGTCCCAGACCTGTACACCTGCTGAAACAGCTTCTTTTTACTTTTTTCCGTTCGGGAACTGTCCATGCGTTTTTCCAGAATTCTTCTAATCGGCTGTCTGTCCCTGATCAGCCTTCCCAGCCTTGCCGAAACGGTCAGCAACCTTTATCAGGTTCGCGAGCCGGTCAATGGCCAGTCGCCCGATGAACGCACGCGGGCCACGCAGGCCGCCGTCGAAACCCTGGTGCTGCGCCTGACCGGCGACGCCAAGGCCGTGCAGGGTTCGGCCATCGCCGCGCTGCGCAAAGACCCGCAGCAGATCATTAGCCAGTTCGGCTACGAGGCCGGACCGCCGGAAACCCTGCTGGTCGACTTCGATCCGGCAACCACCGACCGTGCGCTGCACGATGCGGGTCTGTCGATCTGGGGCAGTAATCGCCCATCGATTCTCGGCTGGTGGCTGAATGACTCGGTGGAAGGCTCGAATCTGGTCGGCGACGGTCAGGCCGCCGCCGAACCCTTGCGCCAGGCCGCTCAGCACCGCGGACTGCCACTGCGCCTGCCGCTGGCTGATTTGAGCGAGCAGGGTATCGGTAACGCGAAAACCCTGGAGGGCGCTGACCCTGCGCCGCTCAAGGAAGCCTCGGAGCGCTATGGCGCTGACGCGATACTGGCCGTGCACGCCAGGGAAGATGGCGGTCAGTGGCAGGGCAAATGGCGCTTGTGGCTGGGTGATCAGCGCGAACAGGGCAACGCAACCGGTGCCACCTCCGAGGCGTTGGCTGATGCGGTGCTGCTCTCGGTCAGCGAGCGTCTGGCGCCGCGCTTCGTTGCCAAGCCAGGTGCGTCGACCGGCATGCTGATCCAGGTTCAGGGCATGACGCTGGAGCGCTATGCGCAACTGCTTCAGTTACTCGAACCGTTCGGCGTGCGTCTGAGTTCTGTCGAAGGCGATAAAGTGGTGTTTGAGGTCAGTGGCAGCACCGATCAGCTACGCTCGCAGTTGTCGCTGGCCAAATTGCAGGAAGTGCCTGCAGCCGAGGCAGCCGCTACCGCAACGGCGCCTGCTGCGCCTGTCGATGCAACTGCGCCGATGGCGCCAGCCAATGGAGCTGCTCCTGTTGCGGCACCTGCGCCCGCACCGATGATTGTTCCGGCGTCCGCGCCACAGCTTTATTTCCGCTGGTAACCCGGCAAGAACGCTTTTCTATTGGCTTGAGGGATATTGATGACTGATATGCGGCGTTGGTTCTGGATCGGCGGCCTGGCCTTGCTGGTCGCATTCGTGGTGCTGTTGCACCCAATCCTCACTCCCTTTCTGGTGGCATTGCTACTGGCCTATATGGGCGATCCGCTGGTGGATCGACTGGAGCGCGCCGGACTGTCCAGAACCCTGAGCGTGGTGGTCGTTTTCGGGCTGTTCACGCTGGTGCTGATGGCGTTGCTGCTGATTCTGGTACCGATGCTGGCCAAGCAGTTGTTCCGCCTCTACGAACTGGCGCCGCAGATTCTCGACTGGCTGCAACACGCTGCGTTGCCGTGGGTTCAGGCCAAGTTCGGGCTGGCAGACGGGTTCTGGAAGTTCGACAAGATCAAGGCAGCCATCTCCGAGCATATGGGCCAGGCCGGGGACATCGTCTCTATCGTGCTGTCCCAGGCTACTGCGTCCAGCCTTGCGCTGATCGGCTGGCTGACCAACCTGGTGCTGATTCCCGTGGTGTGTTTCTACCTGCTGCGCGACTGGGACATCATGACCGGCAAGATTCGTGGCCTGCTGCCTCGTCAGCGTGAAGCGCAAATCGTCAAGCTGGCGGGCGAGTGCCATGAAGTCTTGGGCGCGTTCATACGCGGTCAGTTGCTGGTGATGGTCGGCCTTGGCGTGATCTACGCGGCCGGTCTGATGCTGGTCGGGCTGGAACTGGGCCTGCTGATCGGCGTCATTGCCGGTCTGGCGGCCATCGTGCCTTACATGGGTTTCGTGATCGGTATCGGTTCGGCGCTGGTGGCCGGGCTGTTCCAGTTTGGCGGTGACCTGTACCCGATGATGGGGATTGTGGCGGTGTTCATGATCGGTCAGGCCCTGGAGGGGATGGTGCTGACGCCATTGCTGGTCGGTGATCGCATAGGCCTGCACCCGGTCGCGGTCATCTTCGCGATTCTCGCAGGTGGCGAGCTGTTCGGCTTTACCGGCATTCTGCTCGCCCTGCCGGTGGCGGCGGTGATCATGGTGCTGGTGCGCCACATGCATGATCTGTACAAGGACTCGGAAATCTACGCAGGCGCGGAAGATCCGGAGCTGTAAGGTCGACGCAAGCCTCTTCGCCGACCGGTGAAGAGGCTGATGCCTTGAGGGCATGCCCCCCTTCAAACGCCCCGTACTGGGCGGCGCTTTACTCACCCTGACGCAAACCTTTGATTTTGCTTGAGGTCTGTCGCATTGTGCGACCAGCGTCACGGGTATAAACTTTGCGCTCTTTACACAGAGGCCCTTGACGGTTTGCATGAGCCGTTAGTCAGCATGAAACCGATTCAGCTGCCCCTGAGTGTGCGTCTGCGTGATGACGCCACTTTCGTCAATTACTATCCAGGCGCCAACGCCGCTGCACTCGGCTATGTCGAGCGGCTGTGCGAAGCCGACGCTGGCTGGACCGAAAGCCTCATCTATCTGTGGGGCAAGGACGGGGTAGGGCGCACGCACCTGCTGCAGGCTGCCTGCCTGCGTTTTGAACAGCTTGGCGAGCCTGCGGTGTATCTGCCGCTGGCCGAAGTGATAGATGAAGGCATCGAGCTGTTCGATCATCTGGAGCAATATGAGCTGGTGTGTCTGGACGACCTGCAGGCGATCGTCGGTAAGCCGGACTGGGAAGAAGCGCTGTTTCATCTGTTCAATCGTCTGCGTGACAGCGGGCGTCGCCTGCTGATTGCCGCGTCCAAGTCGCCCCGCGAACTGCCGGTAAAGCTTCCCGACCTGAAATCGCGCCTGACCATGGCATTGGTGTTCCAGATGCGCGGGCTGTCCGACGAGGACAAGCTGCGTGCCCTGCAACTGCGTGCTTCACGGCGCGGCCTGCACCTGACCGACGATGTCGGGCATTTCATCCTGACGCGCGGTACACGCAGCATGAGCGCGTTGTTCGAATTGCTCGAGCGCCTCGATCAGGCGTCACTCCAGGAAAAGCGCAAGCTGACCATTCCCTTCCTTAAAGAGACCCTCGGGTGGTAGATCAGGCGCTGTTGATGCAGACGGCTGCTGCCTTGCGCCATGCAAAACGGATTCTGGTGATCACCGGGGCGGGGCTGTCTGCCGATTCGGGGCTGCCGACCTACCGTGGCGTGGGCGGGCTCTACAATGGCAAGACCGACGATGGCCTGCCTATCGAAATGGCCCTGTCCGGGCCCATGCTGCGCCGTGACCCTGAGCTGTGCTGGAAATACATCGCCGAACTGGGCAAGGCGTGCCTGGGTGGCGAGCCGAATGTCGCGCATTACGCCATCGCCCAGTTGCAGCGCATCAAACCCGAGTGTTGGGTGCTGACCCAGAATGTCGACGGTTACCATCGCGCGGCGGGCAGTCCGCCGGAGCGCCTGATCGAAATTCACGGGCAACTCTCGCCACTGTTTTGCCAGTCCTGCGGTGCTGAGGATTCTCAATTGAGCGAGCACTTGCAGCGCCCTTTGCCCCCCTTATGCCCGGCATGTAGTGGCATTTTGCGACCGTCCGTCGTTCTTTTTCAGGAAATGCTCCCCGAAAAAGCGCTGGAAACACTGCATGAAGAGCTGGCTAAAGGCTATGACGCGGTCCTGAGTATCGGCACCACCGCAAGCTTCCCCTACATTCACGAACCTGTCATTCGCACCAGGGTTTCCGGGGGTTTTACCGCAGAAATCAATCCGCAGCCGACGGATCACAGCGCGCAGATGGACGTCTTTTTACCGTACCGCGCGGCACATGTCATGGCCGAACTCATAAGTCACATCTAGTTCGATTGAATTTGCAAATCACCTTCATAAAAGGCATAGTCTCGCCATCTTAACTAGTCAGCCACGGTTGTGCCCATGCAAGTTGTTCGCTTCGCACCCCTCGTGCCTCTCGCACTCGTTACATTTCTCTTCGGTTGCTCGGCCAATATGCCGGTCGCACAGCAGGAACAGGCCCAGCCAGTTCCACGCTATCAGAGCGCAATCAATGCCAACGCCCAGTCCGCAGCCCGTCGCGCCGACGCGGCAGTCCTGCAGGACGAGCTCGCTACCGAAGACGAACTGTCCCAGTTCGCTGATAACAAGTCTTACCAACTGCCGGCCCTGGCCGACAGCATCCTGGAGCGTGGCAAGTCGCTGATCGGCACACGCTACAAGTTCGGCGGCACGTCGACTTCTTCGGGTTTCGATTGCAGCGGCTTCATCGGTTATCTGTTTCGCGAAGAGGCCGGCATGAGCCTGCCACGTTCCACGCGTGAAATGATCAACGTCAACGCACCTCTGGTGGCGCGCAACAAGCTTCAGCCGGGCGATGTGCTGTTCTTCAGTACTCGCGGTCGCGGTCAGGTCAGCCACGCAGCGATCTACGCCGGTAATCGGCAGTTCATCCACTCCAGCAGTCGCCGTAGCGGCGGTGTGCGCATCGACAGTCTCGATGACGCCTACTGGAGCAAGACCTTCATCGAGGCCAAGCGGCCTCTGGCGATGGCCCCGGGTACTGTTGCAGTAAAATCGACACCTGAAGTCACGCAGACAACAGCGATGACTTCGACTACAGTCAAGACCGCGCCCAAGCGGCGTAAATAAATAGAACGCGCAGTACAAGACCTTCGGGTCTTTCTGCGTTTTTGAGCTTCTCGGCAGCGTAAGCCGCATCCGGATGGGTTGTTGTGGTTATGTCGATTGCGTTGCGGCTGTTAGTCATCTCTGTTGCTGCGTTGCTCGGTGCCTGCGCAAGTGCGCCGCCTCCGCCCAAAGCGCCCCGGATCGTTCAGCGTCCGGTGGTCACTGCACCTCCCCAGATTCTCTCTCCGGCTGCCGAAGACGTGCTGTTTCGTGCGTTGGGGCTGGTTGGCACGCCTTATCGCTGGGGCGGCAATACGCCTGACTCCGGTTTCGATTGCAGCGGTCTTATAGGTTATGTCTATCGTGATGCGGCGGGTATTTCCCTGCCGCGTTCCACACGCGAGATGATCGTGATGGGCGCACCGAATATTCGTCGCGAGCAATTGCAGTCAGGTGATCTGGTGTTTTTCGCCACATCGGGCGGATCTCAGGTGTCCCACGCCGGGATCTATGTTGGCGAAGGCCGCTTCGTGCATGCACCTGCCACCGGTGGCACGGTCAAGCTCGACAGCCTCGACAAGCCTTACTGGCAAAGAGCCTACCTCAACGCCAAGCGCGTAATTCAGCCCGCCAGCCTGGCGCAGAATCGGCCTTAAGCGCTTCGCGCCGATTGCTCTGCGCGCGCTCAAGAGCGTCCAGAACTGCATGCCCACGCCCACGCGGAGCGCTCAACGTTACACCTAAGTCTGCTTTTGATTCTGGCCGTAGGCCGTAGGAACTTGTTCGCGAAAGGGCCGGTGTGATCGCCGAAAATGCATCTTCTGAAACACCGCCTGCGCGAACAAGTTCGCTCCTGCGCCCTTCGGGCAGAACCCTGAAAGGCACGTATTCCGGGCTCTCCAGGACTTGTGTGTAACGCCGAGTGCTGTAGCGTAGGGAACGATGATCTCAACTATCGTGCAACGCTCTGTGTCAAACCTCTACGCTCGGCGTTACTGAGCAGCCTTGGCGGATGTCACGCGCCAGATCTTGTTGCCGACATCGTCGGCCACCAGCAATCCGCCACGCTGGTCATTGACCACGCCAACCGGGCGACCCATGGCTTTTTCATCCTTGTTGAGGAAGCCGGTCAACACATCGACCGGTGTGCCGTTGGGTTTGCCGCCACTGAATGGGATGAACACCACCTTGTAGCCGCTGTGCGGTTTGCGGTTCCACGAGCCGTGCTGGCCAATGAACAGACCTTCGTTGAACGGTGCCGCCAGTGTCTTGCCGTCGGCGAACACCAGGCCCAGCGAGGCGGTGTGCGGACCGACTGCGTAATCCGGGGCAATCGCCTTGGCGACCAGTGCCGGGTTCTGCGGCTTGACGCGCTCGTCGACGTGCTGGCCGTAGTAGCTGTAAGGCCAGCCGTAGAATGCGCCGTCCTGCACCGAGGTCACGTAGTCAGGTACCAGGTCGCTGCCGATCTCGTCGCGCTCGTTGACCGCCGTCCACAGTTTGCCGGTCTTCGGTTCCCAATCCATGCCGTTGGGGTTGCGCAGGCCGGACGCGAAGATCCGGTGGTTACCGGTAGCCGCGTCCACTTCCCAGATCGCCGCACGACCTTCTTCCTTGTCCATGCCGTTCTCGGCCACGTTGCTGTTGGAGCCCACGGTCACGTACAGCTTGCTGCCATCCTTGCTGGCGATGACGTTCTTGGTCCAGTGGTGATTGAGCGTACCGCCCGGCAGGTCGACGACCTTGGTCGCTTGCGCGCTGATCGAGGTCTGCCCGGATTCATACGGGAAGCTGATCAGGCGGTCGGTGTCGGCGACATACAGCTTGTTGCCCACCAAGGTCATGCCGAACGGCGAATTGAGGTTTTGCAGGAAAACCGTGCGGGTCTCTGCCACACCGTCCTTGTCCACGTCACGCAGCAAGGTAATGCGGTTGGCGCTGGGCACACCGGCGCCGGCGCGGCCCATGACTTTTTCCATCACCCAGCCGCGAATGCCTTTGGAGTCATCCGGTTTGGCGGGCGAATTGGTTTCTGCCACCAGCACGTCACCGTTGGGCAATACATACAGCCAGCGCGGGTGATCAAGGTTTTCCGCGAACGCAGCCACTTGTGTGCCCGGCGCGGCGACCGGCTTGGCGCCTTTTTCCCAGCCTACGGCGGGTGCGATGTTGACGGTCGGAATCAGCGTCTTGTTGGGCTCCGGCAGCTTGGGCGAGGGGCCTGTTCCATCCGAGACTTGCAGGCTCGACGACTCGCCGCAGGCAGCGAGGCCGCCGGCGACCAGCAGCAACACTGCGTGGTGGGGTCTGAGTTTGAACATGATCGATCTCCATTAACAAAGGCGTGGTCCAGTAACTGATAGAGGCACCGCCAACCCGCTAGGTTCAATCACGTTCCGCGGCGACGGTGTCGATTGACGCTCCCGGTCCAACCCTCTACCCTTCGCGGTTTGTTTCAGGTGCTCTGCAATCCTCGATTGGCAGAGTGAAACAGGGAAGCCGGTGTGGGTCGACAGATCCGATCCCGGCGCTGCCCCCGCAACGGTAAATGAGTCAAGGCTGTGCCTGACGCCACTGTGTTTCGACATGGGAAGGCGCGCAGCCGGGGTGACCCGCTCATGAGCCCGGAGACCGGCCTGAATCACTCAATGACATCACGGAGGGTGATGTTCTGTGCAGGGCGTTGCCGTGCTGTCCAGTGCTGTCCTTCCGTCTGTTGTCGCCTGCCCCGAGCGGAGAACCCAGATGAACGAATCCCCCGAACGCGACGAACGCCATCTGGCGCGCATGCAGCGCAAGAAAGCCTTCATGGACCAGCGTATTGCCAGCTCGCCCAATGAGTGCGGCCTGCTGCTGGTATTGACCGGCAATGGCAAGGGCAAGAGCAGCTCGGCGTTCGGCATGCTCGCCCGGGCCATGGGCCACGACATGCAGTGTGGCGTGGTGCAGTTCATCAAGGGCCGCAACAGCACGGGCGAAGAAATGTTTTTCCGTCGTTTCCCCGAGCAGGTGCGCTATCACGTGATGGGTGAGGGCTTCACCTGGGAAACCCAGGATCGCCAGCGCGACATCGCCGCCGCCGAAGCCGCCTGGGCCGTGTCTCAGGAAATGCTTCGCGATCCGGCCATTGGCCTGGTGGTGCTCGACGAACTGAACATCGCCCTCAAACATGGCTACCTCGACCTTGAACAGGTACTGAGCGATCTGCAGGCACGTCCGCCGATGCAGCACGTATTGGTGACTGGCCGCGGTGCCAAAGCCGAATTGATCGACCTGGCCGATACCGTTTCCGAGATCGGCGTGGTCAAGCACGCGTTTCAGGCCGGTATTCGTGCGCAGAAAGGTATCGAGCTGTGAACCCTCCATCATTGAGCGCATTGCAATGAGAGCCCCGCGTGATTGCCCGGCGGTACTGATCGCTGCGCCTGCCTCCGGGCAAGGCAAAACCACGGTGACCGCTGCACTGGCACGCCTGCACCGCAATCAGGGGCGCAAGGTCCGGGTGTTCAAGTGCGGCCCGGACTTTCTCGACCCGATGATTCTCGAGCGGGCCAGTGGCGCGCCGGTCTATCAACTGGACATGTGGATGGTAGGTGCCGATGAAAGCCGTCGCCTGTTGTGGGAAGCGGCTGATGAGGCGGACCTGATTCTGATCGAGGGGGTCATGGGCCTGTTCGATGGCACGCCGTCGAGCGCCGACCTGGCCCGGCATTTTGGCGTGCCGGTACTCGGTGTGATCGACGGCACGGCCATGGCGCAGACGTTTGGCGCACTGGCGCTGGGCCTGGCGCGATATCAGCCTGATCTGCCGTTCGCCGGCGTGCTGGCCAATCGCGTCGGCACGGTACGCCACGCGCAGTTGCTGGAGAACAGCCTGACCGAAGGCCTGCGCTGGTACGGCGCACTGTCCCGGGAAGTTGGCTTCGAACTGCCCAGCCGCCATCTGGGGCTGGTCCAGGCCAGTGAGCTCAACGATCTGGACGTGCGTCTGGACATGGCGGCTGCGGCGCTTGCCAGCACCTGTGAAGTGGCCTTGCCGCCGGCCGTGACCTTCACTGCGCCTGACCCGGTTCAGGTCGAGCCGCTGCTGCGCGGCGTACGCATCGCTATCGCGCGCGACGAGGCCTTTGCCTTTCTGTATGGCGCGAGTCTGGACCTGCTGAGGAACATGGGTGCCGAGCTGAGTTTCTTCTCGCCGATCCATGATCGCGAGTTGCCCGACGCCGACAGCCTGTACCTGCCAGGTGGTTACCCGGAGCTGCACCACGTCGCGCTGGCCGCCAATGGCGCGATGCAGGCTTCGATCAGGGCTCACCATATTGCCGGCAAGCCGATTCTGGCCGAGTGCGGCGGCATGCTCTATTTGCTCGAAGCCTTGACCGATGTCGAGGGCGTGCGTGCCGAACTGGTCGGTTTGCTGTCCGGTGAAGCCGTCATGCAGAAGCGTCTGGCTGCGCTGGCCTTGCAAGCCGTCGAGTTACCCGAGGGCACGCTGCACGGTCACACTTATCATCATTCGCTGACCAGCACCGAGCTGCAGCCGATCGCCCGTGGCGTCAGCCCCAATGGCGGACGCGGCGCAGAAGCGGTTTATCGCCTGGGTCGCCTGACCGCGTCCTACGTGCATTTCTATTTTCCTTCCTGCCCTCAGGCGATTGCAGCGCTGTTCAAACCATGACCGAGCAAGCGTTCAGCCCCGAAGAGCGAGCTGCGGTGTACCGCGCCATCGCCGAACGTCGCGACATGCGCCACTTCATCGGCGGCACGGTCGCGCCCGAGCTGCTGGCACGCGTGCTGGAGGCCGCGCATCAGGCTCCCAGCGTCGGGCTGATGCAGCCGTGGCGCTTCATCCGCATCAGCGACCCGTTATTGCGTGGCAGGATGCAGGCGCAGGTAGAGGAAGAGCGTATTCGTACCGCCGAGGCGCTGGGTGAGCGAACCGACGAGTTCATGAAGCTCAAGGTCGAAGGCATCAACGACTGCGCAGAAGTACTGGTCGCCGCGCTGATGGAAGGGCGAGAGCAGCACATTTTCGGCCGTCGCACCTTGCCGGAAATGGACATGGCCTCGCTGTCCTGCGCGATCCAGAACCTGTGGCTGGCCTCGCGTGCAGAAGGCCTGGGCATGGGCTGGGTGTCGCTGTTCGACCCCGAGGCGCTGGCCGAACTGCTGGGCATGCCTGACGGCGCCAAGCCGCTGGCGATCATATGTCTGGGCCCGGTCAAGGAATTTTATCCTGCGCCAATGCTGGTGATGGAAGGCTGGGCGCAGGCGCGTCCGCTGCATGAGCTGCTGTACGAGAATCAATGGGGAGTGAGTCAATGAGTGTGGCGCTGTTGAGCGTCGCCGGGGTCGCGCTTGATGCGCTGCTCGGTGAGCCAAAACGATGGCATCCGCTGGTGGCGTTCGGCAACTTCGCCAGTCGGGTCGAGCAGCGCTTCAACAGTGGCGGCCGTGGCTGGCGCAGTCATGGCGTTACTGCCTGGGTCATCACCGTTGTACCGCTGACGCTGCTGGCCACGCTGCTGAGCTGGTTGCCTGGCGTGGGCTGGCTGTTCGATATTCTGGCGCTGTATTGCGCGCTGGGCATGCGCAGCCTGGGTGAGCACGTTCAGCCGGTGGCGCAAGCGCTGCGCAGTGATGATCTGGTTGAAGCACGTCAGCGGGTCGGTTATCTGGTCAGTCGCCAGACCACTGAGCTGGACGCTACCGAAGTCGCCCGCGCAGCCACCGAGTCGGTGCTGGAGAACGGCAGCGATGCGGTGTTCGCGGCGCTGTTCTGGTTTGTCGTGGCCGGTGCGCCCGGCGTGGTGCTGTATCGGCTGAGCAATACGCTGGACGCCATGTGGGGTTACCGCAACGAGCGCTTTGAGCGTTTTGGCTGGGCTGCGGCGAAGATCGACGATCTGCTCAACTATATTCCCGCACGTCTTGTGGCATTGACCTACGCCTTGCTGGGCAAGACCCGACTGGCGCTGCGTTGCTGGCGTACGCAAGCCCCGGCCTGGGACAGTCCGAATGCCGGCCCGGTGATGGCCGCTGGCGCAGGCGCGCTGGGTGTCGAGCTGGGCGGCGCGGCGATCTACCACGGCGAGTTGCATCAGCGTCCGCAACTGGGTGAGGGGGCGCCTGCCGATGCGGACTCGATCGATCGCGGCTGGCAACTGGTGCAGCGCGGCGTCTGGTTATGGCTGCTGGTCATCTGCGTGGCGGCTGAATTTTATGCTTGAGCACGGCGGGCGGTTGCGCGCGGCGGCGCAGCATTACGGTATCCCTCTGGCCGACTGGCTGGACCTGTCCACCGGGATCGCGCCCTGGTCGTGGCCCATCCCGGAGATTCCGACGCGTGCCTGGGCGCGGTTGCCCGAGACTGACGATGGTCTGGAAGCGGCGGCCTGCACTTATTACGGCGTGTCCCGGTTATTGCCGGTGTCCGGTTCGCAGGCCGCGATTCAGGCATTGCCGCGGGTGCGCAGCGGAGGGCGGGTCGGCGTTCTGTCGCCCTGCTACGCAGAGCACGCACATGCCTGGCGCAAGAACGGTTTCGTGGTTCGTGAGGTGGGGGAGCAGGAGGTCGACTACTTTCTCGACAGCCTGGACGTGCTGGTGGTGGTCAACCCCAACAACCCGACCGGTCTGCACCTGAGCGCCGAGCGCCTGCTGGAGTGGCATGCGCGACTGGCCGAGCGCGGTGGCTGGCTGGTCGTCGATGAAGCCTTCATGGATAACACGCCGGGCATGAGCCTGGCGGCCGAGACGTGGCGCAACGGGCTGATCGTCCTGCGTTCGTTTGGCAAGTTTTTCGGCCTGGCCGGTGTCCGGCTTGGTTTTGTCATGGCCGAGCCGGTGCTGTTGAGGATGCTGGCGCAGGAAATCGGCCCCTGGTCGGTCAGTGGGCCAACCCGGATCATCGGTCAGGTGTGCCTCAGCGATCAGCCGGGGCAAGCGCGTCAGCGTGAGCGCTGTGAGCTGGCCCGCGACCGGCTGGTGGCGTTGCTCGACCGCTACGCCCTGAGCCCGCAAGGCGGCTGTGCGCTGTTCCAATGGCTGGTGACCCCTGAAGCGCAGACGCTCTATGAGTTTTGTGCGCAGCGCGGCGTGCTGCTGCGCCTGTTCAAGGGTGACAGCTCCGAGTCGTCCAGCCTGCGTTTCGGTCTGCCCTGCGACGAGGCCGACTGGCTGCGGCTGCACGATGTTCTGCTTGAATACCGCAAGGAATACCCATGAGCACGCTGATGGTACAAGGCACCACTTCCGATGCCGGCAAGAGCACCCTGGTGACGGCCCTGTGCCGCTGGCTGACTCGTCAGGGCGTCAAGGTTGTGCCGTTCAAGCCGCAGAACATGGCGCTCAACAGCGCGGTGACGGCAGACGGCGGCGAGATCGGTCGCGCACAGGCCGTGCAGGCCCAGGCGTGCTACCTCGAACCGCACACCGACATGAACCCGGTGCTGCTCAAGCCCAACAGTGACACCGGCGCGCAGGTGATCATTCACGGCCGCGCCGTGACCACCATGAACGCGGTGGCGTATCACGGCTACAAAGAGATCGCCATGCAGGCAGTGCTGGAATCGCATCGGCGCCTGGGTGAGAGCTATCCGGTGATTGTGGTCGAGGGCGCGGGTTCTCCGGCCGAGATCAACCTGCGCGCCAACGATATCGCCAACATGGGCTTTGCCGAGGCGGTCGACTGCCCGGTGCTGCTGATTGCCGACATCAATCGTGGCGGGGTGTTTGCCCATCTGGTCGGCACGCTCGAGTTGCTGTCGCCCAGCGAGCAGGCGCGGGTCAAGGGTTTCATCATCAACCGTTTTCGCGGCGACATCGCCTTGTTGCAGCCGGGCCTGGACTGGCTGGAAGCGCGCACCGGCAAGCCGGTGGTTGGCGTGCTGCCCTACGTGATGGATCTGCACCTGGAGGCCGAAGACGGCCTGGACCAGCGTCAGACCGACAAGGTCGAGCATGTGCTGAACGTGGTGGTCCCGGTGCTGCCTCGCATCAGTAATCACACCGATTTCGATCCGTTGCGCCTGCACCCTCAGGTCAATCTGCAGTTCATCGGTCCCGGCCAGGCGATTCCTCCTGCGGACCTGATCATTCTGCCCGGCTCGAAAAGCGTGCGCAGCGATCTGAACTACCTGCGCAACAATGGCTGGGACACCGCCATCGAGCGGCATTTGCGTTACGGCGGCAAGCTGATGGGGATCTGCGGCGGCCTGCAAATGCTTGGTGAGCAGGTGCACGATCCACTCGGGCTGGAAGGCGCCGCCGGGTCCAGCGCCGGGTTCGGCTTGCTGGCCATGAGCACGGTGCTGGAAGCGGAAAAGCAACTGCGCAATGTGCGCGGTCGTCTGACCCTGGAAGACGCCGAGGTCAGCGGTTACGAAATTCATGCCGGCGTAACGACAGGGCCGGCGCTGGAGCAGGCTGCCGTGCAACTGGACGACGGGCGTTGCGATGGCGCGCAGAGTGCCGACGGCCAGGTGCTGGGGACTTACCTGCACGGCCTGTTCGAATCACCTGCGGCCTGTAGCGCGTTGCTGCGCTGGGCGGGGTTGACGAACGTGCAGTCCGTCGATTATCACGCCTTGCGCGAGCGCGACATCGAACGTCTGGCGGACCTGGTGGAAAAGCACCTGGACGGCCCATTGCTTCGCGAACTGTGTGGCCTGGAGGCGAACTGAATGCTGCAATTGATCCTCGGCGGCGCGCGTTCCGGCAAGAGTCGCCTGGCAGAAAAACTGGCCGCCGACAGCGCGCTGAGGGTGACGTACATCGCCACCAGTCAGCCTCTGGACGGCGAAATGAATCAGCGTGTTGCCAGTCATCGCGCGCGCCGTCCCGAGCACTGGGGGTTGGTCGAAGAGCCGATCGAACTGGTGCGGGTACTGCGCGAAAATGCGGCGCCCGATTGCTGCCTGCTGGTCGATTGCCTGACCCTTTGGTTGACCAATCTACTGATGCTCGACAACCCCGAGCGCCTGCTTCAAGAGCGTGAATCCCTGCTCGATAGCCTTGCCGGGCTGCCGGGTGAAATCATTTTTGTCAGCAACGAAACCGGGCTTGGCGTCGTGCCGCTCGGCGAACTGACCCGTCGCTATGTCGATGAAGCCGGCCTGTTGCATCAGGCGCTGGCCGAGCGTTGCCAGCGTGTCGTGTTGACCGTTGCCGGCTTGCCCCTGACGTTGAAAGGAACCGCGCTATGAGTAATTCCTGGTGGCTCAAGCCCGCACAGGCCATTGATGTGCCCATGCGCGAGGCGGCACTGGGCCGTCAGCAGCAACTGACCAAGCCCGCCGGTTCGCTGGCGCAACTGGAGCGCCTGGCGGTACAGCTGGCTGGTCTGCAGGGGCGTGAGCGTCCGGCCGCGGATCAACTGTGGATCGCGATTTTCGCCGCTGATCATGGCGTCGTCGCCGAAGGTGTGTCGGCGTACCCACAGGAAGTCACCGGCCAGATGCTGCACAACTTCGTCAACGGCGGCGCCGCGATCAGCGTGCTGGCGCGTCAGCTCTCCGCGCAACTGGACGTGGTCGACTTGGGCACCGTGTCGCCAATGGATTTGCCTGGCGTGCGCCATCTGCGCATTGGCGCGGGCACCGCCAATTTTGTACAGGGGCCGGCCATGAGTGTCGAGCAGGGACTCGCCGCCCTGCAGGCCGGGCGTGACAGCGTATTGCGCGCCAAGGCTGTCGGCACCGAACTGTTCATCGGTGGCGAGATGGGCATCGGTAACACCACAGCCGCCAGCGCAGTCGCCTGCTCACTGTTGGAGTGCGCCGCGCCATTGCTGGTCGGACCGGGTACCGGGCTGAACGCCGAGGGTATTCAGCACAAGACCCTCGTCATCGAGCGCGCGCTGGCATTGCACGCCGAGCAGGCCGGTGACCCGTTGAGCAGCCTGTTCTGTCTGGGCGGCTTCGAAATCGCCGCACTGACTGGTGCGTACCTGGCCTGCGCGCAGGAAGGAATCGCGGTACTGGTCGACGGTTTCATTTGCAGCGTGGCCGCGCTGGTGGCGGTACGCCTGAACCCTTCCTGCCGTAACTGGCTGCTGTTCGGTCATCGGGGCGCCGAACCGGGCCATCGGTATCTGCTGGAAACGCTGCAGGCCGAACCGTTGCTGGACCTCGGTTTGCGTCTGGGCGAGGGCAGCGGTGCCGCACTGGCGGTGCCGCTGGTGCGCCTGGCGTGCGAGCTGCACAACGGCATGGCCACGTTTGCCGAAGCGGCTGTGGCGGATCGTCCCGCATGACCTTGCACCTGGACTTGTTGCGTCACGGCGAAACCGAACTGGGCGGCGGCCTGCGCGGCAGCATCGACGACGCGCTGACCGAGCCTGGCTGGCAGCAGATGCGTGCGGCAGTGGTCGGTGGCGGCCCCTGGACGCGGATCGTCAGCTCGCCGCTGCAACGTTGCGCACATTTCTCCGAAGAGCTGGCGCAGCGCTTGTCGTTGCCTCTGCACCTGGAGCCAGGTCTGCAGGAGCTGCATTTCGGCGACTGGGAAGGGCACAGCCCTGCGCAACTCATGGAGACCGATCCCGAGGGCCTGGGGCTGTTCTGGGCGGATCCCTACGCCTTCACACCTCCCAACGGCGAGCCGGTGCTGGATTTCTCGAGCCGCGTATTGAGTGCCGTTGAGCGTCTGCATCGGGCTTATGCCGGTGAGCGCGTGTTGCTGGTCAGTCATGGTGGTGTCATGCGCCTGCTGGTGGCGCAGGCGCGTGGTTTGCCGCGTGAGCAACTGTTGCAGGTGGTGGTCGGGCATGGCGCGCTGTTGTCGATTCAGGTCGCTGCTGATCGCGTAATTACGGAGATCTGAGATGCTGCCGTTCTGGATCGCCCTGCAATTTCTCGGCAGCCTGCCGATCAGACTGCCCGGTATGCCGCGTCCCGAAGAGCTGGGGCGCTCCTTGCTGTACTACCCGTTGGTGGGGGCGGTATTCGGCACGCTGCTGCTGGGCTTCAACACCTTGCTCAGTGGTACGCCGCTCATGCTGCACGCCGCGCTGGTACTCACTGCCTGGGTATTGCTCAGCGGCGGCTTGCATCTGGACGGTCTGGCCGACAGTGCTGACGCCTGGCTGGGCGGCTTCGGTGACCGTGAACGCACCTTGACGATCATGAAAGACCCACGCAGCGGGCCTATCGCCGTGGTCACGCTGGTCCTGGTGCTGCTGCTCAAGTTTGCCGCGATTCTGGCGCTGATTGAGAGCCATGCCAGTGTCTGGCTGCTGTTGGCGCCGGTGATCGGACGCGCGGCCATGCTTGGGCTGTTTCTGGGGACGCCGTATGTGCGTTCCGGCGGGCTGGGGCAGGCGCTGGCCGATCACCTGCCGCGCGGCCCTGGACGCAAGGTTTTGCTCGCCACCGCCATTGCGTGCGTGCTGCTCGCCGGCTGGTCAGGGGGAATGGTATTGCTGGTCTGCGCCGCATGCTTCTTCTGGTTGCGGCAGCTGATGATGCGCCGTCTGGGCGGATGCACCGGCGATACAGCCGGGGCATTGCTTGAGCTGCTGGAGTTGGCGGTGCTGCTGACGCTGGCGCTGCTTTGAGACCCTGCGCATCGCTTTGTTGACAGCTTTTACCGGCAGCGCGTAGCTTCGCAAATCGCGGGTAAAACCATGTAACACAAAGCGCAGGGAGCTCAACCATGACATCGATCTGGCGTACCAGTGGCTGGGTTCTGCTGGGGAGCGCGCTGATTCTTGCGCTTTCGCTGGGGACGCGGCACGGCTTCGGTCTGTTTCTGGCGCCCATGAGCGCCGAGTTTGGCTGGGGGCGTGAAGTCTTTGCCTTTGCCATCGCCCTGCAGAATCTGATGTGGGGCCTGGCACAGCCCTTCGCCGGGGCGCTGGCAGATCGATTCGGGGCGGCGAAAGTCGTCTTCGTCGGCGGTGTGCTGTATGCCGCAGGTCTGTTGTGCATGAGCACCGCCGATTCTTCACTCAGCCTTTCATTGAGCGCCGGTCTGCTGATCGGTATCGGCCTGTCCGGCACATCGTTTTCGGTCATCCTGGGTGTCGTGGGGCGTGCGCTGCCTGCGGAAAAACGCAGTATGGGCATGGGGATCGCCAGCGCAGCCGGCTCATTCGGTCAGTTCGCCATGCTGCCCGGCACATTGGGCTTGATCAGCTGGCTGGGCTGGTCCGGCGCCTTGCTGGTGCTGGGCGTAATGGTGGCGTTGATCCTGCCTCTGGTGGGCATGCTCAAGGATACGCCGAGCGTATCCGCCGGCGTCGAACTGACCCTCGGCGAGGCGCTGCGTGAGGCGTGCTCGCATTCGGGGTTCTGGCTGCTGGCGCTGGGGTTCTTTGTCTGCGGCTTTCAAGTGGTATTCATTGGCGTGCACTTACCGGCCTATCTGGTGGATCAGCACTTGCCCGCCAAGGTCGGCACTACAGTGCTGGCCCTGATCGGCCTGTTCAATATCTTCGGCACCTACACAGCAGGCTGGCTGGGCGGGCGCATGTCCAAGCCCCGACTGTTGACCGTGCTTTACCTGTTGCGCGCGGTGGTGATCGTGCTGTTTCTCTGGATACCCTTGAGCCAGACCACAGCGTATCTGTTCGGCGTGGCGATGGGCTTGCTGTGGTTGTCGACCGTGCCGCTGACCAACGGTACGGTCGCGACACTGTTCGGTGTGCGCAACCTGTCGATGCTGGGCGGCATCGTCTTCCTGTTTCACCAACTGGGCGCCTTTCTCGGTGGCTGGCTGGGCGGGCTGGTGTATGACCGCACCGGCAGCTACGACCTGATCTGGCAAGTCTCGATACTGCTGAGTCTGCTCGCCGCAGCGCTCAACTGGCCGGTGCGCGAGCGCCCGGTGGCGCGGTTGCAGGCGCAGGGCGGTCTGGCATGAGTCGGCGCTGGCCTCTGCTGGCGGCGCTGCTGGTGGGCGCGGTGGTGCTGGGATTGCTCTGGTGGGCCTGGCAGCATGTCGGGCTGGGCGCATTGCAACTGGGAATGGGCGCTTGCTAGGCAGACGCTCCGGCATGGGGTAGCGTGTCGGCAGACGACAACAATATTCAGGGCCGCCATGATGAACATTCGCTTTTTTTCGATCCCTCTTTTGCTGCTGGCCATGAGCGGTGCTGCAATGGCCGCCGACTGTCCGCCGTTGCTGCAAGGCGAGCTGCCCAAGCTGCGCGCCAAGGAAAACATCGACCTGTGCAAGCGCTTCGCCGGCAAGCCGCTGGTGGTGGTCAATACTGCCAGTTTCTGCGGCTTCGCCCCGCAGTTCAAAGGCCTTGAAGCGCTGAGTCAGCGCTACAAGGGGCAGGGGCTCGAAGTGTTGGGTGTACCGTCCAATGACTTCAAACAGGAAGCCAAGGATGGTGAGGAGACCGCCAAGGTCTGCTACGTCAATTATGGCGTGACCTTCACCATGACCGAGCCGCAAGCCGTGCGCGGTGATGATGCGACCCATCTGTTCAAGGTACTGGCCGAGCAAAGCAGTGCGCCGCGCTGGAACTTTTACAAGTACGTGGTCGATCGCCAGGGCAAGGTCATCGCCAACTTCTCCAGCATGACCAAGCCGGATGATCCTGAGCTGATCGCAGCCATTGAGAAGGCGATTGCGTCTAAGCCTTAGGGGGCAAAAAAAGGGGTGGCTTGAGTCTTGTCTGAATCGACCTGGCATCGCAGAACCCTTGTGTGACGCGGAGCGCCACATAGAGGACGCAGAGCGTCCAGAACTGCATGCCGACGCGGAGCATCGGCACGATAGTCAGTCAATGACGTGGAGTATCTGTACGGTAGTCAGTCAATGACATGGAGCGTCGGCACGATAGTCAGTCAATGACGCGGAGTATCTGTGCGGTAGTCAGTCAATGACGTGGAGCATCGGCACGATAGTTAGTCAATGACGCGGAGTATCTGTACGGTATTCAGTCAATAACGTGGAGTATCTGTACGATAGTCAGTCAATGGCGCGGAGTATCTGCACGCTGGTCAATCAATGCAGATCTGAGCGCACCAGGCGCGCACTAAAAAGCCCGCAACCATTACGGGTTGCGGGCTTTTTTCAGCCTGGCAGTTGCTTATCAGAAGCGATAGGTAACCGAAGTGCCCAGGCCGTGAGCGGTGTTGCGGTAGTCGGCGCTGTACGAACCTTTGGTCGCGCTGGAATCGCGGATCTTGGTTTCGTCTTCACGCAGGTACGAGTACGCCACGTCGATGGTCAGGTCGTCGGTCGGGCTCCAGCCGGCACCGAAGCTGATGATCTTGCGATCGCCCGTCGGGATGCGTGGGGAGCGGTTGACGTTGTTGGTCGGCGACTGATCAACGGAGAAACCGGTACGCAGCGTCCACTCTTTATTGACCTTGTACGAAGCACCGATGGCGTGCGCCCAGGTGTCGTGCCAGTTCTGTTCTTCGGTGATGGTGCCGATCGGGCCGGCAGAGCCGCCCAGCAGGGCAGGGACGCCATCGTTGTTGACGGTGATGTCTTGCAGGCGGCTCCAGCGAGTCCAGGTACTGCCGGCATAGACCGTCCAGTTTTCGTCGATCTGCTGGGTGATGGAGAAGTCCACGGACTCAGGCGTGGAGATGTCCAGAGAAGCGTCATACTTCTGACCGCCGAAAGGACCGAAACCCGAACCTTCGATCTTGGTCTTGCCCTTGAGCTTGTAATCGACCTTGGAGTGGTAAGTCAGGCCCAGGCGAGTGGTGTCGGTAGCCTGCACCAGGATACCGGCATTGAAGCCGATTGCGGTGTCATCGCCTTCGATCTTCACCTTGCCGTCGTTACGGCCCGGTGTTGCAGAGTTCAATGTTGCCGAGGTCAGTTCACCGTCGATGCGGTTGAGCGTCGGGCCGAAACCGATGGAGACCTTGTCGTTGAATGCATAGCTGACGGTCGGCTGAAAGGTCACGACCTGGACGTGACTCTTGTCACCCCAGTAGCGGCCGGCGAAGCCTTTTTCGTAATCGGTGACCAGGCCGAACGGTACGTACACGCCCAGACCAAATGCCCAGTGATCATCGATTGGTTTGACGTAGTAGCCCATGGGTACGCCGACCACCGGAACCATGTCGCCGTCGTTGCTGCCGCCAAATGTGCCGCGACCATTCTTGATATCGGTCTTGGCGATCACGGCAGCTGCACCGACGCTGATTTCTTCACGTTTAAGGCGGGACATACCGGCAGGGTTGCCGAATACGGTACTTGCGTCATCGGCTGACGAGGAGCGACCTGCAAAGCCGGTGCCCATGCCGCTGATGCTTTGTTCGTTGAGGGCAAAGCCGGCAGCGAGCAGTTGAGAAGAGGCCAGACCCAGTGCGAGTCCAAGCGTTGTCCGGTTCAGTGCTTTTGTCATTATTTTCATTATTAGAACTCCTTGTTGTTCACCGGTCGAAAATTACCAACATTTTCGATGGCGCGCTATAGGCTGAGGAGCCCGATTTAGAGCTATTCTTGTAGGACAATCCCCTCAAGGGAGTAGGAATTGCAATTTAGAGCAAGTTCCAGTGCTGCAGGCATTGTGTAATGCAGAGGATACAAAGCGCGCATAAAAAAAGCCCCGCCTTTGCAGTGCGGGGCTTTTGGCTTGCGGTGCAGCGTTTTCGTCAGGCGATGAGGGCCTGACGGGTACGCTCGATCACGGCCTGCAGCGGTTCGGCGCTGGCGTACTGATCGGGGTACAGGCGTTCGCTGTGGCGGGCGATGCCGTGTTCATTGACGATGGTGAAGCTGAAGCAGCCTTTGCGAGCGGCCATGATCAGGCAGTTCATCGGGGCAAAAGCGTTGGTCAATGTGTGAATTGCATGTTGAGTCTGAGTATTCATATTCAAGGTGTTTCCTGAAGCAACACGGAACAATACCGTGCAAAAATAAAGATTCCAGTAAACGCGGGCCGACATTTGATACAAAAGCCTGGCTGGGCGGAGAACCTGACTGGAACAAAGACAGGCAGTTGAAGCGCGCTTTATCGTATGGCGCTCTGGCTGACCGGTAGGTACTTAGGAGGGCAGGCAACACAACAGGAGCAAAGGTTCTACGCTCCGGGTGAAGATCCTGATCAATTGCAGGCTGGTTGAAGCAGACCATGAGAGCCGTGTCGGCACTGTCACCCACAAATGGTGCATCAGCGCGAAAGGTTCATGTCTGGAAACCATCGAGGTGGTCGATCCCTTGTTGCCAACATTCTCGTCGCATGGAGGAGTGTCTGTCGGGGGACTTGTCGACCGGAATTGATTTTCAGCTTGGTACTAACGGCGGCGATGATACCCGCCTGATCGGGGCATTGCAAGTGGCAGTGTATAAATCTTCACCAGTGCCCGGCCAATCGATAGATCAGTACGGTGATTGACGCAACCATCGAGCAGCCCAGCAAGTAGGCGGTGATGGTAAGCCGCAGCGACCTGCGGCTTTCGATGGCGCGCATGATGTCGCCTGTCGCGTTGATACGCCCGCTGCTCAGGTCACTGCAGATGATCAGCATCAGGGCGATCGCTGACAGCAGCACGCTGTAGGCAAACACGCCGCCGTCCGGGGCTGGCAGTACGATACTGACTGCCAGGGCGACGAGGCAGACAGCCAACAACAGCAGGAAGAACTTGGCTATCTCCTTCATGGATCCCTTCACTGAATCGTTCGTAAATTAGGGTGAGCTGCATTTTTGCCAGTGCTTGGACCGCAATATGTGCAATTTGTCGCCCGAATCGCTTTGATTGCCCAGAGTAATGCGCGAAATGCGCCGTCGCCCGTGTCGAGCCAGAAACCGAAAAACTGCTGAAAGCCTTGTATTCATTGAGAATGCGATGCGTTCGGGCACGCAAAATATGATGCATGAAATGACCAAAAACGGCCTTGATGAGGAGTTGTGCACATTAGCGGCACAAGCTGCTACATCACTGTCACAAGCGAAGCTAAGGGTTTGATTTATGATGGTGAATTATTAAGTCAATGAAAAACATCGTTTTTTTTTAGCTGGTGAAAAAATCGTCAGTTTGAGCGCAGGCCCCATGCTGCTTGCGTTTGCGGAAGTTAAAGGGGGGTTGTCCACTGAGTTATCCACAGCTTCTGTGGATTGTCCCGCGCAAAATGTCCCCCTAATAGGGGCTGTGTGCCGTGTTGAAAACGCGTACAATCCGTTCCCCCGATTTGCCCCCGCCTGTTGATCCCGTCTCACCCGAGATGATGTTTCTGCTGCACTATCACGCTCTACCCAATCTGCCGCTGGCCTTTATTATTCAGCCCGCATGGAGTCTTTATGGCACTGGACCTGAACAGCCTGTTACTGGGGCTTGGCGCAGCAGCGTTGCCCTTGCTGGGCCTGCTCTGGCATCTACAGCGCCGGCTGGCCGCTCGTCAGGCCGAGAGCGCGTTGCTCGATGAGCGTCTGAGCATGGCGCAAATGGCGCAGGAAGGTCTCAATGCCCAGTTGGATGCGTGCCGTGACGAGGTTAGCGACCTCAGTCAGGCCAATGCCGCCAAGCAGGCTGATCTTGCGGCGTTGCGCCGCGAGGTCGAGTTGCTGCGCCAGGAAAGCGATAACGCGCGCGAAACGGCGCAGGACTGGAATCATGAGCGTGCCGCCAGAGAGGCTGAGTTGCGTCGCCTTGATGCGCAGTGTGCAGCGCTTAACGCTGAGCTGCGCGAACAGCAGGATGGCCATCAGCAGCGCCTGAACGATCTGCAGGGTTCCCGGGATGAGCTGCGCGCGCAGTTCGCTGAACTGGCGGGCAAGATTTTCGATGAGCGCGAGCAGCGTTTCGCCGAGACCAGCCAGCAGCAGCTGGGCCAATTGCTCACGCCGCTCAAGGAACGTATCCAGTCGTTCGAAAAGCGTGTCGAGGAAAGTTACCAGAACGAAGCGCGTGAACGCTTTTCCCTTGCCAAGGAGCTGGAACGTCTGCAGCAGTTGAATCAGCGTTTGAGTGATGAGGCGACCAACCTGACACGCGCCTTGAAGGGGCAGAAGACCCAGGGCAACTGGGGCGAGCTGATCCTGGAGCGCGTGCTGGAGCATGCCGGGCTTGAAAAGGGCCGTGAGTACCAGACGCAAATCAGCCTCAAGGGGCCGGACGGCGAACGCTTTCAGCCTGATGTGTTGATCATGTTGCCGGGCGACAAGCAGGTGGTGGTCGACGCCAAGGTCAGCCTGACGGCCTACCAGCAATATGTGTCTGCCGATGACGAGGTCATTGGTCAGGCTGCGCTGAAGCAGCACGTACTGTCGTTGCGTAACCATGTCAAAGGCTTGTCAGGCAAGGATTACAAGCGTCTCGAAGGGCTGCACAGTCTGGATTTCGTTCTGCTCTTCGTGCCTATCGAGGCCGCCTTTTCTGCCGCCTTGCAGGCCGAGCCGAACCTCTTCCAGGAAGCCTTCGACCGCAACATCGTGATTGTCAGCCCTACGACCCTGCTGGCCACCTTGCGAGTGATTGACAGCCTGTGGAAGCAGGAGCGTCAGAGCCAGAACGCCCGTGAGATCGCCGAGCGGGCAGGTTGGCTGTACGACAAGTTCGTGTTGTTCATCCAGGATCTGGATGAGGTAGGCAACCGCTTGCAACAACTGGACAAGGCTTATTCGGCAGCACGCAACAAGCTGACCGAAGGGCGCGGCAACCTGATCAGCCGCAGCGAGCAACTCAAACTGCTGGGGGCGCGCGCCAGCAAGAGTCTGCCCGCCGATTTGCTGGAGCGGGCGATGACCGACGGCGATGGCCTGATCAGTCCGCCAGACTGAGCCGGTCGACTCGTCGACGTAATGTTCAGTAACAGGCCGTCCGTCGCAAAGACTAGAAGCGATCCTGCACAAATGTCACATTGGCTCCATCGGGAAAATTGTTTCTCGTCGCACTCGGCTAACAGTTCATTTGCTTCTATGATCTCTAGTGAGTGATGAGTACGCATCGACTGCCGAGTATTTCCCTCAAGGGGGCTCTATGAATAGCAAACTGCAAGAATGGCTCCACGATGTAGGCGTTGCATTGGGTCTGATAGAACGCCCAAAACTGCAACCCATTCCGGTTCGTGCCGACGATGATCGTCGCCGCCAACGCCGGTAAGCCTCTCGCCTGACCCTGGCCACAGGGTAATGCGCATGTTGAGTTTCATCGGGGCGCACAGGGCGTCCCGATACAAGGGCCGGCTTTCAATGCTGATGCCCGGGCTTTTCCTCAGACTTTCCCGGTTCCTTTTTCACCTCATGCAAAATCAGCTTGATGATCTTGTTCAGCGCAAACTGATCTGGTCTGGCGATTGCTTTTTCCCTGATGGCTTCAGGGTGGGTGAAATCGAAGGCTTCCTCCAGCGCGCGGAAAAAGCGCTCGATATCATCTTCATCAAGGGCCAGATCGGCGAGCGTTGCGTTATCCTGAATGGCGCTCTTGTCCACTAGGATGATGCCCAGGGCGTCGAATACCTTTTGCCCGATCTCTTTGCGATTCATGAAAGCCCCTGATGTGGATCTTGTCAGATACAGCAGGCGTACTTCATTTCTCCAGCCCAGACCCATGAGGCTAGCTCAAATCGCCGTTGCGGCTGTGGATTGACCCGCGTTTGCGACGCTGATTTGTTTAAAATGCCTGGCTGTTCGACAGGCGGTTTGCAGCAACGCTGATTCGTCGCGCAGCGCAGCCTTTTTAACCTTGTGAGATTGACCGAGTGCCCATCGATGTCCCGCGCCCGTTGTGAACGCTGTCTGCGTCCTGCCACGCATTGTCTGTGCGCCCTGATTCCACAGCTGGACAGCCGCACGCGGGTGTTGATCCTGCAGCATCCCGATGAAGTCGGCCATGCCTTGAACACCGCCCGACTGGCCGCGCTCGGTCTGCTCAATGCGCAGTTGCTGGTGGGCGAGGTATTCGACGATCTGCAAGCGCTTCTGAATCCGCCAGGCTATCAACCGCGATTGCTGTTTCCGGGTTACGCTGCGCAGACGCTGACGCCTTATGCGCAGGATTCGCTGCCCATGCTGCTGGTCGTGCCGGATGGCACCTGGCGCAAGGCGCGCAAATTGCTGCACCTCAACCCCTTGCTCGCCGAGCTGCCAAGGGTGACGCCGGGCGCCGCACCTGCTTCGCGTTATCGCTTGCGCAAGGCGCCGGGCCCTGAGGCCTTGTCGACGCTCGAGGCCATCGTGCATACCTTGCAGACGCTGGAAGCACCTGACTCGTTCGAGGCCTTGCTGAAGCCGTTCGATGCGTTGATCGAAGGTCAGATTCAGGCCATGGGCAGTGAGACCTACCAGCGCAATCACGGCGGCCAGGGATAAGGAACACAATTCGCGCCGTTAACTGCACCCAGCTGTAACTGTTGCTTTGCCGATCAGCGCCTAGAATGGATGTTCTGTTCTATCTCTTGCGGAAGTTGCAATGCACATCTCGTCTGGTCGCTGGGTCTATGGCCTCTGTCTGTCACTGTTGACCGCGCTGCTGTGGGGCATTTTGCCGATCAAGCTCAAGCAGGTGCTGCAGGTGATGGATCCGGTGACCGTGACCTGGTTCCGCCTGGCTGTGTCCGGGGCGCTGTTGTTCATCTGGCTGGCCTCGGTCAAGCGCCTGCCCAGCTTCAAGGTGCTGGGGCGCAAGGGCAGGGTGCTGGTCGGGCTGGCCGTGTTCGGTCTGGTCGGCAACTATGTGCTGTACCTTATCGGCTTGCGCCTGCTGAGCCCGGGCACCACGCAATTGCTGGTTCAGGTCGGTCCGATTTTTCTGCTGATCAGCAGCATCTTTCTGTTCAAGGAGCGTTTCAGTCTGGGGCAGGGCATCGGCCTGATGGTACTGCTGGTGGGCTTCGGGTTCTTTTTCAATCAGCGTCTGGTGGAGCTTTTCACCTCGTTGGGCGACTACACCCTGGGCGTGCTGGTGGTGCTCCTGGCCTCGACCATATGGACGTTCTACGGGCTGAGTCAGAAGCAGCTTCTGACGGTATGGAATTCGCTGCAGGTGATGATGGTGATCTACCTGTTTTGCGCCCTGTTGCTCACGCCATGGGCGCACCCTGCCGAGGCATTGCTGTTGAGCCCGTTGCAGGGCTGGCTGCTGTTGGCCTGCTGTCTTAACACGCTGGTGGCCTACGGCGCCTTTGCCGAAGCGCTGGCGCATTGGGAGGCCTCGCGGGTCAGTGCGACGCTTGCGCTGACGCCATTGGTGACGCTGACCGCCGTGGCGGTTGCCGCCTGGCTGTGGCCGGATTACGTGCAGGCTGAAGAGTTGAACATGCTGGGTTACGGCGGTGCGTTGCTGGTGGTGGCCGGGTCGGCGCTGACTGCGCTGGGCCCTTCACTGGTCGCCGGCCTCAGGGCACGCAAGGCCCGGCTGGCGCAGGCCTGAGGTGCGGGTGGCGGGGCAGATCAGCGTCTGCCCAGCCCCTGAGCCTGAATAATCCACTCCTGACGCTGCTGTTCGCTGGCGCTGTGTACCGGGGCGAACTCAGTCAGGCGTTTGGTCTTTATCCCGCAAAAGCCGAGGATGGTCCGCACCATCTGCCGGTGCGCCGGCGCGCCGTAAATCCACTGAAAGTAACGCGGCGGCGTGTCCATGGCGACCAGCAGTTCCGCCGTCCGGCCGCGAAGCAGTTCATTGGATGAGTGCTTGCGGCCGTGGACCTTGAACGCAAAACCGGGTGTCAGCACCCGGTCGAAAAAGCCGGTCAGCAACGCAGGCAAGCCGCCCCACCAGACCGGATAGACGAAGACCAGATGCTCGGCCCAGTGGATCTGACGCTGGGCTTCAAGCAGGTCGGGCTCAAGGGTTTGAGTTTGATCGTAGCCGTTGTGCAGAATCGGATCGAAGTCCAGTTCGCCCAGCTTGATGACCCGCACCACATGCCCTTCGCTACGCGCCGTTTGCGCATAGGCGTCGCCCAGGGCGTGGCAGAAACTGATGGCCTTCGGCGTGCCGTAGACCATCAGGATTCGTTTGCCATTGCCTTCCAGTGGCGTTGCGCCGCTTCTGGCATCAGCCATTACTGCCTGCCTCGAGCATTTTGTCCGGCCGCACCCAGGCATCGAACTCTTCATCGGTCAGGTAACCCAGCGCCAATGCCGCTTCGCGCAACGTCAGACCTTCGGTGTAGGCTTTCTTGGCAATCTGCGCCGACTTGTCGTAGCCGATATGCGGATTGAGGGCGGTGACCAGCATCAGGCCGCGCTCCAGGTGCTCGGCCATTTTTTCGCCATCCGGCTCCATGCCCGCGATGCAGTGCTCGTTGAAATTGCTGCAGCCATCGGCCAGCAGGCGAATCGACTGCAGAACGTTATGAATGATCACTGGCTTGTAGACGTTGAGTTGCAGGTGACCCTGACTGGCGGCAAAACCGATGGTCACGTCGTTGCCCATGACCTGGCAGGCCAGCATCGACAGGGCCTCGCACTGGGTCGGGTTGACCTTGCCGGGCATGATCGAGCTGCCGGGCTCATTGGCGGGCAGTCTGACTTCTGCCAGCCCGGCACGCGGGCCTGAGCCTAGCAGGCGCAGGTCGTTGGCAATTTTCATCAGCGTGCCGGCCAGCGTCTTCAATGCGCCGGACAGCGCTGCAAGTGGCTCGTGACCGGCCAGCGCGGCGAACTTGTTGGGCGCCGTAACGAATGGCAGGCCTGAGAGAGCGGCCAGTTCTGCGGCAATGGCTTCGGCAAAGCCTTTGGGCGCATTGAGCCCGGTGCCGACTGCCGTACCGCCCTGAGCCAGCTCGTAGACGGCGGGGAGGGCTGCGCGAATGGCTTTTTCCGCGTAATCGAGTTGCGCGACAAACCCCGACAGCTCCTGGCCGAAGGTGATCGGCGTCGCATCCATCATGTGCGTGCGCCCGGTCTTGACCAGCTTCATGTGCCGCGCGGCCTGTTCGGCCAGACCGCTGGACAATTCGGCGATGGCGGGCAGCAACTGCTCCTTGACCGCCTGGGCGGTGGCGATGTGCATGGCCGTCGGGAAGCAGTCGTTGGAGCTTTGCGAGCGATTGACATGATCGTTGGGATGGACTGGCGACTTGCCGCCACGGCCCTGGCCAGCCAGTTCGTTGGCGCGGCCTGCAATCACCTCGTTGACGTTCATGTTGCTCTGCGTGCCACTGCCGGTCTGCCAGACCACCAGCGGAAATTGCGCGTCATGCTGACCGTCGAGCACTTCGTCGGCAGCCTGCTCGATCAGGCGGGCGATGTCGGCAGGCAAGTCGCCATTTCGATCGTTGACTCGTGCGGCGGCTTTCTTGATCAGAGTCAGCGCGTGCAGGACGGGCAGCGGCATTCGCTGGTCGCCAATCGCAAAATTGATCAGTGAGCGTTGGGTCTGCGCGCCCCAGTAGGCATCTTCGGGGACTTCGATCGGGCCAATGCTGTCGGTTTCGGTGCGGCTCACTGGTCTTACTCCTTTAAGTACGTTGCAGGGTTAGGTGTCCATATGCCCACAGGGTTCCCGCGCAGTGCTTTTTAACCGCTGGGTGAACCGGGGGTTGAGCCAAAAGCCCAGATAAGCGCAGAATGGTCGGCCCTGGGGTAATGCCTCGTTTGCTAGATAAGGAAACTCGATGACCCGTCTTCGTGCCATTTGTACCGCGGTAGCCCTGGTCTGTGCCAGCGGCCAGGTCTTCGCCGACACCGCCAGTCACAACGCGAGCGCCGAAACGTTCCTGAAGCTTGCCAACGCCGATCGCCTGGGCGCTCCGGTCTACGCTCAGGTTCAGCAGATGTTCGCTCAGCGTTTTGCTGAAACCAAGGCACCTGCGTCGAAAAAAGCCCTGCTTGAAACCTATCAGGCCAAGGCCAACACCGCTCTGGACCAAGCCATTGGCTGGAACAAGCTCAAGCCTGAGATGGTCAAGCTGTACACCGCCAACTTCACCGAAAGCGAGCTGAAGGATCTGGTTGCGTTCTACCAGTCGCCACTGGGCAAGAAAGTGATGACCAAGATGCCTGAGCTGGCTCAGCAGTCGGCCCAGCTGACCCAGAGCAAGCTGGAAAGCGCTGTTCCGGTCGTCAACAAGCTGCTGGCTGACATGACTGCCGAACTGGAACCTGCCAAGGCAGCTGCTCCGGCTCCGGCTAAAAAGCCCTGACAGGCGATTTCCATCATGACCATGCAACAACGAATCGAGTCGGCGCTTGCGCTGCTGCAACCGCATCACCTGCAAGTGCTCGACGAGAGTCATATGCACAGTCGTGGTCAGCAGACCCATTACAAGGCTGTTCTGGTCAGTGATCAGTTTCAGGGCCTGAACTCGGTCAAGCGGCACCAGAAGGTTTACGCCACGCTGGGCCCGCTCATGGGCGAGTTTCATGCGCTGGCGCTGCACACTTACACGCCTGAAGAATGGTCGAAGATCGGTGCAGCGCCTGCTTCGCCGACCTGTGCCGGCGGGCATTGATCAGGGTTTTTTACTGATCCGCTCCGCTTGCCGGGTCGATTGACCCGCCGAGCTGTCTGCTGTACTCCGGTTTTTGCTAGAATCCGCACCGCGCCGCCTGGCCGGTGCGTTTTTTTGGTCCGCAATTTTTTACCCGGTAGGCCCTTTGCGAGGGTCGCCACTGGAGAGATACATGACTCAAGAGCCGATGACTCAGCCGATCGTCGTGGCTGCGCTGTACAAGTTCGTTACCCTCAGCGATTACGTGGAACTGCGCGAGCCGCTGTTGCAGGCGATGATCGACAACGGCATCAAGGGCACGCTGTTGATCGCCGACGAGGGCATCAACGGCACGGTGTCCGGCAGTCGCGAAGGCATCAATGGCCTGATGGCGTGGTTGAAGAACGACCCGCGCCTGATCGACATCGACCACAAGGAGTCCTACTGCGACGAGCAGCCGTTCTATCGCACCAAGGTCAAGCTCAAGAAAGAGATCGTGACCCTGGGCGTCGAAGGCGTCGACCCGAACAAGAGCGTCGGTACGTACGTTGAGCCTAAGGACTGGAACGACCTGATCAGCGATCCGGAAGTGCTGCTGATCGATACCCGCAACGATTATGAAGTGTCGATCGGCACCTTCGAGGGCGCCATCGACCCGAAGACCACGTCGTTTCGAGAGTTTCCGGAATACATCAAGGCGCATTTCGACCCGGCAGTGCACAAGAAGGTCGCCATGTTCTGCACCGGTGGCATCCGCTGCGAAAAAGCGTCGAGTTACATGCTCGGCGAGGGCTTCGAAGAGGTCTATCACCTCAAGGGCGGCATTCTCAAGTACCTGGAAGAGGTCCCCGAGCAGGAAAGCCACTGGCGCGGCGAGTGTTTCGTGTTCGACAATCGGGTCACGGTGCGACACGACCTGACCGAAGGCGATTATGATCAGTGCCACGCCTGCCGTACGCCTATCAGTGCCGAAGACCGCGCCAGCGAGCATTACTCGCCGGGCGTCAGCTGCCCGCATTGCTGGGATTCGCTGAGCGAGAAGACGCGTCGCAGCGCCATCGACCGGCAAAAGCAGATCGAACTGGCCAAGGCACGTAACCAGCCTCATCCGATCGGTCGCAACTATCGTTTACCTTCCGAGGCCTGAGCCATGTCTGCCCGCCTGATCTATGTCATGGACCCGATGTGCTCCTGGTGCTGGGGCTTCGCTCCGGTTGCCGACGCGTTGGTGCAACAGGCTCGGGCGGCGGGCGTGCCGCTGCATCTGGTCATGGGCGGTCTGCGCTCCGAAGGTGCGGCGCTGGAGCCGGCCAAGCGTCGTTACATTCTTGAGCACTGGCAGGCGGTCGAAGAGGCCACCGGCCAGCCGTTTCGTCGCGAAGGTGCGCTGCCGGAAGGGTTTGTCTACGACACCACGCCTGCCTGCCTGGCCGTGACTGCGGCACGGCAGCTGGACCCGGATCGCGCCTGGCAACTGGTCGGACTCATCCAGCGGGCGTTCTACAGCGAAGCCCGGGACGTAACGCGTCCGTCATTGCTGGCTGAGCTCGCGGAGCAGACGGGGCTGTCGCGTCAGGCATTTGCCGATGAGTTCGAAAGTCCGCAACGGCAGGCGGCCACCGCCGCCGATTTCGCCTGGGCACAGGATCTGGGCATTGCCGGCTTCCCGACCCTGCTGGCCGAGCGTAACGGTCAGCTGGCGTTGCTGACCAACGGTTATCAGCCGCTGAGCAGCCTTGCGCCCTTGCTGGGTCGATGGCTGGAGCGTGCAGCCAGTGCATGATGAAGTGCCTGAGGCTGCCCGACAGCCGCACGCCACGCGCAGCGATGCATTGAGCTGGGCCGAGATCCGTCGTCTCGCCTTACGGCATAAAAAGTCCCTGTGGCTGGCCAACGGTGTCGCGGTGCTGGCCACACTGTGCAGTGTGCCTATCCCGTTGCTGCTGCCGTTGCTGGTCGACGAGGTGTTGCTGGGCCGTGGCGATGCTGCGCTCAAGGTCATGGATCACCTGCTGCCTGGCAACTGGCAAAAGGCGGCGGGCTACATTGGCCTGATGCTGTCGTTAACGCTGGTGCTGCGGGTCGGAGCGCTGGTGTTCAATGTGTTGCAGGCGCGGCTGTTCGCCGGGCTGGCCAAGGACATCGTCTATCGTATCCGGCTGCGGCTGATCGAGCGGCTAAAGCGCATTTCCCTGCGTGAATACGAAAGCCTGGGCAGCGGCACGGTGACCACGCACCTGGTCACCGATCTGGATACGCTGGACAAGTTCGTCGGTGAAACCCTCAGTCGCCTGTTGGTGGCCACGCTGACCCTGGCAGGCACTGCGGGCATTCTGATGTGGATGCACTGGAAGCTGGCGCTGCTGATCATGCTGTTCAACCCGCTGGTCATTCTGCTCACGGTGAAACTGGGCAAGCGCGTCAAGCACCTCAAGAAGCTGGAGAACGACAGCACGTCGCGGTTTACCCAGGCGCTGAGCGAGACGCTGGATGCGATTCAGGAAGTCAGGGCAGGGAACCGGCAAGGCTTCTTTCTGGGGCGCCTGGGCTTACGCGCGCAGGAAGTGCGTGACTACGCGATCAATTCACAGTGGAAAAGCGACGCCTCGGGCCGTGCCAGCGGGCTGCTGTTCCAGTTCGGTATCGATATCTTTCGCGCCGCGGCAATGCTTACGGTGTTGTTCTCGGACCTGTCCATCGGGCAGATGCTCGCGGTGTTCAGCTACCTGTGGTTCATGATGACGCCGGTCGAGCAACTGCTGAACCTGCAATACGCCTACTACGCGGCGGGCGGGGCGCTGACGCGCATCAACGAGTTGCTGGCGCGTGCCGACGAGCCGCAATATGCCGGTGGCACCGACCCGTTCGGAGGCAAGGAAACCGTAGGGGTCGAGGTGCGTGGCCTGACCTTCGGCTATGGCGAAGACCTGGTGCTGGACCAGTTGAACCTGAACATCGCGCCGGGAGAAAAGGTCGCCATTGTCGGTGCCAGCGGCGGCGGCAAGAGCACCTTGGTGCAGTTGCTGCTGGGTCTCTATACGGCGCGTACCGGGGTGATCCGTTTTGGCGGCGTCAGCCAGCAGGATATCGGCCTGGAGACTGTGCGCGAGAACGTCGCCGTGGTGCTGCAGCATCCGGCCCTGTTCAATGACACCGTGCGCGCCAACCTGACCATGGGCCGTGACTGCAGCGATGAAGACTGCTGGCGCGCGCTGGAGGTTGCGCAACTCGACCCTGCTATACGCGATCTGCCACAGGGCCTGGACAGCGTGGTCGGACGCTCCGGAGTCAGAATGTCGGGCGGCCAGCGCCAGCGCATGGCCATCGCCCGCATGGTGCTGTCCGACCCCAAGGTGGTGATCCTCGATGAGGCCACCTCGGCGCTGGACGCGGCCACCGAGTACAACCTGCATCAGGCGCTCGCACGTTTTCTGCGCAGCCGTACGACGCTGATCATTGCCCATCGCCTGTCGGCCGTGAAGCAGGCCGACCGTGTACTGGTGTTCGACGGCGGGCGTATCGTGGAAGACGGTGACCATCAGCAACTGATTGCCGATGGAGGTCTGTACGCCAAACTGTACGGACATTTGCAACAAATCTGATGCGCGAAGCCTCGATCAGCGCACAGGTTGGCCCGATTGCGGGAGAATCACCTGCCCTCAAGGGCGAATTTAGCCTAGTCTCTGCGCTAGACGTTTATTCAGGCATGTGGTGACGTGAAACCCATGAAGCAACCATGGATCTTCTCCAAGCCCCGTCTGTTGGGCATTGTGTGGCCTTTCATTGCTGTCGCGCTGTTTCAGGCGTTGCTGGGATGCGTCAGTCTCTACACCATGTCTGCCGTGCGCAGCTATGTGGCGGGGGAAAGTCTCTGGTCCAAGGGGCAGAAGGACGCTATCCACTACCTGAGCCTGTACGCCAACCGGCATGATGAGCGTGACTACCTCAAGTATCAAAAAGCCTTTTCCGTACCTCAGGGCGGCCACGCGCTACGCAAGGCCCTCGATCAGCCCAATCCGTCCCTGGCCGATGCCAGAAGTGGAATCATTCAGGGCGGCAATCACCCCGATGACGTAAACGGCATCATCTGGATGTACCTGAATTTCCACAGCTTCAGCTTCATGAAGCAGGTTATTCACTTCTGGGAAGTGGGTGACGGCTATCTCATGCAGCTCGATGAGCTTGCGCGGCATATTCATGAGCGGGTCGGGCAGGGCGCTGTGAGCGCCGCCGAGGTCGATCAATGGCGCGAGCAGATCAATGTGATCGATGAAGGCGTCACGCCTGCTGCGCGCGCGTTCAGTGATGCGCTGGGCGAAGGCTCCAGGCTGATCCTCAACCTGTTGATAGCGGTCAATCTGGTCACCGCCGTGATATTGATTCTTCTGGCGCTGCTGCGGGTGCGTCGTCTGATCGTCCAGCGCCGCGTGTTTGCCGACGCCCTGCAACTGGAGAAGGAGCGGGCGCAGATCACCCTGGAGTCCATCGGCGACGGGGTGATCACCATCGATGTGGCCGGTGCCATCGTCTACATGAACCCGGCCGCCGAGGGCCTCACCCACTGGAAAGCCAATCAGGCCAGCGGGCTTCCGCTGGCTGCGCTGTTCAATCTGCTGGATGAAAACGATCAGAAGGACCAGTCAACGCTGGTCGAGCAGATCATCGCCGGCAAGCTCAAGGGTGGCAGCGCCAACAGCAAGCTGATCCAGCGCCTTGATGGCAGCACGGTGTCCGTTGCGCTGGTCGGCACGCCGATCTACACCGAAGGCGTGATCAGTGGCGCGGTGCTGGTGCTGCATGACATGACCCAGGAGCAGCAGTACATCGCCGATCTGTCCTGGCAGGCTGCCCACGATCCGCTGACCGGCCTGGTCAACCGCAGCGAATTCGAGCGCCGTTTGCAGCGCGTGCTCGACGAAGACTGCGGTCAGGGCCGGAGCCATTGCCTGATGTTTCTCGATCTGGACCAGTTCAAGCTGGTCAATGATACCGGTGGTCATGCGGCGGGCGATGAACTGCTGCGCCAGCTGTGTCGGGCCTTGCCGGAGGGCTTGCGCGAGGGGGATACGCTGGCCCGGTTGGGAGGTGACGAGTTCGGCGTGCTGCTGGTCGATTGTCCTGACGAAACGGCGCTCGATATTGCCGAGGCGTTGCGCGAGGCGGTGCAGCGTTTGCATTTCATGTGGAAAGGTCGGCCATTCATGACTACCGTCAGTATTGGCCTGGTGCACCTCGGCGACACACCTGCGTCTCTGGAAGGGTCATTGTCTGCCGCCGACATGGCCTGTTATATGGCCAAGGAAAGAGGTCGCAACCGGGTCCAGGCCTACAGTGTGGATGACCTGACGCTGTCGATGCGTTTTGGTGAGATGGCCTGGATACAGCGGCTGCACATGGCCATGGACGAAAATCGCTTTTGCCTTTATGCGCAGGAAATCGCCTCGATAAAGGGTGAAGCGGGCGAAGTACGACACATTGAAATCCTCCTGCGCCTGCGCGACGAGTCTGGACGAATGGTCGTGCCGGACAATTTCATTCCGGCCGCCGAGCGCTATGGGCTCATGACTACGCTGGATAGGTGGGTGGTGCACAATGTGTTCAAAGTCATAGCCCAGTGCCAGAGTGATGATCGGCATCAGGTGCCTCAGGCGCTATGTGCTATAAATTTGTCTGGATCGAGTATCGGCGATGATACGTTTCTCGAATACCTGAAACAGCAATTCAAGACGTTTGCCGTATCGCCCGGGATGATCTGCTTCGAGATCACCGAGACCAGTGCGATTGCCGACCTGCAAAGTGCGATCAGATTCATCAATGAGTTGAAGGGCCTGGGTTGTCAGTTTTCCCTTGATGATTTCTGCTCGGGCATGTCGTCTTTTGCCTATCTCAAGCATTTGCCGGTGGATTTCCTCAAGATCGATGGCAGTTTTGTAAAGGACATGCTCGACAATCCGATCAATAAGGCTATGGTCGAGGTGATCAATAATATCGGTCATGTCATGGGCAAACGCACCATTGCAGAGTACGTTGAAACGCCGCAGATCGAATCTGCGTTGCAGGAAATGGGCGTGGATTTTGCACAGGGCTATCTGATTTCCCGCCCTGAATTGTTCACTTGCGAGAGTCTTTATATTCAGCCCGTACGGCCTGACCCCCTGATGTTCGGCGCGCCAGGAACGCTACGTTAATCAGTTGAAACCCTCATAAGGAGATACCCCAGTGATCGACGCTTTCGAAAGAACCGGTCCGCTCATGGAAGCCAGCAGTTATCCGGCCTGGGCGCAGCAGTTGATCAAGGATTGCAGCGCTGCAAAAGCACGGGTGGTCGAGCACGAGCTGTACCAGCAGATGCGTGACGCAAAGTTGAGTCCGCAGATCATGCGCCACTACCTGATCGGCGGGTGGCCAGTCGTCGAGCAATTTGCCGTGTACATGGCCAAGAACCTCACCAAGACCCGTTTCGGTCGTCACCCGGGTGAAGACATGGCGCGCCGCTGGCTGATGCGCAATATCCGCGTCGAACTCAATCATGCCGACTACTGGGTGAACTGGTGTGCGGCCCATGGGGTGACGCTTGAAGACTTGCACGATCAGCGGGTAGCGCCCGAGTTGCACGCGCTGAGCCACTGGTGCTGGCAGACCAGCTCATCGGATTCGCTGGCCGTGGCGATGGCGGCTACCAACTACGCCATTGAGGGGGCGACCGGCGAATGGTCGGCCGTGGTCTGCTCCAGCGGTGTGTACGCCGAAGCGTTTCCTGAAGAGACTCGCAAGAAAGCCATGAAGTGGCTCAAGATGCATGCACAGTACGACGACGCGCACCCTTGGGAGGCGCTCGAGATCATTTGTACGCTGGTGGGTAACAAGCCGAGTGTGCAATTGCAGGCCGAGCTGCGTCAGGCCGTTACTAAAAGCTACGACTACATGCACCTGTTTCTTGAGCGTTGCATGCAGCTGGACAGGGTCAAGCCGCGAGGACGTGTTGCCGCGCTGGAGGCGTAGGGGCGGGCGAGAAGGCGGGAGAGAGAGCTAGCTGGCCATGGCGATACGATTGCGGCCTTCGCGCTTGGCGACGTACAGCGCATTATCGGCACGGCGCAGCAGGCTGTCGGCTGTTTCAGTCGGCAGCAGTGTCGAGCAACCCAGGCTGACAGTCATGGTCAATGCCGGGCTAAGCTCGCGAAACTCGAGATTACGCACGGCCTGGCACAGCCGCTTGCCAATCAGTTCGGCAGAATCGGCGCCGGTGTTGGACAGAATCACCACGAACTCTTCACCGCCATAGCGGAACACCCGATCGATATTGCGCAGTTGCGCTTTCAGGCTCTGCGCGACGGTTTTCAGCACATCGTCACCGGTGTGATGACCGTATTCATCATTCACTTTCTTGAAGTGGTCGATATCCAGCATCAGCAGGGACAGGGGTTGCTTGTGGCGACGTGAAATTTCGATTTCACGGGCCAGGCCCTGATCCATGGCGATGCGGTTGCCGGTGCTGGTCAGCGGGTCACGCAGGGCAGTTTGTGTGGCAATGCGGTACAGCAGCGCATTCAGCAGCGGATACACCAGGCAGACCAGCAGGGATTCGAGGTCGCTCAGTTGCCGCGTGTCGAATGGCCTGGCGCCCTGGAACTCCAGTTCGCCGATACATTTGCCTTCGTGACGCAGGTGAAAACTGGCGCTGTCGGATGACATCTCGCCCAGACGCAGCTGCAAGTCGCTTTCGATATGTCGATACATCAGACCGCTCAATGGCAGGAACCGTTGTACGCCTTGAAAGAACAGGGTCAGTATCCGCTCGGCTTCAAGACTGGTCTGCAATTGTCGTCCAAGCTGGTAGATCAGCTCGGGCAGTGACGGGGGTGGAAGCGCGGCGTCAGGTCGATTTCTAAAACCCAGGCGCTGCAGTTCAGCCGTATCGAAGTCGATTGCATGGGTCTGGGTAGGAAAATTCATCTCTTCGCTCCTCAGCACATATTGCTGGCTTGGCTGGGTTAGAGGGGACGTGGTGCCATTCGGTTCATTTTTGGCCAGACTTATTAAAATCAGTGGTTTAGCTGACGCCATCTCTCTGACAGTGGCCCCGGATCGGCAATTCCTTGACTTGAAAAGCCGCTCGAAACAGCCTTTTTGACGGTTTTCCGTCACGACGGCCTTCCCCCTTCACTGGGCATTCAATGCCTGCCCATTGATGCCTTTGCTGTCCGGCCCCATCAGGTACAGATAGACCGGCATGATCTCGTCAGGTGCCGGATTGTTCTGCGGGTTTTCGTCCGGGTAGGCCTGCGCGCGCATGCCGGTACGGGTCGCGCCTGGGTTGATGCTGTTGGCGCGGACCGTGCTGACGCCTTCCAGCTCGTCAGCGAGGGTTTGCATCAGGCCTTCGGTGGCAAACTTCGATACGCCGTAAGCGCCCCATTGCGCGCGCCCCTTGCGGCCCACGCTGCTGGAGGTGAAGGCGATCGACGCATCCTCCGAACGCTGAAGCAGCGACAGCAGTGCCTGGGTGAGCATGAAGGTGGCATTGACGTTGACGTGCATGACCTGCATGAAGTCTTCGCCGGGCAGGTGTTCCACCGAGGTGCGCGGGCCGATGATCGAGGCGTTGTGCAGCAGCCCGTCAAGACGGCCGACTGTGCGCTCGATCATGGTCGCCAGCGCGTGGTACTGCGCAGGGTCGGCGCTTTGCAGATCGAAGGGTATGACCAGCGGCTGCGGCTGGCCTGCTGCATTTATCTCGTCATGGACCTGCGCCAGGCTGGCTTCGGTCCTGCCCAGCAGCAGGACGGTGGCGCCATGTGCTGCGTAGGCTTTGGCGGCTGCGGCACCGATGCCGCGAGCGGCGCCGGTAACCAGAATGATCCGGCCCTTGAGCAGTTCCGGGTGCGCGGAGTAATCAAACATGTAGAGCCTCGTTCAGCAACTGCACAGTGCGTTATCCAGCACCTTGCGCAATTCCAGCGGATGATCGACCACCACGTCGGCGCCCCAGTGGTCGGGGTTGTCGTCGGGGTGGATGTAGCCGTAGCGCACGGCGGCGGTCTTTGTGCCAGCGTCGCGCCCGGACTCGATGTCGCGCAGATCGTCGCCTACGAACAGAACGCTGGCCGGGTCCAGGTCAAGCATCCGGCAGGCCAGAATCATCGGTTCCGGGTGTGGCTTGCTGTGTGTGACATGGTCCGGGCAGATCAGCAGCGCCGAGCGTTCCGCCAGGCCGAGGCGCTCCATGATGGGCTGGGCGAAGCGCACCGGTTTGTTGGTTACCACGCCCCAGATCAGACCCGCCTTCTCGATGTCGGCCAGCAGTTCGTCCATGCCGTCGAACAGTTTGCTGTGGACGGCGCAGTCACGCTGATAGCGTTCCAGAAACTCCAGACGCAATGCCTCGAATTGTGGGTCTTCGGGGGGCATCGCAAAGCTGGCCGCGACCATGGCTCTGGCGCCGCCGGAAACTTCATCGCGGATCAGTTTGTCCGGTACCGCAGGCAGGTTGCGATCGGCGAGCATCGCCTGGGCAATGGCGATGAAGTCCGGTGCGGTGTCGAGCAAGGTGCCGTCCATGTCGAATAAAACCGCTCTCAGGCGCATCTGTCATGCCTCCCGCAGGGTCTGGATCATGTAGTTGACGCCGACGTCGGAGGTCAGCTTGTAATGCTTGGTCAGCGGGTTGTAGGTCAGGCCGATGACGTCCTTGACCTGCAGGCCGGCGTCACGGCTCCAGGCGCCCAGTTCGGAAGGGCGGATGAATTTCTTGAAGTCGTGGGTGCCGCGTGGCAGCAGGTTGAGGATGTATTCGGCGCCGACCACCGCGAACAGATAGGCTTTCGGGTTGCGGTTGATGGTCGAGAAGAACACCTGGCCGCCAGGCTTGACCATGCGATAGCAGGCGCGGATCACCGAGGAGGGGTCCGGCACGTGCTCGAGCATTTCCAGGCAGGTCACCACATCGTATTGCTCGGGCATTTCTTCGGCCATGTCCTCGGCGGTGATCTGTCGATACTCGACGCTGACACCCGATTCGAGCTGATGCAGCTGCGCGACGGCCAGCGGCGCTTCGCCCATGTCGATGCCGGTCACCGTGGCGCCGCGCAGGGCCATCGCCTCGCTGAGGATGCCGCCGCCGCAGCCGACGTCCAGCACCTTCTTGCCCGCCAGGCCGACACGCTCGTCGATCCAGTTGACGCGCAGCGGGTTGATGTCATGCAGCGGCTTGAATTCGCTTTCGCGGTCCCACCAGCGATGGGCCAGGGCCTCGAATTTGGCGATTTCTGCGCGGTCGACGTTGCTCATGGGTGTCCCTCTTGAACTCAAAATTCTTTTCATCAGTCAGGCTTATAGATAAGCCTGACAGGCATGTGTTCGGTCCGAATCGAATTATTCGGCTTTACCGGAAATACGCTGGCCCCACGCAATCGCGGTGTCGCGCAGAGCGTGTTCATCCATACGAGTCAGCTGGCGAGCGTCGAGCAATTGCTTGCCGGCCACCCAGACATGGCTGACGCAATCGCGGCCAGTGGCATATATAAGCTGCGATACCGGGTCGTAGATCGGTTGCTGGGCCAGACCCGACAGGTCGAAAGCGACCATGTCCGCCGCCTTGCCGATCTCCAGCGAGCCGGTCTCGGCCTGAATACCCAGGGCGCGAGCGCCGTTCAGCGTCGCCATGCGCAACGCGCGGTGTGCATCCAGCGCCGTGGCCGAACCGGCAACAGCCTTGGCCAGCAAGGCGGCGGTGCGGGTTTCGCCGAGCAGGTCCAGGTCATTGTTGCTGGCGGCGCCGTCGGTGCCCACTGCAACGTTCACACCGGCCTGCCACAGTCGTTCGACCGGGCAGAAACCGCTGGCCAGCTTGAGATTGGATTCGGGGCAATGAATGACGTTGGTATTGCTTTCCACCAGCAGGGCCAGATCGTCGTCGCTGATCTGCGTCATGTGCACGGCCTGAAAGCGCGGCCCGAGCATGCCCAGCCGGTTGAGGCGGGCGAGGGGTCGTTCCTGGCGCTGTTCGACAGCCTGTTCGACTTCAAATGCGGTCTCGTGGACGTGCATCTGGATAGTGGCGTCCAGCTCGTCGGCGATCACCCGGACCTTCTCCAGGTTCTCATCGCTAACGGTATAGGGCGCATGCGGGCCGAAGGCGATCTTGATGCGTGGATGGTGAGCGAGGTCGTTGAACAGTTCGATGCCGTTGTGCAGGGCTTCAGCCGTGGTGTGGGCACCTGGAATCGGAAAGTCCAGCACCGGGACGGTGATCTGCGCACGCATGCCGCTGGCGTGCACGCGTTCGGCGGCCACCTTGGGGTAGAAATACATATCGGAGAAACAGGTGATGCCGCCTTTGAGCTGCTCGGCGATGGCCAGGTCTGTGCCGTCACGCACGAAGTCTTCATCCACCCACTTGCCTTCGGCAGGCCAGATGTGGTCTTGCAGCCAGGTCATCAGTGGCAGGTCATCGGCCAGCCCGCGAAACAGGGTCATCGCCGCATGGCCGTGGGCGTTGATCAGACCGGGGCTGAGCAGCATGCCGGGCAGTTCCTGCACCTGCATGGCGTTTTGCCGCAGCGCTTCGGCACGTGGACCGATATAGACGATACAGCCATCGCGGATGCCGATGCCGTGGTCCTTGAGCACGACGCCTGCGGGCTCGACCGGCACCAGCCAGGCGGGCAGGAGCAAAAGGTCGAGCGGTGCTGTAGCGTTCGGCATGAGAAGGTTTCCATCGTTTATTACGTTGATGACGAAGTATACCCGAGCGTCTTCGCAGGCGGCTCGCTATAATCAGCTGCTTTTGATGCTGGGTTTCGGATGTTCAAGATGGAGTTGGCGATGCGCGATCGAATGTTGGCTGCAGAGAAAGTTAAGGCCATCGATTGGCGAGACGACGCTCTGTACCTGCTGGACCAGCGGGTACTGCCGTTCGAGGAAGTCTGGCACCGCTATACCACCGCCGAGGGAGTCGCCGAAGCGATTCGCACGATGGTCGTGCGCGGCGCGCCCGCTATCGGCATCAGCGCTGCCTATGGTGCGGTGCTGGCCGCACGTGCGCGTATCGCGCAAGGTGCAGACTGGTATCCGGCGCTGGAAGAGGACATGCAGTTGCTGGCCGATTCGCGCCCGACGGCAGTGAACCTGTTCTGGGCGCTGAACCGGATGCGTGATCGTCTGATGCGCGTCAAGGACGGCGATGACCCGCTGGCGGCCCTTGAGGCCGAAGCCGTGGCGATTCACCTGAGCGACCGCGAGGCCAATCTGACTATGGCGCAGCTGGGCGCCGACCTGATCCGCAAGCATCAGGGCAATCTGCAGACGGTGCTCACCCACTGCAATACCGGGGCGCTGGCCACTGGGGGCTTTGGCACGGCGCTGGGCGTGATCCGTGCGGCGCATCTGGAAGGCATGATCGAGCGGGTCTACGCCGACGAAACCCGGCCTTGGCTGCAGGGCTCGCGTCTGACCGCATGGGAGCTGGCCAATGAAGGCATCCCGGTGACCCTGAACGCAGATTCCGCCGCCGCGCACCTGATGCGCACCAAGGGCATCACCTGGGTCATCGTTGGCGCCGACCGCATCACCGCCAACGGCGACGTGGCGAACAAGATCGGTACCTATCAGCTCGCTGTTGCCGCCATGCACCACGGGGTGCGCTTCATGGTGGTCGCACCGAGCTCGACCATCGACATGGAAATGGCCAGTGGCGACGACATCATCATCGAAGAGCGCGACGGCCGCGAACTGCTTGAAGTGGGCGGTCAGCGGGTAGGCGCCGAAGTCGAGGCTTTCAACCCGGTGTTCGATGTGACGCCGGCAGACCTGATCGACGCCATCGTGACCGAAAAGGGCATTGTCGAACGTCCCGATACCGCGCGCATGGCTCAATTGATGAGCCGTAAACACCTCCACTGAGGTCTACAGGCCCGACCCGTCGCCGCTGTGCAATGCGGCTGGACGGGCCTGTAAGCGTTTCTCAGGCGTGTTATGTGTCTGTGGCTTGCTTTCAGCGCCTGCAAAGGATGTGAGCGCCTCGGCGATTGTGGTAATATCCGGCGGTTATCGGGGACACTGATTGTGGTCGCCCACGCTGCGTAGATTCATGGCATAACTCGTTGATTTGTCGTAAGTCGCTGCCCTGCAAATGCTGGCAGCGGCGAGCTTCGTATACCCCGAATGGGTTTGCGAGGTTTCACCAGAAAAAGGAATCAGGCTTCTCATGGGCGAACTGGCCAAAGAAATCCTCCCGGTCAATATCGAAGACGAGCTGAAGCAGTCCTACCTCGACTACGCAATGAGCGTAATCGTCGGTCGCGCACTGCCCGATGCACGCGATGGCTTGAAGCCCGTGCACCGGCGCGTGTTGTTCGCAATGAGCGAGCTGGGTAACGACTGGAACAAGCCGTACAAGAAATCCGCCCGTGTGGTTGGTGACGTGATCGGTAAGTATCACCCGCACGGCGACACCGCCGTGTACGACACCATCGTTCGTATGGCTCAGCCATTCTCGCTGCGCTACCTGCTGGTAGACGGTCAGGGCAACTTCGGTTCGGTTGACGGCGACAACGCTGCCGCCATGCGATACACCGAAGTGCGCATGACCAAGCTGGCGCACGAGCTGCTGGCCGACCTGCACAAGGAAACCGTGGACTGGGTGCCGAACTACGACGGCACCGAGATGATCCCGGCGGTCATGCCGACCCGTATTCCCAACCTGCTGGTCAACGGTTCCAGCGGTATCGCTGTGGGCATGGCGACCAACATTCCGCCGCACAACCTCGGTGAAGTCATCGACGGTTGCCTGGCACTGATCGACAACCCCGAGTTGACGATCGACGAGTTGATGCAATACATCCCCGGTCCGGATTTCCCGACTGCGGCGATCATCAACGGTCGCGCCGGCATCATCGAAGCCTATCGCACGGGCCGTGGACGCATTTACATGCGTGCCCGCTCCATCGTCGAAGACATCGACAAGGTGGGCGGTCGCCAGCAGATCGTCATCACCGAGCTGCCTTACCAGCTGAACAAGGCACGTCTGATCGAGAAGATCGCCGAGCTGGTCAAGGAAAAGAAACTCGAAGGCATCACCGAACTGCGCGACGAGTCCGACAAGGACGGTATGCGCGTGGTCATCGAGCTGCGTCGCGGCGAAGTGCCTGAGGTTATCCTCAACAACCTCTACGCCCAGACCCAGCTGCAAAGCGTTTTCGGTATCAACATCGTTGCCCTGATCGACGGTCGTCCGCGCATCCTGAACCTCAAGGATCTGCTGGAAGCCTTCGTTCGTCACCGCCGCGAAGTGGTGACCCGCCGTACCGTGTTCGAACTGCGCAAGGCGCGCGAGCGTGGCCACATCCTTGAAGGTCAGGCCGTTGCGCTGTCCAACATCGATCCGGTCATCGCCCTCATCAAGGCCTCTCCGACACCTGCCGAAGCTAAAGAAGCGTTGATCAAGACGCCTTGGGAATCGAGCGCAGTGGTCGAGATGGTCGAGCGTGCCGGTGCCGATTCGTGCCGCCCCGAGAACCTCGATCCGCAATACGGTCTGCGTGAAGGCAAGTATTTCCTGTCGCCGGAACAGGCTCAGGCCATTCTGGAACTGCGTCTGCACCGCCTGACCGGTCTCGAGCACGAGAAGCTGCTGGGCGAGTACCAGGAAATTCTCAACCAGATCGGCGAGCTGATCCGCATCCTGAACAGCGCAACGCGCCTGATGGAAGTGATCCGCGAAGAGCTGGAACTGATCCGCTCCGAATACGGCGATGCCCGTCGCACCGAAATCCTCGATGCGCGTCTGGACCTGACGCTGGGTGACCTGATCACCGAAGAAGAGCGTGTCGTCACCATTTCCCACGGCGGCTATGCCAAGACTCAGCCATTGGCGGTCTATCAGGCTCAGCGTCGCGGCGGCAAGGGCAAGTCGGCCACCGGCATCAAGGATGAGGACTACATCGCTCACCTGCTGGTCGCCAACAGCCACACCACGCTGCTGATGTTCTCCAGCAAGGGCAAGGTCTACTGGCTCAAGACCTACGAGATTCCGGAAGCGTCCCGCGCTGCCCGTGGTCGTCCGCTGGTCAACCTGTTGCCGTTGAGCGACGGCGAATACATCACCACCATGCTGCCGGTCGACCTCGAAGCCATGCGCAAGCGTGCCGATGAAGAAGGCGAGGCGCTGGAAGGCGAGCTGGACGACGCGGAAAACAGCAGCGAGACCGAAGAAGAGCGCAAGGCCCGTATCAAGGCTGCCGACAAGAAGAAGGCGCCATTCATCTTCATGTCCACCGCCAACGGTACCGTCAAGAAGACCCAGCTGGTTGCATTCAGCCGTCAGCGCAGCTCGGGCCTCATCGCCCTTGAGCTGGACGAGGGCGACATCCTGATCTCTGCGGCCATTACCGATGGCGAGCAGGAAATCATGCTGTTCTCCGACGGTGGCAAGGTGACCCGCTTCAAGGAATCCGACGTGCGCGCCATGGGCCGTACCGCCCGCGGTGTTCGTGGTATGCGTCTGCCAGAAGGGCAAAAGCTGATTTCGATGCTGATCCCGGAAGAAGGCAGCCAGATTCTGACCGCTTCCGAGCGCGGCTACGGCAAGCGTACGGCCATTTCCGAGTTCCCTGAGTACAAGCGCGGCGGTCAGGGCGTCATCGCCATGGTCAGCAACGAGCGTAACGGCCGTCTGGTCGGCGCGGTTCAGGTGCTCGATGGCGAAGAAATCATGCTGATTTCCGACCAGGGCACGCTGGTTCGTACCCGCGTCGGCGAAGTCTCCAGTCTGGGTCGTAACACCCAGGGCGTTACCCTGATCAAGCTGGCCAGCGACGAGAAGCTGGTTGGTCTGGAGCGTGTTCAGGAGCCGTCGGAAGTCGAAGGCGAAGAGCTTGAAGGTGAGCTTGTCGACGGCGTGATCGTCGATGCCGCTGAAGTGGACGATGCCGGTGAAGACCTGCAGGCGGATGCTGCGTCAGATGAAGACGAACCACAGAACTAAGCGGTAACGTAAATCAGGTAAGGGCTGGCTCGTCTGTGCATGCATCTGCATTCCAGGCAAGTCCAGCCCTTGCAGCATTCGGCCAGCCCGGCGGCCGGATCAAGATTCCCGCAAGGAGCTGCCAGTCGCTGCGGCGTCTGTCTGCTCGTGGCAAGCAACCAGAAACAAGCGCGTACAGACCCAACGTATTTGACGAGAGTGGATATGAGCAAGCGAGCCTTTAACTTCTGCGCAGGTCCTGCTGCGCTTCCTGAAGCTGTTCTGCTGCGTGCCCAGGCGGAACTCCTCGACTGGCATGGCAAAGGCCTTTCCGTCATGGAAATGAGCCACCGCAGTGATGAGTTCGTCTCCATTGCCACCAAGGCCGAGCAGGATCTGCGTGACCTGCTGTCCATTCCTTCGAATTACAAAGTGTTGTTCCTGCAAGGCGGTGCCAGCCAGCAGTTCGCCCAGATCGCGCTGAACCTGCTGCCTGAAAACGGCAAGGCCGATTACATCGACACCGGCATCTGGTCGCAGAAGGCTATCGACGAGGCGTCGCGTTACGGCGCAATCAACGTCGCGGCCAGCGCCAAGGCCTACGATTACTTTGCGATTCCCGGCCAGAACGAGTGGAAGCTGTCCAAGGACGCGGCTTACGTCCACTACGCGCCAAACGAAACCATTGGCGGCCTGGAATTCAACTGGATTCCGGAAACCGGCGACGTGCCGCTGGTGGCCGACATGTCTTCGGACATCCTCTCGCGTCCGCTGGACATTTCGCGTTTCGGCATGATCTACGCCGGTGCCCAGAAGAACATCGGCCCTAGCGGTATCGTGGTGGTGATCATTCGCGAAGACCTGCTGGGCCGCGCGCGCTCGCTGTGCCCGACCATGCTCGACTACAAGGTCGCGGCCGACAATGGCTCGATGTACAACACGCCGCCGACCCTGGCCTGGTACCTGTCCGGGCTGGTCTTCGAATGGCTGAAAGAGCAGGGCGGTGTCGAAGCGATCGGCAAGCGCAACGAAATCAAGCAGCGCACGCTGTATGACTTCATCGACGCCAGCGAGCTGTACAGCAACCCGATCAACAAGCCTGATCGTTCGTGGATGAACGTCCCGTTCCGTCTGGCTGACGATCGTCTCGACAAGCCGTTCCTGGCCGGTGCCGATGCAAACGGCCTGCTCAACCTCAAGGGCCATCGCTCGGTGGGTGGCATGCGTGCATCCATCTACAACGCGATCGATATCAACGCCATCAACGCGCTGGTGGCCTACATGAAAGACTTCGAGAAGGAGCACGGCTGATGTCCGAGCAAGAACTCAAGGCGCTTCGCGTCCGTATCGACAGCCTCGATGAGAAGGTTCTGGAACTGATCAGCGAGCGTGCCCGCTGTGCCCAGGAAGTGGCCAGGGTCAAGATGTCCTCGCTGGCTGAAGGCGAGGTGCCTGTGTTCTATCGTCCGGAGCGCGAAGCTGCGGTGCTCAGGCGAGTCATGGAGCGCAATCGCGGACCGTTGAGCAACGAGGAAATGGCGCGTCTGTTCCGCGAAATCATGTCTTCCTGCCTGGCGCTGGAGCAGCCGCTCAAGGTTGCCTATCTTGGCCCTGAGGGGACGTTCACCCAGGCCGCTGCGATGAAGCATTTCGGCCACGCCGTCATCAGTCTGCCGATGGCCGCAATTGACGAAGTGTTTCGTGAAGTGGTCGCCGGTGCTGTGAATTTCGGCGTGGTTCCGGTGGAAAACTCCACCGAAGGCGCGGTCAATCACACCCTCGACAGCTTTCTTGAACACGACATGGTGATCTGCGGCGAAGTCGAATTGCGCATTCACCACCATCTGCTGGTGGGCGAAAGCACCAAGACGGAAAGCATCACGCGCATCTATTCTCATGCCCAGTCACTGGCTCAGTGCCGTAAATGGCTGGATGCCCATTACCCGAATGTCGAGCGCGTCGCCGTTGCCAGCAACGCCGAAGCCGCCAAGCGGGTCAAGGGCGAGTGGAATTCGGCGGCCATTGCCGGCGATATGGCGGCAGGTCTGTATGGCCTGACCCGTCTGGCGGAAAAGATCGAAGATCGTCCGGACAACTCCACGCGCTTTCTCATTATCGGCAATCAGGAAGTCCCGCCGACCGGCGATGACAAGACGTCCATTATTGTGTCGATGAGCAACAAGCCCGGCGCGCTGCACGAGCTGCTGGTGCCGTTTCACGAGAATGGCCTGGATCTGACGCGTATCGAGACCCGTCCTTCGCGCAGCGGCAAGTGGACCTACGTGTTCTTCATCGACTTCGTCGGGCATCACAAGGATCCGCTGGTCAAGGCCGTGCTGGAGCAAATCAGCAGCGAAGCCGTCGCCTTGAAGGTGTTGGGTTCCTACCCGAAAGCGGTGCTCTGAGGGTGTGGTCCATGATTCGTTTGTTTTTTACCTTGCCGGGTTGTCAGGTGTGTTCGCGTGGTTGATGTGATTGCGGAGCCGTCGGTACGGCCGGTGATCGGTCGTCTGGTGGTCGTCGGACTCGGGTTGATCGGTGGTTCCTTTGCCAAGGGTGTGCGCGAAAGCGGCCTGTGTCGCGAAGTGGTCGGCGTCGACCTCGATCCGCAGTCGCGACAGCTGGCGGTCGAGCTGGGGGTCGTGGACCGTTGTGAGGCTGACCTTGCCACCGCTTGCCGTGGCGCGGACGTGATTCAACTGGCGGTGCCGATACTGGCCATGGAAAAGCTGCTTGGGCTGCTGGCGCCGATCGATCTGGGTCATGCAATCCTGACCGACGTCGGCAGCGCCAAAGGCAATGTGGTGAGGGCTGCACGTCAGGCGTTCGGGCACATGCCGTCGCGCTTCGTGCCCGGCCATCCGATTGCCGGTTCCGAGCAGAGCGGCGTCGAGGCCTCCAATGCGGCGCTTTTTCGTCGCCATAAGGTCATTCTCACGCCACTGGCTGAAACCGATCCCCACGCGGTGGCGATTGTCGACCAGTTGTGGTCAGCCCTTGGGGCCGACGTTGAGCACATGCAGGTCGAGCGCCACGACGAGGTGCTGGCTGCCACCAGTCATTTGCCGCATCTGTTGGCATTCGGCCTGGTCGATTCGCTGGCCAAGCGCAACGAAAACCTGGACATATTCAGGTATGCCGCAGGCGGGTTTCGTGACTTCACGCGCATCGCAGGCAGCGATCCGACCATGTGGCACGACATTTTCATGGCCAACCGTGATGCTGTACTGCGCACTCTGGACAGCTTTCGCACCGATCTCGACGCCTTGCGCGACGCAGTGGATGCCGGTGATGGCGCGCAGTTGATGGATGTATTTACCCGTGCACGCGCCGCGAGGGAGCACTTCGGCAGAATTCTCGCCAGCCGTGCCCGTGTCGATACCGCACCTGAGGAGCCTCGTGCACTTCGCGGCGGCTCTGCGGAGGGTGTCAGTCATCGAATCAAGGGGCCGGTGGAGGTGACGTCGGCGGTGCTGTTCATGGTCGCGACGTCGATCAGTGAAGGCTGCGATCTGCTGCTGGAGGACGTTCCCGTCAGTTCATCGTGCGAGGGTGCGATCGATATTTTGCGCCTGATGGGCGGCGATATCGTGCTGCAGAACGTCCGCAAGCTGGCGGATGAAACGGTCGCTGACCTGCATGTTCGCTCGGCCCGGCTCAAAGGCGCTGACATCCCGGAAGCACTGGTGCCGCTGGCGCTGAATGCATTTCCGGTGCTTCTTGTTGCCGCAGCCTGTGCAGAAGGGCGTACCATTCTGCGCGGCGCGCAGGCTCTGCAAGCCGACGAGTCGGAGTGCGTCAGGCTGATGGCTGACGGTTTGCTGGCGCTCGGCATCGAGGCCGAGCCCGTGCTGGATGGCATCATTATCGAAGGCGGTGTGCCGGGTGGCAGCGAGGTGGATGCTCGCGGTGATCAGCGTATCGTCATGGCGTTTCGCGTTGCATCGTTGAGGGCTTCGGCGCCCATCCGTATTCAGGCGTGCGCGGATGCCGCTGCATTGTTTCCCCATTTTCTGGCGCTGTGCGCTCAAGTTGGCATGCGTGTAGCGCAAGAGGACAAAAAGTGAAAATCAAAGCTCCTGTTATTACCATCGACGGACCCAGCGGTTCCGGAAAGGGCACGGTCGCCGGATTGCTGGCCAGGAAACTCGGCTGGTGCCTGCTCGACTCCGGTGCGCTTTATCGCCTGCTGGCTTTCGCGGCGCGCAATCACGGTGTCGACCTGACCAATGAAGAAGCGCTCAAGCTTCTGGCCGCTCATCTGGATGTTCAGTTCGAAGCGACTGCGGCAGGGCAGGGACAGCGCATCATTCTGGAAGGCGAGGACGTCACCCACGCCATTCGCAACGAACAGGTCGGCAGCGGCGCATCGCAGGTGGCCTCGCTGCCGGCGGTGCGCGATGCGTTGCTGTTGCGCCAGCGCGCGTTTCAGGAAGAGCCGGGCCTGGTCGCGGATGGTCGCGACATGGGCACCGTGGTCTTCCCGGATGCCCCGCTGAAGATATTCCTCACCGCCAGTGCCGAGGAACGTGCGCGTCGACGTTACTTGCAGTTGAAGGCCAAGGGCGATGATGTTAGTCTGTCGAGTCTGCTAGATGAGATATGTGCACGCGACGAGCGTGACACCCAGCGAGCGGTAGCACCGTTGAAGCCGGCGCACGACGCCATACAGCTGGATTCCACTGAATTGTCCATCGAACAGGTGCTGGAACGCATTCTGAGTGAAATCGCGCTTCGCGGTATTGCCGGATGACGAAGAGGCGTGTGGGAGACCAGTCATAGTCCCGCAGGCTTTCTTTTATTTGAACGAAACCCACGTTGTCTGGAGCGTGGCAGATGGGCGTATTCTTCGCCCTTGATCAACAGGAATTAAAATGAGCGAAAGCTTTGCAGAACTTTTTGAAGAAAGCCTAAAGACCCTCAACCTTCAGGCCGGTTCGATCATCACCGCGATCATCGTTGATATCGACTACCAGGCAGGTTGGGTTACGGTTCACGCCGGTCTGAAATCTGAAGGCCTCATCCCGCTGGAGCAGTTCCACAACGACGCTGGCGAGCTGACCATCAAGATCGGTGATGAAGTTCACGTTGCGCTGGACGCGGTCGAAGATGGCTTTGGCGAAACCAAGCTGTCCCGCGAAAAAGCCAAGCGTGCCGAGTGCTGGATCGTTCTGGAAGCGGCTTTCGCAGCTGAAGAAGTGGTCAAGGGCGTTATCAACGGTAAGGTTAAAGGCGGCTTCACTGTCGACGTTAACGGCATCCGTGCGTTCCTGCCTGGTTCTCTGGTTGACGTCCGCCCTGTGCGTGACACGACTCACCTGGAAGGCAAAGAGCTCGAGTTCAAGGTCATCAAGCTGGACCAGAAGCGCAACAACGTTGTCGTTTCCCGTCGCAGTGTCCTGGAAGCCGAGAACAGTGCCGAGCGCGAAGCTCTGCTCGAGTCCCTGCAGGAAGGTCAGCAAGTCAAGGGTATCGTCAAGAACCTCACCGATTACGGCGCATTCGTCGATCTGGGTGGCGTCGATGGCCTGCTGCACATCACCGACATGGCCTGGAAGCGCATCAAGCATCCATCGGAAATCGTCAACGTTGGCGACGAGATCGATGTCAAGGTTCTGAAATACGATCGCGAGCGCAATCGTGTTTCCCTGGGTCTGAAGCAACTGGGTGAAGACCCATGGGTTGCTATCAAGGCTCGCTACCCGGAAAGCACCCGCGTTACCGCGCGTGTTACCAACCTGACCGACTACGGCTGCTTCGCAGAGCTGGAAGAAGGCGTGGAAGGCCTGGTACACGTTTCCGAAATGGACTGGACCAACAAGAACATCCACCCTTCGAAAGTCGTTCAGGTTGGCGACGAAGTGGAAGTCATGGTTCTGGACATCGACGAAGAGCGTCGTCGTATCTCCCTCGGCATCAAGCAGTGCAAATCTAACCCGTGGGAAGATTTCTCTGGCCAGTTCAACAAGGGCGATAAAATCTCCGGCACCATCAAGTCGATCACCGATTTCGGTATCTTCATTGGTCTGGACGGCGGCATCGACGGTCTGGTTCACCTGTCCGACATCTCCTGGAACGAAGTGGGCGAAGAAGCCGTACGTCGCTTCAAGAAGGGCGACGAGCTCGATACTGTGATCCTGTCGGTTGATCCTGAGCGTGAGCGTATCTCGCTGGGTATCAAGCAGCTGGAAAGCGATCCGTTCTCCGAGTACGTCACTGTCAATGACAAGGGCGCCATCGTTCGCGGTATCGTTAAAGAAGTTGACGCCAAAGGCGCCATCATCACTCTGGCCGACGACATCGAAGCGACCCTCAAGGCTTCCGAAATCAGCCGTGACCGCGTAGAAGACGCGCGTAACGTTCTGAAGGAAGGCGAAGAGATCGAAGCCAAGATCATCAGCGTTGACCGCAAGAGCCGCGTAATCAGCTTGTCCATCAAGTCGAAAGACGTTGAAGACGAGAAAGAAGCGATCCAGAGCCTGCGTAGCAAGCCTGAAGTCGCTGAAAGCACTGGTCCTACCACTATTGGTGACCTGCTGCGCGCGCAAATGGAAAAACAGAACTAAGTTCTGCTTGACCAAAAAAAGGACGACTTCGGTCGTCCTTTTTTGTTTCTATCGTTCAGGCCCTGCAGGTTCGGATCTTCCTGGCTTGCTCTCACGTACAGCATGAGTCGCAAAACGCCTCCAGTGGCCTCTCAGGCTGTCTCGTTTCGTCTATTGCTCCAGCTCTCTTCCTCTACCTCCCTCCTGTCATGTCGCTGTAATCTCTTCATGCCTGGTTAGACGGTGTTGAACATAAGTCAATAGATGGGCTGTTCAAATTCATCCGGTCATGCTAAAACCTTCCAAGCGCTGATCTAGCTGCTTGAAAAAGAAGGGAAAAATATGACGAAGTCGGAGTTGATCGAACGAATTGTCACCCATCAAGGGCTGCTCTCATCCAAGGATGTCGAGCTGGCCATCAAGACCATGCTTGAACAAATGTCCCAGTGCCTGGCAACCGGAGACCGAATCGAGATTCGGGGCTTTGGCAGCTTTTCGCTGCATTACCGCGCACCGCGGGTTGGGCGCAACCCTAAGACCGGTCAGTCGGTCAGTCTCGATGGCAAGTTTGTCCCGCATTTCAAGCCGGGCAAGGAACTGCGGGATCGGGTCAATGAGGATGAAGAAGAGGGCTTTTAAAGCCATTCACCACAGGATCACCAGATGCGTATCTTCAAACGAGTCATTTTGATCGTCACCGTGTTGCTCGTTGTTTTGGCAACAACCGTGTTTGTGCTTGAGAACCGGCAGTCTGTTGCCGTGACGTTTTTCGGTTGGTCGGCGCCTCAGCTTCCGCTGGCATTGCCTGTTGTCCTTGCGTTGCTCGTGGGCATGATCATCGGCCCGATACTGGCATGGATAGCCAGCCTTCGTAAAAAGCGCGTACCTTCCCCTCGCTCTGTCTGAGCAGCGCTGATCAAGCGTCGTCGGAGATCGATCTGGCGACACGATGTCGCGCGTCTTTTACTCCCTTCTGTTCACGAAGCAGCATGCGCTGCTGCTGACCTGGCGCGCTTCATTGTGTCTTCAAACGGTTTTGTCGAAAAAAGAGCCTTATAATTCTGTCGGTTTATTCTTGGCTTACATGACGACTAGTTACTTCATCGTGTAGGAATATTCGCTTTTTTAATTCGTATACCCATTTTAAAGGGGGTGCGGGTTATATTCATTTTCAGCGTCGATTACTGCTGCTCTGACAGCCTTGTGTCAAGGCTTGAAAATGAATCGTTCAAGTGCAGAATGCGCCGAAACTTAATGTCCAGACCTGATGCCGGATGTCCCGCATATTCAGAGCAGGCTGGCGAGAAAAGGTGACTGCATGTCTTATCCGCAAATCATTCATCACGGCGCTGTCGATACAGTGACGGGCTCGTGTCACCAACTGCACATGGACGCATCGAGCAGCCTGTTGATTGACTGTGGGTCGGTACAGGAGCGCGGCAGGCAATCCGGGACCGCGTCATTCGGATTCGATCCGCAGGCGATAAGGGCGCTGTTGATCAGCCACGTACACAATGACCATGTCGGGCGTATTCCCGAGTTGCTGGCATCCGGTTACAAGGGGCCGATACTGTGCAGTGAGCCCAGTGCTCATCTGTTGCCACTGGTCATGGAAGATCTCCTGAAAATTGAATTTGCACACGACCCCGGGCAAGTCGCGCGCTACCTGGACGTCATCAACAAGAGAATCATCGCTCTGCCATTCAATGACTGGTTCAGCCTGATCGACAACGCATCCGTGCATTGCCGGGTCCGTTTGCAGCGCGCCGGACACATACTGGGGTCAGCCTATATAGAATGCGATCTTCAATATCCTGACCGGGAGCGTTCTGTGCGGGTGGTGTTTTCCGGTGATCTGGGGGCGAGTCATACACCGTTTCTACCTGCGCCGAAGCCGCCCGAGCGCGCGGATGTGCTGGTGCTGGAAAGCACCTATGGCAATCGTGTTCACGAAGATCGCAACGTTCGTCAGCAAGGGCTTGAGCGCATCATAGACAAGGCGCTGGAGGATAACGGCACCGTGCTGATACCGGCGTTCAGCATCGGCCGAACCCAGGAATTGCTCTACGAACTGGAAGACATACTGCGACGCAAGGTACCGTCGACTCACTGTGCGGGAAACAGCGGGCATCCGGGTGAGGGTGACCCGGACTGGTCGAGGTTGCCGATCATCCTTGATTCGCCTCTGGCGAGTCGTTTTACCAAGGTCTATCAGTCGTTCGAAGATTATTGGGATGAGGACGCCCGGCTGAGGCTCGACGTCGGCAGAAAGCCGTTGGGCTTCGAACAGCTGGTTACCGTCGACACTCATGAGGAGCACCTGCGCACGGTCAATTATCTGGCCAGCACGGCGCGTCCGGCCATCGTGATTGCCGGTAACGGCATGTGTGCCGGAGGCAGAATCGTCAATTACCTGAAAGCCATGCTCGGCGACACACGACATAACGTGGTATTTGTCGGCTATCAGGGCAAGGGAACACCGGGCGAGGCCATTCAGTTGCATGGCCCATCGGGTGGCTATGTTGAGCTGGACCGCGAGCGCTTTGATATAAAAGCCGGTGTCCACACCGCAAAAGGCTATTCTGCTCACGCCGATCAGGTCGAATTGGTCGAGTTCGTCACGGAGATGAAAGATTGGCCGACGCAGATTCGGCTGGTGCATGGCGAAACGGCTGCGAAAAAAGTGCTGGGTAATATTCTGAGTCGTAAGTACTCGCTCGAAAAGCGCCCATTGGAACTGCTCATCCCTTGAAGGCAGGATGAACACGTTAGTTGTCAGCTAGCGTGGTAATCGAATTCTTGCAAGTGAGTGCCAGGACATGATGATTGTGCATTGACCTTGGTACACGTTGAGCGTCATCTTGAAAGTTATAAAATGGATTGAACATATTTCAGTTGTCAAAAGGCGTTACTTGAGCAATATTTGGCCGATTTGGAAGGGCGTGTTTGCATGAGCGGTGATGTTGCATTGGTTGCAATAACAGGTGCGACAGGTTTCGTGGGCAGTGCCGTGGTTCGTCGGCTGATCGAGCGCACAGGCTGTTCTGTTAGGGTTGCAGTCCGGGGCGCTTATGTCGCTTCCAGTCCGCGCGTCGATGTTGTCAGTGCGCAATCATTGGCGCCAGACAATCAATGGGCAAGTTTTGTAGCCGGCGCGGACGTGGTGATTCATTGTGCTGCCCGGGTTCATGTACTGAACGAGACCGCTGAAGCGCCGGATCAGGAATACTTCCGCGCCAACGTCACCGCAACGCTTAATCTGGCCGAGCAGGCCGCAGCAGCAGGCGTCAGACGCTTCATTTTTATCAGTTCCATCAAGGCCAATGGCGAGTCTACGCTTGCGGGTGCGCCATTCACGGCCAGCGACCCGTGCAATCCGCTGGATGCCTATGGTGTGTCAAAGCACAGGGCTGAAGAGGGCTTGCGCGAGTTGTCTGCCCGCACCGGTATGCAGGTGGTGATCATTCGACCGGTATTGGTCTATGGTCCGGGGGTCAAGGCCAACTTCAGAAGCATGATGCGCTGGCTGGACAAAGGGCTGCCGTTGCCGCTCGGGGCCATCGATAATCGTAGAAGCCTGGTGGCGGTGGATAACCTGGCAGACCTGGTGACGGTCTGTGTCGATCATCCCGCTGCGGCTGACCAGACGTTTCTGGTCAGTGACGGGGATGATCTGTCGACGTCCAGGCTGCTGCGCGAAATGGGCAAGGCCCTGGGCAAACCTGCCCGGCTGCTGCCGGTGCCGGCCGCACTGCTGAAAGCGGCTGCAGCACTGTTGGGCAAGAAAGCTTTTTCACAACGGCTGTGCAACTCGCTGCAGGTCGATATCAGTAAAACCTGTACGATGCTGGATTGGCATCCACCTGTGAGTATTGAACACGCCATGCAGGACACTGCTCGATACTATCTGGAACACGGCAAGCATGATTGAGTGGCTGTCGGTAATCGCTATTGCCTTTCTGTCTCTGATTCTAACGGCGTTGCTGCGCAAGTATGCGCTCGCCAAAAGTCTGATCGACATTCCAAACGCCCGAAGTTCGCATTCCATACCCACGCCCAGAGGCGGCGGCGTTGCCATCGTCATTACTTTCATCATGGCGATGGCTGTGCTGGGGTGGGCCGGTTATCTGTCTTCCTCCGCGCTTGTCGCAATCGTAGGTTCGGGAGGCTTGGTGGCGGTGATCGGTTTCATGGACGATCACGGGCATATCGCCGCACGATGGCGTCTGCTGGGGCATTTTGCTGCGGCTGCCTGGGCCTTGTTCTGGCTGGACGGGCTTGCCCCGCTCGACGTCATGGGCTGGAGTGTCGACCTGGGGCTGCTCTGGCAGGTGCTCGCGGCGTTCTATCTGGTGTGGATGCTGAACCTCTACAACTTCATGGACGGAATAGACGGCATTGCCGGTATCGAGGCGGTCACGGTATGCCTGGGCATGAGCATTATCTATGCGCTGGGCGGCCACGCCGGGCTGTCCTGGGAGGTACTCATGCTGGGCGCTGCCGCAGCGGGTTTCCTCTACTGGAACTTCCCTCCGGCGAAGATATTCATGGGCGATGCGGGCAGTGGTTTCCTCGGCATAGTGCTCGGTGTGCTATCCATTCAGGGTTCCTGGGCCTCGCCTCAGTTATTCTGGTCCTGGTTGATTCTGCTGGGAGTGTTTATCGTCGATGCGACCGTTACCCTCGTGCGACGCCTGTTACGCAAGGAAAGGCTCTACGAGGCACATCGCAGCCATGCGTATCAGTTTGCGTCGCGTCATTACGGCAGGCATGTGCCGGTTACGCTTGCGGTGGGGTTGATCAATCTTGTCTGGTTGCTGCCCATTGCACTATGGGTTGCGCTGGGCGATGGAGAGGGGCTTATATGGGCGGTGATTGCTTACTGCCCGCTGATTCTGCTGGCGTTGAGGTTCCGCGCCGGCAAGGCAGAATAAGGTAACGAAGTGTTTTTCTGGTTGTCTCAGACACGTAGCTGTTTCACAGGTACCGATTTCAGGTCATGTTGCAACCGGTAGCATAACGGAGCATAAAAAAATTGATGAGCAGGTTGCGGACCAGATTACTGGCTCTACCACGCCGCAAAAAACGAATAATTCAGGTTGCTACCGACGTCTTCCTGGTCTGGCTGGCTCTGTGGATGGCGTTTGTCGTACGACTGGGTATCGATGAGCTGATCAATCCTCTCGAGAAGCACACGTGGCTGTTCATCAGTGCGCCCGTTGCGGCTATCCCGCTGTTCATCCGCTTCGGCATGTATCGCGCAGTGATGCGCTACTTCGGCAATGATGCGCTGATTGCCATCATCAAGGCCGTGACGATGTCGTCATTGATCCTTGGGTGCATGGTCTACGTTTACAGTAACCACCAGCAATTGGTACCGCGTTCGGTGATCTTCAACTACTGGTGGTTGAGCATGGTCATGATCGGCGGTCTGCGACTGGCCATGCGGCAGTATTTTCTCGGCGACTGGTTCGCTGCGGCGCAGCACGTGCCTTTCGCCAAGAGCGACAACGGTTTGCAGAAGGTTGCCATTTATGGCGCCGGTGCAGCGGGCAACCAGTTGGTCGCCGCATTGCGCATGGGCCGTCTGATGCATCCGGTGGCATTCATCGATGATGATGAGTCGATTTCCAACCGGGTCATTTCCGGTCTTCAGGTCTACAAGCCGCGAAACATCCAGCGAATGATCGATTCCACGGGGGCTCAGGAAATCCTCCTGGCAATCCCGTCATCGTCGCGTGGGCGTCGTCGGGAAATCCTCGGTTTTCTGGAAGGCTTTCCGCTGCACGTACGAAGCGTTCCGGGCTTCATGGATCTGGCCGCTGGCAGGGTCAAGGTCGATGACCTTCAGGAAGTCGACATCGCAGACCTTCTGGGACGCGATGCAGTCCCGGCTCGCGATAACCTGCTCGAGCACTGCATCAAGGGCAAGACGGTGCTGGTCACCGGCGCAGGCGGCTCGATCGGTTCCGAGCTGTGCCGACAGATACTGCTGCTGCAACCTACCCAATTACTGTTGCTGGACCATAGCGAGTTCAATCTCTACAGCATCCTCTCGGAGCTTGAACAGCGCTCGGCTCGCGAGTCACTCTCGGTGAAATTGCTGCCCATACTCGGTTCGGTACGCAATCACCCCAAGCTGCTGTCGATCATGAAAACCTGGAAGGTCGACACGGTCTATCACGCTGCGGCCTACAAGCATGTGCCAATGGTCGAGCACAATATTGCCGAAGGCGTGATCAACAATGTCGTGGGTACGCTCAATACCGCGCAGGCGGCGTTGCAGGCAGGGGTGTCCAACTTTGTCCTGATCTCTACCGACAAGGCGGTCCGCCCGACCAACGTGATGGGCAGCACCAAGCGCCTTGCCGAACTGATATTGCAGGCACTGAGCCGCGAAACCGCGCCAGTGATCTTCGGTGACAAGGCCAACGTCTATCAGGTCAACAAGACCCGCTTTACCATGGTTCGCTTTGGCAACGTGCTTGGCTCTTCCGGTTCGGTGATCCCGCTGTTCCACAAGCAGATCCAGTCAGGCGGGCCGCTGACGGTGACGCATCCGAAGATCACCCGCTATTTCATGACCATCCCCGAAGCCGCTCAGTTGGTCATTCAGGCGGGCTCCATGGGGCATGGCGGCGATGTCTTCGTTCTCGATATGGGTGAGCCGGTCAAGATTGTCGAACTGGCCGAGAAGATGATCCATCTGTCCGGACTGGCCATTCGCTCGGAGAAGAACCCACACGGTGATATCTCCATCGAGTTCACCGGGCTGCGTCCTGGGGAAAAACTCTATGAAGAGCTGTTGATCGGCGACAACGTGGTTGCCACCGAGCACCCGATGATCATGAGTGCAAACGAAGATTGCCTGCCGTGGGATGTATTGAAAGGCCGCCTGACAAAACTGCTGGATGCGGTCGACCGCGACGATTACACCAGCGTGCGTCAGTTGCTGCGCGAAACGGTAAATGGCTATACGCCAGAGGGTGAAATCGTTGACTGGATGTATCAGGAGCGCAGCGGCGAAACGTGATTTCATCAGTACTGCCGGGGCATCGGGCAGAGGCGGAAATACGTTGAACAATCTGGCAACAGGCAGCAACGCTCGACTTCTTTTCCAGAAGGGGACGCTGATCTAAGTTTCAGGCACAGCATGTGAATGCTGCCTTGAACTGCTATGGAGCTTTATTTATGCGAACCCCTATCTTCAGTGCCTTGATCTTTGCCTTGCTCACCAGTGCCTCGGTTGCGGTCAACGCCGCGCCTGCGTCTCAGCCCGCCATGGCAGAGCCCGCGATGTCCCATTCGCCGATGATGGAAGACACAGCGCCCGCTATGGCGCATGAGCAACGCAAGGACAGGGTCAATCTCAATACTGCCGATGCGCAGACACTTCAGAAAGAACTGGCGGGGATCGGCAAGAACAAGGCCGATGCCATTGTTGCTTACCGGGAAGCCAACGGCGAGTTCACATCGATTGATGAACTGATCGAAGTAAAGGGGATCGGCAAGGCCATCCTGGAGAGGAATCGCGAAAAGCTTGCAATCGACTGATCAGCGTTTCATCCGGTAAACACACAGGCCGATCAATGATCGGCCTGTGTGTTTATAAACTCTCACCAGGAAAGCTCACTGAGAAAGTATCTGTTCCAGAGGGTCAGTTTGTGCTCTTTTTTATCTCCTTTTTGAGATATTCGCGGGTCGTGTCCAGAATGCGCTGCGACAGCTCCTCGTCAAAAGCGCTGCGGGCGAGTGCCAGACCACCTACCAGTGCGGACAGCACCGGCAGGCTCTTGGACTCCAGTCCATTCTCCGCCAGGGGCTTGTCGAACTGCTCCAGCAGGTGAAGGATGATTTTATCCGTCGTTATGCTGGGCTGATCTCGCTGGCCCAGTTCCAGGCACATGGTCGGTAACGGGCACCCGCCGTCTTCCGCATCGCGACTGGCTATTGATAGATAGAGATCAATGAATTCACTAAGCGAGTCCTGCCTGGCGAAAACGTCGCTGGTGATTCCCTTTACATTGTCGAGGGCGTGACTCAATGCCTGTTCAACAAGATCATCCTTGGATTTGAAATGCGCGTAGAACCCGCCATGGGTCAAGCCAAGTGCCTTCATCAAAGGTTGCAAGCCCGTAGCACCAATGCCGTCACGACGGAAGCGCATGGACGCTTCCTTGACAATGCGTTGGTGCGTTTGGGCCTTATGATCAAGCGCGTAACGCATGCGCTGAGTCTCCGAGAGGGCCAATGTGTACGCGCATTTATACATGGATAGGTGAAACGATGCAGCAGGCTTTCGCTCGCAATGACAACTTCATCTCAATCAGGCAGGTGAATACCTGACTATTTATCCAGATAATGAGTGAGGCTGGCGCTGGACAATTCGCCCAAATGACTGCCGATCAGGCGTCCATCCGGCGAATAGAAGAGAGTGGTTGGCAGCGCCGCCGAACCCACCTGGCGGGCGAACTCGCCGTCCGGATCCAGAAAGCTGTTGCTCAGCACCAGTTGCTGTTTCGACAGGTAGTCGCTGACTTCCCCGGCGCTTTCGGCCTGATTGACGAATAAAAATGTAATGTCCTTGCGTTCCCGTTGCATATCGCGCAGCACTGGCATTTCGCGGCGACACGGAGGGCACCAGGTGGCCCACAGGTTGATGACCACTGGTTTGCCCCGGTAGTCGGAGACCCTGACCGGCTCGCCAGTCAGCGTCCGAAGGGTTGTATCAGGCAGTGAATTGCCCTTTTGATAATGGTCCAGAATAAAACCGCCTGATACCCAGATCGCCAGTCCGATGCTGATTCCGAATGTCAGGGCGCGACGCTGTTCGGGGCGGCCCCAGCCGATGATCAGGCCGCCCAGCAGGGCGCAGATAACCCCGGGCCAGACCAGAAAGCCGCCGTCACGGATGTCCAGTGCCTTCCAGGGGGCGTCGCTGTACTGCGGGAAATAGGTCAGGACGAATGCGATACGTGCAGTAGCGATACCCAGAATGAAGAGTCCGAATACCGCAGTCTTTCTGGACAGGGTATGCCGGACAAGCCGTGCTTCTACCCAGGTGGCCGTTATCAAGGCGCCCAACAACAACAGGTGGGATATCGCGAGGGCGAACGGTCCGGCGTTGATGCTCAACATCGTTTTGGTCCTTGAAGGGTTTTTGCCGGGCGTACTGCACAGGCCCGGCATGGTATCGCTGCTGCCCCTCCAGGAAAAATGCAGAACTGTTCCCGGATGTTAGGCCGTGTGGGCGGCTGGATTGAGCCCGTAAGCTGTTGAAACACTAATTCCTCGACAAGAGGTCGACCGTCCTCCAGGCCTTTGTACAAAGGGCGTGCGCTCGAATGCCAGCATGCGCTGCAGAAACTATTGTCCTACAAGCCTTTGACTTCTGCCGTCAATCCCGGAGAATCTCGCCCGCTGTTTTCGAGGGGGGCGCTGAACTGCCGATTTTTTCGATGCGTTTCCCTTTTTGATAAACCGGCCACGGAGAGTCGACCGGATGAATGATCAGGCTAATGGCGTCGTAGAACGTCTGGATGTAGCTCCCGAGAGCATCGCGTCGTGGAATCGTAATGACACCACCTGGATGCTTGGATTGTTCGGTACCGCCATCGGTGCGGGTACCCTGTTTTTGCCAATCAACGCGGGTATTGGTGGTTTCTGGCCATTGATGGCGCTGGCACTGCTGGCGTTTCCCATGACGTTCTACGCTCACCGCGGTTTGACGCGCTTCGTGCTCTCAGGGCGTGAAGGTGCCGACATCACCGATGTGGTCGAGGAGCATTTCGGCAAGAGTGCCGGCGCGATGATTACCTTGCTGTATTTCTTCGCCATCTTCCCGATCCTGCTGATCTACAGCGTGGCCCTGACCAATACCGTGGGCAGTTTTCTCGAGCACCAGCTGCACATCACGCCACCGCCGCGCGCCGCACTGGCGTTTGTGCTGATCATGGGGCTGCTGGCCGTGGTGCGTTGTGGCGAGCGGTTCATCGTCAAGGCCATGAGCCTGATGGTTTATCCGTTCATCGTCGCACTGTTGTTCCTGGCGATATTCCTCATCCCGCACTGGACCGGCGGCATTCTGAGCACCGCTACTACGTTCCCTGAGCTATCGGCGTTCATACCCACGCTGTGGCTGGCCATTCCGGTGATGGTGTTCTCTTTCAACCACACGCCGATCATTTCCGCGTTTGCCGTCGATCAGAAGCGCCAGTATGGCGAAAACGCCGAAGTGCGCAGTTCGCAGATTCTGGCCCGCGCCCACGGTCTGATGGTCGTGATGGTGCTGTTCTTCGTGTTCAGTTGCGTGTTGACCCTGTCGCCTGTCCAGCTGGCCGAGGCCAAGGCGCAGAACATCTCGATCCTGTCCTACCTGGCCAACCACTTCAACAATCCGACCATCGCCTTTGTCGCACCGCTGATTGCGTTCGTGGCCATTTCCAAGTCGTTTCTCGGCCACTACATCGGTGCCAGCGAGGGCTTGAAAGGCCTGGTTCTGAAGGCGGGTCGTCGTCCTGCACCCAAGGCGCTGGATCGCATGACGGCGGCGTTCATGCTGGTGGTGTGCTGGCTGGTGGCAACGCTCAACCCAAGCATCCTGGGCATGATCGAAACCCTGGGCGGGCCGGTGATTTCGGCTTTGCTGTTCCTGATGCCGATGTACGCCATCCACAAGGTACCGGCCATGCGTAAATACGCTGGCGCGTGGTCCAACTACTTTGTGGTGGCCGCCGGTGTGGTGGCGATTTCAGCACTGGTCTTTTCGCTGATCCGCTGAAGCCAGCAAGCGAAACCTCGCAGTCTGCGCCGATTTAACGGCGCAGACTGCGATGAGGTCATGCGATCGTGATCAGTCCACTGGCTCGGGATACAACGGCCTGGACAAGTGCATGATGCTCGCATAGTCGTAAACGTACTGCCGTCCCGCATGGCTGGTCGAACGCAGTTGGTCGATCAGTTGTCGTTCTTTCTTGTTCAAGTATCTCAACGCCGGATCTTGGCTGGACTTCAGGCGATCACGTTCATGGGCGTCAGGGAATGCGATGACGTTCGTCATGAAAAATCTCCTTGGGTTTTAGTCCTTGTTTGCTTTGATGTTGCCCCGGTTGCGGTGGTGATGGCGACGGTTCACCTTACCCACAAAAACTTGATGCGATCAACCCTGCAGATGCCAGGTATGTCACAACGTTTGTGTGATCTCGTAGGATTGTCGACTGCCGTTGATGACAATCTGTACAGCATCGTCTTCGAATTTGCCCAGCAGGCTCTGCCCGAGCGGGGCTCTGGCAGTAATGACGGTGACCAGCTGATCGCCTGCACTGACCTTCAGGCCGGCAGCATCCGGGCCGAGAAACAGATAATGCGTCTGCCCGCCAACATCCTCGACGACCACCAGATCACCGGTCTGAATGCCACGCGATTCATCGAATGGCTTGAGCGACCATTTCCGATAAAGCGTCAGCGACTGACGAATCTCCTCGACGCGGCGTGCCTGGCCAGCGGCCAGATAGGACGCCTCCAGCCCTAGCGTGTCGTACTTGTTCTCGGCGATGTTCTCTTCATGCGTAGCCGTTTCGTAGGCGGTCTGCGCCGCTCGTTCGGCGATGTCCAGATCGATGTTCAGTTTGTCGATGATACGTTGCAGTACATCCTGTTTGTTCATGGTTTATCCGCAGTACTGATCGATGCTGGCACGGCTTTTTTCGCTCGGTGCAGTGCGATCCTGCTGTATCCAGAAATCACACTTCGAGCGGTTGAAGGTGCGCTGTTGTTGCTCCTGCGCCTGTTCGCGCGCCTGACGGGCCTCGCTTTCACGCAGGCTTTGCTCATATTTGCGAAACATCTCGGTCTCCGGCGCAGACGGGGAGGCGGGTTTTTGCGCGGGCGGGGTGGTCAACTGTGCGGCGGCATTGTCCAGCGCCTGGGTCTGAGCCGGTGGCAGGCTTTTGTAATAGAGCAGGGCGGTCAGAAACACCGCCAGGGCGCCCAGCCAGATGCCCAGCGCAATGCACACGATCAATTTCAACGACACGTACAGGTCGCGACGGCGGGTAGGGAATGACATGGCTGAACTCCTTGCAGGCCAACAGATGTGATTGTGCCATGCCTGATGGTCGGGCATGAAAACTGTGCCGCCTGTTTGTCCGACAGCATCAGGCTGGTGACAACGTGCCGTTCTGAACGACAATCAGCGTTTTTTGCCATCCAGCCTCAGGGAGCCAGGATGAAAGCCTCGTGGGACATTTTTTGCAGCGTAGTCGACAACTACGGTGATGCGGGCGTGACCTGGCGCCTGGCGCGCCAGCTGGTTGCCGAGCATGGCCTGCAGGTGCGTTTATGGATCGATGATCTGTCGGCCTTCGTTCGCTTGTGCCCCGCAGCCGATCCCCAGGCCCGGCAACAATGGCAAGAGGGCGTGAGCGTCTGCCAGTGGCCGACCGAATGGCTGAACACCGATATTCCTGATGGGGTCATCGAAGCGTTCGCCTGCCGCCTGCCGACGCGCTACACCGAAGCGATGCTGCAGCGTTCGCCAAGGCCGCTATGGCTGAATCTCGATTACCTCAGCGCCGAGGACTGGGTGTCTGGCTGCCACGGCCTGCCATCGCCACAGTCGAACGGTTTGAAGAAGTTCTTTTTCTTCCCGGGTTTTTCCGAAGCTACGGGTGGCCTGTTGCGCGAAAAAAACCTCATCGAGCAGCGCCAGGCGTTTCAGCAAAACAGCGCGGCAAGGCAAGCGTTCCTGAGCGGGTTGGGTATCGAAGCGTTGGCCGGTGCGCGCCTGATCTCGGTATTTGCCTATGAAAATGCCGCGCTCGGCAGTTGGCTTGATGCCCTGGCCAGCGACAGCCGGCCGACGCATCTTCTGGTGCCAGAGGGACGCATCCTCGGCGACCTGCAGCGTTGGCTGGGCACCGAAGATCCGCTGCGCGCCGGGTTCATTCAGGCCAACGGCGGGCTGACGGTTCAGGTCCTGCCGTTCATCCGTCAGGAGCTTTACGACCAACTGCTCTGGAGCTGCGATTTCAACATCGTGCGCGGCGAGGACTCGTTCGTGCGTGCGCAGTGGGCGGGGCGGCCGATGCTCTGGCACATCTACCAGCAGGAAGACGACGCGCATCTGCCCAAGCTCGATGCGTTTTTAACGCTCTATCTCGCGGGTCTTTCGCCCGCGGCCGCGCAGGCGTTGAATCAGTTCTGGCAGCGCTGGAATGTCGGCGACGACCTTGGCGAGTGCTGGGCTGCGCTGGCAGAACACTGGCCGCAGATCGAGCGACATGCCGAACACTGGTGCCAGCAACAAGCCGCACAGACTGATCTTGCCACGGCGCTGGTGCAGTTTTATGTAAATTCGCTATGATACGCGGCCTTGATACAAGGCTCTGTACGAAAAAGGCCTGCGCAGGTTGTTTCTCGTACAGAGCCTTTGGTTAATTCCATCCAAATTCGGATATATGCAATGAAAACTGGTAAAGAGCTGAAACCCGGTACTGTGATCCGTCTCGAAAACGATCCTTGGCTGGTTCAGAAAGCTGAATTCACCAAATCCGGTCGTAACAGCGCGATCATGAAGACCAAGCTGAAAAACCTGCTGACCGGTTACAAGACCGAGATCGTTTACAGCGCCGACGACAAGCTGGACGACGTGATCCTGGATCGCAAGGAAGCCACCCTGTCTTTCATCAGCGGTGACACCTACACGTTCATGGACACCACTGACTACACCATGTACGAACTGAACGCCGAAGACATCGAAAGCGTTCTGCCTTTCGTCGAAGAAGGCATGACCGACGTCTGCGAAGCCGTGTTCTTCGAAGACCGTCTGGTTTCCGTAGAGCTGCCGACCACTATCGTGCGTCAGGTCGACTACACCGAAGGCTCCGCTCGTGGCGACACGTCGGGCAAGGTCATGAAGCCTGCCAAACTGAAAAACGGTACCGAGCTGAGTGTTGCTGACTTCATCGAAATCGGCGACATGATCGAGATCGATACCCGTGAAGGCGGTTCCTACAAAGGCCGTGCGAAGTAAGCATGGTTTTGTAACCCCGTTACGCAAAAAACCCGCATCGCTGCGGGTTTTTTTGTGCCTGAGATTCTTGCCGGGCAGCCGTCACTCAGACGCCAGACGGGTTCAGACCGTTACATGCAGGCGCACATCGACGTTACCGCGAGTGGCGTTGGAGTAAGGGCAGACCACGTGAGCGGCATCGACCAGTTGCTGAGCGTCGGCTTGCTCAAGACCTGGCAGGCTGACATGCAGGTCGATGTCCAGACCGAAACCGCCCGGAATCTGGCCAATGCCTACATGGGCGGTAATCGAGGTGTCTGCCGGAATGCTGCGTTTGCTCTGACCGGCCACGAACTTCAATGCACCGATGAAGCAGGCCGAATAACCGGCAGCGAACAGCTGCTCAGGGTTAGTGGCTGCGCCGCCAGCACCGCCGAGTTCTTTCGGGGTCGCCAGCTTGACGTCGAGAATCTTGTCGTCGGAAACAGCACGACCATCACGGCCGCCGGTGGCGGTTGCAACTGCGGTGTAAAGAGTGTCCATGATCTTGCCTCGTTCAATGAAGGTTTTATTGCGCTAAATACTTGCGCGCTAACTAATCGCAAAGCAAAGGTAGTCCAAGGATAGTTTGCGCGCAAGCTAATTTTGCAAAAAAGGTCGAAGGTGGTCGTTGGAGAGCGGGGTAACAGGCCTGGAGGGCCTGTCAGACCTCACACGGGGTGGCCGGGCATGACAAGAGTGGGGGCACGCCTTTTGCTAAAGGCTCTGGTGCAGGTGCCCGCGTAGTTCCAGCAACTGGGCTTGCAGGTCGTGAAGCTTTTCCATGGTCAGCCCGCTCGACGAAAGAACGCAGCCAGGTACGGTCAAGGCCTTCTGCTGCAATTCGCGGCCCTGCGCGGTGAGGTGGAGCAGCACCACCCGCTCGTCTTCCTTGCTGCGCGTACGGCTGATGAAGCCCTCACCTTCGAGGCGCTTGAGCAAGGGCGTCAATGAACCCGGATCGGTGAGCAGGCGAGTGCTGACGTCCCCCACAGTGAGCCCGTCCCTTTCCCACAGCACCATCATCGCCAGATACTGCGGATAGGTCAGCCCGAGAGCCTGCAATAGCGGCTTGTAAACCTTGGTCATCATCAACGAGGTGGAATACAGGGCGAAACACAATTGGTTATCCAGCAGCAGCGAATCGCAATCGGCAGGTGCGGAGCGGGTCGGGCTTTCGTCGGCACTCATATCAGGTCCTCAAACTCAGTCGGATGAGTTTAACTTAGTGTTGCACTCTTTAATGCGCCAGATAATTTCGCTCGTGCAGCGTTCAAGGCGCTGCCATCGTGCGTGATGCGCGAAAAAAACGCCGTCATCGGGTGTCGGTCCAGAGCAGGACTGCGTAGCATTTGCTCATTGACCGGGTGGGGACGCAGTGTGATTGAAATTGTGATGTTTGTGTTGCTGGGTGCAGCGATGGGCACCCTGGGAGGGTTGTTCGGTATCGGTGGTGGTCTTGTGGCAATTCCCGCACTCGGGGTGCTGTTCGGTCTGGATCAGCAACTCGCTCAAGGGACCGCCTTGTTGATGGTCCTGCCCAATGTGTTGCTCGCCTTGTGGCGTTACAACCAGCGCAACCGGATTCTGCTGCGTAATGCGCTGATGTTGATCATCCCCAGTTTCATTTTTGCCTGGTTGACCTCACTGCTGGCGGTCCGCGTCGACCCGCAGGGCATGCGCCTGGGCTTCGTCGGTTTTCTGGTAGTGCTGACCGTATTCAATGTTGCGCAGATGTATTGGCGCAGCAAGCAGGCCGCTGGCGGATTGCGTCATGAAAAGTGGCTATGGCTGCTCGGCGTCGGGTCCGGCGTGACCGGTGGTCTGTTTGGTGTTGGCGGCGGAGTAGTGGCGACGCCGATCCTTACCAGTGTCTTCGGCACGACTCAGGTTGTGGCCCAAGGGTTGGCGCTTTCCCTGGCGGCACCGAGCACCGGCATCACGCTGGTCACCTATGCACTGCACGATCACGTCAATTGGTCGATGGGCATTCCGCTGGCCATCGGCGGCCTGGCCAGCATCAGCTGGGGCGTGAAGCTGGCGCATTCGTTGCCGGAGCGAACCCTGCGCCTGATGTTCTGCGTATTTCTGGTGCTTTGTGCGGTCATTCTCGCGCTCAAGGTTTGAAGCCGGCGATGATGTAATCGGCCATGCATTCGGTGATGGGCGAGGGATTTCCAGACTTGCGTAGCAGGACGATGCTGGCGGTTGGCAGCTGTGGCAATTGTTCCGCCTCGCCAAGGATACGCAAATCCGCTGTGGCCAGGCTCTGGAACTGCGCGGTGACTGCCAGGCCCGCGCTGACCACTGCAGTGATCGCCGCCATGCTCGAGCTGCTGTAGGCGATGCGGTAATCACGCCCGACGCCGTCCAGCGCGTTGCACGCCCAGTCACGACAGAAGCAGTGGGTGTTGAACATCGCCAGGGGAATGGGCGTTTGCTCATGCGGGGCAAAGCCGATGGCCTCCATCCACATCAGACGTTCCTGACGCAGCAGTGTGCCGATCTCGGTGCCAGGCTTGCGCGTGACAATGGTCAGATCCAGGTCGTGACGTTGCAGCAAAAGGTCCGATGGCTCGCAATGCACTTCCACCTGAACCAGCGGATACGCCTGGGCGAACTGCGCCAGAATGCCAGGCAGGAAGCGCATCACGTAATCGTCCGGCGAGCCGATTTTCACCACGCCGATCATGTGCGGCTCGCGCAAGGTGTTGAACACCTCGCTGTGCAGCTTGAGGATTCGTCGCGCGTAACAGAGCAGCACCTGGCCCTCGGCAGTCAGGTTCAGCACCCGACCTTCACGCTGAAACAGCGGGCGCTGCACAACGTCTTCTTCCAGGCGCTTCATCTGCATGCTGACCGCCGACTGAGTGCGGTTGACGGCTTCGCCTGCACGGGTGAAACCACCGTGATCGGCAATCGCCACGAAGGTGCGCAACAGTTCGGTATCAATACTCGGGTAAGTGGCCAATACATCAATCTCCCAGATGGAAGGCATAACGAACATTCGTTGGATTGATCCTACGCCCGAAGCGACACTTCAGTCATCCCGCATGGAGGGCAAGATGATGAAAGGTCACAAACAATGCGTAGGGGTGGAAACGGCTGGTGGGAGTTTGCAGGCGAGCACGGTGCTCACAGTGCTGAAGCGTCATCTGCAGCGTTGGCTGGAGCTGCACCGCCAGCGCCACTTGCTGGCGCAAATGAGTGACGGAACACTGAAGGATCTGGGCTTGAGCCGCGCGGATATTCAGCAGGAAGCCGAGCGTCCGTTCTGGGACGACCCGCTCAAGCATTGAGCGGGCAGTTGCCCCGGTTTTTCCTGTTTAGCGCCTGACCTGCTTGAGGGTCTCGGCAATCAGGAAGGCCAGTTCCAGTGACTGATCGGCGTTCATGCGCGGGTCGCAGTGCGTGTGATAGCGATCCGAAAGGCCGTCTTCAGTGATCGGGCGGGCACCACCGATGCATTCGGTGACGTTCTGTCCGGTCATTTCGATGTGGATGCCGCCCGCGTAAGTGCCCTCGGCCTGATGCACCTGAAAGAACTGCTTCACTTCGCCAAGAATCTGCGCGAAATCGCGGGTCTTGTAGCCACTGCTGGCCTTGATCGTGTTGCCGTGCATCGGGTCCGAGCTCCACAGCACCTTGCGGCCTTCGCGCTCGACGGCGCGGATCAGCTGCGGCAAGTGATCACCCACCTTGTTGGCGCCCATGCGCGCGATCAGGTTAAGGCGGCCCGGGTCGTTGTCCGGGTTGAGGATGTCGATCAGGCGAATCAGATCGTCGGTATTCATGCTCGGGCCGACCTTGACACCGATCGGGTTGTTGACCCCGCGCAGGAACTCGACATGCGCGCCGTCCAGCTGACGGGTGCGGTCGCCGATCCACAGCATGTGCGCCGAGCAATCGTAGTAATCGTTGGTCAGGCTGTCGCGTCGCACGAAGGCTTCTTCGTAATTGAGCAGCAGCGCTTCGTGGGCGGTGAAAAAGCTGGTTTCGCGCAATTGCGGCGAGCTGTCCATGCCGCAGGCGCGCATGAACGCCAGGGTTTCATCGATACGCCCGGCCAGCTGGCTGTATTTTTCGGCGAGCGCCGAGTTGGCGATGAAGTCCAGGTTCCATTTGTGGACCTGATGCAGGTCGGCAAATCCGCCCTGAGCGAAGGCGCGCAGCAGGTTCAGGGTGGCGGTGGACTGGTTATAGGCCTGCAGCAGGCGCTCCGGGTCCGGTACACGGCTCTTCTCGTCGAACCCGATACCGTTGACGATATCGCCGCGGTACGCCGGGAGCGTCACGCCGTCGATGATTTCGTCGTTGGCCGAGCGTGGCTTGGCAAATTGCCCGGCCATGCGTCCGACTTTCACCACCGGGCAGCCGGCGGCAAACGTCATCACGATTGCCATCTGCAGCAGGACCTTGAACGTATCGCGAATCTTGGCGGCGGAAAACTCCATGAAGCTTTCCGCGCAGTCGCCGCCCTGCAGCAGGAACGCACGCCCCTGGGTCACTTCGGCAAACTGACGGCGCAACTCCCGGGCCTCCCCGGCGAACACCAGCGGCGGGTAGCTGGCCAGCGTTTGTTCAACCCTGTGCAGGTGCTCGGCATCAGGGTAGTGAGGTTGCTGCTGAATCGGCAGTGCCCGCCAGCTGTCGGGGCTCCAGGGTTGGCTCATTATTGGCTCTAGAGTTGTGCAATCGGATCGGCATGTTAGCAGTTCGCCGTTGCTCTGCCAGTCTGGTGCGGACCGTTGGAGCAGCGCCGCACGCCACAACGTGTGACAAAGCCGTGCGCTTGCCCGACAATTCGTATTTTGCGCTCGGCGCAGACAACCAGGAACGGTGATGACGGAAGAGCGTGAGCGCGTAGAGCGAATCCTGGCCGAGGTCCACGACGACTTCGGCATGATTCGCGTGCTGGAAGTGGAGGATTACCGCTTTCTGGAGTTTGGCGATGCCATCGAGCAAAGCTGCACCTTTACAGCCGATCCGAGCTGGCTGGAGTACGACTACACCCGCGCGATGCTGATCGGCGCGCTGTGCCATGACGCGCCGGAAAGCGCACTGTTTCTAGGGCTGGGGGCCGGCACGCTGACCCAGGCCTGCATGAAGTTCCTGCCCCTCGAGGACGTGGAAGTCATCGAGCTGCGCCCGGATGTGCCGCGTCTGGCCATGGAGTTCATGGGGCTCGACGACGATCCGCGTCTGTATATCCGTATCGGCGATGCGCTGGACCTGCTGGACAGCGCCGAGCCTGCCGATCTGATCTTTGTCGACCTGTACACCGATGTCGGGCCGGGCGTCGGGCACCTGGCCTGGAATTTCCTGCAGAGCTGTCAGCAGCGGCTGAATCCGGGCGGCTGGCTGATCATCAATCAATGGGCCACCGACGACGGCAAGCCGCTGGGGGCCGCCTTGCTGCGTGGCTTGTACCATCGCCATTACTGGGAGCTGCCGGTGAAGGAGGGCAACGTCATCCTGCTCGTGCCGGCCGACCTGGATCAGACGCTGGATATCGACGCGTTGAGCGGACGAGCCGAGGCACTTGCGCCGCATCTGGGTTACTCGCTGGCGTCGCTGATCAAGGCTATTCGTTCTGCCACCTGAGCAGGTGACAGCTGAGTCGATTGTGCTGAAAACGAGGTGGGACAATTCGCCACACCTCGAAGGCCGGAATGCCGGTCATGTGCAAGAATAGATTAAACGTTTAAGCGGTAATGCCCGCAATCTCGGGCCCGCGCCCTGATCGGGCGGCCTTCTACCCGGACTCAGGGCCTGCCGCCGCTCAAAAATGGCGCAATGTTTCGTAAAAAAAGACTCACCAAGGTGCGTATTTCCGGTATAGTGCGCGCCGGCCTTAACACGGCCCTCGTCAAGGTATTGCAGTTCCCCGAAGCCAGCTTCGGTTGCTTGTTCGCACAACGGACTAGCCTGGACGATCCATTCATCAAACGTTTTCGCAAATCCCCGCCGACAAAGCAGCCAGGGTGACCTCAAGGTCGTACACGGCACGCGCAGCTTTGAAGCATGGGTCTTTGCGGATGCACTAGAGGCAGACCCATGACCCAGGAAATCGGCGGCTTCGCCGCTCTCGAACTTCATCCAAATATCGTTGCAGCAGTCGTCGCCACTGGCTACGAAGAGCCTTCGGCCATTCAGCAGCAATCGATCCCGATTATTCTCGCCGGTCACGACATGATTGGTCAGGCGCAAACCGGTACGGGTAAAACCGCCGCGTTCGCACTGCCTATCCTGCATCGTATCGACCCGAGCAAGCGCGAGCCGCAAGCACTGATCCTGGCCCCGACCCGCGAACTGGCACTTCAGGTTGCCACCGCGTTCGAGACCTACGCAAAACAAATGCCGGGCGTGACCGTTGTAGCGGTCTACGGCGGCGCGCCGATGGGCCCTCAGCTCAAGGCTATCCGTAACGGCGCACAGATCGTTGTCGCTACCCCGGGCCGTCTCTGTGACCACCTGCGTCGTGACGAGAAAGTCCTGGCGACCGTGAACCACCTGGTTCTCGACGAAGCGGACGAAATGCTCAAGCTGGGCTTCATGGACGACCTCGAAGTCATCTTCAAGGCCATGCCTGAAACCCGCCAGACCGTACTGTTCTCGGCCACGCTGCCACAGTCGATCCGTGCCATCGCCGAACGCCATCTGCGCGATCCGAAGCACGTCAAGATCCAGACCAAGACCCAGACCGTTACCGCGATCGAGCAGGCTCACCTGCTGGTTCACGCTGACCAGAAGACCTCGGCCGTACTGAGCCTGCTGGAAGTCGAAGACTTCGACGCCCTGATCATGTTCGTCCGCACCAAGCAGGCCACCCTGGATCTGGCCAGCGCTCTTGAAGCCAAAGGCTACAAGGCTGCCGCACTGAACGGCGACATCGCCCAGAACCAGCGCGAGCGCGTTATCGAATCCCTAAAGGATGGCCGTCTGGACATCGTTGTGGCGACCGACGTTGCTGCCCGTGGTCTTGACGTTCCGCGTATCACCCACGTATTCAACGTGGACATGCCTTACGATCCAGAGTCCTACGTTCACCGTATCGGCCGTACCGGTCGTGCCGGTCGCGAAGGTCGCGCCCTGCTGCTGGTGACGCCTCGTGAGCGCCGCATGCTGCAAGTGATCGAGCGTGTTACCGGTCAGAAGGTTGCGGAAGTCCGCCTGCCGGATGCCCAGGCCGTTCTGGATGCGCGCATCAAGAAACTGACCAACAGCCTGTCGCCTCTGGTCGCTGATGCCGAGTCGACTCACGGTGATCTGCTCGATCGTCTGACTGCCGACATCGGCTGCAGCCCTCGCGCTCTTGCCGCTGCACTGCTGCGCAAGGCTACCAACGGTCAGGCACTGACCCTGGCAGCTATCGAGCGCGAGCGTCCACTGGTTCCGAACAACGCCCCGCGCGGTGATCGTCCAGAGCGCAGCAGCGACCGTGGTGACCGTCCTGAGCGTGAGCGTCGTGCGCCGGTTCCATTGGCCGAAGGTCGTGCTCGTTGCCGTACCGCGCTGGGTGCGCGTGATGGTATCGCTGCCAAGAACCTGCTGGGTGCCATTCTCAACGAAGGCGGCCTGGCCCGCGAAGCGATCGGCCGTATCCAGGTTCGTGACAGCTTCAGCCTGGTCGAACTGCCGGAAGATGGTCTTGAGCGTCTGCTGACCAAGCTCAAGGACACCCGTGTTGCTGGCAAGCAGCTCAAGCTGCGTCGCTATCGCGAAGACTGATCGGCTCTTGAGCTGATCGGCCAATAAAAAATCCCCGACTGGTTCGGGGATTTTTTTGCCTTGAATTCGGGCAGGTTGGCGCTATTGGCTTCACCCGAACCGATAGATATCCATCCCGAGCGCGCCCATGGTGAAGCCCTGATGGGCAATGCCGAAGACACCGCCAGCGCCGCGTGCGAAATACAGCGGCAGCAGGTGCTCGTCACTGGGATGCGCTCGAATCGCGTGAGGAGCGAGGCTGCGGTAATCGTGCAGTGCGGCTTCGTCGTCGTTTTGCAGCTTGTCGATCATCCAGTCGCGAAACGCGGCAGCCCAAGGCTCGATACTGTCGGGGCCGGCGTTCCAGTCAAGGTCACGCAGGTTATGCGTGATGCTGCCTGAACCGATGATCAGCACACCCTGTTCACGCAAGCTGGCCAGTGCCCGGCCCACGCGGGTCTGCAATTGCGGCCCCTGGCGGCTGGGCAGCGAAACCTGCACCACCGGAATATCGGCGTCCGGGTACATCAGCGACAACGGCACCCAGACGCCGTGGTCGAACGGGCGTCTGCTGTCGATGCGTGCAGGCAGGTCGCTGGCGGCAAGCAGATCAACCACCGTGCGCGTCAATTCCGGCAGCCCTTGCGCCGGGTACTGCACTGCAAACAATTCGGCTGGAAAGCCACCGAAGTCATGCCATGTCTCGGGTTGTGGATTGCCGTTGACGATCAGTTCATGGCTTTCCCAGTGGGCAGACACCATCACGATGGCGCGAGGCCGGGGCAGGCTGGCAGCCAGTCGCTTCAGAGCCGGGCCGCTTTCGCCGGGTTCCAGCGCCAGCATGGGGGAGCCATGGGAAATAAACAGGCTGGGGAACATTTAAAGCTCCAGAATAGTGGGATGACTCATAGTCGGTCATTTTTATGATCTAAATCTAATATAAGTTCTGGCGCTTTTTTATCGAATTTTCAGGAGGTTTCATGCAGGCGGATTTTTGGCTGCAGCGCTGGAGTGCCGGGCAGATCGGCTTTCACCAGTCAGAGGTCAATAAGGACCTGCAGCAATATTGGTCCTCGTTGAGGGTTGCGCCAGGGGCGCGGGTTCTGGTGCCGTTATGTGGCAAGAGCCAGGACATGAGCTGGCTGAGCGGGCAGGGGTATCACGTGGTGGGCGCCGAGCTTTCCGAGGCGGCGGTAGAGCGTTATTTCACCGAGCGTGGTGAGCAGCCGCACATCACGTCGCAGGGCGACTTCAAGGTCTACGCAGTGCCGGGTATCGAAATCTGGTGCGGTGATTTCTTCGCGCTGACTGTGCGCGATATCGGTCATTGCACGGCGTTTTACGACCGCGCCGCGCTGATCGCCTTGCCAGCGGACATGCGTGAACGCTATGTGCAGCACCTTGAAGCGCTGATGCCGCAGACGTGCAGCGGTTTACTGATCACCCTGGAATACGACCAGGCCCTGCTTGAAGGCCCGCCATTCTCCGTCCCGCACACATGGCTGCAGAGGGTCATGTCAGGGAACTGGGAGGTCACCAAGGTTGGTGGGCAGGATACGCTGCACAGCAGTGCCAAGGGGTTGAGGGCCGGATTGGAGCGTATGGATGAGCATGTTTATGTGTTGGAGCGTCTGTAACTCTGAGAGCGCAGGCCTCCCGACTCTCACTTCCGTTGCTGTGCGTTGAGTCAATTCTTGGAGGCAGCACAACGTCATGCCTTGTCTATAGTCACTGCACACAAGAGCGCTTTTTTATCGCGATCGCACTGACGACGCAAATTGCGACGTTAGTGACGGCTGAGTCTTGGCGCTGATCCGGGGGTAACTCGGCAGGACGCCGAGTTAGCCGCACCGGGCCCAGAGTGTGTAAAAACCAGCCCAAGTATCGGCTGCGCGTAGCGCAGACGATACTTGGCTAGCCGAAACGCCTTGAAAGTCCTGCCATCGCTCTAATCCGCCCTCAAGGCCGTTAATAGCGCTTTACAGCCCCGTTTATCGGGCGCAATGGAGGCTTTTCAAGCCGCCAGCGCTTTTACAAGATTCTGCGTGCCGAGGATGTTCATTACCCGCTTCAAGTTATAAGCAAGCACGTTCAAACTCATTTCGGTGCTCACTCCGCCAAGCCGTCGCGTCAGAAAATGCGTTGCACCCATCCACTGCTTGAGAGTCCCGAAGGGGTGCTCGACGGTCTGCTTGCGGATGGTCATTACCTGCGGCGCGTTAGCCAGGCGGGCCTGCATTTCTTCCAGTACTGCCTCATGTTCCCAGCGCCGAATTTTTCGCTCTCTGGCCGGTGTGCATTGCGCCTTTATCGAGCAGGCCTGGCAGTTGGAGCGCCAGTAAACGTCCAGCTTCCTGCCCTTGTCGATGTAAGAGTTGCGCCAGATCAGCACTTGATTGGCGGGGCAGACGTACACATCGTTGTCCGCGTCGTAAACAAACTCGTCATTGCCGAAGCGACCATCAAATTTGGCCCGCGAGCTCAGCGTTTTTGGTACATAAGCTGTGATCCCTGCCTCGTGACAGGCCAGGATTTCTCCGCTTTTGTAATACCCGCGGTCCGCCACCACCGACAACGATTCGACTTGCATCACCTCACGGGCCTGCTGGGCCATCGAACTAAGTTGATCAAGGTCGTGACCCACATTGATCACCTCGTGCGCGACGATCAAATGGTGCTTGGTATCCACCGCGGTCTGTACGTTGTAACCCACGATACCTTTTCCTCCACTGCTCATCATTGAGCGCGCGTCCGGATCGGTCAGAGAAATTTGTTTGTCCGGGGATTCTTCAAGCTGTACCTCGATGGTCTGCAACGCCTTCATTTGCTCCTTCAATTTGGCGATCTTCTCCTCTAGGCCGCTCTTGGGGCCTGCGGTCTTGGGCTCTTCCCGATCAGCCGCATCCAACCCCTTTAGATAAAGGGCAATGCTTGATTCAATCTCTTCCATCCCACGCTTCAGTTTGGCACTGGTGAAATTGCGGTCGCGGTGATTGACCGCCTTGAATTTACTGCCATCGATGGCAACGAAATGTTCCGAGAAAAGCCCCAATTGTTGACACAGCACGACAAACTGCCGACAGACTCCTCGAATGCCCTTTGCGTTGTCTTTGCGAAAATTGGCGATGGTCTTGAAATCCGGCATCAGGCGACCGGTCAACCACATCAGCTCGACGTTGCGCTGCGCCTCGCGCTCAAGGCGTCGGCTTGACTGGATACGGTTGAGATAGCCGTAGATGTAGATCTTCAGCATGACTGCAGGATGGTAGGCAGGTCGGCCCGTTTCAGCGGGGACAGCGCTTTCAAAACCCAAGGTGATCAGGTCGAGCTCATCCACAAAGACATCGACAACGCGCACCGGATTGGTGTCGCTGACGTAATCGTCGAGACTCTCGGGAAGCAAGGTACTTTGACCTCGGTGTTCACCTTGAATGAAGCGTTTCATGGGCAACCCTTGCAATGAAATCCTGGGGAATCATAGCAAAGGTTTACCTTGGTTTTTTACACAGTCTGGGCCATGGATGGCCCGTTGCGGCGACCCCCGGATCAGTGACAGGGCGAAGGAACCCGACGAAGTCGGGCCGGAAACAGGAGCGAGGGGATTTGCCTACTTTGGCCCCATCAAAGTAGGTCGCCGAGGGGCGAAAAGGTGACCTGAGTCGAACCTCATTTCCCCTGACAAAGAAAAACCAGCGTCTCACGCGGAGCGTGGGTGCGACCATCTGATTCAACCGCGGCGGCGCAGGGCCTCGATGCGTTGCTCCAGCGGCGGGTGGCTCATGAACAGGCCGGCGAGGCCCTTCTTGAGACCGGCGTTGATACCGAAAGCGGTCAGGCTGTCGGGCATGTTCACCGGGACGCCCTGTTCGGAACGCAAGCGTTGCAGCGCGCCTATCATCGCGTCCGTGCCCGCCAGTCGTGCACCGGCATCGTCAGCGCGGAATTCGCGTTTGCGCGAGAACCACATGACGATTGCGCTGGCCAGAAAGCCCAGTACCAGCTCGGCGAAAATCGTCGTGATGTAGTAAGCGATGCCCTGACCGTTTTCAGTCTTGAAGATCACCTTGTCGACGAAATTACCGATGATGCGGGCGAAGAACATCACGAAGGTGTTCACCACACCCTGCACCAGCGCCAGCGTCACCATGTCGCCGTTGGCAACGTGGCCGATCTCGTGCGCCAGTACAGCTTTCACCTCATCCGGCGAAAAGCGCTCGAGCAGGCCCTGGCTGACCGCAACCAGTGCGTCGTTCTTGTTCCAGCCCGTGGCGAATGCGTTGGCTTCGTACGCCGGGAAAATACCGACTTCCGGCATCTTGATGCCCGCGTCACGGGACAGTTGTTCAACGGTCTGCAGCAACCATTGCTCATGGCGAGTGCGAGGCTGGCTGATGATCTGAGTACCGGTGCTCATCTTCGCCATCCACTTGGAGATGAACAGCGAGAACAGCGAGCCCGCGAAACCGAACACAGCGCAGAAGACCAGCAGCTGATTGAGGTTCAGATCAACCCCGTTGGCCGCCATGAACCCATTGAAGCCAAAAAGGCTCAGGGTGATGCTGGCAATCAGCACGACCGCAAGGTTAGTGGCCAAAAACAGCAAAATGCGCATCATGGTCGAAACGTTCTCCTCAGGTAAATATGTAACTCGATGCCGGGTATATAAGGTGATGCTTGCTGCTATTCAACAGAGGGACTATTTCAAACTGTGTCCTCTTGTCGCAATCAATGGTAATCCCGCAAGGCTGAACGGCGCCTGAGCCAGAGCGGTCGATGCCTGAAGCGTTTGTAGCAGGGCGTTCATGATGTTTCAGGCACGCAGAAATAAACTGCCCCGAGCGGGTCGGGGCAGAGAGGTCAGGCGAGAGGGGGGCTGGCTGTTTACTGCCGATAACCCTTGAGGAAGTTACCGATGCGGCCAATGGCCTGCTCCAGCTCATCGACGCGGGGCAGGGTCACGACGCGGAAGTGGTCAGGGTACGGCCAGTTGAACGCTGTGCCCTGGACCACCAGCAGCTTCTCGGAAAGCAGCAGGTCGAGGACGAACTTCTCGTCGTTGAGGATCGGGCAGACCTTCGGGTCAATGCGCGGGAACGCATACAGCGCGCCCATCGGCTTCACACAGCTGACACCGGGAATGTCGTTGAGCAGTTCCCAGGTACGGTTGCGCTGTTCCAGCAGGCGGCCAGGGGGAAGAATCAGGTCGTTGATGCTCTGATAGCCGCCCAGCGCGGTCTGGATGGCGTGCTGGCTCGGCACGTTGGCACACAGGCGCATGTTGGCCAGAATGTCGATGCCTTCGATGTAGCTCTGCGCGTTGTGTTTCGGCCCGGAAATGGCGATCCAGCCGGAACGGAAGCCCGCAACCCGATACGACTTGGACAGGCCGTTGAAGGTCAGGCACAGCAGGTCCGGCGCCAGCGAGGCGGTGCAGATGTGCACTGCGTCGTCATAGAGGATCTTGTCGTAGATTTCGTCGGAGAACACCACCAGATTATGCTGGCGGGCCAGCTCCAGCATGCCCAGCAGTACTTCGCGCGAATACACCGCACCTGTCGGGTTGTTCGGGTTGATGATAACCATGGCCTTGGTGTTCGGGGTGATCTTGGCCTTGATGTCTTCAAGATCCGGCCACCAGTTGGCCTGCTCGTCGCACAGGTAATGCACCGGGCTGCCACCGGACAGCGCGACAGCAGCGGTCCACAGCGGGTAGTCGGGGGCCGGAACCAGCACTTCGTCGCCATTGTTGAGCAACGCCTGCATCGACATCACGATCAGCTCGGACACACCGTTGCCCAGGTAGATGTCTTCGATGCCGACGCCTTCGACCTGCTTCTGCTGGTAATACTGCATCACCGCCTTGCGGGCGCTGAACAGACCCTTGGAGTCGCTGTAGCCCTGCGCAGTCGGCAAGTTGCGGATCACGTCCTGCAGGATTTCGTCCGGCGCCTCGAAACCAAACGGTGCCGGGTTGCCGATGTTCAGCTTGAGGATGCGATGGCCTTCCTCTTCCAGGCGTTTGGCGTGCTTGAGCACCGGCCCGCGAATGTCATAGCAGACGTTTGCGAGCTTGTTCGATTTGTTGAACTGCATGGTGATGATCCCGAAAATGGACGAGCTGTCGCCGGCTTGCAATGAAGGTCGCTACATTCGCCATGAAAATGGGTTTGTGTACGACAAACGCGGGTGCCAGACTGACGTCTGACCTGGCGCAATGATACGTGCCACCTGATCTGCGGAAAAGGTACAGATCAGGGTTTTTCGAATTCGGAGGTGTACCTGTGGAAAAGTTGGAAAAAACGCTGGAAGAGTGGAAGCAGATGCTCGACCCGGAGCAGTACAACGTCTGCCGTCTTAAAGGCACCGAGCGGCCGTTCTCCGGCAAGTACGACAAGGTTAAGACAGACGGCATTTATCACTGCATCTGCTGCGAGGAGCCACTGTTCGATTCCACCACCAAGTTCGATTCAGGCTGCGGCTGGCCCAGCTTCTATGCGCCGCTGGAGGGCAGTGCGGTGGTCGAGGTTCGCGATATCAGCCACGGCATGATTCGTACAGAAGTGGTCTGCGCCAAATGTGATGCGCACCTGGGCCACGTGTTCCCGGATGGGCCGCCACCGACCGGACTGCGTTATTGCATCAATTCGGTCTGCCTGGATCTGGTGCCGCGTTAACAGGCTCTGTGCAGATTCAGCCAACGCCCTGTCCCAATTCCAGTATCGAGGCCTCCTTTGATGAGTGAAAACCTGCTGAGCATCCCGGTCACGACGATCAAGGGCGAACAGAAAACCCTCGCTGATTTTTCCGGCAAGGCGTTGCTGGTGGTCAACACGGCCAGCAAATGTGGCTTTACCCCTCAATACAAAGGGCTGGAGAAGCTCTGGCAGGACTACCGGGATCAGGGGTTGGTGGTGCTGGGCTTTCCCTGCAACCAGTTCGGCAAGCAGGAACCAGGCGACGAGGGGGCGATTTCCGGCTTTTGCGAGCTGAACTATGGCGTCAGCTTCCCGCTGTTCAAGAAGATCGATGTGAACGGCGAGCAGGCCCATCCGCTGTTCGTGCAGCTCAAGCAGCAGGCTCCGGGGTTGTTGGGTACGGAGCGCATCAAGTGGAATTTCACCAAGTTCCTGATTGGCCAGGATGGTCGGCTGGTCAAGCGTTTTGCGCCATTGACCAAGCCTGAGGAATTGACGGGCGAGATCGAGGCGCTGTTGCGCTGAGCCTTCAGTCGATACCAGTAATGGGTATCCACTGATCCAGAATGCTGACCAGTTCGGCGCGCCGGAACGGCTTGGCCAGATAGTCATTCATGCCTGCCGCCTTGCAGCGCTCGCGTTCATCGGGCATGGCATTGGCGGTAAGGGCAACGATCGGCAGGTTCGGCCAGCGGCCACTGCTGCGGATCTGGCGGCTGGCTTCATAGCCGTCCATGACCGGCATGTTGCAGTCCATCAATACCAGGTCGAAATGGCCTTGTTCCAGCTGTTCCAGGGCCTCGCCGCCATGGCTGCTGATGATCACTTCGCAACCCAGCTTGCCGAGGATGCCCTTGGCGACCAGCTGATTGACCGGGTTGTCCTCTACCAGTAACACCCGCGCCAGACGTGGCGCAGTGTGTTCGGGAGCCTGTGTGTCCTTGAGCCCCGTTTCTTCCTGACCCAGTATGCGCCGCAGCGTGTGGTAAAGCGCATTGCGCGCCAGTGGTCGGGCCTGCTGTTGCAGCGGGGCCAGGGCGGCAACCTGTTCGCCAGGCATGAAGTTGCCATAGGCGGTCACCAGCAGGATCGGCACGGGCGTCGTGGGTCGAATCGTAAACAGGCATTCGGGACAGTCGGTGATGACCAGATCGGAACTGCCGTCGAGGTCCACTGCTTGTGCGCGATCGTCGATGCTGCGTCGCTTGAGGTCGACCCCCCAGAACGGCAGCAGACTGCCCAGCAGCTCCACCAGTCCGCTGCCTGCCGAGCTGACCACCGTCACCCGGCCCTTGAGCGGGGTCTGAGTGACCGCAGGCACGTGGACCGGCAGCGGCAGCTCGGCGCAGAACTGGCTGCCGAAACCGGACTGCGACTGGATGCTCAACGTGCCATTCATGGCCTCGCAGAGGTTGTTGGTCAGCGCCAGGCCCAGTCCGGTGCCGCCGTACTGGCGGGTGATGGCCGTCTCAGCCTGGGTGAACGGCTGGAAGATTCGGGTCTGGGCGTCCTGCGCAATGCCGATGCCGGTGTCGCGGACTTCGATGCGCACCCGGTTTTCACCGGAGCTGGCGTCCCGATGGTGAGTCAGACGCACATCCACACGCCCGAAACGGGTGAACTTGAGGGCGTTGGACAGCAGGTTACTGACGATCTGACGCACCCTGGTCGGATCGCCGGTGACCATGGCCGGGAAGTCCGGCGCGATCAGGCAGGTCAGCTCCACACTGGGGGCTGCGTTCTGCGACAGCAGATTGGCGGTGTCCTCAATCAACATCCCCAGGTCGAAAGGAATGCGCTCGATCTCCAGGTGACCGGCATCGAACTTGGACATGTCGAGAATATCGTTGAGCAGCTCGACCAGCACCTTGCCGGAGTCGTGGGCGATCATCAGCTGCTGGCGCTGTTCGGCACCCAGCGGACTGTCCAGCGACAGTGCCAGCATGCCCAGCAGACCGTTGAGCGGTGTACGAATCTCGTGGCTCATGTGCGCCAGAAACGCCGAGCGAGCATGGGCCATGTCCAGCGCCGTGCTGCGTGCTATCTGCAGTTCCTCGTTGGACTCGCGCAGGCGCAGGTTGCTGGCCTTGAGCTCGTTGGTGCGCGCCGAGACAATGTTTTCCAGTTCGTTAAGGTGGTCGGTCAGCCGGTCCTCGGCCGCGCGTCGCCTGGAAAACTCGCTGCTCATGGTTTCAAACTGACGGTTGAACGTCTCGACCAGCACGCCGATTTCATCCTGGGCATGGTAGGGCGGGCAGGTTATTTTGCCCTGGTCAGGGTTACGCGGATCGCGACTGCTCAATTCGCGGATCACCCTCACCAGCGGCTTGGTTAGGGTCGCGTAAAACAGAATGGTCAGAATCCCGGCCAGCGCCAGGCTGCGCACAAAGCCGTTGAGCAGGGTGATTTCAGCGCGTTGCAGAAAATGGCTGCCGAACGCGAAGGTGTCCACGGTCAGGTACAGTGTGCCGATGGTTTCATTGGGCAGGTGATTGAGGTGCAGCTTTTCCTGGAACTGCCGGCTTTCGCCGAACAGCCAGTCGCTGAACACCCGATAACGCCCGGTGGCCATCGGGCGCTCGACGCTGGAGAGCACAGCGTCGTTGTTGTCGGTAAGCCTGGCGCTGACCACGGCAGGGGAGCGCAGCAGGCCGAGTGTGAGTTCCTGGGCCAGCTCGGAGTCGATGTTGTAGGCGATGCGCGACGCCGGGTTCTGGATGATTTCCAGCAGTGACTTGATTTCACGATTGATGGAAGCGTCTTCGCTGGCATAATCGATTGCTATCTGGAACAGGCTCAGCAAGGTCCCCAGCACGAAGCCGATCGATACAGCCAGGCGCGCCTGCTTGAACGACAGCCTGTTTTTGAGCGATATATCCATGAGTACTGCCACTTCTGGTGCCCGGTGCCGGCCAAGCATAGCCGATCGGCACCGCTGACTAATCAGTTAAATATAAGGAGATCCCGTGGATTCTCGGTTGGATGCTTTTCTGCAGCGCGCCGACGCCGTGCTGGCCCGACTGGAGCCGTTGCTGCCAGCGCTGCGCGAGCCGGTTGACTGGTCGCAGGCATTGGCCGCGCGCTGGGTGCGAGAAGGCCGCAGCGGTTACCTGATGCCGTTGCAAGTGAGCCTGGATACACGCCTGACCGATCTGATCGGCGTCGACCTGCAGCGCGATCAGTTGGGGCGCAACACCCGCCAGTTCATCGACGGGCTGCCTGCCAACCACGCCTTGCTCTGGGGTTCGCGCGGCACCGGCAAGTCATCCTTGATCCGCGCGCTGCTGGCCGAGTACGCCCCGGCCGGGCTGCGTCTGATCGAGATCGAACGCGACCATCTGGGTGATTTGCCGCGTGTGGTCGAGCAACTGCACAAGCTGCCGCAGCGTTTCGTGCTGTTCTGCGATGACCTGTCGTTCGAGTCGGGCGAGGGTGATTATCGCGTCCTGAAGAGTGTGCTCGACGGCTCGCTGGAGCAGGCGCCAGACAACGTGCTGCTGTACGCGACCTCCAATCGTCGTCACCTGGTGCCCGAGAAGGAAAGTGACAACGTTGACTGGAAGCACGTTGACGGTGAACTGCACCCCAGTGAGGCCGTCGAAGACAAAATCGCCTTGTCTGACCGGTTCGGGCTATGGCTGTCGTTCTATCCGTTCACTCAGGAACATTATCTGAACGTGGTCGAGCACTGGATCACGCAATTGGCGCAAAAAGCCGGATTGCAGTGGCAGCGCGACGAAAACCTGGAAAAAGCCGCGATTCGCTGGGCAACCGCGCGCGGCAATCGCAATGGCCGCTGCGCCTATCAATTTGCACGTTACTGGGTAGGACTTGAATTGTTGGAGCAACACACATGATTGATTTGCAAAACACCGGCGCTGGCCTGGACGGCTATGGTTTGCTGGCCGCACAACTGGAAGCACTGCTGGCCGACGAGCGCGATTTCATCGCCAATGCGGCGCAGTTCTCGGCGTTTCTCTACACCCAGCTCGATGATCTGAACTGGGCGGGCTTTTACCTCAATCGCAACGAAGAACTGGTGCTGGGGCCGTTTCAGGGTCAGATCGCCTGTGTACGCATTCCTTTCGGCCGGGGCGTTTGCGGGGCGGCCGCGCAAAGTCGGCAAACCCAGCGCGTTCAGGACGTTCACGAGTTTCCCGGACACATCGCCTGCGACAGCGCATCGAACAGCGAGTTGGTGGTGCCACTGATCAAGGAGGGACGTCTGATCGGTGTGCTGGACCTGGACAGTCCGAGCGTGGGGCGTTTCAACGAAGGGGATCAGGCGGGTATCGAGCGTCTTGCGGCGATCTTTCTGGCATCGACCGACTGCTGAGCCGGCCGGCCGCTGCCCGGAGCACAATTCCGGCAGCGGCGGGGCAGTCATCAATCGTAGATGACTTTCTTCTTCCATTCCGACTCGGTGTCGTCCTGCTTCAGGCCTTCAGTCAGTGCGTTGTCGTCGTCTTCGGTCGGTGCGGTGTTGGTCAACACTACCGAGTTGGCACGGGCCAGTTGTTTTTCCATCGCCAGCAGTTGCTGTTGATAAGTAACCGGGTCCGGCTGGTTGCGCAAATACTGTACGCCGCGCTCGAATGCCAGACGTGCCTGACCTGGCTGATCCTGAGAAAGTGCGGTCTGGCCAAGGTTGTTGAAGAATTCGATGTGCAGGTTGACCAGAATCGTGCGGATTTCACGGATCCAGTGTTTCGCTTCGCTGGTCTGCAGAAAACCGTCATGTGCAGCGCGCGTTACCTGACCATGCAGGGCTTCCAGCAGAAACCGCACATCCTTGGCCTTGGCTTCGGTCTGGATCGGTGTGACCGGGTTGGGTATCTCGATGCCCTCGCCCTTGGCAATCTGCTGTTCCAGTTCGCCGATGCGGTGCTTGAGCTGAGCGTTGCCTTTCTCCATGTTCAGCATGCGCTGCACGACGTTCAGCTCCAGCCGCGCCAGCAACAGCTTCAAGGCAGGTGACATCAGCTGACCCGGGAACACTTCAGTGATCTCGCTGCAGCGACGCAGGCGATCGCCGAGTTCGACCTTGGTGCGAGCCTTCTCCAGTTTGCCGTTTTCAGCGACGTGATTCAGGTAGCCGATCGCGATGAGCAGTGCGATACCTGCTACTACCATCAGCGTGATCATGAGTGGAGTCACTGTGCAAACCTCATTCGTTCAATTAGTTTTAGTGCGAGTGTAGTGGCTAAGCACTACTGCGCATAGATGTCCCTCTCGGAGTTTGTCGGCATCTGTTCTATATAGATGAGGGGAGATTGATCGGCCGCGCGCCTGGCGACAGTCGGTCAGCGTCCGAACGGCATCGAAGTTATTGATTTCAATAAATTTTCACATGGGGGTTGACGACCCCTCAATCCATCCATAGAATGCGCGCCACTTACAGCGTAAAGCACACAGCGTAGCGCAAATAAGTAGTGAATGTTGTACGTGTGTCCCCTTCGTCTAGTGGCCTAGGACACCGCCCTTTCACGGCGGTAACAGGGGTTCGAGTCCCCTAGGGGACGCCATTGCGGGAATAGCTCAGTTGGTAGAGCACGACCTTGCCAAGGTCGGGGTCGCGAGTTCGAGTCTCGTTTCCCGCTCCAATTTTAAGCAGCTTTGCCTTAGGGCAGGGTTGAGTGAAACCAGAACACGTCTTCGGATGATGTCTGGAACTGAAACACACACCATGGTGTTTCAGGCAGTGTCCCCTTCGTCTAGTGGCCTAGGACACCGCCCTTTCACGGCGGTAACAGGGGTTCGAGTCCCCTAGGGGACGCCATATTGCGGGAATAGCTCAGTTGGTAGAGCACGACCTTGCCAAGGTCGGGGTCGCGAGTTCGAGTCTCGTTTCCCGCTCCAAATTCACAAAAACGCCGCTCAACAGAGCGGCGTTTTTGTTTGTGCGTTTTAAGCCAGATATTTTAACGTCACGGGTTTTTAACGTTATATAAAGGAACGCCGCTCTATTAAGAGCGGCGTTTTTTCGTTTCAGGCTCAAGGCATCTGCGGCAATTCATTTGGCCGCATGTCGAACACCAACACCTCTGCGTCAACCCCTGCGCTCAGGCTCAGCGTCTGTTCGTCGCGTACACGCACGCCATCCCCTTCGCCCAGTTGCTCGCCATTGAGCACCACGCTGCCACGGGCAACGTGCACATAGGCATAGCGGTTGGCTGCCAGCTCCAGGGTGGCGGTTTCATCGCCATCGAACAGGCCGGCATACACGCGAGCGTCCTGGCGCACGTTGAGCGCACCGTTCTCGCCTTCCGGCGAAATGATCAACTGCAAGCGACCGCGTTTCTGCTCGGGGCTGAAATGCTTTTCCTGGTAGTTGGGCGTCGCGCCTGCAACATTCGGCACGATCCAGATCTGCAGAAAATGCACGCCCTCGGTGTGCGAGTGGTTGAACTCGCTATGCGCTACACCGGTGCCGGCGCTCATCAACTGCACGTCGCCAGAGCGAATCACCGAGCCGGTGCCCAGCGTATCCTTGTGTTCCAGCGCGCCTTCCAGCACGTAGGAAAAGATCTCCATGTCCCGGTGAGGATGCTGGCCGAAGCCTTTGCCTGAACTGACACGGTCATCGTTGATCACCAGCAGGTCGGAAAAGCCCTGTTCCTGCGGGTTGCGATAGCCGGCAAAGGAAAAGGTGTGAAAGGATTTCAACCAGCCATGATCGGCTGCACCACGATCGGAGGCTTTGCGAAGAGTCAGCATGATTCTTTCTCCATCTATCGACGCTGCACATTCAGCAATCGATCACGTAGGACGAAGAGTACGGCTTATCGACTGTCGCAATAAGTAGCTGAAATATGAATGACTGTCTCTCTGAGGTTGACAGTGTTCAACGCTGCGTTACGCTCTGTCGAACGCCATTAGCGCTTGATCAGGTCGCAACACATGAACCCTTTTGAAGACATGCGCATGTTCTGCCAGGTAATGGAGTCCGGCAGCCTGACCGCTGCGTCCGACAAACTGGGCCTGTCCAAGCAGTTTGTCAGTCGTCGCCTGATGCAACTGGAGGAGCGTCTGGGCGTACGCCTGCTCAACCGCTCGACGCGACGTCTGGATGTCACGCCGTTGGGGCAGAGTTACTACGAATCGGCCCTGCGTCTGCTCGCCGAGCTTGAGCAGGTGGAGCAGGGCATCACCGGACAGAACAACGAACCGCGCGGCACCCTGCGCGTGAGTGCGCCGCTGTCGTTTGCCGTTACGCACCTGGCGTGCCTGCTGCCGCTGTTTTTGCAGCGCTATCGCGAGGTGGCGGTGGAGGTGGACCTGAGTGATCGTCCGGTGGATGTGATCAGCGAAGGCTACGACGTGGTGCTGCGTATCGGGATGCTGGAAGATTCCAGTCTGATCGCCCGGCGCATTGCCTCGATCGACCGGGTGTATTGCGCCAGCCCGGCGTACCTGGCCGAGCGCGGCACACCACAAAAGCCCGAAGACCTGCACACCCATGATTGCCTGCCCTATGGCCACAGCCGTCAGGCGCAATGGCGTTTTCAAGGGCAGGACAAGCCGTTGACCCTCAATGTCAGCGGGCGTATGCGCGCCAATAATGGCGAGCTGCTGAGGGAATCAGCCATTGCCGGGCTGGGCATCACCTATTTGCCGACTTTCATTGTCGGCGCGGCGCTGCGCGAGGGCAGCCTGGTCCGGGTGCTGGATGACCTGCGTCCCGAGCCGTTGACGCTGTCCGCGGTTTATCCGCAACACCGACAGGCGTCGCGACCGGTGCAGGCATTCATCGAGTTCCTGCGCGAGCGTCTGGAATCAGGTATCGAGCTGAATGATCGTCAAGCTTGAAGCAGGCTGGCAGTCGATGTCTTGATGATTTATAACCAACACGCTCGTGCCGATTGTTGCCTCGGGCGATCGCTTACCGGGTCATTATGCTGCCGATACCACACCGCAAGCGCCGGAACAGGACGTGACCCTCAGCGCACTGCGCCGCTTCGCCAACGCTCGTTGATTCGGCGCACGCTGCGTATCATGGTCGTCTGAATTTCCGAAGGGGACGCCCATGTCTGCCGAAAAGCCTGAAGTCATCATCACCTATTGCATTCAATGCCAGTGGCTACTGCGCGCCGCCTGGCTGGCCCAGGAACTGCTGAGCACGTTCAGCGATGATCTGGGTAAAGTCTCGCTGCAGCCAGGCAGCGGCGGCGTGTTCCGTATTACCTGCGACGGCGTACAACTCTGGGAACGCAAGGCCGATGGCGGCTTTCCCGAAGCCAAGGTGCTCAAGCAGCGGCTGCGTGACCAGATCGATCCGGCCCGCGATCTGGGCCACAACGACCGCCATACTCCGGCAGACCCTCAGTAATACAGGGCAACTGTCACGACATCGCCACGCACGTGTCACATTCGGTTAACCGGCATGCTCCACTCTTCTGGAAACCCTGCCGGAGGTCTTCACATGACCAGTGCTCAGCTCGCCACACCCAGCCGCAAACAGCGCGTGCGCACCTTGTGGATTTCCGACGTTCATCTGGGCACACGTGATTGCCAGGCCGAGCACCTCTCCGCGTTTCTCAAGCGCTATCAGGCTGACAAGGTGTACCTGGTCGGCGACATCATCGATGGCTGGAAACTGCGCGGCGGCATGTACTGGCCACAAGCACACACCAACGTGATTCGCCGCTTGCTGACCATGAGCAAGCGCGGCACCGAAGTCATTTACGTCACCGGCAATCACGATGAATTCCTGCGCCGTTACTCCAAGCTGGTGCTGGGCAACATCCAGTTGGTAGACGAAGTCGAACACGTGACGGCCGATGGACGTCGCTTTCTGGTCATTCACGGCGACCAGTTCGACGTGATCACCCGCTACCATCGCTGGCTGGCCTTTCTGGGCGACTCGGCCTATGAATTCACCCTGACCCTCAACCGCTGGCTCAACCATTGGCGCGCCAAATACGGCTATGGCTACTGGTCGCTGTCGGCGTACCTCAAGCACAAGGTCAAAAGTGCGGTGAATTTCATCAGCGATTTCGAAGAAGCCATCGCTCATGAATGCGTGAAGCGCGGGCTGGACGGCGTGGTCTGCGGGCACATCCACCATGCGGAAATTCGCCAGGTGGGCGGCGTGGAATATCTCAACTGCGGCGACTGGGTCGAATCCTGTACCGCCCTGATCGAACACCTGGACGGCAACATCGAACTGTTCCGTCTGGCAGATGCGCATTTGCAGGCGCAACAGGTTGCGGTCGAAGAACCCGCCAGCGAAACGCTTGCCTGAAGCAGTCTGCCTAGAAAGGCACCTTACCCAGGAGCATGTCGCGGTACATCACAAAGTCGCCGAGCAGGCTGTAAAACGGATGCTTGAACGTGGCCGGACGGTTCTTCTCAAAAAAGAAATGCCCGGCCCAGGCGAAGCCGTAACCCGCAACCGGCAACAACCACAGCAACCCCCAGCGGCCGCTGCCCACACCAAATGCCAACAGGAAAATCACCAGAGACGTACCGACAAAATGCAGACGCCGGCTGGTAGCGCTGCTGTGCTCGGCAAGATAAAAAGGATAGAACTCGGCAAAGCTCGAAAAACGCCTGATGGTATCCACGGTGCTTGTCCTCGTGTGGGTTCTTGTTGTTATACACAAATTTAGCCGACTGTCGTGCCGATGTGGAGTATTCGAGTCGTGCTCATGTTTACGACTATCGTGCCAGTTCTTCGCGCTCATGTTTACGACTATCGTGCCAATGCTCCGCGTTGGCATGCAGTTCCTGACGCTCCGCGTCACAAATCTACGATGCGAAACACCGTCCTGCCTTGCCCGCAGCCACTGCCGCAAAAGCGCTTTTCAACCGCGATGGCACTGACGACGCAGAGTGCGACGTTAGTGACGGCTGAGTCCTGGCGCTGATCCGGTGGATGCTCGGCAGGACGCCGAGCAAGCCGCACCGGGCCATGGATGGCCCGTTGCGGCGACCCCCGGAGCAGTGACAGGGCGAAGGAACCCGACGAAGTCGGGCCGGAAACAGGAGCGAAAGGTTTTGGTTACTTTGGCCTCATCAAAGTAACTCGCCGAGGGGCGAAAAGGTGACCTGAGCCGAACGCCAATCCACCTGACATCCCAGAACCGCCGTGTGACGCAGAGCGTCACGAACTGCATTCCCACGCGGAGCATGGGAACGATAGTCAAAACCGCAGCCACTGCCGCAAAAGCGCTTTTCAACCGCGATGGCACTGACGACGCAGAGTGCGACGTTAGTGACGGCTGAGTCCTGGCGCTGATCCGGTGGATGCTCGGCAGGACGCCGAGCAAGCCGCACCGGGCCATGGATGGCCCGTTGCGGCGACCCCCGGAGCAGTGACAGGGCGAAGGAACGCGACGAAGTCGGGCCGGAAACCGGAGCGAAAGGTTTTGGTTACTTTGGCCTCATCAAAGTAACTCGCCGAGGGGCGAAAAGGTGACCTGAGCCGAACGCCAATCCACCTGACATTCCAGAACCGCTGTGTGACGCGGAGCGTCACGAACTGCATTCCCACGCGGAGCATGGAAACGATAATGCCGCGGCCTCTGCCAGGCCTCAATGCCGCCAGAATGCCGGTACACAGAGCACCAGCACAGTAATGATTTCCAGACGGCCAAGCAGCATGCCGCCGGACAGAATCCATTTGGCCGCATCCGGCAGGGTAGAGAAATTGCCCGCCGGCCCGATGACCTCACCCAGCCCTGGCCCTACACCCGATACCGTACTGGCAGCGCCGGTCAGCGCCGTCATCCAGTCCAGCCCGAGCAGCGACAGCATCAGCGCGATCAGACAGATAGTGATCGTGAAGAAAAACGAAAAGGTCAGGATCGAGCGCACGATCTCATCGTCCAGCCGATGGCCGTTATATTTCTGCTTCATCACCGCGCGCGGATGGATCAGTTGATTGAGGTTGGTCTTGAGCAGAATGTAGGCCACCTGAAAACGGAAGATCTTCACTCCGCCGGCTGTCGAGCCGGAACAGCCGCCAATAAAGCCCAGGTAAAAGAACAGCATTAGCGAGAAATTGCCCCACAGGCTGTAGTCACCCAGTGCAAAACCCGTCGTCGTCACCACCGAAGTCACGTTCAGCGCTACATGGCGCAATGCCTCGGTCCACGGCAGGTCCGTGGTATTGGCGTACCAGACCGTCATGACCAGCCAGGTGATCAACAGCAGCCCGATCAGCCCCTGAACCTGCTCATCCTTGATCAACGCCTTGCGGTTGCCACGCAATGTCGCGACATACAGCGTAAAGGGCAGGCTGCCGAGGATCATCACCACGATCGCCACCCAGTGCACCGCCGGTTGCGGCCATTTGGCCAGCGACTGGTCGGAAGTGGAGAAGCCGCCGGTGGAAATCGCCGACATTGCATGGTTAATCGCGTCGAACAGACTCATGCCCGCCGCCCAGAAAGCCAGACTGCCCAGCGCGGTAAAGCCGACATAGGCGAGCACGATGAACTTGGCCACCATGTGCGAGCGGGGCATGACCTTTTCCGAGCGGTCCGAGGACTCGGTCTGAAACAGACGCATGCCGCCGATGCGCAGCAGGGGCAGAATCGCCACGGCCATACCGATGAAGCCGATACCGCCCAGCCAGTGCAGCATTGAGCGCCAGATCAGAATGCCCGGCGACATGCTGTCCAGGTTGCTGAGTACTGTCGAACCGGTGGCCGTGATGCCGGACATGCTCTCGAAGAACGAATCGGTGTAACTGATGTGCTGGGTCAGCAGAAAGGGCAGGGCGGCAAAAATGCACACCACAATCCAGCTGGAGACGGTCAGCATGTACATGTCCCGCGGACGCAACTGAACGTTGTCGGGGCGTCCGGGCACCACCAACGCCAGGCCGGCGATAAAGGTGATGGCGCTGGCCCAGAGAAACTCGCGCAGGTCCTCGAAACGGTCGTAGATGACCAGCGTGGCCATGGGCACGATCATGGCGACAGCCAGGGTGATCAGGAAGATGCCGATAATGAAACCGATGATACGCAGGGTCGGCAACGACATGACAGGCTCTGGCTGGTGTGAGGAAAGGCGCCATTCTACCTGCGCTTGAGGTCATGTAAACCGGCGCGGCCGAGGACCGGCTGCAAGCGCACAGGTAACGAATTGTCCGTCGCACTCGTTATTGACGCTAAACAGGCTCTAGAATGCTCGATCACTTTTCAAGGAGACAGTCCATGCAGGCGCTCGACGTTTTGCTCAATCGTGTATCGGTTCCACGACTGGTCGACCCGGCCCCGGACGCTGCGCAGCGGGAAATCCTGTTCGGTGCCGCATTGCGCGCGCCGGATCATGGACAGCTCAAGCCGTATCGTTTTCTGACGGTTGAAGGCGCGGCCCGTGAGCGCATGGGCGAGATGCTGGCGCAGGCGCTGCAGGAGAGTGGCGCTGAAGTGACCCCGCAGGCGCTGGAAAAGGCCCGTCTTGGACCATTGCGTGCACCCTTGGTGGTGGTCGTGATCGCGCGCTTGCAGAACCACTTCAAAGTCCCGCACTCGGAACAACGGATCACCGCCGGATGCGCCGCTCATGGGGTGTTGCTGGCAGCGTATGCACTGGGTATCGGTGCGGTCTGGAGGACTGGCGAGCTGTCCTATGCGCCACAGGTAGCCAAGGGCTTCGACCTTGAAGCCGGCGAAGAAGTGCTCGGCTTTCTGTACCTGGGCACCCCGCTGAACCCGCCGCGCGAAGCGCCAAAAGTCGATGTGGGCGGGTTTGTCAGCGAGTGGCAGGGCTGATCAGACAGACGATGAACTGAGCGGCTCTCTGGGCAGATCCAGCGTGGCGATAAACCCGCCTTCCGGGTGATTGCCCAGCATCAGAGTGCCGCCATGTCGTTCCGCTGCGCGTTTGGCGATCGCCAGCCCCAGGCCGTGACCCTGCGTGGTCTGGCCGGGGGCGCGGTAAAACGGCTCGCCCAGTTGCGTCAGGTGTTCGTCGGCAACGCCTGGGCCATGATCGCGGACGCTCAGACGGATGTGATCGTCGGCCTGAGTTGCCTGCAGATCGATGCGCTGGCCGCTCGGGTTGAAGCGCAGCGCGTTGCGCAGCAGGTTGTCCAGCGCCCGTTCGATCATGTCCGGCCAGCCTTTGAACTGCAGGTTGTCCTGCACATCAATGTGAATATTCTGATCGATACCGTCCAGTTGTGTGTCGTTCTTCAGGCGCTGCAGCAGCGCTTCGAGGTCGACGGGCTCCGCGCCGCGAAGCTCTGCGTCGAGGCGTGCCAGGGCCAGAATCTCGCTGATCAGCGCCTCCAGCCGGTCACATTCACGGCCCAGCCGTGGCCAGAGCTTTTCACGCTCGGCAGGCTCCGCACGTTCAGCCAGCGCCAGGGCAATGCGCAACCGGGCCAGCGGTGAGCGCAGTTCATGAGACACATCGCGCAGCAACTGGCGCTGACTGCCAATCAGGCTTTGCAGGCGCGCACCCATGCGGTTGAAGTCCTTGGCCAGCACGCCGAACTCGTCACGGCGGTTGGCCAGCTGTCCGAGGCTGTGCTGTTGATAGCTGGTTTGCCCCAGATCGTGCACTGCGCCGCGCAGGCGACTCAACGGTCGGGTAATCGACAGCGTCACGAACAGGCTGAACAGGGTCAGCACCACCAGGGCGATGCCCAGCGCGCTCAATGGCCACATCAGACTCTGACGATGCCACTCGTCGAGCTCCGGGTGCGGAACGCGGTAGATGAACAGGTAGGTTTCGCCGGTCTTCGGGCTGCTGTACTCGGTGGCCAGGCGGCGCCAAGGCAGTTTGCGCCCCTGATCGTCGTCTTCCCGCTGCCGTGCTTCCAGGGCTGCGGCGCGCGGCGGGAACGTACCGCGTACCATCGGCTCGCCGCTGTCGCTGAGCACTTGCGTGTCGATACGATTGCGTCGTTTGATGTCCTGGAGAAATTCCTGAGCGTTATCCGCGCCCTTGTCCTCGAAGCGCTGCGTCCACTGTTCGGGCAACGAGTTGAGCACCGGGTGGCGACTGAGGATCCACGCATCCTGATTGAGCATATGCCCCATGAGTACCGACAGGCCGCCTACCAGAGCGATGGCCAGCCAGAAGCTGGCCAGGATTCGCCAGAACAATGAACGCACGGGATTTCCTCGGTCTCAGTAAAAAAGCCCGGCATGCGCGTGCATGCCGGGTTGTGTTCAGCGCACCGGGCCGCGAGGCCTGATGGTTACAGCGTTTTTGCTGCTTTTGCCGCTTTCCAGGCCTTGAACTCGGCCCATTCGGCGCGACGCTCATCTTCTTTCTTCTTGATTTCGTCAAACAGCTTCTGCTGGTCAGGCCTCAGCAGTGCACGAACTTCGCTGTCGGTCTTGGAGCGTTTGGCTTCGATTTCGTCGTGCATTGCTTTCTGGTCGGCAGCAGGCATTTTTTCCAGGTAGCTTTGAGTGATTTCGCGGCGCTCGTGCTTTTGCTCGCGCATCAAGCGTTCGATCTGCTGACGCTGTTCACGTGTCAGGTCCAGCTCAGCCATCGGTCCCATCGGGCCAGGGCCGCGATCCATACGTGGGCCTGGGCCGCGGTCATCGCGGTCCATGTGCATGGCAGGTCCGTCAGCATCCGGGCCACCGGCAGGTGGCGCTGGTGGTGCGGCCATGGCAATGGTCGGCAGGGCAGTGGCAAACATCAAAGCGATCAGGGTCTTGCGCATTGTGTATCTCCTTGTCTCTAGTGCGGCTCGATGCCGATGAGCCCAGTTTAGGGAGATCAAGGTCAAGCGCAGTCAGCGCTTGGTAAAGCTTGTGTAAGGGTAAGGGGCAGCTGCAAGTTGTCAGCTTCAAGCTTCAAGCCAGAAGCGCTCTGCTTGAAGCTTGAAGCTTGCAGCTGCTCAAAGAGCATAATAATAGCCGCGGCTGCGCAGCGCGACGATGCGCGGGCGGCCGTCGGAGTGCGGGCCGATTTTCTTGCGCAGGTTGCTGACGTGCATGTCCAGACTGCGGTCGTACAGGGTCAGTTTGCGGCCCAGGGCCAGTTGTGCCAGTTCCTGCTTGTCCAGCGGTTCGCCGGGCTGGCGCATCAGCGCCTCCAGCAAGCGGCTTTCGGAAACTGTGAGGGTCAGCTCCTTTTCGTCGACACTGACCACGCCGCGCATCGGGCTGAAGGTCAGGTCGCCCAGTTCGAGCTGGCTGGACGATGCTACCGGATGACTGCGGCGCAGCACGGCGCGCAGGCGCGCAGTGAGTTCGCGAGGGTCGCAGGGTTTTGCCAGGTAATCGTCAGCGCCCAGCTCAAGACCCAAAATGCGGTCCAGTGGCTCGCCGCGTGCGGAGAGCATGACCACTGGCAGGTCGGGGTGGTCGGCACGTAATTGCTTGAGCAACTCCAGACCGCTGCCATCGGGCAGCATCACGTCCAGCACCACGGCAGCGGGTGCGGCGTCGGCCAATGCCTGACGCGCGCTGGTCCCGTCGTGACAGGCGCGCACCTGAAAGCCTTCCTGGCTCAGCCAACTGCTCAGCAGTTCGCACAGCTCCTGATCATCATCAATTAGTAACAGCTCGCTCATGACTCACTCAATTTAGCCACTGCCGACGTTGCCTACGCCAACCGCTGACCAATATACCGCACAGAAGGGCGAACATCGCAACGCCACCGCCTGCGATGAACCATTGTTGCTGCTCGGTCAGCAGGCGCGGGGGCGCTGCGGACAGTGCTTCTTTGAGCTGCAACTTGAGCTTTTGGTTCTCCTGACGCAAACGTGTCAGCAAGGCGTTGTTGCGTTCCGGATCGGCGTTCTGCAACTGCCGGGTCAATTCTTCGCGCTGCCGCTCGCTGTCCTTGAGGCGCAACTGGAGTTCGGCCATCTGGCTGGCGGCGCCGGGCTGATGCAAAGGCTGGACTGCGCCACCTTCACTGACCGCCTCGGCGTTTACCTGCACACTCGCCGCCATCAATATCGCCAACAGACACCACGTCGCTGAACGCATCTGAACTCCCTTTTACCAAGCCGTGTAAATTCGCACATTGAGCGGGTTATCGGCAGGCAAGCGGGAATGATGAATGAAGGGCGGGGCGGCGGCACGGCCCTGCTTCGCTGGAAGCAGGGCGTGCAGGTGCTACCGGGGAGCGGGAATCAGGGCAGGACTTGCTTGAACGGCTTGACCACGACGTTGGCGTAGACGCCTGCGGCCACGAACGGATCGGCTTCGGCCCACGCTTTGGCTGCGTTTTGCGATTCGAATTCGGCAACGATCAGGCTGCCGCTGAAACCGGCAGCGCCCGGGTCGTTGCTGTCGACTGCCGGATGTGGACCGGCCAGCACCAGACGGCCTTCATCCTTGAGTGCGTTGAGGCGCTCCAGGTGTGCCGGGCGAACGCTGAGGCGTTTTTCCAGCGAGTTTTCGACGTCGGTGGCGATGATTGCGTAGAGCATGTCAGTCCTCGGATTTGGTCGTATTGGGAGCGGCGTCGTGCAGGTGGCGTGACAGGTAGATCCCCTGGCCGACCAGGAAGATCAGGGTCATGCCCAGGCTGCCGAATACTTTGAAGTCGACCCAGAATTCCTGATAAGTGAAGGCCACATACAGGTTGGCGGCGCCACAGAACAGGAAGAATATGATCCAGGCGATGTTGAGCCGGGTCCAGATCGCCGCCGGCAGGGTCAGTGCATGACCCATGATGCGCTGGATAAGCGGGCGGTCGCCGATGAAATGACTGCCGGCGAAGGCGACGGCAAACAGCCAGTTGACCACCGGGGCTTTCCATTTCAGGAAGGTTTCGCTGTGGAAGGCCAGGGTCAGGCTGCCGAACACCAGGCACGCCACCAGGGTGAGCCACTGGCTTTTTTCCAGCTTGCGTTGTTTGACGTAGAGAATGCCGTAGACCACCACCGAACTGATGATCAGCATCGCCGTTGCACTGAAAATGCCGCCTACCATATAGGTATTGCCGAGGATATCCACGGCACGCGGCTCGGTTTTGTAAACGATGAAGAACAGCAGCAGCGGGATGAAGTCGATGAATTGTTTCACAATGGCAGCCAGAAGCAGGATGTGGCGGCATAATAACAAACATCAATGAACACGAAAGCATCACTATGAATGTAGACCTGCACTGCCACAGCACCGCTTCCGACGGGGCGCTCTCGCCCACGGCACTGGTTGCGCGTGCTCATGAAAACGGCGTGCGCGTCCTTTCGCTGACCGACCACGACACCCTTGAAGGGCTTGAAGAGGCCCGTGCGGCGGCGCATTCATTGGGTATGCAACTGGTCAACGGGGTGGAGCTGTCGTGCACCTGGGGCGGCGCGACCATCCATATTCTGGGTTACGGATTCGATACCCAGGCCCCGGCGCTGACCGAAGCCATCAGCCGTTTGCATGAGGGGCGCTGGCTGCGTGCGGAAGAAATCAGCCGTAAATTGGCGATCAAAGGTATGCCTGGGGCGCTGGAAGGCGCTCGCGCGATTCAGCAGGAACTGGGTGACAGCGGTAATGCGCCTGCGCGTCCGCACTTTGCCGACTTCATGGTGCGCTCGGGTTTCGTCAAAGATCGCGCCGAGGCATTTCGCAAATGGCTGGGGGCGGGCAAACTGGGCGATGTGAAGCAGCACTGGCCAACGCTGGAGGACACGGTCGCCACCTTGCGGGCGTCGGGTGCATGGGTCAGCCTCGCGCATCCTTCACATTATGACTTTACCCGCAGTAAACGGCGTAAACTGGTCGGCGATTTCGTCCAGGCTGGTGGGCACGCCATAGAAGTGGTCAATGGCATGCAGCCTGCCGATCAGGTCGGCACCCTGGCCATCCTTGCACGCGAGTTCGGTCTGCTGGTTTCTGCCGGCAGCGACTTCCACGGTCCTGGCACCTGGGGCGAGATCGGCACTTATCGCCCCGTGCCTGAAGATCTACCGCCTTTGTGGTGCAGATTCAAACATGAACAGCCTACTGCCTCCGTCTGAACAGGAAGTAATCGTGAGTCAATTTTTCCAGGTCCATCCGGAAAACCCGCAGCCGCGCCTGATCAAACAGGCTGCTGAAATCATCAAGGCCGGCGGGCTGGTGGTGTACCCGACAGATTCATCCTATGCACTGGGTTGCCAGATCGGTGACAAGAGCGCCATCGAGCGTATCCGCCGCCTGCGCCAGCTGGACGACAAGCACAACTTCACCCTGATGTGCTGCGATCTGTCGCAACTGGGGCTGTTTGCCAAGGTCGACACCGGCGCGTTCCGTGCGCTGAAGGCGCACACGCCAGGGCCGTACACCTTCATTCTCAACGCCACCCGCGAGGTGCCGCGTCTGGTGCTGCACCCCAAGCGCCGCACCATCGGCCTGCGCGTGCCAAGTCATCCCATCGCCCAGGCCCTGCTGGAGCAATTGGGCGAGCCGCTGATGAGCGTCAGCCTGATCATGCCGGGCGACAGCGTGCCGCTCAGCGATCCCTATGAGATGCGTCAGGTTCTCGAGCATCAGGTCGACCTGATCATCGATGGCGGGATCGGCGGTATTTCGGCGTCCACGGTCATTAACCTGGCTGAGGGTGAACCCCAGATCGTTCGGGTCGGCTGTGGTGATCCGACGCCTTTCGGTGAACGCGCCTGATGACAGCCGTCGAGGCAGTCGACAGCCAGGCAGACGCCCAGCAGGAGCTGCCGTTTGCGCTGGTCTACGGGCGTGCTGTCACGCAGATGCCGCTGGACCTGTACATCCCGCCCGATGCGCTGGAGGTTTTTCTCGAAGCGTTCGAAGGGCCGCTCGACCTGCTGCTGTACCTGATCCGCAAACAGAACATCGACATCCTCGATATTCCCGTGGCCGAGATCACCAAGCAGTACATGGGTTACGTCGAGCTGATGAAAACCGTGCGCCTGGAGCTGGCTGCCGAGTATCTGGTCATGGCCGCCATGCTGGCCGAGATCAAATCGCGCATGCTGTTGCCGCGCTCGGCGGAAGTCGAAGAGGAAGAGGGTGATCCGCGCGCCGAGCTGATTCGCCGCTTGCAGGAATACGAGCGCTTCAAGGCCGCCGCCGAGGGCATCGATGGCCTGAGCCGGGTGGGCCGCGATGTGATCGTGCCGAAACTGGACGCTCCCGAAGCCCGTGCACGCAAGTTGTTGCCGGATGTCAGCCTTGAAGAAGTGCTGATGTCGATGGCCGAGGTGCTGCACCGCGGCGACATGTTCGAAAGCCACCAGGTCAGCCGCGAGGCACTGTCCACCCGTGAGCGCATGAGCGATGTGCTGGAACGTCTCAAGGGCGGCGGTTTTGTGCCGTTCGCCGAGCTGTTTACCGCCGAAGAAGGGCGTCTGGGTGTGGTCGTGACGTTTATGGCGGTGCTTGAGCTGGTCAAGGAGTCACTTGTCGAGCTGGTCCAAAACGAGCCCTTTGCGGCGATCCATGTCCGGGCGCGAGCCGAGTAGAGCTAAAACACATTCATGAACCTCAACGAACCTCGTGAACTGGCCCCGCTGCTTGAAGCATTTCTGCTGGCCTCCGGAAAACCGCAGACGCTGGAACGCCTGTATGAGCTATTCGAGGAAGGCGAGCGCCCTGAACCCCCGGTGTTCAAAAAGGCACTCGAGGTATTGCGCAAGTCATGTGAGGGGCGCGCTTTCGAGCTCAAGGAAGTGGCGTCGGGTTATCGCCTGCAGATTCGTGACCGCTTTTCGCCGTGGGTCGGGCGGTTGTGGGAAGAACGGCCGCAGCGTTACTCCCGGGCCATGCTGGAAACCCTCGCGCTGATCGCCTACCGCCAGCCGATCACGCGGGGCGAGATCGAGGATGTGCGTGGTGTCGCGGTCAATAGCCACATCGTCAAGACCCTGCTCGAGCGCGAGTGGATTCGCGTGGTGGGCTACCGTGATGTGCCCGGCAAACCGGCCATGTTCGCGACCACCAAAGGCTTTCTCGACCACTTCAACCTGAAAAGCCTCGACGAACTGCCGCCGCTGGCCGACCTGCGCGAGATGGAAACCGAGCCGGTGCTGGATTTCGAAGAAGCGCCGGTGCCTGCGCATCTGCAAGCCCTGGCCGACGCCAGCCTCGACCCGGACGCAGAGCCCGAAGCGCCGCGTGACGAAACCAGCTTCCGCAGTCTGCTGGTGGAACTGGACTCGATGGAGCAGGGCCTCAAGACCGACTTTGACGACCTGCTGCGTACGGAGCCTGAGCCTGAAGACGGCAAAGGCGACGATGAGGTCTGATTGACTAGCGCTCCCACGCTGAAGCGTTCAGCGTGATACACAAGTCTCGTGGGAGCGAGCTTGCTCGCGAAGGCGATGGTGCAGGCTCGCTATTTTCGGATTCTGTACGGGCCCTTTCGCGAGCAAGCTCGCTCCCACAAGACCTGTATATAGCCATGAGCGCTCTGCGTCCTCTTGATACCTCGTCCTGGAGCGTTCAGAACGATAATCAGAACTGTCGTGCCAACGCTCCGCGCACTTAGGTCGAATTCATACGCCGGCCCAGGGTCACATTTGATACCACTCGCCATGAGATTCGCTGCCCATGAGTTCGACCAAGAACCCCTGCATCAGCCTGTGCAAGTTCGATGATGACATTTGCCTGGGATGCGGCCGCAGCAAGCGCGAAATCAAGTCCTGGAAGAAGCTCGACAAGGACGACAAGCGCACGGTGCTCGATGAGTCTGCCAAGCGGTTGGCGAAGCTCAAGACCGCCGGTCGTAAAAAGAAGAAGTGATTCGGGCATTTGCCGCTGACGCCGGATGCGTAAACCGGCGCAGGGGCGTATGATGGCCGACCCTCGGCGATCAAGTGTCGCCCGGGCTTTCAAGTATTTCGCCTTGCCGCTATCCACAGCGCGCCGGGTACAGGTCTTGCCGGTTCTCGGCCAGCCCTGATTCGACACACCGGGAGGTGCCCAGATGAGTGAAAAAGACAAGCAGGACAGCCAGGAAATCGGACCCGCAGGCGAAAAGCTGCAGAAGGTTCTGGCGCGCATTGGCGTGGGTTCACGCCGTGACGTGGAAGCCTGGATTACCCAAGGCCGTATCAAGGTCAACGGCAAGGACGCGACCCTCGGTCAACGCGTCGACCTGCATGACGCCATCAGTGTCGATGGTCGCGTCATCAAGCGCGAAGAAGCGGCCGAAACGGTCCGTCGCGTCATCATGTACAACAAGCCCGATGGTGAAATCTGCACCCGTGACGACCCTGAAGGCCGTCCGACCGTGTTCGATCGTCTGCCGCGCCCGAAAGAAGGCCGCTGGATCAACATCGGTCGTCTCGACATCAACACCACCGGCCTGCTGATGTTCACCACCGACGGTGAACTCGCCAACCGCCTGATGCACCCGTCGTTTGAAATGGACCGTGAATACGCGGTTCGTGTGCGTGGCGAAGTCGATGACGACATGTTGCTGCGCCTCAAGAACGGTGTGATTCTCGAAGACGGTCCTGCACGCTTCACCGATATCCAGCAGGCACCGGGCGGCGAAGGCTTCAACCACTGGTATCACTGCGTGGTGATGGAAGGCCGTAACCGCGAAGTGCGTCGTCTCTGGGAATCCCAGGGGCTGGTGGTCAGCCGCCTGAAGCGCGTGCGTTACGGGCCGGTGTTCCTCAACTCCGACCTGCCGATGGGCCGCTGGCGCGAAATGAGCCAGTACGAAGTCGACATTCTGGCAGCCGAAGTCGGTCTGCAACCTGTGGCCCAGCCGCAGATGAATGCCAAGACCAAAGACAAGATGGAGCGTCTGCAGCGTCAATCGTCGCGCCCTCTGGGCAAAGGCGAGCGCGTTCGCACCTTGCGTCCTGCGGCTGGTGCTCCGGCAACCGGCGGCGAGCGCGCACCGCGTCAGCCGCAGATCACCGGCAGCGAGCGTGATCGTCCGCGCGGTGGCGATTGGACTCAGCGTCCTTCGCCGCGCAAGGATTCGGGCAAGCCCGGTTCACGCGCGCCGCGTCCGGCCGACAACAGCCGTGGCACACCGGTTGCCGAGCGTCCGAGCGACATGAACAAGCGTCCGGCCAAGCCGGGCCCGAAGCGTGTCGGCATCAAGCTGGTCAACGATGATGCGCCGTCAGGCAAGCGTCGTGGCCCACCGGCAGGTTCAGGTCAGCGTCCGGGCTTCGGTCGTCGCAAGCCTGAGTGATCGCACGGTGTGAATGAATGGCAGCGCCAGTCCACAGGGCTGGCGTTGTCGTTTTCGGCGCTCTGAAAAGCGCTGTCACACAGCCGGCGCACCTCGACCTCCCTGTGCACGTGTACAATGCTGCGCTTTTTTCTGTGAAACAGTGCTGTTCAACGCTCCGGGCCATCCGCCTCGAACGCTGCAATTCTGTTGCGCCACGAGCGCAGCAGGTTCTATTCCGTCACAGAACAAGATCGATCAGGTGGCTATTGAATGAGTGAAACAACCTCACCCTCGGGCGAACTGAAACGTGGCCTGAAGAATCGACACATCCAGTTGATCGCCTTGGGCGGTGCCATCGGGACGGGCCTGTTTCTCGGTTCGGCGGGCGTGCTGAAATCCGCCGGGCCGTCGATGATTCTCGGTTATGCCATCTGTGGCTTCATCGCTTTCATGATCATGCGCCAACTAGGCGAGATGATTGTCGAAGAGCCGGTCGCCGGTTCATTCAGCCACTTCGCCCACAACTACTGGGGCGGTTTCGCCGGGTTCCTGTCGGGCTGGAATTGCTGGCTGCTGTACATCCTGGTCGGCATGTCCGAACTGACCGCCGTCGGCAAATACATTCATTACTGGTTGCCGGACATCCCGGGCTGGGTGTCTGCGGCAGCCTTCTTCGTGCTGATCAATGCCATCAACCTGACCAACGTCAAGGTGTTCGGCGAGACCGAGTTCTGGTTCGCGATCATCAAGGTGGTGGCGATCATCGGCATGATTGCCCTGGGCAGTTACATGCTGGTCAGTGGCAGCGGTGGCCCGCAGGCCTCGGTCAGCAACCTCTGGGAGCATGGCGGATTCTTTCCCAACGGTGTCAGCGGTTTGGTGATGGCGCTGGCAATCATCATGTTCTCGTTCGGCGGCCTGGAGATGCTCGGTTTCACCGCTGCCGAAGCCGAACAACCGAAGACCGTGATCCCTAAGGCAATCAACCAGGTCATCTACCGTATCCTGATTTTCTACATCGGCGCGCTGGTGGTGCTGTTGTCGTTGACGCCCTGGGACAGCCTGCTGGCCAGCCTCAATGCGTCTGGCGATTCCTACAGCGGCAGCCCGTTCGTGCAGGTGTTCTCGATGCTCGGCAGCGACACGGCTGCGCACATCCTCAACTTTGTGGTTCTGACGGCAGCGCTGTCGGTGTACAACAGCGGCACTTACTGCAACAGCCGCATGCTGGTGGGCATGGCCGAGCAGGGTGATGCGCCCAAGGCGCTGGCCCAGGTCGACAAACGCGGGGTGCCGGTCAAGGCGATCTTCGCCTCTGCCGCCGTGACACTGGTCGCGGTACTGCTCAACTACTTCGTGCCGCAGCAGGCGCTGGAACTGTTGATGTCGCTGGTGGTGGCCACGCTGGTGATCAACTGGGCGATGATCAGCTACTCGCACCTGAAATTCCGTCAGTACATGAACCGCACCGCCCAGGTGCCGCTGTTCAAGGCGCTGTGGTATCCGTATGGCAACTATGTCTGCCTGGCCTTTGTGGTGTTTATCCTCGGCATCATGCTGATGATCCCCGGCATCCGCATATCGGTCTATGCGATACCCGTGTGGCTGGCGGTGATGTGGGTCTGTTACCGGGCCAAGAACAGGCGTAGCGTTGTCGTGTCTGCCCAGTCTGGCAAGTAGCCTTGCCCGTTTCCGAGAAGAAGAGACCCCGATGCTGGTGATTTCCAACAACGTTCATCTGCCGGATGCCGAGATCGAGTTGACCGCTATCCGTGCCCAGGGCGCGGGTGGGCAGAACGTCAACAAGGTCTCCAGCGCCGTGCATTTGCGTTTCGACATCAACGCCTCGTCGCTGCCGCCGTTCTACAAGGAACGGCTGCTGGCGTTGAGTGACAGCCGGATTACCAGCGACGGCGTGATCGTGCTCAAGGCTCAGCAGTATCGGACCCAAGAGCAGAACCGTGCCGATGCCTTGCTGCGTTTGAGTGAGCTGATCGTCAACGCGGCCAAGGTCGAAAAGAAACGCCGCCCGACCCGCCCGACCCTCGGCTCCAAGACCCGACGCCTGGAGTCCAAGAGCAAACGCGGCTCGATCAAGGCCGGACGCGGGAAAGTGGATTTCTGAGGTGTTTTTCAGTCTCGTGCCACGCAGTGCTCAGCGCTATACAAAAGTCTACGCTTGATTCTGGCCGCAGGCCGTGG